>NZ_JAAABE010000002.1:0-814058 GCF_009900705.1 Klebsiella sp. Q2 | reverse complement strand
CTCCCGGACGCTATAGCACCACAGCCGTCAGATACTCACTGGCTCGTAACGGTATGGCTGAAAATGTCCAATCGTGGTGCGGGGACGGTATCCAGCGGAAATAACCAAACGCTGAGTTTCTCAACTACAACGATTAACGATGTATCTAAGTCTATGCTGACGCTGATATGCAACCCAGCAACTGACGCGGCTCCGGCGTCAATTAGCGTTCATGCGCGCGGTAAAAACTACAGCGGCCTGGCCTCAGCGCTGGCGTCCATTTATGACAACGCGCTTCACCAGGTTGCTTTTGAGCTACAACTGAGTAGCGATGGCACACAACAGCAGTTAACAGTGTATATCGATGGTGTGGTGGCGTATGCGTCGGGTTATGCGGCTGTGGCTACAACCGTGCCAGATGCACCAACGCAGAAATATATCGGCACTTCGTCTGTGTTCCCGCTTTCCTGGGCTGGTAGTTTCTATCGTGCCCGCAAAGATGACCCGACGGCAACCACACTGACAACTGCACAAATTCTCGCGGCAGACTCTTCCTCGATCGGTTCCCGCTTCTCATAAGTCGATTCCTGTTGTGGTGATTGATAGGGATTACCAGCATTGATCTGCTGGCCTATAAAAACTACTGTATATAAAAACAGTGTTTATCGGAGGCAGATCATGCACCGTCAGTCAGACATCGCAGCGGCTTTTCGCGAGTCCATTTTGCGCAGTTCCAAGGGGTTCCAGTACCTTCACACCCGCGACTTCGTTACCGCGCTGCGCCGGCGTGGCATCCACTTTTCCGAGGTGGAGGCGAATTCCTGGATCGCTCGCGAGCAGACGTATTTTGTCGATAAGACGCCGGACCATAACGAAAACAGGCTGTGGATGATGGCCGACATGGGGAGGGTCATCTGATGGGCTTTCCTTCGCCGGCGTCAGACTACGTCGAGCAGCGTCTGTCTGTTAACTCGATCTGCAATGTAGGTCCAAACACGCTAGTTTTCGAGCGTTCTGGTGGTTACATTGTACTGGATATCTCCCTGAAGCCAAAGCAGGGTTGTCAGGTTCTGATCCAGCACGGCGGCGGGACGGAGCTTGCCACGCTGAGAGGAAAGTCACTGATTACCGAAGATGGAGAAGCGATCGAGGGTGAAGCCCTTGACGATGTTACTGTCATCGGTGTAGTGACTTTTACTATCTGCGATGTTCGCCAGGACAATGCTGTTGTTTAGTTGGGGCCGGTGAACACTTTGCTATTTCAGTAATTGAAGTAGTAGTTTTCACCGGGACTAGACAGCGCCGGATGCTGCCATCAGTCTACTTAATGGCCTTTTCTTTCTGTAATTTATCGAATTTATCATGCAGCGTTTTCGGAAATAGCTCAGTATAAACCTGCCACAATATATTCAGTGAACGATGTCCAGTGACCTGCGCGACCTCTTCAATACTGAATCCTGCCTCAAACAGACGACTAGCCCCTTCGCGGCGTAGATCGTGATACCTCAAATCCTCAATCCCCAACTCGTCACGAACGCGCCGATACATGGCTGTTATGCTTTTCGGATTGAACGGGAATACCCTGTCGTCAACACGAGGCTGCATCGTCAATATCCTCCAGGCATCACCAAGCAAGGGCACTAACATGTGGTTGCCAATTTTTTTCCTCGGGTCCTTCCTGTCTCTAACGATCACTGAACGTTGAATTTCGTCTACATCATCCCAGAGGAGACGACAAACCTCGCCAACCCTCATGCATGTGAGTATGGAAAACATAAATATTTGATGTAATGGCGCCCCGGTGTATGCAGTTTCGGCCTTAACTTTAAGAACTTCATACAGACGATCAACCTCAGAAGTACTTGCCCGGCGACTGCGGCGCTGTGAAGGGCCTGTGATCCCCATATTTCTCAACCAAACTTTAGCGTCAGATAATTCGTTCAAATTAGCTGGGGCGCCGAAAAGAGGCTTAGCCGCTTCAAGCACAACACTTAAATACGATACGTCCTGAGATATGGTGGATGGCGCAAGTCCTTGTGCTTTTCGGGTCTGGCAGTGCTCGATAATATGTTTTGCGGTCAACTCCGCAAGTGTAATTTCTGCCAGAAAGGAACGGCCAAGGATGCGGAGAGAGCTTCTTTTTGATGCGCCGAGCGTTATGTTTGGGTGGTTTTCATACTGAGTAAGCAGGTCACCAACAGTTATAACAGAGATCTCTTTCATCTCTTTGTCTGGCTCTGGGAGACCATGCTCTTCAATGTATGCTACACGTTTAGCACCCCAGGACTTCGCTAGGGTGTTCTTGGAGAAGGTTTTGTTCTCCCGGTGGACGTACTTACCATTTTGTTTAACGGCTACAGTACAGCGATAACGGGCAGTTCCATCACTGCGTAATCTTTTTTCTATGGTGAAGAAAGCCATATCCAAACCTTCAACTGTGGGGTGCTGTATGGGGTGCTGATAACAACAGAATGGGTTAAAACGGGTAAAAATAGACTAAAATATAACTGTCTAGACATCCAGTATAATTTTATATATAACTGATATTATTATATATATTTTATAGTGTCTGATTTGTGGCTACGATTGAACATCGCCACGAACTGCGCCAGCGGGAAGACCATCACGATAAATCCGGCCATCTCTTTCATCGGCTCAATCATCAACTGCGGCAGATCGGCCTGACGGCGAATTTTGCCAGTGGCGATGCCGTAAGCCAGCGACACGACAAAGAAGAAAAAGATGATCAGCGGCACGATGCCTTTGATAAACGGCGAGGGCATCACCGTGTGCTGAACCGGATCGCGAAGAATGCCGTTTTCAGGAACCACCATCAGGGCGATGACCGCCACGAACGCCAGCGTCGCCACGCCGGCGATGCGCAGGCCGAAACGCTCCTCAGTGGTCAGGGTTTGCAGCTTTTCGTCGCGGCTGCCTTGCCACTGTCCCAGCCTCGGCTCCACCAGCTTGTCAGTGATTAAACCGCCGACGAGGGTCAGGAGGATCACCGAGGTCGCCATAAAGTACCAGTTGTCGATCACGCTGACGTGCAGAGAGGCATCGATGGATTTGGCCGCCTCGGTGCTGATCCCGGAGAGCAGCACGTCGGTGGTGACGATCAGTAAATTGGCGGTAAAGCCGCAGCCCACGCCGGCTATCGCCGCCAGCAGGCCGGCGACCGGATGCCGACCGACAGCGAGAAACATCAGCGCCCCCAGCGGCGGCATGATCACCAGCGCGGCGTCGGAAGAGATATGGCTGAAAAAGGCGATGAATAGCACCATATAGCTGGCATAACGGGCGCTAACGTGGGAGGCCATCTTGACCATCAGCGCGGGCAACAGGCCCACCCGCTCGGCAAAGCCGGCGCCCAACACCAGGGCGAGGATCGCCCCCAGCGGCGCGAAACCGCTGAAGTTTTTAATCACGTTCGGTAAAAACCAGTGCAGCCCTTCCACGCTGAGCAGGTTTTTGACCACCACCCGCGACCCGTCCGCAGGGTTTTGCACCCCGACGTTGAAGGCGGAGAGTATCGCCGTGGCGGCGATCAGCGCCACGATAAGATAGATAAACAGCAAAAACGGGTGCGGGACCTTATTACCGATCTTCTCTACCCAGCCATAGCGCTTTCCGGCGGGGGAAGGCGACGGTATGGATGACATACTCATGGGCGTTCCTCTGTTGTCGTTGTTGTGTTGGGCAGGCCTGCTCCCGTACTGCCGGCGATTATTATGGTCGGTGCGTGCCGCTATGCCGGTCAGCGTCTGTCAGGAGCGGTCTGGTCTTATGGTTATCGTAAAACCGACGGTCTCACCTCCGCCGGAATCGGGCAGCGGTAAGGATGTTCGGCCAGCGCCTGCCTGAGCTCTCGCTGGCTGGCCTCCAGCAGCGCGCGGTCGCTGAATAAACGGATCGCCGTCGCCGCGAGGACTTTCCCCGCCAGCAGCATCCCTTTATGGGCGATGGCGGTGCGTCCCTGGCTCACCAGCTGCCAGCTGTGCAGCGGGGTACCCACCGCGAAGCAGGGGCTGAAGCATTGGGCCACCGGCGCTTTCCAGCTGACGTCGCCGACGTCGGTGGAGCCGGCGAGAATCGTATCCGTGGCCGCCCACGGCGCCACCTCATCAATCAGCAGCGTATCGCGGTGGCGACGAGCGAAGGTTTTCCCCGCCTCGCCGCCGGTGCCGGCGATATTGTTCAGGCTGTTGTTGATATCGTTGGCGCTGAGAGTGGCGCGGATCGCCGCGGCAAAGGCGCGATCGTCGTCGCTCCATGCCGGCGTGCCGTAATGCGCTACCGCCTGATACATCGCCGCTTCGAGCGTGCGGTTGGGCAGATAGCTGGAACAGGCTTTTTCAAAGCGGCAGCTGACGTGGGTCTCGGTCATTAGCGCGGCCCCCTGGGCAATCTTCTCAATGCGGGCGAAGATCTGTTCTACATCTGCCATCTCCGGGGCGCGGATCAGATACAGCACTTCCGCCTGGGCCTGGACGACGTTGGGCGAGACGCCGCCGGTATCGGTAATGGCGTAATGAACCCGCGCCTTTTCGATAATATGTTCATTCAGGAAGTTACTGCCGGTGGTCATCAGGGTGACCGCGTCCAGGGCGCTTCGCCCCAGGTGCGGCGAATTGGCGGCGTGGGCGGCGGTGCCGGTAAAGCGCCACGCCGCCTGAATGTTGGCGAGAGTGCGGGTGCTGAACATCCCGGCCCAGGCCTCCGGATGCCAGGTCAGCGCCGCATCGACGTCATCAAACAGCCCTTCGCGCACCATGAACGTTTTGCCCGAGCCGCCTTCTTCCCCCGGGCAACCGTAGAAGCGCAGGGTGCCCGCGCCGCCGTGCTGCTGCAGCCATTTTTTGGCGGCAACCGCCGCGGCGAAAGCCGCTGTCCCGAGCAGATTGTGCCCGCAGCCGTGACCGTTGCCCCCCGGCGTTGACGATGTCGGCTCCGCGCAATGGGCCTGTTGGCTGAGACCCGCCAGGGCGTCAAACTCGCCCAGCAGGGCAATAACCGGTTGGCCCTCGCCGACGCTGGCGATAAAAGCATTGGGGATCCCGCCAGCATCACGGGTCAGCTGGAAACCTTCCGCTTCCAGGGCGTCCGCCAGCCGCCGGGCGGACCAGAATTCCTCAAAGCGCGTCTCCGGGTGGTCCCAGATATCATCGGCGATGGCGCAATAGGTCTCGCGGCTTGCCTCAATCACCTCTTCAACAAACTGAAAAATCGGGTCCATCACACCCCCCGCTGCCAGGGAAAGTTAAGCGCGACGCGCGCCAGGGTGTCGACCGCGACCGTCATTACGCTCTCGTCGAAGTCAAACTTCTCGTTGTGATGACCGGCGCTCAGTTCGGTGCCGAATATCATGTATGACGCAAGGCCGCCGCGCGCCTGGACCCGGGCCATCATCAGGGTGGCGTCTTCCGATCCCGCCGGGGCGGCGATGCGATCCACCGCCTGCTGCACGCCGGGCACCCGCGCGGCCTGTTCGCGCAGGTACGCCACCCACGCCGGCGACGGGGCGCTGGCGGTGGCGGCCCCCATCATGCGTAACTCGTACCCGGCTTGATACATCGCCGCGGCCCCGGCGATGACGTGCTGCGCCCGGTCAAAAACATACTGGTTGATGGCTTCGCTTTCGCCGCGGGTTTCCACTTTTAACAGAGCCGAGGAGGGCACCACGTTGCGTCCGGTGCCGGCCTGCATCACCCCGACGTTGACCCGCGAAGCGCCGGCGCTGTGCGGTGGGATGGCGTGCAGGGCAAGGGCGGCCTGGGCGGCGGCGAGCAGCGCGTTGCGCCCATCTTCAGGCTTGCCGCCGGCATGAGCGGCCACGCCGCTGAACTGCACATCGAATTTGGTGGTGGCCATAAAGTTGTCGCCACCGCACACCACGGTGCCGACCGGGACGCCGGTGCCGATATGGATGGCGGTAAAATAGTCCACCTCGTCCACCACGCCGGCGGCCACCATCGCGCGGGCGCCGCGGGTACCCTCTTCAGCAGGCTGGAAAATCAGTTTAATGACGCCATTGAGCTGGGCGACATACTGCTTGAGCACATGCGCCAGCCCCAGCCCGATGGCGGTATGCCCATCGTGGCCGCAGGCGTGCATCATGCCGGCGTTGCAGGAGGCGAAATGGTCGCGATGGGGGCGATGGCTGTCATCGTGCTGCTCATTGAGGTCGAGGGCGTCCATGTCGACGCGAAAGGCCAGGGTTGGGCCGGGACGTCCGGTGTCGAGCGTCGCCACCACGCCGGCGAACCCGCCTTCAAACGCCGGCAACCAGCGTTCCGGCGCCCCTTGCTCGCGGGCGCGCTCGAAAGCCTGGGCCAGGGTCTCCTCATCCGGCAGCCCCATCCGGCTGTCGGCATCGATGACGTCGCGCCCCAGCGCCAGCTGGTAGCCGAGCCCGTCGAGGATCTCCGCCACCTTACTGGCGGTGCGAAACTCCAGCCAGCCGGATTCAGCGTGCATGTGAAAATCGCGGCGCCATTGGGTCATGGCTGGCGCCAGCTGGCGCAGGTATTCATCAAGTTGCGGCATAGCTTATCCTGTCATAAGTAAAAAATGTGATGGCGTTCACGATGTGATAGCTTTTATTTATCACTGACACGCTACAGGCCTTAACGCTCTTAACCTGCCACAGCTTGATGGATTACAGTAGATGTCATTTTCTTGCGTCTGATAAACAACGGTTATCACCAAAAGCATGGCCTTTCAGATCAAATTTCATCAAATTCGCGCCTTCGTCGAGGTGGCCCGGGAAGGGAGTATTCGCGGCGCCAGCCGCTCGCTGGCGATCTCGCAGCCGGCCTTGACCAAAGCGATTAAAGAGCTCGAGGAGGGGCTTTCCGCTCAGTTGTTCGTCCGCCGCCGCCAGGGGGTGGCGCTGACTGACAATGGCGAAAGTTTTTATCAACATGCGAGCCTGATCCTTGAGGAGCTGCGGGCGGCGCAGGATGAACTGCTGCAGCGTCAGGGAGAGCAGGCCGGGCAGATCAATATTGGCCTTGGCGCCAGCGTCGCCCGGTCGCTGATGCCGTCGGTGATCTGCCGCTTTCATCAGCAGCATCCTCAGGTGAAGGTGCGGATCACGGAGGGCCAGCTGCTGGCGATGATCAATGAGCTGCGCCAGGGAGAGCTGGATTTCACCATCAATACCTACTATCCCGGGCCATATGATCATGAGTTCAGCTTTGAAAAACTGTTTGAGAAACCGTTCGCAGTGTTCGCTCGCGCGGGGCATCCGGCGGCGCAGGCCACCTCGCTGGTGGAGCTGATGGATCACCACTGGACCATGCCGACGCCGCGCGGCAGCTACTTTAAACAGCTGCAGGACAGGTTTAATCAGGCCGGGCTGGCGCCAAAGGTGAATATTGTGTGCGAGACCTTCTCGTCGTGCATCAGCCTGGTGGTGAAAAGCGATTTTCTCAGTATCCTGCCGGTGGAGCTCGGCAACGATCCGCTGATGGCGGACAAGCTGATGATGATCCCCGTCCGCGAAGCGTTGCCGACGGCGGCCTATTTTCTGATCCAGCGGCGCGACACCCGACAGACGCCGCTAACGGCGTCATTGATCACCCTGTTTCGCCGCCAGAGTCGACAATGGTTTCCTTAACCGCCCGTCGCGCTCACTTTGCCAGCAGACGGGGATAAACGCATTGAGGGGGGAGCACGAGGCGGCTATAGTAGCTGGCGACAGCCGCTGGAGGAGAGCCCATGAACCTTGATGACAAATCCCTGTTTCTTGACGCCATGGAAGATGTCCAGCCCCTGAAACGTAACAATGACGTGCACTGGCATCCCGGGCGCAACAGTCGCGCCCCGCAGCGCGTCGACACCCTGCAACTGGATAATTTTCTCACTACCGGCTATCTCGATATCGTACCGCTCGCCACGCCGCTGGAGTTTAAGCGCGAAGGGCTGCAGAGCGGCGTGCTGGATAAGCTGCGGCGGGGGAAATACGGCCAGCAGGCGAGCCTCTCCCTGCTGCGCCAGCCGGTGGAGCAGTGCCGGCAGATGCTCTTCGCCTTTATGGTGCAGGCGCAGAAAGAGGGGTTACGCAATGTGCTGATCGTTCACGGCAAAGGCCGCGACGATCAGTCCCACGCCAATATCATCCGCAGCTATCTGGCGCGCTGGCTGGAAGAGTTGCCGGAGGTGCAGGCCTTCTGCGCCGCGCTTCCGCACCACGGCGGCAGCGGCGCCTGCTATGTCGCGCTGCGTAAATCGGCCGAAGCGAAGCAGGAAACCTGGGAGCAGCACGCCAAGCGCAGCCGTTAGCGCATCAGCAGCGTCAGCTCGCGGGCGGCTTTTTGCAGCTCCGGCAGCACGCGGTCGATCATTTCGCGGGCCGACATCTGGCCCGCATGCACCCCGACGTTCAGCGCCGCCTGCACCTGACCCTGGGCGTTAAACAGCGGTACCGCGAGGGAGCGCAGGCCCATCTCCAGCTCCTGATCGTTGAGGGCATACCCCTGTTGATGCACCCGTTTCAGCTCGGTGCGCAGCTTCGCCACCGAGTCCACCGTCTGCGGGGTATAGCGGATCATGGTTACCCTGGCCAGCATATCGTTGAGCTTCTCCTCTGGCTGATGGCTGAGCAGCACCCGGCCCATCGAGGTCGCCCACGCCGGAAGGCGGCTGCCGATATCGAGGTCGATGGTCATGATCCGCGAGCTGGAGGCGCGGGCGATATACAGAATATCGTCGCCATCGAGGGTGGCGATGGAGCAGGACTCGTTGAGCATTTCGCTCAGATGCCGCAGCACCGGCTGCGCCGAACGCGCCAGCGGCGTCGAGGCCAGCCAGGCGTGACCGAGGGCCAGGATCCGCGGCCGTAGCTGAAAGTTTTTACCGTCTTCGGCATAGACGAACCCCAGCTTGCTCAGGGTATACAGGCAGCGGCGCACCGCGGCGCGCGGAATACCGGTCTTCTGACTGATCTGTGAGATAGACAGCAGGGGCCGCTGCGGCGTGAATGCCTGAATGACCTCCAGGCCGCGCGCCAGCGAGGCCATAAAGTTAGGATCGCCCTTAAACGGATCGCCGTCGCCGGTCAGTAAATCGTCTGGATGCTTATCCATTTCTGTTCCCCATATTTGCCATCGATCACATTCTTTCGCTAAAGATAACCGATGTTCGATTATCGCACCATATTTCGATTATCGCCCTTGACCGACATCGTTAAGCGGGTCACATTTTGTGCGAACAACGAATAAAAGTGCGATTACCGCACATCAATGGAGCGACCTGATGATTGATAAAAGCGTATCGACGCTGAGCGAGGCCATCGCCGGGATCCACGACGGGGCGACTATTATGATCGGCGGCTTTGGTCCTGCCGGCCAGCCGACCTTTCTGATTGACGCCCTGATAGACCAGGGCGCCCGCGACCTGACCATCATTAACAACAACGCCGGTAACGGCGAAGTGGGGCTCGCGGCGCTGCTGAAGGCTGGCCGAGTGCGCAAAATGATCTGCTCCTTCCCGCGCCAGGTCGATTCACAGATTTTTGATGACCTCTATCGCCGCGGCAAAGTGGAGCTTGAGCTGGTGCCGCAGGGCAACCTCGCGGCGCGGATCCAGGCCGCCGGCGCAGGGCTGGGCGCGGTCTTTACCCCCACCGGCTACGGCACGCCGCTGGCGGAAGGGAAGGAGACACGGGAAATCGACGGCCGCCACTATGTGCTGGAGTATCCGATCAAAGCCGATTTCGCGCTGATTAAAGCTCACCAGGGCGACCGTTGGGGCAACCTGGTGTATCGCAAGGCGGCACGCAACTTTGGCCCGATTATGGCGACGGCGGCGAAAACCACCATCGTTGAAGTCTCGCAGCTGGTGTCGCTGGGCGACCTCGACCCTGAACACATTATCACCCCCGGCATTTTCGTCCAGCGCCTCTTCTCGCTGGAAAACCTGACTGCCGCACAACGCGCCTGAGGAGCCCGAGATGCAAAAACTGACCCGTGACGAAATGGCCCAACGCGTGGCCCGCGATATCCCCGAAGGCGCTTACGTTAACCTCGGTATTGGCCTGCCGACCCGGATTGCCAATTACCTGCCCGCCGACAAAGAGGTGTTCCTGCATAGCGAGAACGGCCTGCTGGGCATGGGGCCGAAACCGCTGCCTGGCGAAGAAGATCCGGAGCTGATCAATGCCGGAAAAGAGTACGTCACCCTCCTGCAGGGCGGCTGCTATTTCCACCATGGCGACTCCTTTGCCATGATGCGCGGCGGCCATCTCGATATCTGCGTGTTGGGGGCCTATCAGGTCTCCGCCAGCGGCGATCTCGCCAACTGGAGCACCGGCGCGCCGGACGCTATCCCGGCGGTCGGCGGGGCGATGGATCTGGCCATCGGCGCTCGCCAGGTGTTTGTGATGATGGACCATCTGACCCGCGACGGCGAGTGCAAGCTGGTGGAACAGTGCAGCTATCCGCTGACAGGGGTCGGCTGCGTTAGCCGGATCTATACCGACCTGGCGGTGATCGACATTACCGACCGCGGCCCGGTGGTGCGGGAAATCTTTAACGGTCTCTCTTTTGAAGAGCTGCAGCGCATCACTCCGGTGACGCTGACCTTTGAACAACTGGCGGAAAGCGCGTAAGGAACCTATGATGAATCAGGCATTTATCTGTGATGCGGTGCGTACACCCTTTGGCCGTTTTGGTGGTACTCTGGCGACGATGCGCGCCGACGACCTCGCGGCGCTGCCGCTGAAAGCGCTGCTGGAGCGTAACCCGGGGCTGGATCCCTCGCGCATTGACGATGTGATTCTGGGCTGCGCCAACCAGGCCGGGGAAGACAACCGCAACGTGGCGCGCATGGCGCTGCTGCTGGCCGGGCTGCCGGAGAGCGTGCCCGGTAGCACCATCAACCGCCTGTGTGGCTCCAGCCTCGACGCGATCGGCGTCGCGGCGCGGGCGATTAAAAGCGGTGAAACGCAGCTGATGATCGCCGGCGGGGTGGAGAGCATGTCCCGGGCGCCGTTTGTGATGGGTAAAGCGGAGAGCGCCTTTAGCCGCAACATGCAGATGGAAGATACCACCATCGGCTGGCGCTTTATTAACCCGCAGATGAAAGCCTTGTACGGTGTCCATTCCATGCCGGAGACGGCGGAAAACGTCGCCGATGAGTTTGCCATTTCCCGCGCCGATCAGGACGCGTTCGCCTTGCGCAGTCAACTGCGCGCCGCCGCGGCCCAGGAGGCGGGACGTTTCGCCGATGAGCTGATCGCCGTCCAGGTGCCGCAGCGTAAAGGCGAGCCGCTGCGGTTTAGCCGCGATGAACACCCGCGCAGCACCTCGCTGGAGGCGCTGGCTAAACTGCGCGGCGTGGTGCGCGCCGACGGCAGCGTCACCGCCGGCAATGCCTCCGGCGTTAACGATGGTGCCTGCGCGCTGCTGCTGGCCAGCGAAACCGCGCTGGCGGCCAACGATCTTCAACCGCTGGCCCGGGTGGTCGGCGTGGCGACGGCGGGGGTGGCGCCGCGCATTATGGGCTTTGGCCCGGCGCCGGCGGTGCGGAAGGTGCTGGCGCAGACCGGCCTGACGTTAGCCCAGATGGATGTCATCGAGCTGAATGAAGCCTTCGCCGCCCAGGCGCTGGCGGTGACCCGCGATTTGGGCTTACCGGACGATGCCGCCCATGTGAACCCCAACGGCGGGGCGATCGCCCTGGGGCATCCGCTCGGCGCCTCCGGCGGCCGCCTGGCGATGACCGCGGCTTACCAGCTGAAACGGACCGGCGGCCGCTACGCGCTGTGCACCATGTGCATCGGCGTCGGGCAGGGGATCGCCCTGATTATTGAACGTGTTTAAGGAGCCAGAATGAGTTTGTTGACCCCGATGTTGCGCAGCAGTCCGCTGACCGACTGGTTCAGCGACGCGCAGCGGGTGCAGGGCATGCTGGATTTTGAAGCGGCGCTGGCCCAGGCGCAGGCCGCCTGCGGCATGGTGCCGACGGCGGCGGTCGGGCCGATTGTCGCCGCCTGCCGCCACGAGGCGATCGATTTTACCGCCCTCGGCGAGGCGGCGGTGGGGGCGGGTAACCTGGCGATCCCGCTGGTGAAACAGCTGACGGCCCAGGTAAAAGCGCGGGATCCGGACGCCGCGCGCTACGTTCACTGGGGCGCCACCAGTCAGGACGCCATCGACACAGGTCTGGTGCTCCAGCTGCGCGGGGCGCTGGAGGCCGCTGAGACCCTGCTTGAGCAGCTGTTGGCGGCCCTGGCTCTCCAGGCGGATCGTTATCGCGATACCGTGATGCCGGGCCGGACCTGGATGCAGCACGCGCTGCCGGTGACCTTTGGCCTGAAGCTGGCGGGTACCCTCGACGCGCTCCTGCGCTGGCAGCAGCGGCTGCGCGAGATGCGTCCGCGTCTGCTGGTGCTGCAGTTCGGCGGCGCCGCGGGGACCCTGGACGCGCTAAAAGAGAAAGGGCCGGCGGTTGGCCAGGCGCTGGCGCAGAATCTTGGTCTGACGCTGCCGGACACCCCGTGGCACAGCCAGCGCGATCGGCTGCTGGAGGCGGGCGCCTGGTTCGCCGGCGTCTGCGGCACCCTGGGGAAATTCGCTAACGACTTCTCCCTGCTGATGCAGACCGAAGTGGCTGAGGTGGGCGAGCCGGTAGCGGAAGGGCGCGGCGGCTCGTCGACGATGCCGCATAAGCGTAATCCGGTGGCCTGCGCGGCGATCCTGACCGCCGCCCAGCGCACGCCGGGGCTGATGGCGACCCTCTACGCCAGCCAGATTCAGCAGCACGAGCGGGCGCTGGGCGGCTGGCAGGCGGAGTGGGAGACCCTGCCGGAGCTGATTACCCTGGTGGGCGGGGCGCTGGCGCAAAGCGAGGCGCTGGTGCGCGACATGCAGGTCTTCCCGCAGAAGATGCGCGCCGACCTCGATATTACCCACGGGTTGATTATGGCTGAGGCGGTGACCCTGGCGCTGGCGGAATTCATCGGCAAAGCCGAGGCGCATCATCATATTGAGGCGCTGTGCCGTCAGGCGCTGGACCGCCTCTGTCCGCTGGTCGATCTGCTCGCGGCGGATCCGCAGGTCAGCCAGTATCTCTCCCGCGAACGTTTAACCACGCTGCTGGACCCGGCAACGGCGACCGGCAGCGCCGAATGCTTTGTGCGCCAGGTGCTGGCGCGTTATCAGGAGCAACATGATGAATCTTGATTATCAACTCGACGGACCGGAAGGTGCGCCGGTTATCGTTCTCTCCAACTCGCTGGGCACCACCCGGGCGATGTGGCAGCCGCAGATTGAGGCGCTAACCGCCCATTTCCGGGTGCTGCGCTACGACACCCACGGCCACGGTAAAACGACGAAAAATGGCAAAGTGACCCTCGCCCAGCTGGGGGAAGATGTAATTGCGCTGCTCGATCATCTGAATATCGACCGGGCCTGGTTCTGCGGGATTTCGATGGGCGGTCTGACCGGTCTGTGGCTGGGCCGCTTTGCGCCAGAGCGTTTTTATGGTCTGGCCGTCGCCAACACCGCGGCGCGCATCGGCGATCAGGCCAGCTGGCTGTCGCGGGCGCGGGCGGTACGCCAGGAAGGAATGGCGGTGGTGGCCGCCGGGGCGGCGGACCGCTGGTTCACCCACGCGTTTCGCCAGAAGGCGCCGGAGGTGGTGGAGGCCCTGTGTCACCAGCTGACCCATACCGATGCCGAAGGCTATGCCGCCTGCTGTGAGGCGCTGGCCGCCGCCGACCTGCGGGGCGAAGCGGGGAAGATCCCGCTGCCGACATTAATCATCGCCGGGGAAAGTGACCCTGTCACCACGGTCGCTGACGCCAATTTTCTGCAGCAGCAGATCCCCGCTTCCCAGGTGGTGGTTCTGCCGGCATCGCATCTGTCAAACATTGAGGCGGCGAAAAGCTTTACTTCAGCGCTGCTGAGCTTTTTCCAGGGAGAACGCCATGGAGGATAAACAGCGCTACCAGGACGGAATGGCGGTGCGGCGCAAAGTGTTGGGCGACGCCCACGTCGACCGTACCCTGCAGCATCTGACGCCGTTGAATGACGAGTTTCAGGACTTTATCACCCGCTACGCCTGGGGTGAGACCTGGACGCGTCCGGGGCTCGACCACCACACCCGCAGCATGATCACCATTGCCATGCTGATCGCTCTCAATCGCGAGGCGGAGCTGAAGATGCATCTACGCGCGTCGTTTAACAATGGGGTGACCCGCGATGAGCTGAAAGAGCTGATCATGCACTCTGCGCTGTATTGCGGGCTGCCGTCGGCCAATGCCACGATGCATCTGGCGCAGCAGGTGTTTGACGACATCGACGCCGGACGGGGTTAAGTCGTCGTCCGAGTCGGATTGCCCGGCAGTTGTTGTAGGCCGGGTAAGGCGTAGCCGCCACCCGGCATAATGGCGGGTATGACGCCGATAGATTGCCCGGCGGCGCAGCGCTTGCCGGGCCTGGGAAGCGAAGATCGCCTGTAGACCCCGTAGGCCGGGTAAGGCGTTGCCGCCACCCGGCGAAATAACGGCACAACCGGAAATGTCCCTGTTCGTACTACGCCTGGCGGGGCTACCACTCCTGTGTTAATTCCGGGCAGATTGCGCTCCCGGTTGATCTTCTGCGTTATGTCTCTTATGGCGCAGGGAGCGCACAGGGGGCGGCCAGTCGCCGCCGCCCCCTGTGCCCCCGGGTTCCGGCCAGCAAAATCGCCGCTACGCGGTCCCTTCGACTTATCCCTGCAGGCTTCGGGTCGGGCCGAGGCAGCGTCCCTGCAAAACACGGCCCTCAGCCCGCATCCATGCGGGCTGCCCCGGCCTTCCGGGAACGTCTCAGCGATGTTGAGGCCGCCAGCATCGGCAGTTTCAGCAACAATGGTGAATAAATTAACGGCAGGTCGTACGTACGTAGGCCGGGTAAGGCGTAGCCGCCACCCGGCGACATTGCCGCTACGTTAACCCTTATTTCTCAGGCTCCTGCGGCGCGACAGCCGGGGCGGCGTACCAGGCTTCCTGCGGCACCACCACTGCGGCTCGGGGCTGCATCACATAGTTCGGCGACATAATCTGCACCCCGAATTCGTTAAACACATCAATAATGCTGCTGTGTAACGCGTTACGGCCATCTGGCAGCTTCGTCGCGGGTAATAAGCGCACCTGCAGCTCATACGAGGTGTACCAGTCGAGCAACCCCAGCTTACGCACCACCGGCGCAATTTGCTGATCGACCCCGGGGGTGCGTCTCGCCGCCAGCTCCAGCAGCGCATGAACCTGGCGCCAGGGCGTATCGTACCCGATGGTGACATTGGTAGTGAGATTGAACCCGCCGTCGCTGCTCTCGGCGCTGAGATTGACAATCTTGCCGCTCACCACCACCGCGTTCGGTACCGTCACGATGTAATTCTCACGGGTGAGGATCTTGGTCGCCAGCACGCCAATCTCGCTGACCTGTCCCTCATTGTCAGCGAGGCGGATCCAGTCGCCTTTACGCAGCGCCCGGGAGTAGATTAGCACCAGGCCGCTCATCGCATGGGTCATCACCCCGGTCGAGCCGAGGGTCAGCATCAGGCCGAAGAACACGCTGATGCCCTTGAAGGCAAGGGAGTTGGCGCCGGGAAGAAACGGGTAGGCGGCGGAGAGGGCGAACAGCCAGATGACCACCGAGATAAGCCGACGGGTAGCGCTCACAGTCTCCGGATGAATGCCGGGAACCTGAATGCGGCCGGCGGCGACCTGGTCGAGAACCACTTTCACCAGGCGAATGATGAGCCAGGTAATGAGAAAAATAAGCACCACGATCATCAGCCCCGGCAGGGAAGCGACAATCGACAGCGAGATATCGCGGATCACCCCCAGCGACCAGTCACCCAGCGATTCACTCCACACGCGCGTCCAGGGAAACAGACTGAAGGCCCAGCTCAGCCAGATGTAACAGGCCAGGACACCGACGAGGATCGCCAGCGCGGCATACAATCGGACCTCGATATTGCCGAGAAAGCGCCGCCAGTGCTGGGGAATAGCGCTGCGCTTTTCGAGGATCCGCAGCTGGAAAAAGCGCCGTACCCGCCGCCAGGCGCGGAAAGCGCCGTAGTAAAACAGCGCCAGCAGCAGCGCCCCGGCGAGGGCCTTACCGGCGGAGATCAGCAGATAGCGTTGATTGAACTGTTCCTGCAGGCCGGTGCGCTGGGCTTCCATCCGCGCCAGCACCCGCTGGGCCGCCTGGTCGAGGGTTAAATCATCACCTTCGTCGAGATCCGCCTGGCTCAACAGCAGCACCGGTTTGCCGTTCATCAGAAACAGCCGTCCTGGCTGACCATAGCGAATAACCGGCACGATCCGCAGCGGCTGGCGAATATCATCCTCGGTAAATGCGCGCAGGGCGCTGCGGGTGCGCAGCACGCGCTCTTCTGGCGTCGTCTGGCCAAAGGTCGCCTGCAACATCACTACCGGCTGGTGGAAAATATATACCGTGCGCGCCTTTTCGCGAGCGGTTGGCTGCTGCCGAGGCTCTGCGGCCAGCGCCGGCTGTAACGCCAGCAGCGCCAGTACCCAGAGGATAACCACGCTTATCCTGTTCATAGAAGCACCTGAGAAAGAGAATTATTGTTATTTTTCAGCAAGCAAGGTAGGACTTGTAGTTGAGCATAGCCTGGCAGGAAGTGAATTCAAGCTGGCGCGGCGCGGGCATAAAAAAAGCCGTCACCTGAACGGCGACGGCCTGCTGTTAGCGCCAGAAGGGGGTGTTAGCCGTGCTGTTTACAGCCAGCGCACTGCTTGTTCTGGATCTGCTGGAAGAAATCGTTGCCTTTATCGTCGACGAGAATAAACGCCGGGAAATCTTCCACTTCGATTTTCCAGATAGCCTCCATCCCCAGTTCCGGGTAGGCCACGCACTCGAGGCTCTTGATGCTCTGTTGCGCCAGCACCGCCGCCGGGCCGCCGATGCTGCCGAGGTAGAAGCCGCCGTGTTGGTGGCAGGCGTCGGTGACCTGCTGGCTGCGGTTGCCTTTCGCCAGCATCACCATGCTCGCGCCGTGGGACTGCAGCAGATCGACGTAAGAGTCCATGCGGCCAGCGGTGGTCGGGCCGAGGGAGCCGGAGGCGTAACCGGCAGGCGTTTTGGCCGGGCCGGCGTAGTAGATCGGATGATCTTTCACGTACTGCGGCAGTTCCTCGCCGTTGTCGAGCAGCTCTTTCAGCTTAGCGTGCGCGATATCGCGGGCGACGATAATGGTGCCGTTGAGGCTCAGGCGGGTGGAAACCGGATGGGCAGATAGTTGCGCCAGGATCTCGCTCATCGGCTGATTCAGGTTGATGCTGACCACCTTGCCTTCGCCCTGCTGACGCAGATGTTCAGGGATATATTTCCCCGGATTGCTCTCCAGCTTCTCAATCCAGATGCCGTCGCGGTTGATTTTGGCTTTGATGTTGCGGTCGGCGGAGCAGGAGACGCCCATGCCGATCGGACAGGAGGCGCCGTGGCGCGGCAGGCGGATCACCCGGATATCGTGGGCGAAGTATTTGCCGCCGAACTGCGCGCCGAGGCCGAGGTTTTGCGCTTCCTGCAGCAGTTCCTGTTCAAGCTGCACATCGCGGAACGCCTGACCGTGCTCGTTGCCTTCGGTCGGCAGGCCGTCGTAGTAGCGGGTGGAGGCCAGCTTGACGGTCTTCAGCGTCGCTTCCGCCGAAGTCCCGCCGATGACAAAGGCGATGTGGTACGGCGGGCAGGCGGCGGTACCGAGGGTGCGCATCTTCTCGACCAGATAGTTTTTCAGCTTCGCCGGGGTGATCAGCGCTTTGGTTTCCTGATAGAGATAGGTTTTATTGGCGGAACCGCCGCCTTTCGCCATGCACAGGAATTTATATTCGTCGCCGTCGACGCTGTAGAGATCGATCTGCGCCGGCAGGTTGGTGCCGGTGTTGACCTCTTTATACATATCCAGCGGGGCGTTCTGGGAGTAGCGCAGGTTATCTTCGGTATAGGTGTTGTACACGCCCTGCGCCAGGGCGGCTTCGTCGCCGCCGCCGGTCCAGACGCGCTGGCCTTTTTTACCCATGATGATGGCGGTGCCGGTGTCCTGACAGGTGGGCAGGACGCCTTTGGCGGCGATTTCCGAGTTGCGCAGGAACTGCAGGGCGACATACTTATCGTTATCGCTGGCCTCCGGGTCGAGCAGAATCGAGGCCACCTGCTGCTGATGGGAGACGCGCAGCATAAAGGCGGCATCGTGGAAGGCCTGTTGCGCCAGCAGGGTCAGCGCCTGCGGTTCCACTTTCAGCACTTCCTGGCCGTCAAACTCGGCGACGGAGACGTGCTCTTTGCTGAGCAGATAGTATTCGGTATCGTCGTGCGCCAGCGGGAATGGATCCTGATAAACAAACGGTTTAGTCGACATAATCACTTACTCCATAAAGATAAAAACCGCCGGGGTGCTCCCGGCGGTTATGAATCAGAACATCATGGACATCCACGGATAGCCAATCAGCAGCAGGGCGGCCAGGAAGATGGCGCCAAAGATGGTGCCGAGGCGCCAGTAATCTTTGGTCGGCAGATAGCCGCTGCCGTAGTAGATCGGGCTCGGGCCGGTACCGTACGGGGTGATGATCCCCATCACGCCCAGCGAGGTCACCATCAGCAGAACGAACACTTCCATATTCATTCCCGGAATGGTGGCGGCGATGGTCAGCATGGCCGGCAGCAGCGCGGTCGTGTGCGCGGTGGTGCTGGCAAACAGATAGTGCAGCAGGTAGAACGCCAGCAGCAGGACGATGGTCGCCATCCCCGGGGAGATACCGCTCATCAGCGCGCCGCCCTCTTTACCCAGCCAGGCGATAAAGCCGGTGGAGGAGAGGCCGTCGGCCAGCGCCACCAGGGTGGCGAACCAGACAAAGGTGTTCCACGCCGCTTTATTGTTGGTGATATCGCTCCAGGAGAGCACGCCGGTCCACAGCATCAGCACGATAACCAGCAGGGCGGCCAGGGCCGGTTCAATCCAGTCGGCGGCGAAGATCCACATCATCAGCGCGAAGCAGACGAACACCAGCAGCAGGATCTCATTGCGCGACAGTTTGCCCAGTTTTTCCAGTTCACGAGCGGCCCACAGCGGCACTTCGTTATTGACTTTCACTTCCGGCGGGTAGAACCAGTAGGCCAGCAGCGGCATGGTCAGGATCAGCAGTACGCCAAGCGGCAGGAAGGCGATGAACCAGGTGCCCCAGGAGATGTTGATACCGACGATGCTTTTTACCAGCGCCAGCGCCAGCAGGTTCGGCGCCAGTGCCGACAGGAACATCGAGCTGGTGATACAGGCGGCGGTGATCGCTACCCACATCAGATAGGAACCGATTTTACGCGCGCTAGGATCGTTCGGTTTTGAACCGTACAGCGGCGGCAGGTTGGCGATAATTGGGTAAATGGTGCCCCCGCTGCGCGCCGTATTCGACGGCGTAAACGGCGCCAGCAGCAGATCCGCGAAGGTGATGGCGTAGCCCAGCGTCAGGCTGCGACGGCCGAGATATTTCACCAGAATCAGCGCCAGGCGGCGGCCGAACTGGGTTTTATCGTAGCCGGCGGCGAACATAAAGGCGCCGAAGATAAGCCACACGGTGGAGTTGCCGAAGCCGCTCACCGCCCACTTAAAGGAGGCGCCAGCCATTTTGAAGCCGGGTGCGGCCATCTGTTCCGGGCTGAACAGCAGCCACTGACTGCACAGGGCGATGACCACCACGCCGGTGATGCCGATAACGGCGCCCGGCAGTGGTTCAAAAATCAACCCGACGATCACCCCGACGAAGATAGCGAAGTAGTGCCAGGCGTACGGCGGCAGGCCGTCCGGGACCGGGACGAAGAGTAATAGCACAGCAACGATAATCGGCAGCGCCATCATCAGGAGACGTTTTTTATTCGCAGTCGTTGGATTGACTGCACCGGCAGGCGGTATGGTTGTCTTTTTCTCTTTCATAATGAGTATCTGCAAGTTGTTGAAAATAACGTTTCCGCCAGCGATGCGCTCAGTGATTTCTTTAATTACAAAAATTACTTTAGTTTTTATTTTGCGTTTCTGAGTATCGTCTTGGCGATTATTTAACGCGGTTTGATGGGCGTTAAATTAAATTTGTTGGTTATTTATATATTGCGCTTTCAATGGTCGTTGCAATTGATCGAGATCAAGAAAAGCAGGTGATTTCACTATTTTTTTTATTTTCGATATAACCCTATCTGATGAGGTGTTATTTTGGCGAAAATATCGATAAATGTTAAAATAAAAATGTACAATTAATGCTGTTTTTACTCGACACATGCCTATGTATATGAAATAAAAACAAATAATCTTGATGGTTGGTCGCTTTGAATGTTAACGAAAGTATCTAAAATGTTATCCTTCATTTGTATTATGTAAATGCTATTTATTATTTTAATAATACAATAGGGGTAGCGATGTTATTGCTGGGGTTAAATAGTTTTATAACTAACGTAATTGATTTAGTAACTAAAAAAGTCGCTATATTATTAGCATGACAACAGGAATTAAAAAACCACAACCATTAATGATTCCGTCACCCCATTCTGAATTTTTAATATTTCAAAATCTGGAGCGTAACTTATGACCAGTAACGAACGTATTTTGCAGCCATTTACTTTACCAAATGGTACGGAGCTGAAAAACCGTTTGCTGATGGCGCCGATGACCACCTGCACCGGTTATTTCGACGGGACTGTCACCAGCGAGCTGGTGGAGTACTACCGCGCCCGCGCCGGCAGTATCGGCACCATTATTGTTGAGTGCTGCTTTATTGATGACTACGGTCTGGCCTTCCCGGGCGCTATCGGTATCGATAACGATGAAAAAATCGCCGGCCTGGCGAAAATCGCTGAAGCAATTAAAGCGGAAGGTTCGAAAGCGATTCTGCAGATCTATCACGGCGGCCGCATGGTCGACCCGCAGCTGATTGGCGGACGTCAGCCCGTGGCGCCGAGCGCCATCGCCGCCCCGCGTGAGGGCGCCGCGATGCCGCGGGCGCTGAGCGGAGAAGAAGTGGAGGGGATGATCGCCAAGTTTGGCGAGGGCGTCCGCCGCGCTATCCTTGCCGGCTTCGATGGGGTCGAAATTCACGGCGCCAACACCTACCTTATTCAGCAGTTCTATTCGCCAAACTCCAACCAGCGCGACGACGAATGGGGCGGTAGCCGCGACAATCGCGCCCGCTTCCCGCTGGCGGTTCTCGACATCACCCATAAAATGGCCCGCCAGTACGCTGACGATGCCTTTATCATCGGCTACCGCTTCTCGCCAGAAGAGATGGAGGTCCCGGGGATCCGCTTCGATGACACCATGTATCTGCTGGAAAAACTGGCCGCTCGCGGCGTCGATTATCTGCACTTCTCGGTGGGCGCGACCCTGCGTCCCTCTATCGTCGATACCAGCGACCCGACGCCGCTGATCGAGAAATACTGCGCCATGCGCTCTGACACTCTGGCTCAGGTGCCGGTGATGGGCGTCGGCGGGGTGGTTAACGTTGCCGATGCCGAGCTGGGCCTCGATCACGGCTATGACCTGATCGCTGTGGGCCGCGCCTGCATCGCCTATCCTGACTGGGCGGCTCGTATCGCCGCGGGTGAAGAGCTGGAGCTGTTTATCGACAGCACTCAGCGCGAAGCGCTGCACATTCCGGAACCGCTGTGGCGCTTCTCGCTGGTGGAAGCGATGATCCGCGACATGAGCATGGGCGACGCTAAATTTAAGCCGGGGATGTTTGTTGAAACCGTTCAGGATGACGCCAATGAACTGGTGATCAACGTCAGCCTCGAAAATGACCATATCGCCGATATCGAACTGGCGGCGAGCCCGGTGCAGACCGTGGAGTTCACCACCAGCTTCGAAGAGATCCGCGAACGTATTCTCACCGCCAATACCCCGCACGTCGACGCCATTTCCGGGGCCACCAGCCAGAGCGAGGCGGTGAAAAAAGCGGTCGCCAAAGCGATGCTGAAATCGAGCAAAGCGCTGGCGGCGGAAGAGGGCGGCAATGACGCCGCGCCGAAAAGCTATGATGTGGTGGTCGTCGGCAGCGGCGGAGCCGGCCTGGCGGCCGCCATTCAGGCTCACGACGAAGGCGCCAGCGTGCTGATCGTCGAGAAAATGCCGACCATTGGCGGGAACACCATCAAGGCTTCCGCCGGGATGAACGCCGCGGAGACCCGCTTCCAGCGCGTGAAAGGCATTCAGGACAGCAAAGAGCTGTTCTATCAGGAAACCCTGAGGGGCGGGCACAATAAAAACAATCCGCAGCTGCTGCGCCGCTTTGTGGAGAATGCCCCGCAAGCCATTGAATGGCTGGCGGACCGCGGCATTATGCTCAACGATATCACCACCACCGGCGGGATGAGCATTGACCGCACCCACCGTCCGCGCGACGGGTCAGCGGTCGGCGGCTATCTGATTAGCGGCCTGGTGCGCAACATCACCAAACGCGGCATCGACGTCCTGCTGGATACCTCGGTGGAAGAGATCCTGATGAGCGGCGATGAAGTCAGCGGTGTGCGTCTGATCAACGACGAAAACGAGATCGTAGAGATCCAGACTAAAAGCATTGTGGTGGCCACCGGCGGCTTCAGCGCCAACAGCGCGATGGTGGTGAAGTATCGTCCTGACCTCGAAGGCTTCGTCACCACCAACCACAAAGGGGCCACCGGGAGCGGTATCGCGCTGCTGGAGCGCATTGGCGCCGGTACCGTGGATATGGGCGAAATTCAAATCCACCCGACCGTTGAACAGCAGACCTCCTATCTGATTTCCGAGTCGATTCGCGGCGGCGGGGCGATCCTCGTCAACCAGCAGGGTAACCGCTTCTTCAACGAAATGGAGACCCGCGATAAAGTCTCCGCGGCGATTATCGCCCTACCGGAACACTATGCGTACATCGTCTTTGACGAACATGTGCGGGCGAAAAACAAAGCCGCCGATGAGTACATCGCCAAAGGCTTCGTCACCAGCGCCAGCTCGCCGCGTGAACTGGCGGATAAACTGGGGATGGATTACCATGCCTTCCTCGCCACCCTTGAGTGCTACAACGGGGCGGTGGAAAAACAGCATGATGAACAGTTTGGCCGTACCACCGCGCTGCGCGCGCCGATTAACGAAGGTCCGTTCCATGCCATCCGTATCGCCCCGGGGGTGCACCACACCATGGGCGGCGTGACCATTAACACCGATGGCGAAGTGCTGGACGTTGCCCGGCAGCCGATCCGCGGCGCCTACGCCGCCGGTGAGGTGGTCGGCGGGATCCACGGCGGCAACCGTATCGGTGGTAACGCGGTGGCGGATATCATCATCTTCGGCACCCTCGCGGGTCGCCAGGCGGCGAAACGCGCCAGAGGATAAGACGTAATTGCTGATGCCGGGCTGGCGCTCTCGCCGCCCGGCTTATCCCTTCTAAGGAGAGCCCGATGTCTGATAACCGCGTCTATAGCTACTCCGCCGTTCTGATGGGTTCTCCCATCCAGCTCAAACTCTGCTCCCATAATGAGGCGCTGGCCTCCCGCGTATTTCAGTTAATCAAACGCTACGAAGATCTGCTTACCGTTAACCGCGCCGAGTCGCAGGTAATGGATATCAACCACGCCGCCGGACGTCACCCGGTGACGGTCAGCCGCCCGGTCTTTCAGCTCATTCAGTGCGCCAAAGCCGCCAGCATGGTGCGCGACAGCGCCTTTAACCTCGCGATTGGGCCGCTGGTGAAGCTGTGGCGAATTGGCTTTCAGGGACACAGCGTGCCTGACGCCGGCGAAATCAGGGCCCGGCTGGCGCTGACCCGCCCGCAAGAGGTGATCCTGGATGAGGCAACCTGCAGCGTGTTTCTTCAGCAGCCGGGGATGGAGCTGGATCTTGGGGCGATCGCCAAAGGCTATATCGCTGACCGGGTGCGTGATTATCTCCGTCAGCAGCAGGTGGAAAAGGCGCTGATCAACCTCGGCGGCAACGTGCATACCCTTGGCGAATGGGCCATTGGCCTGAAAAAACCGTTTGCCGATGCGCAGGCGCTGATCGGCTCTCTGACGGTTAACGGGCAGTCGGTGGTCACATCGGGCACCTACGAACGTTATTTCGAGCAGGATGGCAGGCGCTGGCACCATATTCTCGACCCGCGCAGCGGTTACCCGCTGGATAACGAACTCGACAGCGTCACGGTGATTTCCACTGATTCTTTAGACGGCGATATCTGGACCACGCTGCTGTTCGGTCTCGGCGTCGAGAAAGGCTGTGCAGCGCTGCGTCAACGGCAGGATATCGACGCGATTTTCGTCACCAAAAATCGCGACATTATACTTTCATCGCCGCAGCGATTGCGCTTTGCGGCGCTGGATAGCGGCTACCGCGTTATTGACTGTACTGCTTAAGCAAACTGTACTGTTCGGCCACCAGCCGGTAGCGATAGACCGGCCGCCCGGTGGCGCCGTAGTGGATAGTGGTATAGAGAATATTGATCTGCGCCAGCCAGATCAGATACTTACGGCAGGATACGCGGGAGATATTCACCGCCGCCGCCAGCTCATCGGTAGAGAATTCAACGTCCGGGTGGGCGTCAATCCACTGGCACAGCGTGCGCAGGGTTTGCGCGGTAAGCCCCTTGGGCAGCTTGCGCGCGTCGCT
The DNA here is from genome assembly GCF_009900705.1 of Klebsiella sp. Q2. Taxonomy (NCBI): domain Bacteria; kingdom Pseudomonadati; phylum Pseudomonadota; class Gammaproteobacteria; order Enterobacterales; family Enterobacteriaceae; genus Klebsiella; species Klebsiella sp. Q2. Next base: position 789,446 of record NZ_JAAABE010000002.1, on the reverse strand, counting down.
GGCCTCCGGCGTGCCGCCGTGCAGCAGGCGGTCAACGTCGGCCTGCTCGTAATAGGGTTGGCCGGTTATCAGCTTGCGCTTCTCCCGCCAGGTAGTGAGCGCCTCTTCAAAACGGGGAAACTGGAAGGGTTTGATCAGGTAATCGACTACCCCGTAATGCATGGCGGTCTGCACCGTGGCGGCATCCGCCGCTGAGGTGATCATGATGACGTCAATGGCGCGCCCCGATTGACGGATAGTCGGCAGCAGATCGAGCCCGCTGTCCTGCTGCATATAGACATCCAGCAGCACCAGATCGATCTCCTGCTGCGGATCGTTAATCATCTCCTGGGCTTGACTGAGCGTCGAAGCGCTCCCGCTGCAACGAAAGCCGGGAACCCTTGCCACGTACAGGCGATTCAGTTCGGCCACCATGGCATCATCGTCAACAATCAACACATTTATCACGCACGTTTCCTTTTACTATCCCAGGGGAGATGAACAAAAAATTGAGTAAATACGCCGGGTTCCGACTCGACGGCGAGGGTGCCGCCCAGCTCGCGTAATTGCTGGTTGGCGAGAAACAGCCCGACGCCGCGATTCTCGCCTTTGGTGGAGAAACCTTTGTTAAAGATAGCGTCGATGTTGTTTTCCGGGATCCCCGGCCCGTCGTCGCTCACTTCACCGCTTAGCCAGCCGTCCTGATAGTGCAGCAGCAGGCCGATCTCGCCCTCCGCCTGACCGTTCATGGCATCCAGCGCGTTCTCAATAAGGTTGCCCAGCACCGTCACCAGCACGGTGACCTGCTTCTCATTCGGGCAATCCGGCACCAGGCTCTCATCCGCCAGCTTAAGGGTAAAGCCGCACTCGGTGGCGCGCTGCATTTTACTTATCAGAAAGCCGGCGACCACCGGGGATTTTATGCGGTGCTGAATATCGCCGATGTCCGCCTGGTAGCGATGGGCGGTCTGCAGCACGTACTCCTCGAGTTTGCCATAGCTTTTCATATTCAGCAGCCCGAGGATCACGTGCAGTTTATTCATAAATTCATGGGAGGTGGTGCGCAGGGCATCGACATAGCTCATCATACCGTCCAGCCGCTGCAGCAGCTGGCTGACTTCGGTCTTATCGCGGAAGGTACAGATGGCGCCGACCACGGCCTCCTGGCTGCGGATAGGCACCGTGTTGCTGATTAGCAACAGGCCATTGCATCCCAGCTCGCGGTCGTACATCGGCTCGCCGCTGTGCAAAACCGTCTGCAGGTCAGCGAGCAGCGGGGTATGAGCGAGCGTCTTGTCCGGCCCGGAAAAGAGGATCTCGCGCGCCGCCGGGTTGATCAGGTTAACCTCACCATGGGCATCGACGGCCACCACCCCCTCCTTGAGGGCGTGAAGCATGGCCTGACGCTGCTGAAACTGAGTGGAGATTTCGTGCGGCTCCAGTCCCAGCAGGACGCGCTTCAGGCCGCGCACCAGGCTCCAGGTGCCGAGGGCGCAGACCAGCGCGCTGAACAGGATGGTCAGCAGCACGTCCCAGCGGCTGTTGGCGATCTGCTCGTCCACTTTACTCAGCGAAATGCCGACCACCACCACGCCAATCTGCTGATGCTGATCGTTGAACACCGGGGTAAACACCCGCAGCGCCGGGGCCAGCACGCCGTGGTTAATGGCCACGTTCTCTTTTCCCTGCAGCGTCGGCTGGATATCGTGGCCGATGAAGGGTTTGCCAATAATTGAGCTGTCCGGATGCGAATAGCGAATACCCTGCATATCGGTGACGATAGCGTACAGCAGGTCGTTGCGTCGGGTGATGGCCTGCGCCAGCGGCTGAATAATTTGCTGCTGCGGCGGCGCCTCCAGTCCGCGCTTCACCTGCGGCATATCGGCCATGGTGCGCGCCACCGCCAGCGCGGTCTCTTTCAGACCATCGCGAGTGGCATTGCTGATCTGCATATACCACAGGGCATAGACCAGCAGCAGCACGGCGCCGATCACGCTGCCGATCATCAAGGAGACGGCGGTGCTCAGCTTTAGCGGTAAGGCGCGTTGACGAACGCGAGGCGGGTGCTCTGATGCCTTCATGACGATCCCGGATAGAGTCAGTAAACGATTATTATCGCTGATAGCGTGGCATTCATAAAGCCGTGTAATCAAAGCAAAAGGCCGCTTTTGCTACGGTAGCCCTGTCCCGTCCACGATAAACTGTCGCTTTTCGCCACAGGCTTAAGGCAGACATGATGGAACTGGCATCTCTGGTCCGGGATATTCTCCGGCAACAGCACGTTGAACAACTGGCGCAGCATCGTGAACAGGACCATGAAGCGGAAGCAGAGTGGCAGATCGCGCGCTGGCGACATCGCAGCGGGGTGGTGATCCAGCACCGCTACGAACTCGAACTTCCGCAACAGGATGCCGCCTCCTGCCCGGAGTGCTGGATCGAGTGGCAGGTTATCGATAGCGCCGGCCTGGTGGTGCAGCCAATGCGCAAACAATTTTATAACCTCTGTCAGCAATCCTTCTGGCTGGCCATGCAGGCGGACGGCGAAGATGAGAGCTGAGACAGGATTGTTCAGATAATCGGCAATTGCCCGTGAACGGGCGATCGGGACGGTAAACTGTGACCCCGACGGCGGTAAAGCGCGGAAGATTCCCCTTATAGTGGCGACAGAGGTTAAATAGTCCTGATGAATATAAGGATATGCATCAGGCCGCTGATTTCGCCGAGATGCGCTTTTTCTGTCGTAAATGGAGGTTGTTATGAGCAGTTCGCTAACCGCGTCAATGCAGGCACGTCGTCACCCGGATACCACCCACATCGATCGCCTCGCCACCGCCGACATGCTGGCGATGCTGCATCAGGATGATAAGCAGATATCGGAGGCGGTTGGCGCCTGTTTGCCGGATATCGCCCGGTTGATTGATATCGCCACCGCGACAATGAGCCGGGGAGGGCGTCTGGTTATTATCGGCGCCGGGGAATCAGGACGCACGGCTGTCCAGGCGGTCAGCGACTACTCTCCGGAAGGCAAACACGCGCTGGTGGGGCTGATTGCCGGTGGGCAGACGGCGGCGATGGCCGAGCGGGAGACCGCGGCGAATAATTACGATCTAGGCGCCTTCGAGCTGCAGTCGCTGGACTTTTCCAGCCACGATATGCTGCTGGCGCTTACCGTTAGCGGCAAGACCCCATGGGTCTGGGGGGCGATGCGCCACGCCTGGTCGCTGGGGGCTCCGATCGCGGTGGTGACTCAGCAGGCGGCCAGCGAGGCGGCGCAGCTGGCGGATATTATTATTGCTCCGCAAACCGGGCCGGAAGCGGTGGCGGGCTTGACCAATCCGAAGGCCCGGCTGGCCCAGCGGCAGATCCTTAACATGGTGTCGACGGGCCTCGCTATCCGTGACGGCCGGGTGTACAGCAACCTGCGAGTGGATCTGCAGGCTGACAGTCCACACTGGGCGGAGCGGCAGGTGGCGATTGTCATGGCGGCCACCGACTGCACGCGCAGCGAAGCGAAAGCCGAGCTGACCAGCTGCCACCACCATTGCCGCACCGCGATCCTGATGCTGCTCAGCGGGCTGGACGCCTGGCACGCGCGGGAGCTGCTGACCAAACATCACGATCATCTGCGTCTCGCCCTGCGCGAAGCCCAGCGCAGCGCTGTCACTCCCGCCCATTAAGCCTTTAGCCAGGCGCGCACAAACGGTATGCGCGCCTGCACTTTATTAACTAAAGAAATTCCTCTCCTCTATTTATTCCGGTAATTGCGCTGAATTTTCAGTGAGATTTTACGCCGACGCTTATTTTTTAGTGCCGCTCTGATTTTTTAAGTTAAATAATTATTTGATTAAAAATGCGAGAGTGTAAATGATATTTTAAAATAAAGTAAAAGTGCGTTAATATGCTGCCTCTTATTACCGTGTGCTACGTGATAATTCTATTATGCCTGCAATGAAAAAAACGATTATTTCCTTTACCGCATTAGCGATGTTCGTCAGCGCGGCGACGCATGCTGAAGCGGATACCTCTAAAAAAACCGACTTCCTGCTGATTGGCGGCGGGATCATGAGCGCCTCGCTTGGCACCTGGCTGCAGGCGCTGCAGCCGGACTGGAACCTGACGATGGTGGAGAAACTGGACGGCGTGGCCCTGGAATCCTCCAACGGCTGGAATAATGCCGGTACCGGTCACTCGGCGAATATGGAGCTGAACTATACGCCGGAGCGGGCGGACGGATCGATTGACGTCAGCAAAGCGCTGGATATTAACGAACAGTTCATGATTTCCCGTCAGTTCTGGTCGGCACAGGTGAAGCGCGGTATTTTGCACGACCCGCACTCCTTTATTAATTCCACGCCGCATATGAGTTTCGTCTGGGGCGATAATGTCGACTATCTGCAGAAGCGTTATACCGCGCTGCAGCAGACCACCTTATTCCAGGGGATGAAATTCTCCACCGACCACGCGCAAATTAAACAGTGGGCGCCGCTGGTGATGGAAGGCCGCGATCCGCAGCAGAAAGTGGCTGCCACCTGGACGCCGGTGGGTACCGACGTTAACTATGGCGAAATCACCCGGCAGCTGATCGGCAGCCTGAAGAAAAACAGCCATTTCACCCTGCAAACCTCCTCTGAGGTCACCGATTTCAAACGCAATGCCGATAACTCCTGGCACGTGACCATTAAGAACGTGCAGAGCGGCGAGGCGCAGACCATCGATGCGAAATACGTCTTTATTGGCGCCGGCGGCGGTGCGCTGAAGCTGCTGCAAAAAACCGGTATTCCGGAAGCGGACAACTATGCTGGCTTCCCGGTGGGTGGTTCGTTCCTGATGACCGAGAACCCGGCGGTCACCGCGCAGCACCTCGAGAAAGTGTATGGCCAGGCTTCGGTCGGCGCACCACCGATGTCGGTACCGCACCTTGACGCCCGCTACCTCGATGGCAAGCGCGTGGTGCTGTTTGGGCCTTTCGCCACCTTCTCGACCAAGTTCCTGAAGAACGGTTCCTTCTTCGACCTGTTGAGCACCACTACCACTGACAACGTGCTGCCGATGACCCACGTCGGTCTCGACAACTTCGATCTGGTGAAATATCTCGTCAGCCAGGTGATGCTCAGCGATGATGACCGCTTCGCCGCGCTGAAAGAGTACTACCCTGACGCGCGTAAAGAGGACTGGAAGCTGATCCAGGCCGGCCAGCGCGTGCAGATCATTAAGAAAGACGCAGAGAAGGGCGGCGTGTTGAAACTGGGCACCGAAGTGGTGGTCGATCAGCAGAAAACCATTTCCGCGCTGCTTGGCGCGTCGCCGGGGGCTTCCACCGCTGCGCCGATCACCCTCAATGTGCTCAAGCGGATGTTCCCGACGCAGTTTAACTCGCCGGAGTGGCAGACCCGTATCCACCAGATCGTGCCGAGCTACGGCCAGAAGCTGAACGGCAACGTGGCGCTGACCCAGCAGGTTTGGGATGATACCGCCGCGACCCTGCAGCTGACGAAACCGCCGGTGATCCAGATGCCAGCGGCTGCGCCCACCGCGACCGCGAAGCCGGTTGAGCCTCAGCGCGACGCCTCGCCGCAGCATGATATGGCGCTGTAAAAGCAAACTTGAAAGTGAACAAAAGGGAAGACCACGGTCTTCCCTTTTTTGCGTCCATTCCCCGCCTGCGCCGCGCTCTGCCTGCAACTTTGCCGTCATAAACGATATACTGATTTGAATTGAAAAAGAAAAGCAAATCAGGAGTGTGGAAGGGCTATGCAAGACGATATCAACCAGGAGATCACCTTCCGCAAGTTGTCGGTCTTTATGATGTTTATGGCGAAAGGCAATATCGCCAGAACCGCCGAAGCGATGAAGCTCAGCAGCGTCAGCGTCCACCGCGCGCTGCATACGCTGGAAGAGGGGGTGGGCTGCCCGCTGTTTGTTCACAAAGGGCGCAATTTACTGCCGCTGCAGGCGGCATGGACGCTGCTGGAATATTGTCAGGATGTGATGAGTCTGATGAGCCGGGGGCTTGAGGCGACGCGCAAAGTCGCCGGCGTCGGCCAGGGGCGGCTGCGCATCGGCACTCTTTATTCCCTGACCCTGGAAACCGTCCCGCGCATTATCATGGGCATGAAGCTGCGGCGCCCTGAGCTGGAGCTGGATCTGACCATGGGCTCTAACCAGATGCTGCTGGATATGCTGGAAGACGACGCTCTCGACGCTATCCTGATCGCCACCAATGAAGGGGAATTCAATAATACCGCTTTCGACGTGGTGCCGCTGTTTGAGGACGATATTTTTCTCGCCGCCCCGGCGACGGAGCAGCTGGATGCCTCACAACTCGCCGACCTGCGCGATTACGCCGATCGCAAGTTTGTGTCGCTGGCGGAGGGGTTCGCCACCTATGCCGGATTTCGGGAAGCATTCCATATCGCTGGTTTCGAGCCGGAGATCGTCACCCGGGTGAATGACATCTTTTCGATGATTAGCCTGGTGCAGGCGGGCGTCGGGTTTGCGCTGCTGCCGGGGCGAATGAAGAAAGTCTATGAAAAAGATGTACAGCTGTTAAAGCTGGCGGAACCGTACCAGATGCGCCAGCTGATCTCGATTGTCTATTCACACCATCGCGAGCGCGATGCCGACCTGCTGGCGCTGGCGGCGGAAGGAAGGATGTACGCCCGGAGCCTTATTCGTTAAGCCGCTGCGCCAGATGGCGGGCAACGTCCACGCCGCTGCGTTCCAGCGAAAGGGTCTCCCCGCGCCAGCCCGCCTGGCGGGTCAGGCAGGTGAGCACGCCGCCGGGCGGCATCTCGATTGCCAGTCTCGCGTCGCGTTCATCGGCGGCGATCATCGCCTCCTGCCAGTGGACGGTGCGCGCCATGTTCATCGCCAGATCGTCGGCGATCCGCTGCGGCTCCCACAGCACGCGCGCCGTCGAGCCGCTTAAATAGGCGCACTGCGGGCGCGTTAAGGTCAGGTTGGCAAAGGCTTTTGCCAGCGCTGCGGCGGGTTTATCCAGCAGCGCACAGTGCGATGGCACGCTGACCGCCAGCCGCTGCGCCTTGCTGGCGCCCGCCTGCAGCGCCAGCTGTGCCACTTCGGCCATGGCTTCATCGCGTCCGGCGATCACAATCTGCGTTTCGGCGTTGAGGTTGGCGAGATAGACCTCGTGGCCCTGCATCAGCGCCTCAAGCCGCGGGCGGGTCAGGCCCATAATCGCCGTCAGCCCGTAACCTTCAGGATAGGCCTGCTCCATGAGATCGCCGCGCAGGGCTACCAGCCGCAGCGCGCTGGCGAAATCGAGCGCGCCGGCAATGACCGCTGCGGGAAAGGCGCCGATGGAGAGGCCGCTGACCATCTGCGGATTAACGCCCTGGCGCTGTAGCTCGCGCGCCCAGGCTACCCCGACGATCAGCAGACAGAGCTGGACCGCACGGGTGTGTTTTAGCGCATCAGCGCTATCGAGAGTCTCGACTTCATCCCCCAGCACGGCGCGCGCCTGGCTGAGGATCGCTTCGCGGTCGGGGATAGCCGCCAGCATGTTGGGACGCTGGGCGCCCTGTCCGGGAAAAGTAAACAAAATCTTCATCATTCCTCCCTGCGCCACGGCGCAGTAGTTAAGCGCGCACCGTGTGACGTTTTCAGCAGCGCCCGCCCATCGCGTAGCCACTCATTGAGGGCGAAGGCGCCGTACGGCGTTTCGACCTGGGTATCGGCGCGGCACGGGAGCTTGGCCACCCGGGACTGCCATTCCAGCAGCGCCTCGCGGGCCAGCGGCTGCGGCGCGCGGATCAGCAGATCCAGATCGCTTGCTGCATGGAGTACCGGGATTTCGGTCGCCAGCGCGTAGCCAGTGCTGCCGGTGACGCCCCAGCGCCAGGGCCAGTCTTCCAGCGTCAGGGCGATAGCCGCCTGCACCGGCGGCTGCGAAACAAAAGGGGAGCCCAGCAGGCGCTCGCGCTCCACCAGCATCTCCGGGGTGACGCTGCGCACGATATTCTGCGCCTGTACCCAGCCGGCGGCGCGCTGCTCGCGCTTCATGCCCCGCACCCCAACCGGGATGCGGGCCTGGCCGTCAACGTCGCGCCTCACCACCACCGGCAGCGCGGCTCGCCACTGCTGAACCACCCACGGCTCGGCAATATCTTCCAGGGCGCTGGCGTGGTTTAACCAAACTAAATCGTGGGGACGCGGCGTTGATGACATGGTTTACAGTCCTGAAGTCAAAGAGATAAACAGCGGTAACGACAGGATACACAGAACCGAGCTTAACAACAGCACGGCTTCAGCATCCGGGGACTGCACGCCGAAGCGGTTGCCGAAGACCACGCCGAAGAAGCCGGCGGCCAGGGCAATCATCAGGATCGCGGTAATCGCGATGGAGCCATGCAGACCCAGCAGCATCACCAGACCCCAGGCGATAAACGGCTGTACCAGCAGTTTTACGAGGGTGGAGGTGGCGATCAGCGCATTGATCTGCAGTTTACGCGCCGAGAGGATCACCCCGGTGAGGAACAGCGCTGCTGCGGTAGCGGCCAGGCCCAGCGGTTTGATGGAGGCCAGCAGCAGGTCCGGCATGTTAATGCCGATAGCGGAAAGCACCACCCCGAGCAGCGGGCCCCAGACGATCGGCTTTTTCACCGAACGCCACATCAGCACCGGCAGCATCGCCAGCGTAGAACCGGTGTTTTCCCCCGCGGCGCGGGCTTTTTCACGTTCCAGAATGAGCAGGCAGAAGGGGGTCATCAGGACCGAACCGCAGGCGATAGAGACCGCCACCGACAGCGAGGTCGATGCGCCTTCGCCGAGCACGCTGCCAAGGATCGGCAGGCCCAGCGCGGCGTAGTTCGGCAGCGCGACGGTGAGGGTCAGCACCGCGGCATCCTGCGGGGTGCGTTTGAACACGCTGGTGGCGAGGAAGTAGATCCCGGCGTAGGTGATCCACATCGCGCCGGTCAGCACCAGCACCAGCGGCGACTGGGCGACGATACCGGCCCATGGGGTTTGCACCGTGGCGCTGAACAGCGTAGCGGGTAAGGCGAAATCCATTACAAAGATATTGAGCAGGGAGACATTTTTGTTATCTACCATCCCGGCTTTACCGGCCCAGAAGCCCAGCAGCATAATGACGAAAATCGGGGCAAGAGCATGAATAATCACATAAGTCATAAATCACCTGTAAATAAAATAGAGTACTGGCGCGATTGTTATTTTTTCTAAAAGCCGTCCCTTCCCGGAGCGTTTATTCCGCGCTCCGGGAGACGGCTTCCGGCAGGTTTTCTTCTACTACTTACGTACGAACGTCTTACCAGCTGGCGCGCATAAGGTCGCGGACCTGCTGCGAACTGCGGCGGTTTTCCGCACCCAGGCGGCACTTCAGCGAGGGATCCTGGCGCGCGTCAGCGATGGCGTCGCGCAGGGTACGGCTGACCAGCGCCAGATCGTGGTCGTCAGGCGCGTCCGGATTGCTGATGTCAAGCAGGGCGGAGAGCAGGCCGAGCGTGGCGTAGTTGTTGACGTCATAGGCCATCGGCGGGATCGTCGCCGCCAGTTTCTCCAGCGCCTCTACGGTACGCAGCGTAATGCGCGCTGCCGATGCTTTACCCATCGCGTGAACCAGCACGCCGCTATCGTTAAAAGCGATCAGGCGGTTGGCCTGATAGCCGTGGGCCAGAAACGCCCCGGACATCGCTTTGCCGACAATCAGGCCAATCACCGGATGGCCGGCAAGACGGGCTTTGGCGTAGGCGCCTGCCGCCCCGGCCAGGGCCTGGTGGATGCCAAAAGCTTCCTCGCGGCGGCCATAGGCCTGGCTCGGGACATCAATTACCGCGACGATCGGCCGTTTGACAGGCTGATCGGCGTCGGCGGCGATGGTTTCGTTGACCACTTTCGCCAGCGTCCAGCCTTCCAGCAGGCCGACTTCGCCGCCGGCGGCGCGCGGGTAGTGGTTGTTAGCGTCAGGTACCACGGCGATAAAGCGGACGCTTTCGCCATCAATCTGGCCATCTGCGACCTGCACCGAAGGGCACAGACCACTCATCAGCGGCGCGTCGGGCGCCAGTTTGTTCAGCCACAGCGCGGCGCGGTTTGGGAACTGGCTCATTATTTCTCCTCCCGGGCAAAAAGCTGTTTAATCTGCGCGGTATCCGCCTGCTGGCGGGTGTCGAACTGGCTTAAACGGCGCAGGTAATCGTCATAATTGTCGCTGCGGTGCTGCGCCGGTACGCCTTTGGCGATCGCCTCGTTCATCGCGGTTTTGACCGCGTTGACGCCATCGTTAACCAGCGCGTCGACCAGGCCGCTGGCGGCGCGAATTTCGCCGCCGGTCATGCTCCAGATAAACGGCCGGTTGCGTGAGTCGTACTCTTCAATGCCGGCTTCCTGCTCGATAACCTGTGGGCCGTTGAGGCCGAGACGGGCTTCACGGGTGACGATAAGGTAGCTGCACAGCGCCGCGGCGATGGACATACCGCCGAAGCAGCCGACGGTACCGGTAATAATGCCGACCACCGGGGTGTAGCGGCGCAGGTCGACAATTGCGGCGTGAATATCGGCGATGGCGGCCAGACCGAGGTTGGCCTCCTGCAGACGTACGCCGCCGGTTTCGAGGCACAGCACCGCCTGGGTCGGGATACCGTTGCGGTTATCTTCCGCCGCCAGCTCCAGCGCGGCGGCCATTTTGGCGCCGGAGACTTCGCCCATACTGCCGCCCTGGAAGGTGCCTTCGATGGCAATCACCACTGCAGGTTGGCCGTTGATCGTGCCTTTGGCGACCACCATACCGTCGTCGGACTGTGGGACGATGCCCTGCGCGCCGAGCCACGGAGACATAATGCCTTCAAACGGATCCAGCAGTTCGCGGTAGCTGCCGTCGTCCAGCAGGGCGTGGGCGCGTTCGCGAGCGCGCAGTTCGATAAAGCTGCGATCGTTACGCATGAGCGGCCTCCTCAAAGACTTGTTCAATACGAATACGGGCGACGCCCGGCGTGGCGCCGAAGTCGCGAATAACCAACTGCCCGGCGGGCAGGCCGTTGATCAGGTTCAGCCGGTCGAACAGCGCCTGCCAGCGCGCCTGGCTGTTATCCACCGAGGTGGTAATTTGCACGCGGAGCGTATCGCTCCCGGCGGCGGTATAGAGCACCTCCATATCGCCTGAACCTACAACCCCTGCCAACGCTCTGCCGCTGAGGGCGCGGCTGGCAGGAAATGACAATGTAATCTGTTCCATAACATCCTCTGAATGCGTTAGCCGGCAACCCGGTCGAGAAACAGGGTGGCGGCAAGGAGATCGGCGGCGCCGCCCGGCGAGGCGTTGTGCGCCAGCATCTGCGCGTCAAGCCGCGCCAGGGCGGCGCGTCCGGCGACGCTGGCGCAACCGCCGGCCGCCAGCACCTCGCGGGCGCCCTGCTGCATGGTCTGCAGGCCGCTCATGCCGGCGCGCGACAGCACGCAGGTATCGCTCAGCGAGGTCATGATGGCCATCAGCGCGTCAAGTCGCGCCTGCGGCTCGCTGGCGCCCCGGGCGCGGCTTTGCTGTAACTGCGGCAGCGCCAGGGCGGTGATATGCGGGAAACCGCGCTGCGCCTCTTCGCGCGCGCCAGGCACCTGCCAGCGGCGGCTGGCGCGCAGCCCTTTACTGAAGCTTTTCGGCGCCAGGCTGTCGGGCAGGCGGGCGAGGGCGGCGGCGGTGTCGGCGATCGTCTGTGATTGACCCTCTCCACCCAACATCGCCACCGCGCTGACCAGCAGCCCCAGCGCCCAGATGGCGCCGCGGTGGGTATTGATCCCACCGGTGGCCTGCATCATCTGCGCTTCGCCTTCGCGACCGAGGCGGCCGACGGTTTCGCGCAGCGCGATATCCGCCGTGCGGCGCCAGCTTTGCTGGGCCAGCGCGTGGAAGGTCGGCTGCAGGCTGCGGGCGGAGCGTTCCATCAGCGCCAGCGTGAGGTCCTGATGCGCGCCGCTGCCGCGGCTGTCGACCAGACCCGGTTTCGGGCTCAGACGGGCTTCGTCAATCAGGCAGGCGCTGGCGGTGTCCGCCAGCCAGCTGACAAGACTTTCGGCGTGCAGGGGAGAGAGAATTTTCATTACCAGCTCCGGAATTTTGCCGGTGGGTTGTACAGTCCGTCGGACCATTCCACCAGGTCGGCGACGCTGCCGGCGGCCAGCAGTGAACGGGTTGCCTCGCTGCGGCGAATACCCAGATCTTCCGGGTAGACCACTTTGCCGCTCTGACGCAGGGCAGCCACGCGTTTTGCGTCCACCCCGAGGCCAATATCGGTGATCCCGGCCACTGCGGCGACCATCGCCCGGCGCTCTTCCAGGCTTTCCGCACGATACAGATAGGCGATACCCTCTTCGGTCAGCACGTGGGTGACGTCATCGCCGTAAATCATCACCGGCGCCAGCGGCATGCCGGAGGTTTTAGCGACGTCGACCGCGTCGAGGGTCTCAACGAAGGTCGGTTTCACGCCGGCCTGGAAGGTTTCGACCATCTGCACCACCAGTTTTTTACCGCGCTGCATTGGGTCCGGCTCGGTGATCATATTGAGCCAGGCAGGGGTAGCGTGGCGGCGGCCGTGCGGATCGTGGCCCATGTTCGGCGCGCCGCCGAAGCCGGAAAGGCGGCCGCGTGTGACGGTCGAGGAGTTAGCCAGTCCATCCACCTGCAGGGTCGAACCGATAAACATATCCACCGCGTACTGACCCGCCAGCTGGCAGAAGGCGCGGTTGGAACGCATGGAACCGTCCGGGCCGGTAAAGAAGATATCCGGGCGGGCGCGGATGTACTCTTCCATCCCCAGCTCGCCGCCGAAGCAGTGCACGCTCTCCACCCAGCCGCTCTCGATCGCCGGGATCAGGGTCGGATGCGGGTTCAGGGTCCAGTGTTTACAGATTTTGCCTTTAAGGCCGAGCTGTTCGCCGTAGGTCGGTAGCAGCAGTTCGATGGCGGCGGTATTGAAGCCGATCCCGTGATTGAGGGACTGCACCTGATGCTCTGCGTAGATGCCCTTGATCGCCATCATCGCCATCAGAATGTGTTCTTGCTTAATCAGGCGCGGGTCGCGGGTGAACAGTGGTTCAATAAAGAACGGCTTGTCGGCGACCACCACGTAATCAATCCACGAGCCGGGAATATCGACGCGGGGCAGATCGCACTCGTCGTCCACCAGTTCGTTGACCTGAGCGATAACAATGCCGTCGTGGAAGGCGGCGGCCTCCACCAGCGCCGGGGTATCTTCGGTACTCGGCCCGGTATAGAGGTTTCCTTTGCGGTCGGCTTTGTAGCCGGCGATCAGCGCGACGTTAGGCGACAGATCGACGTACAGGCGGGAGTAGAGTTCGATATAGGTATGAATGGCGCCGATTTCCAGCAGCCCATCTTCCAGCAGCTGCGAAATGCGCAGGCTTTGGGTACCGGAGAAGGAGAAATCGAGCTTACGGGCGATGCCTTTTTCAAACAGGTCAAGGTGCTCGCTGCGCCCGACGCTGGGCATGATCATATGCAGATCGTGGATTTTCTGCGGATTGACTTCCGCCAGCATGCGGGAGAGAAAATCGGCCTGCTTCTGGTTGTTGCCTTCCAGCACCACCCGGTCGCCGGGGGCGAGCAGGTTTTCCAGTACGCTGACCAGCTGGTCAGTGGGGATGACTTTGCCCGGGATGTTGGCCTCAGCCAGCCGCCGTTGCTTTTCCGTCCGGCGACGGTTCCAGACCCGCCCCGTCGTTTGTTCGGCATTCATTATTAACCTCCTGATTCGACAAATCGTTTTGTTTGTCCTGGTGGAGGGTAGTGTGCGACGCGGGGCGCGGAGCATCAATTAAGCACGGCGGCCAATCGTTAGCCTGAGAGTAACAATGGTGAGCGCCACTTTGTGATGAGGATCAATAATACAAAAGGCGTAGTGGTCTACGGCAGGTGACAAGGAGAGGAGGGCCGGTCAGCCACCGGCCCGGGAAAGGTTTACTGTTTGCTCACATCACTTAATAAGAAGGCGATGCTCTGCCCGCCGCTGGTCTGCTCAAGGGCAATTTTGACGATAATCGTCAACGGCACCGACAGGAGCATACCGACCGGCCCCAGCAGCCAGCCCCAGAAGATCAATGACAGGAACACCACCAGGGTGGAGAGCCCCAGGCCGCGCCCCATGATCCGCGGTTCGAGAATATTGCCGAACACCAGGTTAACGATCAGATAGCCGGCCAGCACCACCAGCGCCTCGTACAGGCCGCCGAACACCAGCACCTGCAGGATCGGCGGGATGGCAGCCAGTACGGAACCGATATTGGGAATATAGTTCAGCGCGAAGGCCAGTAGCCCCCACATAAAGGCGAAGCGCACGTCCAGCAGAACCAGCATTCCCCAGACCACCAGCCCGGTGACCAGGCTAATCGCGGTCTTCAGCACCAGATAATGCGACACGCTGTCGATAGCGCGCTGGATAGCCCCCATGCCTTCTACCGGGCGGGACATCAGCTGCTGGAGTTTAGCGGGGAGCTGCGGCACCTCCAGCAGCATAAACACCACCGTCAGCAGCAGCAGAAAAATCGAGGACATGGCGTTCGACAGCTGAGTGAGCAGACTGGTGACCAGGGTCATCACGGCGTTGGGGTCGATGTATTTGTTAAGTTCCACCACCGAGACGGTAAAACCCAGGCGCTGCAGCCAGGGGGCGATGGTTTGCATCGGTTCGTAGAGATAGTTGCGGTACTGCGGCAGGGTGCGCGCCAGCTCGTTAAGCGAGGTCCCCAGCGAGGCCAGCAGCACAACGGCTAACATCACGATAAGGCCTATCAGCAGTGAGATCGCCAGCACGCGCGGCACCCGGCAGCGGACCAGCAGCTGCACCAGCGGATTAAGGATCACCGCCAGAAAAAGCGCGAGAATAAACGGGACAATAATGTCTGCCGCAAAGCGAATGCCGGTCAGGATGATCACCAGCATGCCCAGCATGATGACCATCTTTAGTCCGTTAAGTGTAATAATAGGTTTAGCCATAGGATCCCGTCCTCAATCTTCCTTGCCTGTTAACAGGTTGCGTTACATTAGCATAATGACGTTTTTTTTCAGAAAAAACGCATTGCTGCAAAACCGCGGCGTAAAGAATTGCAAAGTCTTTGAATTAAATGTAGCACTATGCTACAAATTTATCTGTGTTTAACTACTGAGGACAATTTCCATCCGCACCGGACGAGAAGCAACACCGCGGATAATTGTAATTTTATGGACAATCAGTTCAGGATGTATATTTTAAATCACCCCGCAGTATCCCTCACTTTTTCCCGTTTTGCCGGCGAACAGCACTGGCATTCGGCGCTATAGTCACCTTCTTTCTGCCTGAGCTGGCGCCAAGCGCACAGCGAAATCTACGTCAGAAATTTTCCGGTTTACGCGTCTCGTAAACGGTAATGGATTATATTCTCAAGCAGGAGAAGGGATCATGTTTTATTGGATTTTATTAGCTTTAGCTATTGTTGCTGAAATTACCGGCACGTTGTCGATGAAATGGGCAAGCATCAGCGGTGGGCATACCGGCTATATTTTAATGCTGGCCATGATAGCTCTGTCATATATTTTTCTCGCCTTTGCAGTTAAAAAAATTGCCCTCGGCGTGGCTTACGCGTTATGGGAAGGGATTGGCATTTTGCTGATCACCCTGTTCAGCGTTCTGTTATTTGATGAAAGCTTGTCGCTGCTGAAAATAGCCGGTCTGACCACACTGGTGGTGGGGATCGTCCTGATTAAGTCCGGCACCCAGAAAAAAGCGTCGTCGAAGCAGGAGGTGGCTCATGCAGCAGTTTGAGTGGATCCACGCCGCCTGGTTGGCTATCGCCATTGTTCTGGAGATTATTGCCAACGTCTTTTTGAAGTTTTCCGACGGTTTCCGCCGCAAGGTCTATGGCATCCTGTCGCTGGCGGCGGTGCTGGGTGCGTTCAGCGCCCTCTCGCAGGCGGTAAAAGGCATCGATCTGTCGGTTGCCTATGCGCTGTGGGGCGGCTTCGGTATCGCGGCGACCATTGCCGCCGGCTGGGTGCTGTTTGGCCAGCGCCTGAATAACAAAGGCTGGGCGGGAGTCATCCTGTTGGTTGCCGGCATGGTGTTAATTAAACTCGCCTGACGTCGCGCCGCCTGCAAAGCCAGGCGGCAAAACGGGTCCGCTGTAGTATGCTTACCTCAAGACCGGCCCCGCAGTTATTGTGCCCGGTGACGATGAGGACTGCGCATGTTCACAGCTTTCGGCTGGCGGAAAATTCCTTCCGCCAGGACGTTGTCAATAATGATTTTTCTCGCCGGGCTCGGCCTCACCGCGTCGGTGATCTCCCTGCTTTACCTGTCGCAACACCTCATTGCCAGCAAATCCAATGAAATTGACCAGCAGCGTTCGGTCCTGTCGGTGGAAGGGGCGGTGCAGACATCGGTCAACCGGGTGCTGTCCCTGGTGCTGGACAATGCTATCTGGGACGATGCGGTGACCCAGACTTACGCCCCCAGACTGGATCAAAAATGGCTGTACGACACCTGGGGGTCGGGCTTCAAAATCAATAACCTGTACGACGGCACCTTTGTCCTTGATGAACATTATCACATTCTGTGGGGTGCCTTTCAGAGTCAGGTGATGCCCCGGACAGACCTTTCATTTCTCGGCGCCGGGCTGACCAGCCTGATCCGTTATCATGCAAAGGCTCTGCGCGAGGGCAAAAACGCCTTCGCCGGCATCACGCGCACCGAGGCAGGGATCGCTTTCGTCGGCATCGGCCTGATCCGGCCGACGACCGGCCGGCTGCAGGTGGCTGACGATACCCGGCGCTATCTGGTCATTACCCGGCACATCAGTCCTCAGCTGCTGCAGCGTTTAGGCGACACCTTCCAGATAAGTCATCTCCATCTCAGCGACGGCCCCGGCGAACACCGTATTCCGCTGCGCACGCAGGGAGGCGAGGTGCTGGGCTATCTGGCGTGGCAGCCGCGTCTGCCCGGCGCCGAAGCGGCCCTGGCCTCATCAGGCAGTATGCGGCTGATCGCCGGGGTGGCCGCCAGCCTGATCCTGCTGTTTATTCTGTTCAGCAGCCTCGGCATGTATAAGCTGGCCCGCGGCGAACGTCAGGCGCGGGAGATCGCCCTGATTGACTGGCTCAGCCGGCTGCCCAACCGACGAGCGCTGCTGCTGCGGTTAAGCCAGGTGTGCGACACGAGTAAGCACGACATGCAGTGCGTGGTGTTTATCGATCTGGACGGATTTAAGGATGTGAATGATAACTATGGCCACGATGTGGGCGACGCCCTGATCCGCCATATCGCCAGCGCGCTGCAAAAACGGGTGCCGGCGGAGGCCATGCTGGCGAGAATGGGCGGGGATGAATTCGCCATGGCGGTGAGCGGCGAACAAGCGATCGACCGGGCGGCGGCGTTCGCCTGGGCGGCGCTGGAGCTGCTGAAAGCGCCGGTGGCACTGAGCAAACGCAAAATTTATATCGGCGCCAGCATCGGCATCGCCAGCGGAACCCCGGCGGAATGCTCCAGTACCGAACTGTTTCGCCGGGCGGATATCGCCATGTACCACGCCAAGAAGAGCGGCAAGGGGCAGACGGCCTGGTATGACGATGCGCTGGACGCCGCGCGACGTCATCAGCTGATGATCGAGAATGGCATCCGTCAGGGGCTGGAGCAGGATGAATTTGAGGTCTGGTATCAGCCGGTAGTCGATGCCGATACCCTGACGATGACCGGCGTTGAAGCGCTGCTGCGCTGGCCGCGTCGCCCGCAGGGTGCGCTGGCGCCGGATGCATTTATCGCCATTGCCGAGAGCAGCGGCCTGATTGACACCCTCGGCCAGTTCGTTCTGCAACGTGCCTGCAGCGACCTGCAGCCGGTGAGCGATCTGCTGCTGTCGGTGAACATCTCCCCGGCGCAATTTCGCGATCCGGCCTTTGAAAGCCGGGTGATGGAGACGGTCGCTGCCTGCCGCTTTCCGCCGTCGCGCCTGCAAGTGGAGGTGACGGAGAGTTATGTGCTGGAAAATCCGGAACGTTCGCAGGCGGTAGTGGAGAATCTGAAGGCCCAGGGCATTGCCGTGGCGCTGGACGATTTTGGCACCGGTTATTCGAGCATCGGCTATTTACGCCGCTTTCGTTTTGACAGCCTGAAGATTGACAAATCCCTCGCCGGGCGGGTGGACTGTGATGCGCAGGCGGCGGAGATGGTGCGCGGCACGGTGCGCATCGCCCGCGCGCTGGGGATGACGGTCGTGGCTGAGGGGGTTGAAGATCCGCAACAGCTGGCGCTGCTGCGGCGGGCCGGTTGCGACCGGCTACAGGGCTTTTACTTCAGTAAACCGATGCCGATCGCCGACCTGCTGCAGCGGCGCCAGCAGCAGGGGTAATTACTCTCCGGCCAGCGCCTCCAGCTTATCGCGAAAGCCGGTCACCGCGATGGCGCGGTTGTCCGCTCGCCAGCGATCCTGCGGGCCGGGAGCCGAACTTTGCACGGCGATCACTTGCCAGCCGTCCGCGGTTTTCAGCAGCAGCGGCGAGCCGCTGTCGCCGGGCAGGGTGTCACACTGGTGCGACAGGACGCTGTTTTGCGCCCAGCCGGTGACGATGCAGTCCTGGTGGCTATAAAGATTATCCAGATGATCTTCAGGATAACCTGACTGGGTCACTTTCCGGTCCGCCGCCTTCAGCGCCGCGGTTAAATCGGCCTTACTGCCGGGGAAGAGCGGGATCGGCGTGATGCCTGAGGGAGCATAGCGCAGCACGATCAGGCCAAAATCCGAGGGCGCCGCGGCGGAGGGAACGATCCAGCCGTCGCCGTCGGCTTTCAGGCGCTTGCCTAAGCCGGGATCCACTCGTCCGTCAATGCCGTGGATCTCATACACCCAGTTCCCCTTGCGGGAAATAAAGCGCAGAGCGACCGCTTTGTCCGGCTTGCCGCGCGGGGGCGTTAACAGGCAGTGGCCCGCGGTCAGCGCCAGGTTGGGGGAGATGAGCGTCGCCGTGCACAGATTGCCGCTGGCGGTCTCCAGCTGGCCAATCGCGTCCCACGGGCTCTCCTCCGGACGGCTCACCGCTTTACGGTCATCGTGACCGAAAAACAACGTCTTAATATCTTTGGCGCTCAGTCCGTTATCATCGGCATGTGCGCCCAGAGGTAACAGATAAAATGAACACAGTAATAACAGAACGTTTCTACGCATATCACTCTCTGGGGAGGCTATGATGTCTATTGACAGTAGCAGGAGATTTAAGTTTATGAAAGTAAACAATAATTCTTATCAGGCCAAACGGCATGTCTCATCTGCGCGCGGTGGGCCCTGGCGCGGGTAAAACCGTCTGATTTCAATCGGTTAATACCAGTAACCTTCTGCTGCTATTTCCGCAGAAAGCGCGGTCTGGCGCAAGAACATTCGTGTATCAGAACGTACTGAAATTGGCGAATAATGCAGCAACACTTCTTTAAGGTTATTCCTGGTTTGTCAGCGGAATGCGCAAAAATAATACGTTTACCCGCCAGAACTTCACCAGAATTCGCACTTCTTTACGCCTCACGTAATAATTTTCAATGCGAAACATTTTCTCACCGAAAACATTGTTACCGTCACCCCGCCGTTGAGTAAATAGAGAGGTAATACCGGCGATGATAGCCTGAATTCTATTTCCCCGGCGTTCGGAGGGTATATGTCTAAAAAAGGTATTCGCGCACTGGTCTATGTTTCCCTGGTCTCCGTGGCCATCTGGGGCGCAACCGGCTATCTGGTGATGGAAGCGGTACGTGCTTTGTGATGAGTCTGGCCGCCGCATGGGGGCCAGGCGCGCGATGGTTTCTTGCTAACGTGTCTGGCGTCTTCGGGCGCCGGGCATTATTTGCGCCGCTGGCAGCGGCAGGGTACAGAGAGTGGTAAGAGGCAGGCAATAATATTTGCGCGACATTCACCTTCCGGGAAGTCTGCGCCAGGCGGCAAAACGGGAGAGGGGGCGAAACAATTAATAGAGGAAAAAGCGGGTCGCAACCACTGCGCAAATGATTAACAGGATCAGGATGAGCTCAAAACGATAGCGCCGCAGCATAGTGCTCTCCAGAAAAAACGGCGCTGAAACAGCGCCGATTATTTAAGAAGGTTGGTTCACCGGGAGGAATTATGCTGCCGGCTGTGCAGCAGGTTTAGCGGCCTGGTGTTTGGTGGTTTTGTGGTGTTTTTTCGCTGCCTGGGCTTTCTGGGCTACCGGTTTAGCGGCAGCTTTGTGGAGCTTTTTAGCGGCCTGGGCTTTCTGCGGAGCGGCTGGTTTAGCTTCTGCTTTTTTGTGTTTTTTAGCGGCCTGGGCTTTCTGGGCAGCGGCTGGTTTCGCTTCTGCTTTCTTGTGTTTTTTGGCAGCCTGAGCTTTCTGCTCTGCAGCTGGTTTTGCTGCGGCTTTATGGTGTTTTTTGTGATGGGTGGTCTTGGCAGCAGTGCTGTGGGTAGCAGCAGGCGCCTGAGTGGTGCTTACTGCGTCAGCAGCGAAAGCGGCGGAAGAGAGACCCATAGCAGCGGCAACGACCAGAGCTAATACTTTTTTCATTCTGATATCCTCGAAAAGTTTTCTTAATTTCAACCCCACTGCGGGGCCGGTGAAATTACTATATGCTTGTCTTTTCGGGCTTTCCGTGAGTGTTTGGTATCGGCGTGTAACCGAATGTACAAGGCGGGGAGCGCAAGGACGCGCCGGGCAGCCCGGCGCGGACGATTACAGATAGCGGGCGGTAAGGTGGTCGCGGAAGTAGCGGCTGTTAAGATCCTCTCCGGTGGCCTGCTGGATCAGCTGCGAGGTGGTGAAGCGGCTGCCATGCTGCCAGATATTCTGCCGCAGCCAGTCAAACAGGGCGCTGAAATCCCCTTCCGCGATATCGCGGTCTAACGTCGGCAGCGCGCGGCGGGCGGCGGCCATCAGCTGCGCGGCGTACATCGCCCCCAGCGTATAGGAAGGGAAGTAGCCGAAGCCGCCGTCGGTCCAGTGAATATCCTGCATACAGCCGTCCCGGTAGTTGCCGGTGGTCGACAGTCCCAGCCAGTGCTGCATTTTCTCATCCCACAGCGACGGAATATCTTCCACCTCGATCTCGCCGTCGATCAGCGCGCGTTCAATTTCATAACGCAGGATCACATGCGCCGGGTAGCTGACCTCATCGGCATCAACGCGAATAAAGCCTGGTTTCACCCGCTGGTTCCAGGCGACAAAATTCTCCTCGCTAAAGGCCGGCCGATCGCCAAAGCGTTCGCGCACCGCCGGCAACAGGCGGTGGAGGAAGCGCTCGCTGCGTCCCAGCTGCATTTCAAAGAACAGGCTTTGCGATTCATGGATAGCGGTAGAGCGGGCCAGTCCTACCGGCTGGTCGACCCACGGGCGAGGCAGATTCTGCTCATAGCGGGCGTGGCCGGTCTCGTGGATCACGCCGAACAGGGCGCTGAGCAGGTCGTTTTCGTTGTAGCGGGTGGTGATGCGCACATCCTGAGGGACGCCGCCGCAGAACGGGTGGGCGCTGATGTCCAGACGCCCGCCGTCAAAGTCAAAGCCGAGGATACGCATCGCCTGCAGGCCCAGCTCGCGCTGCTCAGGGATCGGGAACGGCCCCTGCGGGGCGATCAAGGTTTGCGTCGCCTGCTTGTCGACCGCTTGCCGCAGCAGGGAAGGTAGCCAGGACTTGAGGTCGGCAAACAGGCTGTCCAGCCGGGCGCTGGTCATATCCGGCTCGAAAATATCAAGCAGCGCGTCATAGCGTGAGCCTCCCCGGGCGTCGGCGCGGATCTGCGCTTCCTCGCGGCTCAGTCTGACCACCTCACGCAAATTTTCGGCAAAGCCAGCCCAGTCGTTAGCCGGCCGCTGGCTGCGCCAGGCATGTTCGCAACGGCTACCGGCCAGTGATTTGGCCTCCACCAGACTCTCCGGCAGCAGCGCCGCCTGATCGTACTGACGCTGCATTTCCCGCAGGTTGGCCTGTTCGAGGTCGTTGAGATCCTGCTGGCGGGCTGCCTGCAGCCATTGGCCCACTTTTTTATCGGTCAGGATCTGATGCTGTAGCACGCCGAGTTCCGCCAGCGCTTCGCTGCGGGCGGCGCTACCGCCCGGAGGCATCATGGCGAACATATCCCAGCCGGCGATGGCGGAGAGATGCGAAAAGCGCGACAGGCGCTGAAACGTGCGGGTAAGCTGCTGATAAGGCGTATTTTCAGTCATAGTAGCGTTCGGTCCGTGACAGGTGAATGAACAGATTATCGGTATGCCTCTACACTATCCTGATACGCCTGGCGGGTCGAGCGTTGCGCGCAGGAGGCGTGGTATAGCATCAGCCGGGAGATAGCAGGAAAAAAAGCGTGGCTCTGTGAGCGGTATTGCAGAAATCGGTAACGTATCGTGACTAAACTGTGATCGATTACACAGGTCTGGAGGTTCGGGGGTGGTTTATGAATCCGTTCACCTGGCTGTTTATTGCCTTACTGTCCGTTGATGCCGTCAGAGAGCTGATGGGCTTGTCATCTATCATGGGCATGTGGTGAAACGTGGCCCGCAGGCCACGTCACGGGCGATTATTTTAGTCGGCGATACAAGCAAGTGCCGGTCAACAGCGCGGCAAGGAGCAGCAGCGCGATAAATCCGCCGACGCCGTTCCAGCCGTAGCGGTGCCAGAACACCCCGCCTAACGTCCCCGCCAGGCTTGAGCCAAGATAATAGCTGAACAGATATAGCGATGACGCCTGACCGCGGGCGCGGCGCGCGCGTGGGCCAATCCAGCTGCTGGCGACGGAATGCGCGGCGAAGAAGCCGGCGGAGAACAGCAGCATGCCGATGAAAATCAGCCACAGGGAAGAAAAGAGCGTCATCAGCAGGCCGCAAAGCATCACGCCGGTAAAGCCGAGCATCACCGGACCGCGGCCATAGCGTACGGTCATGGCGCCCGCTTTCGGCGAGCTCCAGGTTCCGGTGAGATACGCCACCGACAGCAGACCCACCACCGCCTGGCTTAACGACCACGGCGACATCATCAGACGGTAGCCAATGTAGTTAAACAGAGTGACAAAGGCCCCCATCAGCAGGAAACCTTCGACGAACAGCAGCGGCAGGCCGCGATCGCGCCAGTGCAGGCGGAAATTAATCAGCAGCGTTTTTGGCCGCAGCGAGGTCGGGCGGAAATGGCGCGACTCGGGCAGGATACGCCAGAACATAATCGCCGCTGCCAGAGCGAAGCCGCTGATCACCGCCAGCGCCACGCGCCAGCCGAAGAAATCGGTAAAGACCCCGGTGAGCAAGCGGCCGCTCATGCCGCCGATGGAGTTGCCGCTGATATAGAGTCCCATGGAGAAGGCCACGAAGCTGGGGTGGATCTCCTCGCTCAGGTAGGTCATGCCGACCGCCGCCACGCCGCTCAACGACAGGCCGATCAGGGCGCGCATAATCAGGATGCCGTGCCAGCTGGTCATCATGGTCGACAACAGCGAGCAGCAGGCGGCCAGCAGCAAGGCGGTGACCATCACCGGCTTGCGGCCAATGGCGTCCGATAGTGGGCCGGTAAACAGCAGGCCCACCGCCAGCATCGCTGTGGAAATGGAGAGAGAGATACTGCTGCTGGCCGGCGATACGCCGAACTCGTTCGACAGCACCGGCAGGATCGGCTGCACGCAGTAGAGCAGGGCAAAGGTGGCCAGACCGGCGGAGAACAGCGCGAGAGTGACGCGCATAAACTGCGGGGTGCCGCGCTTAATAAATTGATCCGGGCGGGATGCACCAGCGACGCTGACATCGTCCGCCGGCACGGTGTCAACGGTTGTTGTACGACTCACAGAGAATTCCTTGGATAGAAGTTGCTGCTTACCAACAGAGTGTTGTGACCATTCAGCTCACATTTTTAGGGTATGAAAATGTAAATATTCTGTCTAATATATTAATAATCTCAAATAAGAGGTTTTAAATATGAATATCGAGTTGCGTCATCTGCGCTACTTTGTCGCCGTCGCCGAGGAGCTGCATTTTGGCCGCGCCGCGGCGCGACTGAACATCTCTCAACCGCCGTTAAGCCAGCAAATTCAGATCCTCGAGCAGCAGACCGGCGCCCGCCTGTTCGCCCGCACCAACCGCAGCGTCAGCCTGACGGCGGCGGGCAAACAGTTTCTCGCCGACAGCCGACAAATTCTCGCCCAGGTGGAGGACGCTGCCGCCCGCGCCGCCCGCCTGCACCATGGGGAAACGGGCGAACTGCGTATCGGCTTTACCTCCTCGGCCCCTTTCATCAAGGCGGTATCCGATACGCTGTCGCTGTTTCGTCAGCGCTACCCGGATGTGCATATTCTCACCCGCGAGACCAATACCCGCGAACAGATTGTCCCGCTGAGCGAGGGGGCCCTCGACCTTGGCCTGTTGCGCAATACCCAACTGCCGGACACCCTGGCGTGGCAGCGGGTCCTGCGTGAGCCGCTGCTGGCGATGGTCCCGGCGGACCATCCGCTGGCCCGCCTGCCCTCGGTCAGCCTGGCGGCGCTGGCGCGGGAGCCGTTCGTCTTTTTCGACCCGCATGTCGGTACCGGCCTGTATGACGATATCCTTGGCCTGCTGCGCCGCTACGGCCATACGCCGGTGATTGCCCAGGAGGTGGGGGAGGCGATGACCATTATTGGCCTGGTGGCCGCCGGACTGGGGGTGTCGATCCTGCCGGCCTCCTTTCAGCGCGTGCAGCTCAGCGAAATGCGCTGGCTGCCGATCGACGAACAGGATGCGGTGTCAGAGATGTGGCTGGTGTGGTCGAAACACCATGAGCAGGGAGCGCTGGCAAAACGCTTTCGTGACACGCTGCTGGCCTGGAAAAGCGAGCGCAATTGAAGCAAAAATGGGCTGGAAATGTGCGGTAAATCACAAGGCTAAGCAAAAATTTGACGTTCACCATCGAAGTGCTTCACCATAGCCGAAAGTTTATTTCGAAGCGCGAAAATAAAGGGAGTCAATGGTGGTAGCGGATAGTCAACCAGGCCATATCGATCAAATCAAGCAGACCAATGCGGGCGCCGTCTATCGCCTGATTGATCAGCTCGGCCCGGTATCGCGTATCGACCTCTCCCGATTTGCGCAACTGGCGCCCGCCAGCATCACCAAAATTGTCCGCGAAATGCTGGAAGCGCACCTGGTGCAGGAGACCGAAATTCAGGAGCCCGGCAGCCGCGGGCGGCCGGCGGTGGGGCTGATGGTGGAAACCGAGGCATGGCACTATCTGGCGGTGCGCATCAGCCGCGGCGAGATCCACCTTTCGCTGCGTGATTTAAGCAGCCAGCTGGTGGTGGAGGAGCAGCTGGAGCTGGCGCTTGCCGACAGCACGCCGTTTCTGACGCGGATTATCGACCATATCGATCGCTTCTTTATTCGCCACCAGAAGAAACTGGAACGTCTCACCTCCATCGCCATCACGATGCCGGGTATCATTGATACTGAAAACGGCATTATTCATCGCATGCCGTTTTATGAAGAAGTCAAAGACGTCCCGTTGGGCGAAACGCTGGCCAACCATACCGGGGTGCCGGTCTATATTCAGCATGACATCAGCGCCTGGACCATGGCGGAATCGCTGTTTGGCGCCTCGCGCGGCGCCCGGGACGTCATTCAGGTAGTGATCGATCACAACGTCGGCGCCGGGGTTATCACCGATGGACGTCTGCTGCACGCCGGCAGCAGCAGTCTCGTGGAGATCGGTCATACCCAGGTCGACCCCTACGGCAAACGCTGCTACTGCGGCAACCATGGCTGTTTGGAAACGATCGCCAGCGTGGAGAGCGTGCTGGAGCTGGCGCAGATGCGGATGGCGCAGTCGATGAGCTCGCTACTGCATCAGCGTCCGCTGAGCGTGGAGTGGCTATGTCAGGCGGCGCTGCAGGGCGATCTGCTGGCCCGGGACATTATCAGCGGCGTCGGTAATCACGTCGGCCGCATTCTGGCGATCATGGTCAATCTGTTTAACCCGCAGAAAATCCTGATTGGCTCGCCGTTTAACCTGGCGGCAGACATTCTTTTTCCGGCAATTTCCAGCTGCATTCGGCAACAATCACTCCCGGCCTACAGCCAGCATATCGCGGTTGAAAGCACCCAGTTCTCCAACCGCGGAACGATGGCTGGCGCGGCGTTGGTCAAGGATGCGCTCTATAACGGATCCTTACTCATACGACTGTTACAGGGTTAACATTTTTTCATAGTCACACCAAAAATTGCGCTATCTCAAG
Organism: Klebsiella sp. Q2; assembly: GCF_009900705.1. Classification (NCBI taxonomy): domain Bacteria; kingdom Pseudomonadati; phylum Pseudomonadota; class Gammaproteobacteria; order Enterobacterales; family Enterobacteriaceae; genus Klebsiella; species Klebsiella sp. Q2. The sequence continues at coordinate 763,256 of NZ_JAAABE010000002.1, read as the reverse complement.
CTGACCCCCAGCGGCTTCACGTAGACTTTGCCCACTGTTGATTATTTCTCTCCCGTATATTTCATCGACAAAACTGTGGGGTTAGTGATGTTTAAGCGTTTCTTTATTACAGGTACAGACACCTCTGTCGGGAAGACAGTGGTTTCCCGTGCGCTGTTGCAGGCACTTGCTGCCAGAGGCAAAAGCGTGGCCGGGTACAAGCCTGTGGCGAAGGGCAGCAAAGAGACGCCGGACGGTTTGCGTAACAAAGACGCGCTGGTGCTGCAGAGCGTCTCCACGCTGGCGTTACCCTATGAGGCTGTCAATCCCATCGCCTTAAGCGAAGACGAAAGCAGCGTGGCGCACAGCTGCCCGATCAACTACGGTCTGCTGTCGGATGGTTTGCAGCGGCTGACCGGGCAGGTTGAACATGTGGTGGTTGAAGGCACCGGCGGCTGGCGCAGCCTGATGAACGACCTGCGACCGCTCTCCGAATGGGTGGTACAGGAGCAGCTCCCGGTGCTGATGGTGGTGGGGATCCAGGAAGGGTGCATCAACCATGCGCTGCTGACGGCCCAGGCGATCGCCAATGACGGGCTACCGCTGATCGGCTGGGTGGCCAACCGCATTAACCCCGGTCTGGCGCACTACGCCGAAATCATCGATGTGCTCAGCAAAAAGCTGCCGGCGCCGCTCATTGGCGAGCTGCCGTACCTGCCGCGCGCCGAGCAGCGTGAGCTAAGCCGCTACGTCGACTTAGACATGCTCGGCAACGTGATGGCGATAGATCGAATCCCGGCGTAACGTCCGCGACAGCACCGACGCCACCACGCAGGTGATCAACAGGCCGGGCAGCAGCGTATACTGCCCGGTCATCTCACAAATCATCAGGGTCGACATAATGGGCGCATGGGTGGTGGCGGCAAGAAACGCCGCCATGCCGGTCAGTCCCATCATCAAAGCCATCTCCTGATCCCCCGGTAGCCACAGCCCGCTGAAGCGGGCAAACAGCATGCCCATCGCCAGACCGACAAACAGCGTGGGGGTAAACACCCCGCCCGGCGCGCCGGAGCCACTGCTGGCCAGCACCGCCAGCAGTTTGCACAGGAATACCGCCACCAGCAGCGCGCCGGGCGGCGGCAGCAGGAGATAGCTTTGCACCACGCTGTAGCCGTTACCCCACACCGCCGGAGTGATGAGCGATAAGCCGCCGACTATCAGCCCGCCCAGCGCCAGCTGCCACGGCGGCGCCAGCTTCAGCCTGACGAACCCGCGGTGGCTGTAGTCCATCAGCCAGATAAACAGCGGCCCGCACAGCCCGGCCAGCAGTCCGGTGGCGAGCATCAGGCCATAGTGCAGCGCGCTGAGGTCCTGCTGCAGGACGACATGGTACAGCGGCGCAGCGCCGCCGTTGAGAAACTGGGTGAGCAGCAGGGCGATCACCGCCGAGATGACAACCGGCCCAAGCGAGGCCAGCATCAGCGTGCCAAAGAGAATTTCAGCGATAAACAGGCTGCCGGCCAGCGGGGCATGATAGGCGCTGGCCATCCCGGCGGCAGCGCCGCAGGCGACCCACAGCTTCCATTCTGCCTGCGGCGTGAAGCGGCGGGCGAACAGCGAGGCCGCCAGCGCGGCCAGCAGGATCATGGCGCCTTCCCGGCCAATCGCGCTGCCGGTGACCACCACCAGCAGCGAGGCCAGCGACTTCACCAGGCTTGCCGGCGTATCGAAGCAACCGTCCCCGGTTTCCAGGGCTTCCATATAATCGGTGGCGGCGTGCGGGCGGGCAATGCTGCGCCGCTGCCAGAGCCAGAGAAGTGTCCCTGCCGCCAGTCCCCCCAGCGCCGGGGTAATCAGCCGCCGCCACGCCGGCAGCGACTGCGCGGCGTTGACCAGGCTCCCGCTGTCGTTACCGAGAAACAGCGTTTCCAGCACCACCATGGCATGGCGAAACAGGGCCACCGCCAGGGCGGCGAGCAGGCCAATCAGCGTGGCGATCAGCAGGCGACGAAACATCACCTGCACGTCAGGATAGGGATGAAGACGGTGCATCGGTCATGGCGAGAGTCGGAAAACATGGCCTTATTGTGATAGGGAATAACCTTATATGCAAAAGCGATAAGTGCGGGTCACGGTCAGGCGTGCAAATAAGGAAACCGCGCCGACTACCGGCGCGGTAAAGGGATTAGCGATAGAGCGGCTTTTCCGCCACGGCGATCGGCAGATTCTCCTGCCACTGCGCCAGGGTCGCCTGCGCCAGCTGACCCAGCGCCTGGTAGAAGGGGTGGGCAGCGCGTTCGACAAAGACGCTCAGGAAGCGTCCGGACCACGGCAGCAGATGCCAGGCCAGCAGCTGGCCAAACAACGCCTCCTGCTCCGTTTCGCACAGCCACGCCGCCAGCAGCAGCAGGGTGCCGAAATGGTCTTCCGGCTCGTTGCGATTGGCGTCCAGTGCGATGCCGTTCGCGCGCATCCATTCGCGCAGGGCCAGCGTGGATTCGCCGAACAGCACCGATTCTTTATCCAGCCAGACGGATCCCCATGGCGGCGCCGGCAGGGCCCATGGTCCGATAAACAGGCGTTGCCAGGCTTCCGGCAACGACTCTTCAACCGACGCGGCAAACCCCGATGCCAGCGGGGCGGCAACCGGGTAGGGCCACTGTTGCTGCCAGCTGCCGTCCTGGAAGGCGGCGACCAGCGGCGCGATTTGCGCGTTATTCGGCGCATAAGAGAACAACGCGCCCAGGGTACGGGCGCTTAACGCGACGGCGTCGCGGTGTGGGAACGGCATCATCACTTATTCCTTTCTGCGGCGCGCGCCGGCGCGCCGTCTCATTAACCGGCAACCGCCATACCGACGGTCATATGTAGCCCATAAAACAGGCCGCGGCCAATACATTCAGCAATCAAGACCAGCACCAGACCGGCCAGTAGCCCCACCGCGCGCGGCGGCTGGCGACGGATCAGCGGGCACAGCCAGCAGCCGAGTCCCAGCGCCAGCAGGATCAGGCGTAAGGCCTGCAGTCTGCCGTAATTCGGCAACAGGCTGGCCGCCTGCTGAACGGAGCTGTGAATAGTACTGAGCCCGGCGCTTTGCATGACGATCACCGCGGCGCTGATGACCAGCGCGGCCACGCTCAACCCAGCAATAAACCAGCCGTTAACGTCGACTTTCGCCATTTGCAACAGCAGGGCGGCGAACAGCGGCCCGCTAAGGAGTACCGTCAGGAAGAAGGCGCTGGTGGTGTAACCAGTGTACCATGTCGGTACAGTATCGATTTGATAAACCCGGGTCATCGCGAGGACAAACAGCAGCCCCAACAGCAGGGTGATCACCAGCCAGATTTTGCCCAGCGCCGCCGGCATTTTTTCCAGCACTGCCAGCAGCCACCAGAATCCGCCCACAGCGAAAAACAAGGCGCCGCTGGCGATTTCGTTGCTCAGCGCCGAGGCGCCGACGCGGTTCAGCGAGTTAAACGCGCGCAGTGGCGAACCGAGATGCATAACTGAAGCGAGAAAGCCGATCCCCATCAGCAGCCAGATAAAAAACATGCTGCGCACCAGACGCTGCCGCGCTTCGCGCTGGTCCGCCAGCTCGAGCCAGACCAGACCGCTGATGAGTGTCGCGCCCACCACGCATTGCCCCAGTACCGTAAACAGCACCAGCGGCCATTCATGCCATCCGCTTCCCATCTCACACCTCCTTCGGGTTTGCCAGATAACCGGTGGTATCGCCACACGGCCGGGCGTTGCGATTAGGGTTGATCGCGATGCTCGGCTGAGTGAAGTGCGCCGAGGGCAGCGGGGCTACCGCCGCCAGCTGGCCGTGCTTAGCACGCAGTTCAGCAATCGGCCCGAAATCGAGCGCCCGCAGCGGGCAGGACTCGACGCAGACCGGCTTTTTCCCCTCGGCGACGCGCTCATGACAGCCGTCGCACTTGGTCATATGGCCTTTGTCGGCGTTGTACTGCGGCGCGCCGTACGGACAGGCCATATGACAGTAGCGGCAGCCGATGCACACCTCTTCATCCACCACCACAAAACCGTCTTCGCGCTTGTGCATCGCCCCGCTCGGGCAGACTTTGGTGCAGGCCGGATCGGCGCAGTGGTTACAGGCGATGGAGAGGTAATAGGCAAAAACGTTCTGCTGCCAGACGCCGTTGTCCTCCTGCCAGTCGCCGCCGGCGTACTCGTAGATGCGACGGAAACTGACTTCCGGGGTCAGGTTTTTATAGTCCTTACAGGCCAGCTCGCAGGTTTTGCACCCGGTACAGCGAGCAGAGTCGATAAAGAATCCATATTGCGTGCTCATGGTTTACTCCTTAAACCTTCTCGATATCGACCAGGTTGGTATGCTGCGGATTCCCTTTCGCCAGCGGCGACGGGCGTTGGGTGGTCAGGGTATTCATGCAGGCGCCATGGTCAACCCGGTCGCCGGCCATATTGGCGTCGTGCCACGCGCCCTGGCCCATCGCCGACACGCCCGGCATGATGCGCGGCGTCACTTTCGCCGGCAGCCGGACTTCGCCGCGCTGGTTGAACACCCGCACCAGATCGCCGTTATTAATCCCGCGTTTTTCTGCGTCAAGCGGGTTGATCCACACTTCCTGACGGCAGGCGGCCTGCAGCACATCCACGTTGCCGTAGCTGGAATGGGTACGCGCCTTATAGTGGAATCCAAACAGCTGCAGCGGATACTGACTGCGCAGCGGATCGTCCCAGCCTTCAAATGTGGAGGCGTAGACCGGCAGCGGGCTGATGACGTCGTCTTTCTCCAGCTGCCAGCGGGCGGCAATCTCGGCGAGCCGGCTGGAGTAGATCTCAATTTTGCCGGACGGGGTGTTGAGCGGATGCGCTTCGGGATCGCGGCGGAAGTCGCGATAGGCGACGAAGTGGCCGTTCGGATCCTTGCGTTTGTAGATGCCCATTCGCTTCAGCTCCTCGTAGGCCGGCAGCGCCGGATCTTTCGCCACCATTTTGGCGTACAGATGCTGCAGCCACTGCGCCTGCGTGCGCCCCTCGGTAAAACGCTGGTAGACATCGTCGCCGAGCCGTTTCGCCACTTCGCTTAAGATCCAGTAAATCGGTTTGCGTTCAAACTTCGCCGAGGTGGCGGGCTGGATGAAAATCAGATAGCCCATATTGCCGGCGTAATCGTTGGGAATGATATCCTCTTGCTCAACGGTCATCAGGTCGGGCAGCAGCAGGTCGGCGTATTTCGCCGACGAGGTCATAAAGTTGTCGATGACCACGATGGTTTCGCACTTGCTCTCGTCCTGCAGAATATCGTGGGTCTTATTGATGTCGGAGTGCTGGTTGATGAGGGTGTTGCCCGCGTAGTTCCACAGGAATTTGATCGGCACATCCAGCTTCTCTTTGCCGCGCACGCCGTCGCGGGTGGCGGTCATTTCCGGACCACGGGCGATGGCGTCGGTCCAGGTGAAGCAGGAGATGGCGGTTTTCACCGGGTTTTCCAGCACCGGCAGACGCTCGATGGTGATGGTGTAGGTCGATTCGCGGGCGCCGCTGTTGCCGCCGTTGATGCCGACGTTGCCGGTTAAGATCGGCAGCATGGCGATTGCCCGGGCCGAGAGCTCGCCGTTGGCCTGGCGCTGCGGCCCCCAGCCCTGGCAGATATAGGCCGGTTTGATCATGCCGATGTCGCGCGCCAGCTTAATGATGCGATCGGCTGGGATGCCGGTGATACGCGAGGCCCACTGCGGCGTTTTGGCGACGCCGTCGTCGCCCTCGCCGAGGATATAGGCTTTATAGTGGCCATTCTCAGGCGCCCCGGCCGGCAGCGTCTTCTCATCGTAGCCGACGCAGTATTTATCAAGGAACGGCTGATCCACCAGATTCTCGTTAATCAACACCCAGGCGATACCGGCGACCAGCGCGGCGTCCGTGCCGGGGCGAATGGGGATCCACTCATCTTCGCGACCGGCGGCGGTATCGGTGTAGCGCGGATCGATAACGATCATCCGCACGTTGGAGCGCTCGCGGGCCTGTTCCAGATACCAGGTAATGCCGCCGCCGCTCATGCGGGTTTCCGCCGGGTTGTTGCCGAACATCACCACCAGCTTGCTGTTTTCAATATCTGAGGTGCTGTTGCCGTCGTTACTGCCGTAGGTGTAGGGCATGGCGCAGGCGATCTGCGCGGTGCTGTAGGTACCGTACTGGTTAAGCGAGCCGCCGTAGCAGTTCATCAGCCGCGCCACCGGCGAAGCGGAAGGCGAGGAGCGAGTGATGTTCCCGCCGACAATTCCTGATGAGTAGTTAATGTACACGGCTTCGTTGCCATATTCCGCGACGACGCGCTTCAGGCGGTCAGCAAGGGTATCCAGCGCTTCCTGCCAGCTGATACGCTCAAATTTACCTTCTCCGCGTTTTCCCACGCGCTTCATCGGATAGTTAAGGCGATCCGGGTGGTTGATGCGCCGGCGAATCGAACGCCCGCGCAGGCAGGCGCGGACCTGGTGATCGCCATAGCGGTCGTCGCCGGTGTTATCCGTTTCGACATACACCACTTCATCATCACGTACGTGCAACCGCAGGGCGCAGCGGCTGCCGCAGTTGACCGAACAGGCGCCCCAGACAATGCGGGTGTTGTCGCCGGCAGCCTGCGGTACCGCCGCCGCGGCGCTGCGCAGCGTAAAGGGGAGGGGAAGCCCGCCGGCGGCCAGCGCCAGAGAACCGAGGGCTGTGGATTTAAGTAACGCGCGTCGGGTGACGCCGCCGGAAGATTCCTGATTCGACATTGCTCACTCCATGATGGTTATGCTGGGCGGAGAAGGGCCGCCGCGTCATTAACAGACGCCGGGGTGAGCGATAATACATTATGGGTAGCCGGCAGATCTTATCCCTGGTCAATGCAGGGATAAGATCTTTCGTTTGAAAGCAAAGAGGGCTTACTGAGCGTCGTTTTCGGCGGGACTGTCGCTGTTACGGGTGTAGGTGATTTTGAAGGTGTCATTGGCGCAATGACCCACCACCTGAGCGCCGGGCTGGTCCGCCTGGTCGTTTGGCACAATGGCCAGACTGAAGGCCGTTTCCGGTACGCCATTGTTCATGATCTTCTGTTGAATATCATTTTTGACCCGCTCGCAAGAGTCGGGCGCCGCCAGTACGGTCGTGGAGCACAGCAGCAGCGCGGCGCCTGTCCAGAGGGATAGTTTCATCTTACGCTCCTTATCGATGTTATCCAGATTTAAGCATAGCAGAACTGGTGTAAACAATTGTATTTGCTAATATGATTGGATGTACACAAAAGGAATCACCTGTGAAAAGACTGTATTGGCTGATCCCGACCGCGCTGTTGCTGACGGCGTGCGACCGCGAAAGCGTCCCGGAAGCCTTCACCCCGGAGATGGCGAGTTTTTCCAATGAGTTTGAGTTCGATCCGCTGCGCGGACCGGTGAAAGATTTTAGCCAGACCCTACTGGACGAACACGATGTGGTGGTCAAAAAGGTGAGCGCGCAACTGTCAAAAGAGGGATGTTTCGATCTTTTGACGCTGGAGGATGTGGAGAATAACACCGGCGCGACGCTGCTGCTGGACGCCAACTATTACGTCGATGGCCGCACCCATGAGAAGCGGCTGCGTCTGCAGGGGAAATGTCAGCTGGCGGAGATGCCCGCCACCGGCGTGAGCTGGGAAACGGATGATAACGGCTTTATTATTAGCGCCCGCGGCAAAGAGACCACCGCCACCTACCGCTACGACAGCGATGGCTATCCGCTGGGGAAAACCACCACCGCCAAAGAGGAGCGATTTACCGTTGCCTCCACGCCGTCGAAGGATCCGCGCAAGAAAATGGACTATACCGCCATCAGCACCTTCAACGACCGCACGCTGGGCACAGTGCGCCAGACCTGCGACTACGATCGCCATGACAATCCGCTGAGCTGTGAGCTGCAGGTGATCGATGAAAGCGTCCAGCCGCCGCTGACCCGCCACTACACGATTAAAAACCGCATTGATTATTACTGAGCCGTCGGCTTCAGCAGGGACGGCCCCGGCGTTTTGTGTTCCGCCAGATACTGATGCTGGAACAGACACATGCGGATGGTGTTGCGATACTCGCCGTTAATGAAAAACTCATGGATCAGTTCACCCTCGACCATAAAGCCGAGCTTGCGGTAAATATGGATCGCTTTTTCATTCTCTTTATCGACAATCAGATACAGCTTATACAGATTGAGCACGGTAAAACCATAGTCCATCGCCAGCCGCGCGGCGCGGGTGGCGAGGCCTTTTCCCTGGAAGTCGGGCGAGATGATGATCTGGAACTCGGCCCGGCGGTGCACATGGTTGATTTCAACCAGCTCCACCAGTCCGGCTTTATCGCCATTGCATTCGATCACAAAGCGACGCTCGCTTTGGTCGTGAATATGCTTGTCGTACAGATCGGAAAGCTCAACGAAGGCTTCATAGGGCTCTTCAAACCAGTAGCGCATCACGCTGGCGTTGTTGTCGAGCTGGTGAACAAAGCGCAAATCTTCGCGCTCAAGGGGGCGGAGTCTGACGTGTAGCGCGTCGGTCATGGGAATTCCTGTGGTCAAAGCGGAAAAGAGGGGACGGAAAGGCGGCGCCCGCAGGCGCCAGCGTGCTCAGGGATTGATCGCCCGGCCGGTACGGCGGTCAAGGCAGCGCAGGGTGTTTGGTTCCCAGTAGGCATTGACGTTGGCGCTCTTCTGGCAGTTATCCTGCGCGTCAAAGGCGACATCGGTTTTGTCCCACTCTTTTTCCGCCCGTTTGTTCACCTTCTGGCGCAGGCTGCGGGTGTCGTTCCATTGCTCTTTTTCCATCGACGCCTGCTGACGGCTTTGCGCGCTGTCGCCTGACTCAATCACCAGCCGGTCGGTGGCTGCGAATGAGCTGGAGGTATAGACCACGGCGCTTAACGCCAGAATGGCGGTCAGGCACCAGCGTTTGTTCAGTGTCATGTTCATCACGATTTCCTTTAGGTGATGGGTTAACCCTCAGGTTAAGTTTACTACAGCTGTTTTGCCGGGCATAGCCGACAAAACAGCATAGGGAAAGGGCTATTATCGCGTAGAATAGTTCAACGCTTTGTCTCTTTTACGAATCTTTTAATGCTCAAAACCACGCTGCTGTTCTTTGCCACCGCTCTGTGTGAAATCGTCGGCTGCTATCTGCCGTGGCTATGGTTAAAACGCGGGGCCACGCCGCTGCTGCTGATCCCCGCCGGCCTGGCGCTGGGGCTGTTCGTCTGGCTCCTGACGCTCCATCCAACCGCCAGCGGGCGGGTATATGCCGCCTACGGTGGCGTGTATGTTTGTACCGCATTGCTCTGGCTGCGGGTCGTTGACGGAGTCAAATTAACCCATTATGACTGGGCGGGGGCGGCCATCGCGCTGTGCGGGATGCTGATCATCGTGGCGGGCTGGGGACGGGCATAAGCCCGTCTAATGTGATCCCTGCCACTTTTTTAAACCCTAATTCTTGTATGGTAGTCGACCTGTTGCCTTACTTATCAGACATCATATTGGGTTATGACTCTGTAAGGAACAACGATGGCTATTGAGACATTTGCCCCACAGGCGGGTGCAACGCCGCTGCGCATCCGTCGGGTGCAGAAGATCACCCTGACGCTGCTGTTTATCGCCGGTATCGTTAACTTTCTGGACCGCTCTTCCCTGAGCGTCGCCGGGGAGGCGATACGCGCCGATTTGGGTCTGAGCGCCACCGAGTTCGGGGTGCTGCTCTCCGCTTTTTCGCTCTCCTACGGCTTCGCGCAACTGCCCTCGGGCATTTTGCTGGATCGCCTCGGGCCGCGGGTTGTGCTGGGCGCCGGGCTAATATTCTGGTCTGCGATGCAGGCCCTGACCGGGATAGTCAATTCGTTCTCGCATTTTATTCTGCTGCGCATTGGCCTCGGGATCGGCGAAGCGCCGTTTATGCCCGCCGGCGTGAAATCGATCAACGACTGGTATGCGCAACGAGAGCGCGGCACGGCGGTGGGGATATTTAACTCCTCGACGGTGCTGGGTCAGGCCATCGCCCCGCCGGCGCTGGTCATCATGCAGCTGGCCTGGGGCTGGCGGACAATGTTTGTGGTGATTGGTTTAGCCGGTATCCTGGTCGGCCTGTGCTGGTATGTGGGATACCGTAACCGGCGGCAATTCACCCTGCAGGAGGAGGAGCAACGCTATCTGGCCAGCGAGGAGGCGGCCCGACCGGCGCTGAAACTGAGCGAATGGCTGGCGCTGTTTAAACGACGTACCACCTGGGGGATGATCCTCGGCTTCTCCGGGGTGAACTATACCGGCTGGCTGTATATCGCGTGGCTGCCGGGTTATCTGCAGGCGCAGCAGGGATTGAGCCTTGCTAAAACCGGCTGGGTGGCGGCTATCCCGTTTCTCGCTGCGGCGGTGGGCATGTGGGTCAATGGGCTGGTGGTCGATGCGCTGGCGCGCAGAGGCTACGATCTGGCGAAAACCCGCAAAACGGCGATTGTAGCCGGACTGGTGCTTTCCGCGCTCGGCACGCTGTTGGTGGTGCAATCAAACTCGCCGACCCAGGCGGTGGCGTTTATCTCCATGGCGCTGTTCTGCGTCCATTTCGCTGGCACCTCGGCCTGGGGATTGGTACAGGTGCTGGTGGCGGAACATAAAGTGGCGTCGGTGGCGGCGATCCAGAACTTTGGCAGCTTTGTGTTTGCCTCCTTCGCGCCGATCGTCACCGGCTGGGTTGTGGATACCACCCACTCTTTCAATCTGGCGCTGGTGATCGCCGCCGGCGTGACCTTCGCCGGGGCGCTGTGCTACTTCTTTATCGTCAAAACCCGCATCGATTAACCGGTCGTTATGCAACAGGCCCGCAGGGAGGCGTGGCCTGCGCCATGATCCGTCTTCTCTTACCGCTTCGTGGCGGATTTTCTTCTGTCATCTCAAAGATTTTGTGACCGATCGCCAGCGAGCACAACCCGGCAAAAAGCTTCTTGTATGGTAGTTGACAGAAATCAAAGATGTTATACCAATTGCGTGAGATGGTTGAGGCACAAAGGCATTCTCCTCGAGAGTTCTCCCAGAGAATGGTTGATGAGCCACATAACAACGAGAGTTACCATGGAAAACACCCTCTTAACCGCTAACGCCATCCTGCCCGGCTACGATCGCCACGCGCTGGTCCCCCGTATCGTCCATCTGGGTTTTGGCGCGTTTCACCGCGCACATCAGGCGGTATACGCCGATATACTGGCCAGCGAGTACGGCAGTGACTGGGGCTACACTGAAGTCAACCTGATTGGCGGCGAGCAGCAGATCGCCGATCTCCGGCAGCAGGATCTGCTGTATACCGTGGCCGAAATGTCCGCCGACGCGTGGACCGCGCGCGTGGTCGGGGTGGTGAAGCAGGCGCTGCATGCCCAGGTCGATGGTCTCGAGGCCGTGCTTTCGGCGATGTGTGAGCCACAGGTGGCCATTGTCTCCCTCACCATTACCGAGAAAGGCTATTGCCATTCGCCCGCCAGCGGCGAGCTGCAGCTCGATCACCCGCTGATCGCCGCCGATCTCGCTAACCCGCGCCAGCCGAAATCGGCAGCGGGCGTGGTGGTGGAGGCTTTAGCGCGCCGCCGGGCGGCAGGGCTGCCTGCCTTTACCGTGATGTCCTGCGATAACATGCCGGAAAACGGTCATGTGATGCGCAACGTCGTTTGCGCCTACGCCCGGGCGCTGGACGCGGACCTCGCGGCATGGATAGAACAGAACGTCACCTTTCCGTCGACCATGGTGGACCGCATTGTCCCGGCGGTGACCGCGGAAACCCTCGATAAAATTGAACAGCTGACCGGCGTGCGCGACCCGGCTGGGGTGGCCTGTGAGCCGTTCCGCCAGTGGGTGATTGAGGATAATTTTGTCGCCGGACGTCCACAGTGGGAGAAAGCGGGGGCGGAGCTGGTCGCCGATGTGGTGCCTTTCGAAGAGATGAAGCTGAGGATGCTCAACGGCAGCCATTCGTTCCTCGCCTATCTCGGCTATCTGGCCGGTTATCAGCATATCAACGACTGTATGCAGGATGACAACTACCGCCGCGCGGCGCTGGCGCTGATGCTGGACGAGCAGGCCCCGACCTTAAAAGTGCAGGGGGTGGATCTGTCACACTATGCCAGTCTGCTGATTGACCGCTACTGCAATCCGGCGCTCAAACACCGTACCTGGCAGATTGCAATGGACGGTAGCCAGAAGCTGCCGCAGCGCATGCTGGACTCGGTACGCTGGCATCTGGCGCACCAGCATGACTTCACGCTGCTGGCGCTGGGCGTGGCGGGGTGGATGCGCTATGTCGGCGGTGTTGACGACGCCGGCCAGGCAATCGAAATTTGCGATCCGCTGCTGCCGGTGATCCAGCAGGCGGTAGCCGCCAGCGCCGATGGCGAAGCGCGCGTCAAAGCGCTGTTGGGCATTGAGGCCATCTTTGGCCGGGAGCTGCCGCAGGAAGCGCGGTTCGTCTCGGCGGTGACCCGCGCCTATGTAGCGCTACAGCGTCAGGGGGCGAAAGCCACCGTTGCCGCATGGGCTGAGGCGCAATAATCATTTGTTCCCGGTGTCGGTCATGGGGTCGACACCGGCTCTTCTGCTGTTTCTGCACGGTTCCGCTGATAAATCTTTTTTGCTGTTGATCGCTTTTAGCAGGCTAAAAATATGATCGAACGCAATGTCCTTACATAACTCTATATTTCCCTGATTTACTAAAGATAATTAGCTGTTATTTTTCCGAATAATGGCTGGTCATTCACCGCAAAAATGGCATAGTTAAGTTATTGAAAAATCATTTTCTCTGGAAAAGGAGTGCGGGCCATGTATAAAAAGATTTTATTGCCTGTTGATGTTTTTGAAATGGATTTAAGCGATAAGGCAGTGCGTCACGCGGAATTTCTCGCATCGGCGGAAAATGGCGAGATCACCTTGCTCAACGTCCTGCCGAACAGCAGCCGTTCGTTATTACGCGGATTTACGGCGGATATTCGTAAATTCGAAGCCTATATGCAGGAAGAGTCAGAGAAAAAGATGCGCGAGGTGGCGCGACTGTTCGACCTGCCAATGTCACGGATCCATACCCGGGTCGTGTTTGGTAACGTGCGCGATGAAATTCTGGCTATCAGTAACAACGAAGCGTTCGATGTGATAGTGATTGGCTCCCGCAAACCGGGGATCTCCACCCATCTGCTGGGCTCCAACGCCGAGTCCATTTTGCGCTACGCCAAAACGCCGGTGCTGGTGGTCAGATAATCCCCTCCGTCACGACGGCTGCGTCAGCCTTATTTCGCAGCCGTCTGGTCCTTACTCTTCGCTAAACCAGTCGCGATTCTCCTGGCGGATCAGCAGCACAGATTCGCTGATTTCATGCAAATGAATACTCATGGCTTTCTCGACTGCCTCAGCGTCGCGTTTTTCCAGCGCGGTAAAAATTTCGTGATGCTGGCGCAGAAGCATCTCCGGGGAGGAGACATGGTCAAGGCTCATGTAGCGCACGCGGTCAATGGCGGCTTTGATGTTTTCCACCGTATCCCAGGCCAGCTGACAATCGGCGATAACCGAAAGCTTCTGGTGAAATTCATCATCAAGCAGGAAAAAATCGTTTAACTGCTGGCGGTCGACGGCAATACGCTGCTGATGGAGATTCTGCTCCAGTTGATAGACTTGCTCATCGTTAATCATGCCAGCGGCACGGCGGACCACCGCGCACTCAATCGCCTGGCGGACAAAGCAACCATTGCGCACCTGAGACAGGGAGATTTTGTTGACGTAGCTGCCGCGCTGGGGACGGATCTGGATAAGTCCATTCTCCGCCAGCTTAATAAAGGCCTCGCGCACCGGCTGACGAGATACCGCAAAACGCACGGAGACTTCTTTCTCCGACAGCGGCGTGCCAGGCGGGATGAGGCAGTGAACGATATCCCGGCGGAGGATGCGATAAATTTGCTGATTAACGGGTTGCGTCGGATTCAGTTGCGATTCTGCGGCCATTGATGGTTACTTTTTATGGGGTTATGCGCACTATTTTACGCGTTTTTTGCGGTTCCGCCCATACCCGGCCAGCAGGCCGGGTGGCTGACGGTTAGCCCTGGCGGTGAACGCTTAGCCCGGCAAAGCTCTGGCTCACCGGCATCATCTCCAGGGTGTTGATGTTGACGTGTTTCGGTAGGGTGGCCACCCACCAGACCGCCTCGGTCACATCTTCCGGCGTCAGGGCTTCGGTGTTCTCGTAGGTTTTACCGGCTTTGGCGTCATCGCCTTTAAAGCGGACGTTAGAGAACTCGGTGCCGCCCACCAGGCCCGGCTCGATGTCGGTGACGCGCACCGCGGTGCCGTGCAGGTCAGTGCGAAGATTGAGGCTGAACTGGCGCACAAAGGCTTTGGTCGCCCCATAGACGTTACCGCCAGCATAAGGCCAGCTGCCCGCCGTGGAGCCGATGTTGATGATATGGCCGCGATTGCGCGCCACCATGCCCGGCAGGACGGCGCGGGTCATGTACACCAGCCCTTTATTATTGGTGTCGATCATATCTTCCCAGTCTTCCACGCTGGCGCGGTGCGCCGGCTCCAGGCCGAGCGCCAGACCCGCGTTGTTCACCAGCACATCGATAGCCTGCCACTCGGCGGGCAGGTCGGCAATCAGCGTCTCAATAGCGGCGCGGTTGCGGACGTCCAGTTGCGCGATATAAAGATTATCGCCCAGCTCGTCTTTCAGCGTCTTCAGGCGCTCTTCGCGACGTCCGGTGGCAATCACTTTATGACCGTTAGCGACAAAACGGCGAGTAATACTTTCACCAAAACCGGCAGTGGCGCCGGTGACCATGATAATCATCTTACTGTTCCTCAACGCTTTTTGTGTTTTCATACCATAGCACGCACAGGCGGCGACCGGTAACGGAAATCATTGCGACCCCTTAAGGAGAAGCCTAATCTTACAGGATTAGCCTGTGCAGGAGAGAAAGATGTCCGAACAAAACCCCTTTTTTAGCGTCAGTCTGTTGCCTTATCAGGCGCCGCGGTTTGACCTGATCGAAGACAGTCACTATCGGCCGGCGTTTGATGAGGGCGTTCGGCAGCAGCGCGAGGAGATCCGCGCCATTATCGACAATCCGCAGCCGGCCAGTTTCGCCAACACGCTCGAGGCGCTGGAGCAGAGCGGGCAGCTGCTGGCGCGGGTGACGCGGGTCTTTTTCTCCATGGCCGGCGCCCATACCAACCCTTATCTTCAATCACTGGATGAACAATTTTCCGCCGAGCTCGCCGGGCTGGGGAATGACATCTGGCTCAACGAGGCCTTATTCCAGCGGGTGAACAGCGTCTACGAACAGCGCGAGACGCTCGCGCTTGACGGCGAATCCCTGCGTCTCCTGACCCTGACATGGCAACGTTTTGTTCACGCCGGGGCAACGCTGGACCCGGCGCAGAAGGCGGTGCTGCGCGCGCTGAACACTGAAGCGGCCACTTTGCAAAGTCAGTTCCAGCAGCGGCTGCTGGGGGCGGCGAAAAGCGGCGGCCTGGTGGTCGATGACCGGCATCAACTGGATGGCCTGAACGATGAGGAGATAGCGGCGGCTGCCGAGGCGGCGCGCGAAAAAGGGCTCAGCGATCGCTGGCTGCTGACGCTGACCAACACCACCCAGCAGCCGCAGCTGCTTGCGCTGCGCGACCGGCAAACGCGGGAAAATCTTTTCGCCGCCGGCTGGACGCGCAATCAGCAGGGCGATGAGCATGATACCCGTCGTCTGGTGCTGCGGCTGGCGGCGATCCGCGCGCAGCAGGCGGAACTGCTGGGGGCGGCAGATTACGCCAGCTGGGCGCTGACCGATCAAATGGCGGCTTCCCCGGCGGAGGCATTGGGCTTTATGCGTCAGATCGCGCCGGCGGCGCGGGCGAGGGCGGAACGTGAGCTGGCGGACATCCAGCAGGTGATCGACAACGAAGGCGGGGCGTTTCACGCGCAGGCATGGGACTGGCTTTACTACAGCGAGCAGGTGCGGCGGGCTGCCTATGCCATTGATGACGCGCAGCTTAAACCCTATTTTGCCCTCGAGCGCGTGCTGCAGGACGGCGTCTTCTGGACGGCATCGCAGCTCTTTGGGCTCCGCTTCGTGGAGCGCTTTGACATCCCGGTGTACCACCCGGATGTGCGGGTCTGGGAGATCTTCG
The DNA here is from genome assembly GCF_009900705.1 of Klebsiella sp. Q2. NCBI lineage: Bacteria > Pseudomonadati > Pseudomonadota > Gammaproteobacteria > Enterobacterales > Enterobacteriaceae > Klebsiella > Klebsiella sp. Q2. Next base: position 747,110 of record NZ_JAAABE010000002.1, on the reverse strand, counting down.
ACCACAATGGCGAAGGGATGGCGCTGTTTTATGGTGATTATTTCGCGCGCGATTCAAAGAGCGGCGGCGCCTGGATGGACGTGTTTGTCGAACAGTCGACCCTGCGGGAGCAGCGCCCGGTTATCTATAACGTCTGCAACTACACCCGGCCGCAGAGCGAGCAGAGCGCGCTGTTGTCATGGGATGAGGTGATCACCCTGTTCCATGAGTTTGGCCACGCCCTGCACGGGCTGTTCGCCAATCAGCGTTATGCCAGCCTCTCCGGCACCAATACCCCGCGGGATTTTGTCGAGTTCCCGTCGCAAATCTTCGAACACTGGGCCAGCCATCCGCAGGTATTTGCCCACTATGCGAAGCATTATCGCTCCGGAGAGCCGATGCCGGAGGCGCTGCGCGACAATATGTTGCGTGCGGCAACTTTCAATAAAGGATATGACATGAGCGAGCTGCTAGCCGCCGCGCTGCTCGATATGCGCTGGCACACGCTGTCGACCACTTCGTTACCGGAAGAGGTGGATGCGTTTGAACAGAAGATACTTCGGGAAGAGCAACTGGATCTGGCGGCCGTTCCCCCGCGCTATCGCAGCAGCTACTTTTCCCATATCTTCGGCGGCGGCTATGCGGCAGGCTATTATGCCTATCTCTGGACCCAGATGCTGGCCGATGACGGCTATCAGTGGTTCGTGGAGCAGGGCGGTTTGACCCGTGAGAACGGTCAGCGCTTCCGGGAAGCGATTCTGTCGCGCGGCAATAGCACTGATTTAGCTGAACTTTATCGCCAGTGGCGCGGACACGATCCGCAGATTGAGCCGATGCTGGAAAACCGTGGGATGAGTGCGTAGGGTCATTTCGGGCTGACACGATAACCGGGCGCGATGCCCGGTTTATTGACCCCTTTTTGTTCCTCAAATGTCTCCACACTGTTCTCCCCAGTCCACCCTCAAATTCTGAGAAAAAACGATACCGGCGATATTTCCGTCGCAGTAACGGGGCGGCACAGGTGACAGCGACTTTGTCCGTTTTCCAAACACAGAAAAAGAGGACATCAGGCGCCACTTATTTCCCTGCAAACACGGGTGTTAAGGTTTAATTAACAAACAGGCAGGATACTGACCTCGCCAATCCTCTCATAAAATGGCCAAATCATGAACGAACAGTTACGTAATGCACTACCGCATAAAGACACCCCTTTTTTCCGCATGCTGCATATTATTGTCGCCACCCTGATTCTGCTGCAGATTATTAGCTCTAATTTCACTGAAAGTGAGGCGCTTCGCGACCTGAATATTACCGGGGTCGTCACATGGTTTCATATTGTCTCGGGATTAGCGCTGATTGCGCTTGGTGCGGTGATGCTGGTTTGGATGCTTAATACCCGCGGGTTTCGATACTATTTTGCCTGGTCGACGTTTGATTTTCGTGGTGTGGTTGAAGACAGTAAACAGCTGATGACATTTCGTCTTCCTGAAGCCCATGCCGGGGGCATAGCGGCAATGATTCAGGGGCTTGGCGTACTGGCACTGTTAGCGGTCGCACTCTGTGGTGGACTCTGGTTTGTACTGGACACCGCGTCATGGGCGTCACCGTCGCTGGCGGAAACAGTCCTTCATTGGCATAAGTTTCTGACGGTGTTCATTGAAACCTATTTCTGGGCACATGGTGCGATGGGAGTGCTGCATATCTTTCTCTCCTTTCGCCGTCAAAGGAAACAAGCGATTATTGATTAATGTTCTGCACTTTCTAATTCCGATGAGGATGCGTATTTAAAGGGAAACGACATGCATCTTGAACGACACAGCATCGAAACCGTCGGCTGGCTAAGGGCTGCGGTTCTGGGAGCAAATGACGGGATTGTCTCAACCGCAAGCCTGGTGCTCGGCGTCGCCTCTGCAAACAGCGGCTCTTCGGGTGTACTACTGGCGGGGGTCGCCGGGCTGGTTGCTGGCGCCATGTCTATGGCCGCAGGAGAATATGTTTCGGTATCATCCCAGGCGGATACCGAAGCCGCGGCGCTTGCCCAGGAAAAAAGCGAGCTTGACGCCGATTATCAGGGAGAGGTGCGGGAGTTGACATCACTTTATATCCAACGTGGTGTGGAGCCAGCGCTTGCCCGGCAGGTAGCAGAGCAGCTTATGGCTAAAGACGCCCTGGAGGCTCATGCCCGCGAAGAACTGGGGTTAACGGATGTCCTTTCTGCGCGACCTTTGCAGGCGGCTCTCTTTTCGGCAGTGAGTTTTTCCGTCGGGGCGGGGTTGCCTTTGATCGTTGCCTTGTTATCGCCTGCAAAATTGATATCCATCTCTATCTTCTTTTCTACACTTTTTTCACTGGCTGCGCTGGGCTATCTCTCTTCCGTTGTGAGTAACGCACCGCCTGTCAGGGCGATCATCAGAATTACGTTCTGGAGCTCGCTGGCCATGCTTTTTTCGATGGGGATTGGGCGTATCGCCGGGCAGATACTATTGTAGAATTGTCGAGGGTCTGTTCCTCGACCGCTCCTCATCACTGGTTGAGCTCATCGTAGGGTTTTGATCGGCAGGGAGGAGCACTGCCCACCTCATTCGTCAAGGAGATACGTTTGCATATTGAGACTCATCGCCTGCGTCTTCGCCCTGTCATGGCTGAAGATGTTGTCGATCTATACCGAATTTATGGCGATCCGGCGACAAATACCTTTAACCCCGCAGGGCCCTATCCGGATATTGACTATGCCAGTACGGTTCTCCAGCGCTGGCTTGCCCACTGGCACGATCGCGGATTTGGCAACTGGGCCATATCGGCGCGTGATACCCCGGAAAAAATCATTGGCTTTGGCGGCGTAAGTCTACGCAGTTATAACGATGTCACCATTAACAATCTCGGATATCGGTTTTCCACTGAGGCATGGGGAAAAGGACTGGCCACCGAGTTTGCGATTGGCGCGATAAGATATGGCTTCGAGGCGCTTAAACTTGCGGAGATGTCAGCGGTTGTCCGGGCTAACCATCTGGCTTCGCAGAAAGTTCTCGAGAAAGCCGGGATGAGGTACATTAACGATATTGCTGATGTAAAAGATGCGCCGCCGAGTCTGCTCTATTCGTTGATCTTAAGCGAGTGGTTAAGCCAGTCGGGGTAACCCGCGGGCGCTTATTCGCAAGGCTGGATCGCACCGCAGCCGGCGCATCAGGTGGGGATTGCTCACAGAATCATGCGTTCATTCTACTGGCTCAATTAACTCTGGCCCTTGATTGTTGACATTGCCGACCGCCCGCGATACCGCATGCCAGATGAAATCGTCGGCGGTGACGGCTCCGTCCCTGGCAATCTCCGCCGCTTCCGCGCCGGTGACTTCTTGCCTCATCCATTCCCGGCGGCTTCCGGCGCCAGGACCAGCGGCCGGCGGTCATGAATATCGACAAGACCGCGATCGGCGGCAGCGGTCACCAGCAAAAATCCTTCGGCGCTATCCCCGCGTTCGAAGGGCGTGCTGCCAATAGCGGCCATAAATATCGGCTGGCCATCCTTGCGCTGGATGAAGTAGGGCTGCTTTTTCTCTCCGGCCTTTTTCCACTCAAACCAGCCGTCGGCGAAGCAGATCGCCCGCCCGTGCTGCCACAGCGGTTTGAACATCCTGCTGGTGGCAGCGGTTTCAACCCGGGCATTAATCAGCGGTGATTTATCCCACCATCCCGGCGCATAGCCCCAGTGAACGGGATCGAGGTGGAGTTGCGCATTCCTTTCACTCAGGAGTAACACTTTTGTCCCTGGCGCGACGTTATACCGCCCAATGGGCTCCGGGTCCCAGGGGATATCGCGTTCGGCCTTTTCTGCGAGAAACGCCAGGTATGCTTCCCGCGTCTGCGCTTGCGCAAAACGTCCGCACATCGCCACCTCCAGCCAGATATCGGAAGGAAAGTATAGTTCAGCAGGGAAGGGGCGTGGTTAGACATGATTTTGAAATCATGCGATTGTGAATTCTTTTCGCAGGCTTATAGCTGACGCTTAGGCACATACTACTTAAGTTGCCTATATTGCAGGCCATAATTCTGGCCTGAAATATATTAATTGAAGTTACGTATTCACCATGTGAATTGTTGTTGCGATAAATGTACGCAGGCGCAAGTACTGAGTATATGTCGCCTGAACAAGGCGTGTAGATGGGGTTGAAGGTGGGGTGTTTACCCGCCGCTGCAACAGACGAAAGGCAACGGCGTAGAAAAAGATTAGTTATCCGGGTTGTTGGAGATGCCTCTCCATACCATCCCCAGACCGATCAACATCGACGCGAAGAGGGCGAACAGGGTGGTAGAGATAAAAATGCTGGTCATTATGATGCCTCAGAAAGTGCGTATGCAGATTATTAGGCACGGGGGGACGAGAAAGGTTCCTTCCCTGGCGGATTATCTTTTCACCAGCGTCTTTCCGTCTGGCGCCAGCGAGGCGGATGTCATATCGAGGCACCGCTCTTGACGGAGGGATAATGCGGGGAGCCGTGTTTCTCCCTGCGCTGTTGCAGGAAGCCACTGACAGGGGGATGCGTCGCGTTTCGGGCGTTGACATCCCATTGTACAAGTTATATATACATGTCGCTTCTGTTTATTGAATGTTAAACAGCATCAGTTATGGGACTCAGAAGCACCACACCCCCGCCGTCGGGCGGGGGTTACTTTGCCACCTGACCTGGTTATTTCTCACGGTGACTGACGAAGAAAATTTTTATTTCAGGTCTTGAAAAACGCGCTTTAGCTATTATTTTATATAGCGGACAAGCAATGCTTGCCTTTATGTTGAGCTTTTGAATGGATATTCAGGAGGTTAATGATGGCACTCAAAACCTTGTCAGCACTCCCGGTATTTGCTGATTCCCTTTTTGCCGATCGCTTTAATCGTATTGACCGTCTTTTCAGCCAGTTAACTGGCGATACGCCGGTGGGTACCTTACCTGCCTACGATTTACAGAAAGTGGATGACAGTAATTTTCTGCTCAGCGTCAGCGTACCAGGCTGGAAAGATGATGAACTGGAAATTGAGACCGTAGGCGGTAATTTACATATTACCGGCAAACGCGCGCAAACCGAAAATCATTCCGGCGGCAGCCAGGGCTGGATTTATAAAGGCATTCGTCGGGCTGATTTCCAGCTCAGTTTCTCGCTTCCTGAACACGCCCAGATTAATCAGGCGCAGCTGGATAGCGGGATCTTAAAAATTGCTATCCATCAGGAAATACCCGAGAGCGAAAAACCGCGCAAAATTGCGATTGAGAATCAAGGCAGGGTGATCGAGCATAAAGTTTGATTGCGCCTCTGTCCTAAAGTTGTTCATTTCAAGGCCCGCGCTGCGGGCCTTTATATTATCCGCTAAAGGAGGCGTAAACGGCCTCCCGGCGATCAGAGAAATCGATATGCTATCCTGTAAACAGGGCCTGTGAGGCTGTGTTCCTTCTAAAAGTCGGCGAGGTGTCAGAATGACGGACCAAATCGATAAAGACGCACAAAATACCCATGAATTGACCGCTCGGGTGGCCCGGGCGCTTATTGCGAGAGGCTGGCGACTGACCACGGCGGAATCCTGCACCGGTGGCAATCTGGCGGCGGCGCTCTGTGCTCAGGCTGATACCGCGGCCTTTTATGATACCGGCGTGGTTACCTTCAGCGATGAAGCCAAGCGCAACGTGCTCCAGGTCCGCGCGGAAACCCTGGCGGTACATAGCGCTGTCAGCGAAGCGTGCGTTCAGGAAATGTCGACCGGTATTTTGTCGTTAGCCGGAGCCGATATCGCCATCGCCATCAGCGGCTATGCGGGGCCGGAAGGAGGGGAGGATGGAACTCCCGCCGGGACGGTATGGTTTGCATGGAACTTTCGCGGCCAGATCGAAACCCAACGGATGCGCTTTACCGGTGACTGCGAGGCAGTGGTGGCACAAGCGGTGCGCTTCGCCATGGCGGCGCTGGGCGAAAAGCTCGCCCACTGGCAGTGACGCTACCGGACGCTGCGCCTTTACAGATCCGCAGCCTGGCGCTCTACCGGCCAGAAAATCTCCCCGATGCCATTCAGACAAGGCCGGGAGAACAGGAAGCCCTGAAACAGGCGAATGCCAACCGACTGTAGCCAGCACCACTCCTCCAGGGTTTCAACGCCTTCCGCCACGACCGTGATGCCTAAATCCTCGCAGCAGCGGACGACCGAGGCGACAATCGCCTGCTTGGTGCCGCTGATATGAATGTTGCGCACCAGCTCTGCGTCCACTTTGATTTTATCAGGCTGAAAGCGGGTCAGTAACGACAGGCCGGAGTAACCCGCGCCAAAGTCATCGATGGCCAGCTTCATGCCCGCGACGCGCAGCGCTTTGAGCACCTTGCGGAACTGGTCGAAGCAGGTGATCACCTCCGTTTCGGTGACCTCTATCAGCACCTGGTCCGGCCTGAGGCCGGCCGCCAGCAGGCTGTTCATCAGCCAGCCGACGGCGTCAGGATGGTTATACAGCGAACCGGGCAGCAGGTTAATGGCCAGTTGGTGTTTGCCAAGCGGTAGCTGACTTGCGAGAGAGAAGGCATATGCTTTGCTCTCGAGGTCGAAACGGTAACGATCCTCCGCCGGGATGGCGGCAAACATCTCCACAGGGGATCCGCCGGTGGGGCTGCGGATCAGCGCTTCAAAGGAGGAGATTCGCTTTTTCGCTGGTTCGACGATAGCCTGCAAGGCAAACTGGCAGGGTTGATCGGGCAGATGACGCGGCGTGGCTGTGCTCGCGGCGGCCTTCATCGTCCAGCGAGAAGGCTGCAACGGCTCGGGAAGACAATAGCGCCCACCGTTAGCGATAAAGGCGTTAATCAGTCGGAACATCCGGTCGTTGATTGGCTCGGTGACCCCGAACGAGCTAATGCGCAGGATCTCCTCCAGCGCGCCATCGTCATCGTAAAGACGGAGATCCAACATGCGCATCCCGGTGCCGCGAAAGCGACGGTAGGCCGAATAGTCGCGCATCAGCTCAACCACATCGCGATGGCGCGGATCGCTTTGTATTTCGTGGAATAACGACTCCAGACTCTCTTCGCTCCCTTCCAGCACCTGGAAGAACTGCAGGCCGTTAAACAACAGAATGCCGGTGATGCCAAGGGGCGTATTTTTCCCGCAGGCGCGATGAATTAAAGCGTCGAGATCGGTGAGCGGGCGGTCAGGATCAACCTGGCTGCGATAAATCAGGGTGGTTAGCATTAGTCATTCCGGTCGCTGCAGCAAAGCTGCGATGGCCTGTACAGCGCATGTTGAGAAAAGTATGGCCTGCCCCCCAAATAGGGAGTCTGTGTTTGGTGCCCTTTAACTAACCGTGATGTCCGCACGCAGAACGTGAGTTTCACTTGGTGACTACCTTCACTCTACAGGGAATCTAAAGTTTAGCTATCTTTTTCGCATGCTCAATGCAAAAAAGGGCAAACAGACCGATCGCCCTTTTTGAAATATTGGCTCAGCGTATTAACTAGCCGGTTAATACTCGTCACCAGGAATTATCTTACCATTCTATTTCACGCTCTCAAAAAGCGATGCTGGTCTTGCCTCGATAAAATAGAATGCATAATATCAGTCCAGGTTAAATTTCTTTTTTTAGGTCTGCTATGAGTGACTTGTTTATTATTTTATGCCTGATTCTCTGTCCCGTTATTTCTTTGTGGAGTGGTGTTTCTTACATTCGGGAAAGACGCAAAAGACGCTACGTCTTCCGTTCCAGAAGATAATCTGCAGAGGTAATACAATGGCGATTGTATTAACGTCTTGCGAGTAGTTTTACGAGGTTGTTAAATTGCTGACGGCTGTTTAAATTGAACTTGCACATAATATTCTTTTTATGCGAATGAATTGTTTTATGGCTAATTTTAAGCGCCGCGGCGACTTCATGCGGACTTAATCCAATACTGAATGCGTAAATGACTTTGGTTTGCGCATCGCTGACCGTCTTGCAGGCGCAATTGATGCAACGCCGCAGGCGATTGAAGGATGGGTCATGATGAGGTGGCAGGGAGCGCTGAATCGCGCTGGCTATCTCATCTTTAAGAAGCTGAACGGGAGCGTGGGGAGGCATAAACACCGCCTGCCGCAGACAGTTGGGTAAACCCTCTTCGGCGGTAGCTTGTTCATTATCCTGAAAAATAAAAAGCGTGTATTGCTCTGGGGCATGCTGAAACAGGTCATGACACAGGTACCATTCTCCCGCCACCATTTCCGTGAAGATCACATTAGCTTGCGCCATCCCATCCGCGTTCCATTGTTGAGAAAACTGATACTCTGATCCCCCGTAGGTCTTCATCGCTTCATCCACCAGTTCCGCAATAGCAACCCGCAAATAGTGATTTTTTATATTGATCAAAAAATTCGTCATATAACTTCCCTGTTGGGTATTAAAAAAGGTGTCAGAATAAATTAAAGAATATAATGGTGAGGTGCAGACGTTTTTTAGCCGGGGTAATCTAAGGGATGTTTTTCATTAATGCAATATCTGCCTGGAAAAGTGAGATATCGGTGTATTGGTATGCGAAAGTTCCTAATAAACAAAATGTTAAGGATATATCGCTCAGCGTTTTAAGCGTTTTGATGATTTTTTATTTTTGCGATGCATAAAAAGCTTAGTGATAGCCAGTATCTGTTGTTAGAATTAGCGGAGGACAAGATTACAGGAAGTATGTAGTGCTTATGAAGCAGAAGCTCTATTTAAAAATGTTGGCGTGGCTGGAGGATAATATCTACTGTAACCCGGCGATCGATGACCTGGCACAGTATATGGGCTATTCCCGTCGGTTTGTGTACGAGGTGTTTTATCAATACGGCCGGTTACCCATCGGGCAGTATATTCGCCTGCGGCGCTTGACCATCGCAGCGGTCAGTCTGCGCTTAACGCGGCAACCGATCGCCGCTATAGCCTGGCAGTTAAGTTACGATTCTCCGCAGACCTTTTCCCGCGAGTTTAAGAAACGGTTCTCGCTTTCGCCACGGGAATACCGATGCGCAGCGCACTGGGATACGGCAAAACTGTTAAAAAAATTCTCCCCTGATGATGAACGTCTGCCATTGGCGCGGATCTGTTCCCTGCCGGAGCGGGTCTATTATGGCTACCCGATGAAGTATGAACTGCGCCTGTCGGATATGGTGCTGCAACGCACCGCTAAGACGGCTATCAGACAAAAGGTTGACCGTTTTTTTACCACCGGAGAAGGCTCGCTTTCCATACTCTCTGATTACGCCGCGGCGCGTCAAAATGAGCTTAACGTCGAGATTAACGCCTTTGTTGGTTGTCATGAGACGCGAAAGCCATCGTCCACGTTGACCGCCCGGTCGGGACTCTATGTCGGAGTTGATTTCTACGGCAGCTGGTCACGCTATGCCCGTTTGTCCAGCGATCTCTATCTGGATCTGCTGCCAACGCTGGGGGTAAGCCGTCGCGACGGGTATGACATAGAATGTTTCATGGCACGCCATACGGAAGGCGGAGATACAGAAGAGAGGTGCTATCACGTACGCTATTTTATACCGGTGACGCTGAAAGCGGCGGCTCAGCAGCCGGGCAGCGATAATGAGTCAGTCCCCGCGAGGGGGACCCAATAAGGTGGCCGGAGCCACCCAAATAAACTTCACAGTAAAAACCACAGCAGCCAGGTAATGAGGAAGCCCGTCACCCCCATGATGGTTGTCAGTACGGTCCATGTTTTGAGTCCGTCCGGCACCGAGAGCCCCAGATAGCGCGTGACCACCCAAAATCCGGCATCGTTGACGTGTGACAATCCGAGTGAGCCGAAGCAGGTCGCCAGCGTCACCAGCACCAGCTGCAGCGGCTCCAGCCCGGCAACCGCCTGTGACAGCAGGCCGGAGGTGGTGAGGATCGCCACGGTGGCCGAGCCCTGCGAGGCCCGAAGCACCAGCGACAGCAGGAAAGCGGCGGGCATCAGCGGCAGATGAATCGTCTCCAGCGCCTCGGCTAAGGCATTGCCGATGCCGGAGGCGACCAGCACCCCGCCAAAGGCGCCGCCGGCGCCGGCGACAAGGATAACGTCCGCCGAGGAGGGGATCGCGCTGCCGGTCACTTCTCCCAGTTTTTTCAGGTTCATACCCCGCCGGATGCCCAGCGTCCAGCTGGCCAGCCCCAGGGAGATCAGCAGGGCGACGGGCGGGGTGCCAATGACGGTCATCAGCTGGCGAATCGCGTTTTCCGGCAGCAGCAAGGCCTGATAGAGCGTTCCGGAAACAATCAGCACGATGGGCACCACGATCAGCCCGCCGATAACCAGCGCATTCGGCGGCGCCAGTCGGGTCTGCTGCGCGTTGACGGAGAGGTCGGGCACCTCGGCCGTTTGCTGCTGTTCCAGCACGTTAATCGACAGATGATAATGGCGCTGATTGATCGACCGGGCGACAAAATAACCCACGATACCCACCACGACCGACACCCCAATCCCCGCCAGCATCAGCCAGCCGACATCGCTATGCAGAATACCTGCCGCGGCCGCCGCGCCAGGGTGGGTTGGCAATGCCACGTGGACGGTTAACATCACTCCGGCCATTGGCAGGCCAAACTTCAACGGCGACATATGAGCGACTTTACTGAAGCCGTAAATTAACGGAATGATGATAATAAAGCCGACTTCAAAGAAGACTGGCGTGCCGAGAATAAAAGCGACGATGGTTAAGGCGGCAATCGTCCGTTTAGAACCCAGCACGCCGGTCAGCGTTTTCGCCAGCGATTCGGCGCCGCCGGATATTTCAATGAGCACCCCCAGCATTGATCCCAAAATAATAATGCTGGCGATATGGCCGAGCAGGCCGCCCATCCCTTTTTCAATGGTGGTAATGATCTTATCCGCCGGAATGCCGGTGGCGAACGCCACCAGCAGGCTGACGATCAGGAGCGCCACAAAAGGATGCGCTTTAGCTTTGATCACCAGCAGGAGCAACAGCACTACGCTGGCTAACGCAATAAGTAACAGCGCCGATGTCGACATAGTTTTGCCTCGGGTATTAACAGGTATACAGAGAGTTATATTTTTAGAACCGCGCTTTATTTTTTCCGGTAGGGCGAAAACCATTCCAGTCCGGAAAGGGTATCCGCCCTGGGGATATATTCGCAGCCGATCCAACCGTCATAGCCCGCTTTATCCAGTAACGCATAGATCCATGAATAATTAATCTCGCCCTCGTCCGGTTCATGGCGGTCGGGCAGGGAGGCTATCTGAATATGGCGGTACTGACCGGCATACTCAGTAATAAGATGGCTTAAATTACCGTCCACTTTCTGCGCATGAAACAGATCTAACTGCACCGCGATGTTTGGCCGGTCGACCCGCTTCGCTATCTCCAGCGTCTGATATTGGCTGTGGTAGAGATAGCCCGGTTTGGTCTGCGGATTCAGGGCTTCAATGAGCACTCGCTTGTCGTGGCGGGCAAAGCACTCGGCGGCGTAGCGCAGGTTATCGACAAGCTCGGCCTCGCAGGCCGCGCGATCCATCCCCGGCGGCACCACGCCGGCCATGATATGCACCTGCGGACAATCCAGCTGGCAGGCATACTCCAGCGCCAGCTCAATATCACGCCGGGCCTCGGCGCTCCTGCCCGGCAGGGCGGCGAGACCCCACTCCCCGGCGTTAACGTCGCCGGGCGGGGTATTAAACAGCACCAGCTGCAGCTGGTTTTCCTGCAGGCGCTGTTTAATTTCCCCGGCGGCATACTCATAGGGGAACAGAAACTCCACGGCTTCGAAACCGGCGCGGGCGGCGGCGGCAAAGCGGTCCAGGAACGGCAGTTCGGTAAACAGCATGGATAAATTTGCAGCGAATTTTGGCATGGTTTTATCTCAGTTCATCCACTTCGTCAGCGGTCAGGTAACGGATCTCGCGATTGCCGAGGGTAAACATCAGCCGCGCGGTCTCTTCCAGCTCTTCGGTATTGTTGGTGGCTTCGCGCAGCGATGAGCCGGTGACCACCGGACCATGGTTGGCCAGTAAAAAGGCGTTATAGCGCGGCGCCAGCCCGGCCAGCGCCTCGGCAATGCGGTCGTCACCCGGTCGGTAGTAGGGAACCACCGGGACGTCGCCGACCCGCATCACCACGTAGGGAGTAAAGGGGCGAATACAATTGTGCGGATCGAGCCCCTGCAGGCAGGAGAGCGCGGTCAAATAGTGGCTATGCAAGTGGACGATCGCCTTGCAGGCCGGGTTATGCAAATAGACCGCCCGGTGAAAAGCGACCTCTTTCGACGGTTTGTCGCCGGCGAGCCATTCGCCTTGCAGGGTGACCACCGACAACCGCTGCGCCTGCAGCTCGCCCAGGCAGGAGCCGGTCGGCGTCGCCAGCAGGTTGCCGTCCGGCAGCAGCAGCGACAGATTGCCGGCGGAGCCGGTGGCATAACCGCGGTTAAACAACGAGGCGCCAATTTGCACCATCTCATCTCGCAGCTGTTGCTCAGTCATGACAAAACTCCTGCTGGGCACGGGCAAAGAACGAGATATCGCCGAAATTCCCTGACTTCAGCGCCAGGGAGAGCGGCTGGCGGGTGTCACGCACCCAGGGAACCCCAGGGGAGATCGTCGGCCCGATATGGAACGCCTCGACCCCCAGCGTCTGCGCCACGATGCTCGACGTTTCCCCTCCGGCCACAATAAAGCGGGTGAATCCTTTCGCTTTCAGCGCGACGGCGAGGGCGGCGAACAACTGTTCCACCCTTTCGCTGCTGGCCTTGTCGCCATACTGCGCCTGGATCCGCTGCAGCGTTTGCGGCTCGGTGGTGGCATAGACCATCGGCGCCAGCGGCGCATCGCGGTTTGCGTCCACCCAGGCTGCCAGCGTCCCGACATAGCCTTCGAGATCGGTAAAGCAAGCGCTTAAGTCAACGGCGCGGGCGGGAGCCTGTTCACGATAGGCCGCCACCTGGCTGTTGGTCATCAGCGAACAAGAGCCCGAGAGCACCACCGCCGGGCCGGGCAGCGGCATGCCCGCCAGGGATCCTTCACCCTGGGTTCCGTGGCGCTGCGCCCAGTTGCGTGCGAGGCCGATGGCGAGACCAGAGCCGCCGGAGACCAGCTTCATCTCCCGCAGCGCCGCCCCCTGGGTCAGCAAATGCTGTTCACTAAGGGCATCGAGCACCACATAGCGCACCGCCGGATCGCTGATGGCCGCCAGCGCGGCAGCGACCGCTTCCGGCCCCTGATCGATAATTGGCCAGGCTATCAGCGCCGCTTTACCGCCGCCCTGGCGTTCGATTAAGCGGCCGAGGTGGGCATCCTCCATTGGCGTCACCGGATGGTGGCGCATGCCGGACTCATTGAGCAACTGCTGGCCGACAAACAGATACCCCTGATAGACCGTGCGGCCGTTCACCGGCAGCGCCGGTGATATCACCGTCCGCGTCTCGCCCAGCTCTGCCAGCAGCGCATCCAGTACCGGGCCAATGTTACCCTGCGCGGTGCTGTCGAAAGTGGAACAATACTTAAAATAAAATTGCTGACAGCCCCGGGCTTGCAGCCAGCGCAGGGCCGCCAGGGACTGGCTGACGGCGGTTTCCACCGGGCAGGATCGCGTTTTCAGACTGATCACCACCGCTTCACTGGTCAACGGCAGTTCGTGGGGCGGTACGCCGTTTAGCTGCACCGTCGGCATGCCGTTGCGCACGAGGAAGCTGGCGATATCCGTGGCGCCGGTAAAGTCATCGGCAATGACACCAAGCTGCATCTTGTCTCTCCTCACTGTTTATGGCCCGGCAGGGTAATGCCGTTGAAAATCTTGATCACCGCGCTGTCATCTTCCCGGCCGAATCCGGCGTTGCTGGCGGAGGTGAACATATTCAGCGCGGTGGTCGCGAGCGGCAGCGGGAAGGTCAGCGCCCGGGCGGTGTCATTCACCAGACCGAGATCTTTGACAAAAATATCGACGGCGGATTTTGGCGAGTAATCGCCATCCAGGACGTGCTGCATACGATTCTCAAACATCCACGAATTACCCGCCGCGTGGGTCACCACGTCGTACATCGTCTCCAGCGGGATGCCGGCGCGGGCGGCGAGGGCCATCGCTTCGGCGGCGACGGCGATATGCACCCCGGCCAGCAGCTGATGGATGATTTTCACCGTTGAGCCGAGGCCAATGTCGCTCCCAATGCGGTAGACTTTGCCGGCCACCGCATCCAGCACTGGCGCGAGGCGGGCAAAGGCGGCATCGCTCCCGGAGGCCATTACCGTCATGTCGCCGGCGGCCGCTTTCACTGCGCCGCCCGATACCGGCGCGTCGAGCATCAAGAGCTGGTATTCTGCCAGCGCTACGGCTATCGCCTGGGCATCGGCGGCGGCGATGGTTGACGACACCATCACCGCGGTGCCCGGCTTCAGATGGGCGGCGAGGCCGCTCTCGCCGAACAGGATCCCCCGCACCTGGGCGGCATTAACCACCAGCAGTACGACCGCATCCAGCTCAGCGGCGAAAGGCACCGCGCTGGAGCCTGCGCCTTTGGCGCCCGCCTCCAGCAGCGCGCGGCAGTTGTCGGGGTTGATGTCCACCCCCCAGGTGTTCAGGCCCGCCTGCAGGCAGGCGCGAGCGGCGCCCATGCCCATCGAACCCAGTCCAATCACGCAGACGTTAGTGTGTGCAGTCATGATGGTCTCCTTGTGAATATTCGTTAATTAATGTGATTTAATGATAGAATAAAGCGTTATCATGTGAAATTATGTGAGAGTTATCACGAATAACCCACATGAATATAAAAAATTCACAGGCGGAAAGTGGCTGCGCGACGGCGATTCTTGCCCTAAAATAGCGTAAAAACAGCGGTCAAGCGCGATAACAGTACAGGGTATCGTCAGGCTCCCGGCGTGAGTGGTGTGGTCTGGTGTGAAAAAATGGTAAGGGGAGAGCGGTGATTCCAATTGAACGTCATCAGCGTATTTTAGCCCTGGTGGAGCAGCGTGGGGCGGTAAGCATTAATGAGCTGACGGAGATCCTCGGCGTGTCCCATATGACTATCCGTCGGGACGTCAGTAAGCTGGAAGAACAGGGGCTGCTGGTCAGCGTCTCGGGCGGCGTGCGCGCCGTCAGCCGGCTGGCCGCAGAGCCCAGTCATCTGGTGAAAAGCACCCTGCAGAGTGAAGAGAAGCAGGCCATCGGCGCGCTGGCGGCCAGTCTCATTGCCAAAAACAGCTGCATCTATCTCGATGCCGGCACCACCACTCTGGCGCTGGCGCGGGCCATCCTCGACCGGGACGACCTGCAGGTGGTCACCAATGATTTTGAGATAACCCAGCTGCTGATAGATGCCAGCCAGTGCGGGGTGATCCACACCGGCGGCACCCTGTGCCGGGAGAACCGCTCCTGCGTCGGCGAGTCGGCGGCGCGCACCTTGCGCCACCTGGCTATCGATACGGCCTTTATCTCCGCCAGCGGCTGGGACAGCCGCGGAATTTTCACCCCTGATGAGAACAAAGTCACCGTCAAGGAGACCGTCAGCCAGGTCAGCGCCAGAAGCATCCTGCTGTGCGACAGTTCGAAATACAATCAGGTGGCCACGTTTATGGCGTTGCCCTTGACTCGCTTTACCACCATCATTACCGACCGGCATCTCTCCGATGCCGCTGCCGCCCATATCACCCGGCACGCCTGCGAAGTGCTGCGCGCCGGATAAGGCGCGCGGCCTTCGCCGGGCTAGCGCTGCCAGTGCTCGATCAGCGCCGCGCCTATCCCGGCGATCTGCTGGTTACGCTCGACCATGGTCGCCGGGGTATCACGCAGATAGATCACCACGATACGCTCCGCTTTGCCGTCCGGGCCGAGCAGGGCGACAATGCCGCGTGAGCCCCGCTCACCGGCCCCGGTTTTATCGGCGATAAACCAGCCCGCCGGCAGCACGGCGCGGATCAACGGGCCGGCCACCCGGTCGTCAACCATCCACTGCAGCAGCTGCTGCTGCGAACGGGCGCTCAGAGAGGGGGTGGTTAGCAGCTTGCGCAGGGTGGTGGCCATGCTGGCCGGGGTGGTGGTGTCGCGCACGTCGCCGGGAAGCGCCTCATTGAGTTCCGTTTCCCAGCGGTCAAGACGGGTGACGTTGTCACCGATCTGGCGCAGAAAAGCGGTCAATCCCGCGGGGCCGCCGACGATCTTCAACAGCAGATTGCCGGCGGTGTTGTCGCTCATGGTGATGGCGGCGGCGCAGAGTTCGCCAACGGTCATCCCGTCGGCAAGGTGTTTTTCGCTGACCGGGGAGTAGTCCACCAGATCCTGCTGGCGGTAGTGGATCCGCCGATCCAGCTGTTCGTCGCCGGCATCCACCCGGGCCAGCACCGCGCCGCAGAGCAGCACTTTAAAGGTGCTCATCAGCGGAAAGCGCTCACTGGCGCGCCAGGCGGCCAGCGTGCGGCCGCTGGCCAGATCCATTTCAACATAGCCCACCCGGCCCGCCAGCTGACTTTCGCTGATTTTAATCTGCTCAAGCGGCTGAGGGCTGGCGAATACCGCCAGTGGCAGGGCGGCAATCAGGGAGATAAGGCACAGGCGAACATAACGCATAACCGTAATACTTCCTTGTGTAAGGGCCGATAAAGGCGAGAAAAGGTGTGACGAATAAGAATAACCCGGTATTTTGCTGATTCACAATTCCTCTTTTTTCCTTCATCATTTGTCATCTTTTATTTCGAATAATCAATATTTAGCTCAGCCTAAGCACGCTATTTTTTGACTCAAGGCCGCAATGAACTATAAGAAAGTACTTAAGACCGCACGCTGGCTGGCGCCGCTGATTGCTGACGATACGCCCGCCGCGCTGCGCGGTTTGCCAATGATCTATGCCATCCCGGGAGGAACTGGTGCACCCGATAATTAAGGTCATGCTGGTGGGCGGTAAGGCGGATGGACTGCTGGTCAGCGTCGCCGACGATGCGACCGAGGTCTCGGTGACGCCTGCGCAATACGGTGCGCCGTCCGGGCAACCGCTCAGCTATCGTATCGTAAGTCAAACCATTGACGATGAACGCTATTTCTTTGGCGTCTTTAGTGACGCCCATCAGGATAGCGATAAGCTGACGCGGGTGGCGCTGACCCGCGGAATGAAAAAAATGTTCTGTTGAACCCGGGCGGAGTGAGGGGATGCGATAGTATCCATGCCGCGGCTTTGCTACTGTGGCAGCCTTCTCTCTCCGGGCCAGGACGCATCATGATTCAGTACATCCATATACAAAACTTTCGCTCAGTCAGGGATATCGAACTGGAGCTGGGGCCATTGAACATTGTCTTCGGTCCTAACGGCTGCGGCAAATCCAATATTTACAACGCCATCCATCTGTTGACCGCGGCTGCCGACGGCAGGCTGTCGGGGTTTATCAGCGCAGAGGGCGGCCTGGAAAATATGATGTGGTCCGGAGATCGTTCCCCCCTCGATCGCCATCCCCGCCGGCTGCAAATCGCCTGTCGGACGGAGAGCTTTGATTATGAACTGCAGGTAGGTTTCCCGGAAAAATTACCCTATCCGACGCAGTTCATGCTCGATCCCATCGTCAAAGAAGAGCACATCTGGCTGGCAGGCTACTCCCGTCGGCCTTCCTCCCGCGTACTGCAGCGCAAGAATCAGGCGGCGTTCCTCGTCGATGTCACCGGGGAGAAAAGCACCTTCACCGAGAGTATTTATGAAAACGAGTCGGTGTTCGGTCAGCTTGGCGAGCCGCACCGTTTTCCCGAAGTGTCGCGGGTGCGGGAGACCCTGCGCCGCTGGCGGTTTTACCATGAGTTCGCCATTGGTCGCCACTCGCCGCTGCGCCAGCCGGCCGTGGGGTATCGTTCGCCGGTGCTCGACAGCGATGGCCATAATCTGGCCGCCGCCTTTCAGACCATTGTCGAGATTGGCGCGGAGGAGATGTTGCACGAGATCCTCGCCGACGCCTTTCCCGGCTGCCAGTTTTACTGTGAAAACGAGCACTCGCGTTTCGCCCTGAAAATGCGCCGGGAGGGGATCCGCCGGCCGCTGCTGGCGGCGGAGATGTCCGATGGCACGCTGCGCTTTCTCTGTCTCGCCGTCGCGCTGCTCAGCCCGCGCCCGCCGGCGTTTCTGGCGATCAATGAGCCGGAGAACAGCCTGCATCGCGACATGCTCCCGGCGCTGGCCCGGCTGATAATCGAGGCCTCCCGCTACAGCCAGATCTGGCTGACCAGCCACTCGGCTGAACTGGCGGAGCTTATCGCCGCCGGGGCGCCCTGTCAGCGCTATGCGCTGGAGAATAGCGGCGGAGAAACGCGCATTGTGGCGTAAACCCCGTCATCCCTGACGGGAGCGCCGGGATCAGGCGGGGGTCTGCGTCTCCGCTGCTGGCAGCAGGCTTTTGCCGCCGCGTAAGGTGATGAACGAGAGCAGGGTGAAGCTCAGGGTGATGCAGCCGAGGATCAGATAGGCCTGATGGAAGCCGACGGTGTCATACATCCGGCCCACCCAGGCGGAAAGGACCACCCCGGACAGCTGTTTCGACAGGTTAAAACCGATCAGGAACAGGGTGGCCGAGAGCCGCGGGTTAAAGGCGGAGGAGATATATTTAAAGGTCCCGACCAGCAGGAAGGGGATCTCAAACATATGCAGCATCTTGAGGATCACCACCTCTACCGCCGATGAGGCGAACGACGATCCGAGAATGCGCACTGACATGATCATCCCGGCGGTCAGCAGGGCGTTTTTGGCGCCGATGCGGTTAACGATGGCCGGGGCGCAGAACATAATTAGCGCGTTGAGCAGCTCGCCGCCGGTGGTGACGAAGCCAAACACTTCGGTACCGCGCTGCGGACTGGCGAAAAAGCTTTTGAAAAAGTTGGCGAACTGCTGATCAAACACGTCGTAGACGCTGGCGACTCCCACCACATAGACGATAAAGCCCCAGAAACGCGGCATACGTAACAGCTCGGCCGCGGTGCGCAGCGAAAAGGCCTGGCGATTGGCTCCCAGCGCCTCAATAACCTGGGCGCTGTTGCTGCTTTCCGGGCGCGACAGCCAGAGCAGAAGACCTAGCACCAGCGCAAAGCCGGAGGCGATCCAGAAGGTAATATTGGGGTCGATGCCGAACAGCACGCCGGTTATCGAGGCGCACAGCGCCCAGCCGACGCAGCCAGCGACCCGCACTTTGCCATATTCAAAGCGGTTTGCCCGGCTGACGCGCTCGATATAGGCTTCCACCGCCCCGGAGCCGCTGGAGAAAACAATCCCCAGGTAGATCCCGCCCACCAGCGAACCGGCGATAATATTCATCTGCAACAGCGGGGAGAAAACGAAAATAAAGAACGGCGCGAACAGAATTAACAGTACCGTGATGGTCCACAGCAGATGTTTGCGCAGGCCAAGCTTATCCGACATCAGACCAAATACCGGCTGAAAAATAATTGCGAACAGCGAGATGGAGGAGAAGACGATCCCGGTTTCCGTTTTGGTTAAATGGTTAACGTCCGCCAGCCACACCGGAAAAAAAGGAAAATAGGCCGACATAATGAAATAGTAAAAGAAAAAGAACAGCAGGAAATAGACAAAATTATGCCGTTCTCGCGGCGCCAGTTCAGAGAATTTCATCACCATGATCCCTTGTTATTCTGTTTGTAGGGTGGGGGCTGCCGCCCCCACGGATTAAAGGCAACGCAATGAGACCTCGTACTGCCAGCGCGTTTGGGTCAGGAGCCACTGCGGCAGCACGCTTGGGGTCCAGGAGTCATCGCCGCCCACTCCCATATGCAGGCCGTCGAGGGTGATCCACACCCCGTCTTCAGCCTGGATCTTGTGCCAGTGGTCGGTCTCCATCAGCTGACGGGTGCTCCATGGCTGAACGGAGAAGTGGAAATGACCGCTGACGTGCCAGCGTCCCCAATCCAGCGCCTGGGTATCACAGCGCAGGCCGTTTTCCGTCGGGAAGATGTAGGGCGTGCTCATCGCCGCCAGCGGCTGCTCCCAGCGGGCGAAGCAGGCGCTGCTCCGCCGGTCGGGGTAGTTCTCATGCGGTCCCAGCCCCAGCCAGCTCACCGGCGCCTGCTGTTCCGCCACCTGGAAATGCAGTCCGACCCGCGGCAGCGGCGGCAGCGTTTCCGCGCGCTCGCCGTCCACCGTCAGCCGTACCGTTCCGTCCGCAGTAAAGCGCATGCGCCAGTGGCTGACAATCACCACCTCGTCGCCGCGCAGGTAGTGCCAGCGGCTGTCGACAAGGGTCTCATTGGCCAGGCGCTGGGCATCGCACTGCACGCAGCATGCCTCAAGGTCGAACAGGCCGGCGCTTTTCCAGCGCTCCACCCAGGCGTTGGGATCGATGCGCTCCACTTCGCTGACCCCGATGTCATTGTCGAGCGGCGCGCGGATAAACTGATCCTGCAGGGGGGTCAGCAGCTGCTCCTGACCGGCAAGCGACCAGCCACTCAGCAAACCGGTCCGCCGATCGACGGTCCAGCACTGCGTGCCGGCGCGGATCTGCCAGTCCTCCTCGCTGACGACCAGATCCGGGGCGCCGGCAGGCACCGTGGGCGCCGGCAGCGCCAGCGGGGCGGGCAGGGGAAACTGCTGCCAGGCGACGCGATGGTCCGCCGGGGACCAGTCGGTCGCCCGGGGCTGGACCACCTCCAGCGTCAGCCACACCGCGCGGGCGCCTGGCGGTAGAATCAGGTCATCAAGCAGCGTTATCTCGTCACTGCCCTCCGGGGGAAGCGCCAGCGTCAGGTTGCCGTGATACAGGGTTTCACCGGCCGCCTGCACCTGCCAGCGCAGCGCTTCGTTATCGCTCTGGCGGAACAGGTATTCGCTGGCGATGCGCACGCGCAGCGGCGAGGTCGACAGCAGGGCGAACTGGAAATACTGCTGGGCGTGCTTCGCCTCGATCAGCGACGGATGCGGCGTGCGATCGGGGAACACCAGGCCGTTCATACAGAACTGGCGATCGTTCGGCTTATCGCCAAAGTCGCCGCCGTAGGCCCAGCCGACGCTGCCGTCGTCAAAGGTTTTGCAGATCGCCTGGTCGGCCCAGTCCCAGATAAACCCGCCCTGCAGCCGCGGATACTCGCGGAAGGCCTGCCAGTAATCGGCGAAGTTGCCGAGACTGTTGCCCATCGCATGGGCGTACTCGCAGAGGATCAGCGGCCGCTGCTCGCCGGGCAGGCTGATCCATTTTTTGATCCCCCACTTCGGTACCGCCGGGATCGGCTGGTCGCGTTCGACGCGGGCGTACATCGGACAGATAATATCGGTAGCGGTGGTATCCGCGCCGCCGCCCTCGTACTGCACCGGACGGCTCGGGTCGTTGCGCTTCAGCCAGTGGTACAGCGCTTCATGGTTGCCGCCGCCGCCAGATTCGTTACCCAGCGACCAGATGATAATGCATGGATGGTTGCGGTTGCTCTGTACCATCCGGGTGACGCGGGCGCTGAAGGCTGGCAGCCACGCCGGATCGTCGGACAGCCGGTTCATCGGCACCATGCCGTGGGTTTCAATATTGGCTTCATCGACCACGTACAGACCGTAGCGGTTGCACAGCTCATACCAGCGCGGCGCGTTGGGATAGTGCGAGCAGCGCACGGCGTTAAAGTTGTTCTGCTTCATCAACAGAATGTCCTGCACCATATCCGCCTCGGTGACCACCTGCCCGCGCAAATGATGATGCTCATGGCGGTTAACGCCGCGGATCAGCAGCGGTTTACCGTTGAGACGCAGCAGGCCATCGGCAATCTCGATGCGGCGAAAACCGATGTCCCACGCTTCGGCCTCCAGCAGTTCGTCGCCGCGCCACAGGGTGACCACGGCGCGATAACAGTTCGGGGTTTCCGCGCTCCAGTGCGCCGGCGTCGCCACCGCCAGGGAGAAATCGACCCGTTCCGCGTAGTGGCCGCGCTCATCCACCGTCGGGGTACCTAACGGCTGCCGCCCGGCGGCGATCTGCTCCTCGCCGCGCCACAGGCTAACCCCGACGCTGAGCCCGGCAAGCGCCGCCTCAGTCGCTTCGACGGTCGCCTGGACCTGCAGAGTGCCGTCGCGATAGAGGGCGTCAAGGGCTGGCGTCAACTGCACGTCGCATAGCCGTTGCTGCGGCTTATTCAGCAGCCATACCGAGCGGAAAATACCGCTCATCCGCCACATATCCTGGTCTTCCAGCCAGCTGCCGGCGCTCCAGCGCATGACCATCACGCACAGGCGGTTGTCGCCCGGACGCAGAAAGGGGCTGAGATCGAACGCCGCCGGCAGGCGACTGTCCTGCGAATAGCCGACCCACACGCCATTGCACCACAGATGAAACGCCGAGTTGACGCCATCGAAAATAATCTGCGTTTGCCCGTTCTCGCGCCATGTGTCCTCAACCGTAAAGTGCAGGGAGTAGCAGCCGGTCGGGTTATCCTCCGGCACCCGCGGTGGGGTGGTGTCGATGGGATAGCGGACGTTGGTGTAGATCGGCGCGTCATAGCCCTCCATCTGCCAGTTGGAAGGCACAGGCGTGCCGCGGCAGTCCGGTAGATCCTGCGTCAACCACTGCGCATCGACGGCAAACGGGCTACGGGCGTAAGAGAACTGCCACTCGCCGTCCAGTTGACGGCGGCGGGATGAAGGTAGGTTATCGCGGGCGGCAAGCTCATCGCGCCAGCTGGCGAAAACGGGATGCGCTGGCAGGCGGTTAAGGTGGGTAATGGTCTGGTTCTGCCAGTCTTCACGGGCGAGGACGGCGTGAAAGTCAGGAGTGTGGCTGCGGCCGGTATCGCTAATTTGCATATTAAACCCCGGAAAGTCAGAAATTGTCGTTCGCTAAACAGGATGATTAACGTTATCGGGTAATTTGTTTTGTCCAGCAATCTCGGGGGAATCGAAATTAACAGACGATCACGAAAGCGAGGGCGAAGCGCTGTTTTTTGTCGCGCGTTAAACATAAAATGTTAGCGCACGACATTGTTATTACTGAGGAGAAAAGATGCCGCGTCGTACCGCAACCCTGGAGGATGTCGCCCGCGCCGCGGGCGTGTCCCAGCAGACGGTCTCCCGGGTGCTGAACCGTCCTGAGGTGGTGTCAGCCCGCACCCGTGAGCAGGTGATCCGCGCGATGCAGGCGCTGCACTATGTGCCTAACCGCTCGGCGCAGCTGCTTGCCGGCAAAGCGGCGCCCTCCATCGGGCTGATTACCGCCTCGCTGACGCTGCACGCCCCCTCACAGATCGCCGCCGCGATAAAGAGCCATGCCAGCCTGCATCAGCTGGAAGTGGCGATAGCGATGCCGGCGCAGGCCGATTTTGTCGCGCTGCAGGCCCGGCTGGACGAGCTGCGCGCCCAGCATATTCGCGGGGTGATCGTCAGTCTGCCGCTGGAGAGCGCCACTGCCGAGCGGCTGGTGCAAGACAATCCGGATATGGCCTGCCTGTTTCTGGACGTCTCCCCGGAGGCCGATGTCTGCTGCGTGCGCTTCGACCACCGCGACGGCTGCGGGGCGTGCGTGCGCCATCTGTGGGAGCTGGGGCATCGCGAATTTGGTCTGCTGGCAGGGCCGGAAAGTTCGGTTTCCGCCCGTCTGCGTCTCGCCAGCTGGCGCGAGGCGCTGCACAGTCTGAATATCGCCCGTTCAACCACGGTGTTCGGTGACTGGAGCGCCGCCAGCGGCTGGCAGAAAACCTTTGAACTGCTGCACCTGCAGCCGCGGATCAGCGCCATTGTGGTGGCGAACGATCAGATGGCGCTCGGGGTACTCAGCGCGCTGGCCCAGCTCAATCGCAGCGGCAGCCAGGCGGTATCGGTGACCGGCTATGACGACACCGCCGACAGTCTCTACTTTCAGCCGCCGCTCACCACGGTGGCGCAGGACTTCGATCTGCTGGGAAAGCGGGCCGTGGAGCGGCTGATTGCTCTGATGGCGGCCCCGCAGCTGCGGATCCGCGAGCTGCTGCCGACCCGGCTCATCGTGCGCCAGTCGGCGTGGCCGCTCGCCGCCGCGGAGGACCGGCAGCAGACCATGGTGCAGCTGAAAGCGTTGGTGGAGAAGCTCTAGCCGCAGGCCGTTGAGGATTTATTGAGGTTGACCATGCTAACCTCGGGATCAAACGTAGAGAGGTCAGGATCCTCTGCCTGCGTAAAATGCAAAATACAATCTATCCATGCAAGCATTGATTTACCGCCAGTCACATGGCGGTTTTTTTTTTGCCTTCCTCCGTTTCCCGCTTTGTTCCGTTCGTTTTTTCGCCTGGCATCCCCTGCGGCGGCATGCTACATCTTTCTTTCGGGATAGATGCCGAACACAACGGGAGTCAAGGTCATGATGGTGATTGAGGGGAAAGAGGCGATTGGGCGGGTAGACTGGCGGCGGGTGAGGACCATCGTCGCCGAGGCCGGGCTGAATGAACGTGATGTTCAGCAGCTGGAGCAGGCGTTTCTCCATAGCACCTTCTGCTGGTTTGGCTATGAGCACGGTCAGCTGATTGCCGTGGCGCGGGCCATCAGCGACTGCACCTGGAGCAGCTATTTGTCGGATGTGGCGATCGTCCCCGACCGCCAGGGGCAGGGTTACGGACAACAGCTAATGCTGGCCATCCGGGAGCAGCTGCTGCACTTCGGCAAAATCTTTATCTATGCGGTGGCCGATAAAATCCCATTCTATCAGCGCTTTGGTTTTGCCATGCTGACCACCGGGATGGTCTGCGCCAGCGAGGAGGGCATGCGCAACATGCAGGAGCAGGGCTATATCCGCCAGCCCTGAGCGCGGATACCGGGCAACGCCTGGCTTAAGCGGTTAAACCAGGCGCAGGCACCGTCAGAGGGGCCGTTCAAGCACAAACAGATACGCTTCCCGCGACCAGAACAGGGCGGTACGGCGTCGCTCCACCGACATGGTTTTTACCTCCCAGCCTTCGCGGGTATAGCTACTGAGAAACTGGCTCATTTTGTCAGGGTCGGCTTTGGCTTCGCCAAAAAACAGGCTGCCCAGCAGGCCCTCTTTATAGATCACTACCCGACACTCTTTCTTCATCATCCACCATCCTGGCGACCGGTTTACTGTGGCCGTCTATTGTCCGCGGCTGGGACGATTTTGCAATCGGAGAAGTTGCAAACTGTTTACGGTACTGCAGTGGGCTTATCGCGAAGCGCTGGCGAAAATGGTGGCGCAGGGTGCCAGCGCTGGCAAAGCCGCAGCGCTCAGCGATCTGGTCGATGCCCATCGTGCTCTCCGTCAGGTGCTGACGGGCGCGCAGCAGACGCTCCTCCAGCAGCCAGCGGGCGGGGGTTTTACCAGTGGCCTCTTCAAAGCGGCGCAAAAAGGTGCGCGTCCCCATGCCGGCGCGCTGTGCGAGGGAGGCGACGGTGTGGCTGGCGGCGAGATGCTGGTGCAGATAATCAAACAGCTGGCCAAGGCGCAGACTCTCCCGGCTGCGGGCCACCGGACGCAGGACCTGCTGCGCCTGACCGCCGTCGCGATGGGGAGAGACCACCAGGCGGCGGGCGACCACATTCGCTGCCTCGCTGCCGAAATCCTCGCGCACCAGATGCAGACAGAGGTCGATCCCCGCCGCGCTGCCGGCGGAGGTCATCAGCAAATCATCGCCCACGTACAGGACATCCTCCACCACCTGGATCTGCGGAAAACGGGACTGCAGCGCGGCGGTGTAGCGCCAGTGGGTTGTCGCCTGGCGGCCATTGAGCAACCCGGCGGCGGCGAGAACGAACACCCCGGAACAGATGGAAATAATCCGGCACCCGCGGGCGTGAGCGGCGGCCAGGGCGGCGCACAGCGCCTCGGGGACCGGAGCGTCGATGCCGCGCCAGCCGGGGACCACGATGGTCTGCGCCTGGGCGAGAAGCTCAGGGCCGCCGTCGGTCATCAACCGGACTCCGCCGGTGGCTCTCAGAGGCCCTTCATCGACGGCGGCGACGGCGAACTGGTACCAGCGCTCGCCCATTTCCGGGCGCGGCAGGCCGAAGATCTCCACGGCCACGCCAAACTCAAAGGTGCACAGGCCATCGTAGGCGAGGGCCACCACGCGGTGAGGTGACAGTGTCACCGAAGGAGTTGTCAGGATGTTAGCGTTTTCTGTCATGGTTGCCGGCAGATAAGGGTGATGGGCGTCAGTAAAGTAGTGTTATCACAGACAAGGAGAAGACGCCATGAGTGTAGTAACCCAATTTACCCCCGCCACCTCCGCCGAGGCTATCCGCTGGTTCCGCCATAAGCTGCATCTCGAGACCGACTGCGCCGATGTGCACAGCGCCCAGCGTGCCGGCGAGGTCGACTTTGTCCTGCTGCACGTGGTCGGCAGCGAGGAGGCCTTCGCCAGGCGCCACCTGCCCGGCGCGCTGCATCTCCCGCACAGCCAGATCAGCGCCGAGAGAATGGCGGCCTGGCCGGCGGAGACCCTGTTTGTGGTCTATTGCGCCGGGCCGCACTGCAACGGTGCCGACGTTGCCGCGCTAAAGCTGGCCGAACTGGGGCGGCCGGTGAAAATGATGCTCGGCGGGATCACCGGCTGGGAAGATGAGGGCTATGCGTTTGTCGCCGGTAAATGAATATTTTTCATGTCCCATGAAATATTCTCGTTTGCGGCCCGCCGGCCTGCATGCCAGTATCTGGACATATAGCCATCCAGAAGTCTAAAAATTCAAATAATGAACTATCACGGTGGGCAACTAACGCGCCCACCGCTAAGGAGACAGCATGCAACGTCAACAGGCCCCGTTCCGCGCAGACATCGTCGGCAGTTTTTTGCGCCCGGACAGCATCAAACAGGCGCGTCAGCAGCTGGCTGAGGGGCTCATCGACGCCGGTCAGCTGCGCGACATTGAGAATAACGCTATCCGTCACCTGGTCCAGCAGCAGTGCGACTGCGGCCTGCACGTGGTTACCGACGGCGAGTTTCGTCGCGCATGGTGGCATTTTGATTTCTTCGACGGCCTGCAAGGCGTTGAGCGTTACGATGCCGAGCAGGGGATCCAGTTCAACGGCGTGCAGACCAAAGCGCACGGCGTGCGCGTTACCGGCAAGCTGGCGTTTGGCGACCACCCAATGCTGGAGGATTTCCGCTATTTGAAAAGCATCAGCGGCGACGCGCAGCCTAAGATGACCATTCCCAGCCCGAGCGTGCTCCACTTCCGCGGCGGTCGGAAAGATATTGATGCCACCGTTTACCCGGATCTCAGCGACTACTTCGACGACCTGGCCACCACCTGGCGCGACGCGATCCGTGCGTTTTATGACGCCGGCTGCCGCTATCTGCAGCTGGACGATACCGTCTGGGCCTATCTCTGTTCCGATGCCCAGCGTCAGCAGGTGCGCGAGCGCGGCGACGATCCGGATGCGCTGGCGCGCATTTATGCCCGGGTGCTGAACCAGGCGCTGGAGGGCAAGCCGGCCGATCTGACGGTGGGCCTGCACGTCTGCCGGGGCAACTTCCGCTCAACCTGGATCTCGGAGGGCGGTTACGAGCCGGTGGCTGAGGTGCTGTTTGGCGGCGTCAATGTCGATGCCTTCTTCCTCGAGTATGACAACGACCGCTCCGGAGATTTCGCGCCGCTGCGCTTTATTCGTCCCGGCCATCAGCAGGTGGTCCTCGGGCTTATCACCACCAAAAACGGCGAGCTGGAGAACCCGCAGGGGGTAAAAGCGCGCCTCGCTGAGGCGGCGCAATATGTTCCGCTCGAGCAGATCTGCCTGAGTCCGCAGTGCGGTTTCGCCTCCACGGAAGAGGGTAACGCCCTCAGCGAAGACCAGCAGTGGCAAAAAGTCCGTCTGGTGACCGCCATCGCCGCCGACGTCTGGTAATTGCTTTCTTAGCGCAGCGTTGCACCGTGATGAGGCAACGCTGCCATCTCCTTCGCCTCCGCCGTCCGCCTGCGCCGCATCCCACTGTTCTCACAACCTGGCACCGTTTTTGCCTTATCACCTCTGGTTAGCTGTTAATTCTTTATTTTTGCGCTACTCAGGAGTGAATCATGCAACGAAGAACGTTATTAAAAGCTTTTGCACTCTCCGCCTCTGTTATGGCTATGGGTCTCTCCTTCCAAGCCTATGCCGCCGACACTATTAAAGTCGGGATCATGCATTCGCTCTCCGGGACGATGGCGATTTCCGAAACGCCGCTGAAGGACGTCGCCCTGATGGCCATCGACGACATCAACGCCAAAGGCGGGGTGTTGGGCAAGAAGCTGGAGCCGGTGGTGGTCGACCCGGCCTCCAACTGGCCGCTGTTCGCCGAGAAGGCACGCCAGCTGCTGGCCCAGGACAAGGTGGCGGTGGTGTTTGGCTGCTGGACCTCGGTCTCGCGTAAATCGGTCCTGCCGGTGTTTGAGGAGCTGAACGGCCTGCTGTTCTACCCGGTACAGTACGAAGGGGAAGAGATGTCCCCCAACGTCTTCTATACCGGCGCGGCGCCTAACCAGCAGGCCATCCCAGCGGTGGAATACCTGCTGAGCGAGGACGGCGGCGGCGCCAAACGCTTCTTCCTGCTGGGAACCGACTACGTTTATCCGCGCACCACCAACAAGATCCTTCGCGCCTTCCTGCATGCCAAAGGGATCCAGGACAAAGATATCGAAGAAGTGTACACCCCGTTCGGCTATAGCGATTACCAGACCATCGTCGCCAATATCAAAAAATTCTCCGCCGGCGGCAAAACGGCGGTGGTCTCTACCATCAACGGCGATTCCAACGTGCCGTTCTACAAAGAGCTGGCTAACCAGGGGCTGAAAGCGACCGATGTGCCGGTGGTGGCCTTCTCGGTGGGGGAAGAGGAGCTGCGCGGCATCGATACCAAACCGCTGGTCGGCAACCTCGCGGCATGGAACTACTTTGAGTCGGTCGATAACCCGACCAACAAAGCCTTTGTCGCCGATTATCGCGCTTACGCCAAAGCGCACAAGCTGCCGAATGCCGATACGGTGGTGACCAACGATCCGATGGAGGCGACCTGGGTGGGTCTGCATATGTGGGCGCAGGCGGTGACCAAAGCCGGCACCACCGACGTGGACAAAGTGCGCGACGCTATGGCCGGACAAACCTTCAAAGCGCCGTCCGGTTTCACCCTGACGATGGATGCCACCAACCACCATCTGCATAAGCCGGTGATGATCGGTGAAATTGAAGGCAACGGCCAGTTCAACGTGGTCTGGCAGACCGATGAGCCCGTCCGCGCGCAGCCGTGGAGCCCGTGGATCCCCGGTAATGATAAGAAACCTGACCATCCGGTGAAAACCGTCAGCCAGTAAGCGCCAGGGCCGACGGAGCGGGAACGTCGCGTCCGTCGGCCGCTGACCAGAGGAGAACGACATGAACGCATTGCGTCTCATGAGTGTGTTGACGCTACTGCTGATCCTGCTGCCATGGCGGGCACAGGCCGCGGAGGCGGACGACTTCGTTGCCGCCAGCCGCAGCCAGCAGGCGCAGCTGTTGACCCAGTGGGCGGCAGCGCCGCAGGCGGATCGTCTGCCGCTGCTGCGGGCGTTGACCACCGAGAGCCTGGTGATGGACGACGGAAAACATGCTTTCCGCACCCGACAGGGCGGATTACAGCCATTGGGTGCCGTCGCCGCGCCCCAGGGCGAAACCCGACCGGTGCGTCTGACCAACCGGCTGCGCAATCTGGCTGCCGGCGCGCTGGCCAGCCACCTTATTTTAAGTGACAACGTCACAGAGCGAGCGTCCGCCGCACGAACGCTACAGCGGGAAGCGACCCCGGCCATGGCCGCGCTGCTGCAGCAGCGGCTGAAGGCGGAAAGCGATGATAATGTGCGGGGCCTGCTGGAGGTGGCGCTGGCGCGGCTGCAGCTCACTCAGCCTGAGGCCAGCGCGCGGCTGGCCGCCGTGACGCTGCTCGGCCATTCCGCGGACCCGGAAACCCAGGCGCTGCTGATCCCCTTTACCGATGCCCAGCATGAGCCGGATGCGGCGGTGCGCGAGGCGGCCAGCGACAGCCTGCAAAAGATCAAACATCGTCTGCTGCTCGGCGATCTGCTGGGCCAGGCCTTTATGGGGCTGTCGTTGGGCTCGGTGCTGCTGCTGGCCGCGCTGGGGCTGGCGATCACCTACGGCCTGCTGGGGGTGATTAACATGGCCCACGGCGAGATGCTGATGATTGGCGCCTACAGCTGCTGGCTGGTTCAGCAGGCGCTGGCGCAGCTCGCGCCGCAGTGGCTGGCCTTTTATCCGCTGGTCGCGCTGCCGGTGGCGTTTCTGGTGACCGCCGGGATCGGCATGGCGCTGGAGCGCACCATTATTCGTCATCTGTATGGTCGGCCGCTGGAGACGCTGCTCGCCACCTGGGGGATCAGCCTGATGCTTATCCAGCTGGTGCGCATGCTGTTTGGCGCACAGAACGTCGAGGTGGCGAACCCCGCCTGGCTCTCCGGCGGCGTGCAGGTCCTGCCGAACCTGATCCTGCCGTGGAACCGGCTGGCGGTGCTGGCGTTCGTCCTGCTGGTGCTGTGCTTTACCTGGCTCATCCTGAACCGCACCCGTCTGGGGATGAACGTCCGCGCCGTGACGCAGAACCGGGCGATGGCCGCCTGCTGCGGCGTGCCTACCGGGCGGGTGGATATGCTGGCCTTTGGCCTCGGCTCCGGTATTGCCGGGCTGGGCGGCGTGGCGCTGTCGCAGCTCGGCAACGTCGGGCCTGAACTGGGTCAGGGATACATCATCGACTCGTTTCTGGTGGTGGTCCTGGGCGGCGTCGGCCAGCTGGCCGGCAGCGTGGCGGCGGCCTTTGGGCTGGGCATTATCAACAAAATTCTCGAACCGCAAATGGGCGCTGTGCTGGGCAAGATCCTGATCCTGGTGATGATTATTCTGTTTATTCAGAAACGCCCGCAGGGTCTGTTCGCGCTGAAAGGGAGGGTGATTGACTGATGAGCCAACCTGTTACCTTAACGCTGGCGCAGCGCGCGCCGCGGCCTCTGCGCTGGCTGGGGATCCTGCTGGTGCTGGGGCTGCTGAGCATGCCATTTCTGGCACTGCTGCCGGCCTCCCATCCGCTGGCGGTGCCGAGCTGGCTGCTGACCCTGAGCGGTAAAATCCTCTGCTACGCCATTGTGGCGGTGGCGCTGGATCTGGTCTGGGGCTACGCGGGTATGCTGTCGCTGGGGCACGGGATTTTCTTTGCCCTCGGCGGGTACGCTATGGGCATGTACCTGATGCGCCAGGCGGCGGGCGACGGTCTGCCGGCGTTTATGTCTTTTCTCTCCTGGAGCGAACTGCCCTGGTTCTGGTGGGGCACGCAGCATTTCGCCTGGGCGATGGCGCTGGTGGTGCTGGTTCCCGGTCTGCTGGCCCTGGTTTTCGGCTGGTTTGCCTTTCGCTCGAAGATCAAAGGGGTCTATTTCTCGATCATGACCCAGGCCCTGACTTATGCCGGTATGCTGCTGTTCTTTCGCAACGAGACCGGGTTTGGCGGCAATAACGGTTTCACCGGTTTTACCACGCTGCTGGGTTTTCCGGTCACCGCCACCGGCACCCGCGCCACCCTGTTTATGGCCACGATTTTGCTGCTGTTGCTGACCCTGTGGCTGGGCTCGGCGCTGGCGCAGAGTAAGTTTGGCCGGATCCTCACCGCGGTGCGGGATGCCGAGAACCGCCTGATGTTCTGCGGGTACGACCCGCGCGGCTTCAAGCTGCTGGTGTGGACGCTGTCGGCGGTGCTCTGCGGCCTGGCGGGGGCGTTATATGTCCCGCAGGTGGGGATCATCAACCCCAGCGAGATGTCGCCGACCAACTCCATCGAGGCCGCCATCTGGGTGGCGCTCGGCGGGCGCGGCACACTGATTGGCCCGGTGCTTGGCGCCGGGCTGGTCAACGGCGCGAAGAGCATTTTCACCGTGGCGATGCCGGAGTACTGGCAGCTGTTTCTCGGCCTCATCTTTATCATCGTAACCCTGTTTTTACCCCGCGGGGTGATGGGCCTGCTGCGTCGAGGAGACCGCTAATGCAACCGGATGAAGGACTGTTTACCCGCCAGCTGCCCGGCGATCGCTTTCGTGCGCAAACCGACCCGGTACTGCAGCTGGAGAACATTAACGTCAGCTTTGACGGTTTCCGGGCGCTGACGGACCTGTCGCTGGCGATTGGCGTCGGCGAGCTGCGCTGTGTGATCGGCCCCAACGGCGCGGGCAAGACCACCCTGATGGACGTGATCACCGGCAAAACCCGGCCGCAGAGCGGCAAAGCGATCTATGACCAGTCGGTGGATCTGACCACCCTCGAACCGGTGGCCATCGCCCGCCAGGGCATCGGGCGCAAGTTTCAGAAGCCGACGGTCTTCGAAGCGCTGACAGTGGCGGAAAATCTCGCCCTGGCGATGAAAGGAGATAAATCGGTTTGGGCCAGCCTGCGCGCCCGGCTGAGCAGCGAACAGGACGATCGGCTGAATGAGGTGCTGCGCCTGCTGCGTCTTGACGGCGAACGCTACCGCCAGGCCGGTCTGCTGTCCCATGGCCAGAAACAGTTCCTTGAGATCGGCATGCTGTTGGTGCAGGAGCCGCATCTGCTGCTGCTTGATGAGCCAGCGGCCGGCATGACCGATGCGGAAACCGAATATACGGCGGAGCTGTTTCGTACGCTGGCCGGACAGCACTCCCTCATGGTGGTGGAGCACGACATGGGGTTTGTCGAGACCATCGCCGACCGGGTGACGGTCCTGCATCAGGGCCAGGTGCTGGCGGAGGGATCGCTGCGGGAGGTGCAGGCCAATGAACAGGTCATTGAAGTTTATCTGGGACGTTAAGGAGCGCCAATGTTACAGGTGAGTCAGCTACATCAATACTACGGCGGCAGCCATATTTTGCGTGGGGTGGATTTTTCCGCCCGCCAGGGCGAAGTCACCTGCCTGCTGGGGCGCAACGGCGTCGGCAAGACCACCCTGCTGAAATGTCTGATGGGGCTGATCCCGGCGCGCAGCGGCGAAGTGCGCTGGCAGGATCAGAACATCACCCACCGTAAACCGCACCAGCGGGTGCAGGCCGGGGTGGCCTACGTCCCTCAGGGACGCGAGATTTTTCCGCGCCTGACGGTGGAGGAAAACCTGCTGATGGGGCTGTCGCGCTTTCCCGCCCGCGAGGCGCAGCAGGTGCCGGAGGAGATTTACCAGCTTTTCCCGGTGCTCAAGACCATGAAGCAGCGGCGGGGCGGTGACTTATCCGGCGGCCAGCAGCAGCAGCTGGCGATCGGCCGGGCGCTGGCCAGCCGTCCGCAGCTGCTGATCCTCGATGAGCCCACCGAGGGGATCCAGCCCTCGGTCATCAAAGAGATTGGCGAGGTGATCCGTCAGCTGGCGAGCCGCGGGGATATGGCCATCCTGCTGGTGGAACAATTCTATGACTTTGCCGCCGGGCTGGCGGACCACTACCTGGTGATGTCGCGCGGCGCCATCGTCCAGCAGGGCAAGGGCGGAGATATGGAAACCGACGGCGTACGCGCCCTGGTGACTATCTGAACGGACCGGCGGCGTTCGCGCCGCCGGTTTCCTTGCTATTTACGCAGCAGCCGCTGCAGGCGCGCCTGGCGCCAGTTTTTGATCCATTCGCCGAACACGAACAGGCGTAATCCTCTCACCGCCAGCAGAGCGCCCCAGATCAGGGCGACCCAGCCGGACCAGGTGTACTGCGGGTTAGTGTACCGGTTGAGCAGCGCCAGCAGCACGCAGACCACCAGCGCCACCGACAGCGAACGAAAAAAGCGGCTCTCCTGCTGCACCCGCGCTTTCGCTTCCTCGATACGCAGATCCAGCGAGGCTTCCGGGCCCGGCGCGCCCTCCCGCGAGGCTTCGCCGCCGATCTCGGCCACCGTCACCTCAAAGACCGCGGCGAGGGCGCTGAGGGTCTCCAGTCCCGGGCGTTCGCCATTCTCAATGCGCTGGATCGTGCGGACGCTGAGCCCCGCCATTTCGGCCAGCTGTTCCTGGGACCAGGCGCGCTGCAGCCGTAATTGTTTGACCTGATTGTTGCTGTTCATATTTGTATGCTCCATGACGTTCTGCGGATGTAAACCTGTGATGGAGTTTGGAAAAGCGGGCCGCCAGCCACCACGACAGCGACCCGACAACGGCCCGACAGCAACCTGACAGCCGCATGCCAGCTGGCGTCAGGCGTTGGCCAGCGGAGAATCCGGCTGCCAGGGGCGGGCATTGATCCCGCGGAAAATCATCAGCCAGGCGGCGACAATGGCCCCGATAAGAATGACAAAAAGCGACCAGTGCGGCAGATGGGTGAGGATCATCCCGGTGAACATCGGGTTGAATGCCGCGCCCAGCCATCCCAGCGATTGAGCGGAGAAGTAGCTGGCCTTCATCCCTGGCGGGGCGATATGGTCAATCAGCATATACTCGCCGGGGGCATAAATCACCTCGCCAAGGGTGAAGACTGCCGCCGAGATCCCCCATGCCCACAGGCTGGCGCCGGAGAACATAAAGCCCACGAGGCCGATCACAAAGCAGACGGTGCCGAAGGTCATCAGCGGGCGGATATTTCTGGCGCTCAGTCGCCGGCCAACCGCGTACTGCAGAGCGACGACCACCGCGGCGTTAACCGGCAGCACCACGGCCACCACTTTTTCGGCGAAGTCGCTGCTGGCGACCACCAGTACGTACTGCGAGATACAGGAGGCGAAAGCGCCGCCGACGAAGGAGGCCAGCAGCCCTGAACAGGTAAACCACAGCAGCGCGCGGTCGCGCAGCAGCACCGAAGGCGTCCAGACGGCAGCCCCTGGCTGGGCGGCGGCGGCGCCATCTCGCTGCAGAAACAGCTGAATAAACACTAACGGGAAGGCGGCGCAGGCTGCCGCCAGCCAGAATGGCAGATTAATGCTGTGCATCACCAGCAGCGTGCCGATGGGCGGTCCGACGGTCCAGCCGATGTTGAGGATGGTGTAGTTCAGCGAGAAGATGCGCGCTTTTTTCTCCGCCGTCAGCCGGTCGGCGAACCAGGCTTTCAGCACGGTGGAAAAGACCGAGTAGGCGCAGTTGATCAGCGCAAAGAAGATCACCACCAGGATAGCGTTATTGACCAGCGGTATCGCGCTGAAACCAAGGATAAACACCAGCACTGACCACACCATATAGCGCTTTTTGTCGAACTTGTCCGCGAGGATGCCAAAGCCCATGCTAAACAGCACGCCGACCACGAGGGCCAGCGACAGGGCGTAGCCAATCACATCCACCTCCAGCTGATAGCGTCGGGTGAGGTAGATGGTCATAAACGGCAGTGTGGCCCCGCGGCCGATAGTCAACAGTAGCGACGATGCCAGCAGCGCGATGGTGGAGCGCCGGAGTGTGGTGATCATGATTTCCTTGCCTGTCATGTTGTTTTTTATGTCTTCGATCACAAATAACACGGCCATCACGCCTTGTACAGGTCGCCTCGGTGGCGATAGGCACTTCCGAACCTGCCAAAAATAATGATCTATCCTGGCGACCGCTTTTTCGCTACTTTGATTTGGTTCACAAAAATTCTAATAACGACAGAGGCAGGGTATGACGAGGAAAGATGGACTGCTGGCGCTGCTGGTAGTGGTGGTGTGGGGGCTTAACTTCGTGGTGATTAAGCTGGGATTGCACAATATGCCGCCGCTGATGCTGGCGGGCCTGCGCTTTATGCTGGTCGCCTTCCCGGCGCTGCTGTTTGTCGCCCGGCCGGCCATTCCGCTGCGCCTGCTGCTGGGCTATGGCCTGACCATTAGCTTTGGCCAGTTTGCCTTTTTGTTCTGCGCTATCGGCCTGGGCATGCCGGCGGGGCTGGCGTCGCTGGTGCTGCAGGCGCAAGCCTTTTTTACCATCATTCTTGGCGCCTTCGTCTTTGGCGAACGCTTACAGGGCAAGCAGCTGGCGGGGATCGCGCTGGCGATCTTCGGCGTGCTGGTGCTGGTGGAGGGGAGCCTCGGCGGGGAGCATGTCCCGCTGGTGGGCTTTATGCTGACCCTGGCGGCGGCGCTCAGCTGGGCCTGCGGCAATATTTTCAACAAAAAAATCATGTCCCAGGCGACCCGCCCGCCAATCATGTCGCTGGTGGTGTGGAGCGCATTGATCCCGGTGCTGCCGTTTATGTTTGCCTCGTGGCTGATCGATGGCCCGCAGCTCATGCTGGCGAGTCTACGCCAGATCGATATGCTGACGGTTCTCTCGCTACTTTACCTGGCGTTTATCGCCACTCTCGTTGGCTATGGTATCTGGGGCTCGCTGCTGGGGCGCTATGAAACCTGGCGGGTGGCGCCGCTGTCGCTGCTGGTGCCGGTAGTGGGGATGGCCAGCGCCGCGCTGCTGCTGGGGGAGACGCTGAGCGGACTGCAGCTCGCCGGGGCGGCGCTGATCATGGCCGGGCTCTATATCAACGTTTTCGGTCTGCGTCTGGTGCGGCCGGGCATGGCGCGCGGGTAAAAAAAAGCCCCGGAGACGGGGCTATACACAAGTATGCGTGTAATGGCATCACAGGTCGTGCTGCTGGTAGTACGGCACGCCTAGTTCGTCAGATTTATCATTGCCGGCCGCCATATGATTGAAATCAAACGGCGAGTCGTTATGGTCCGAAGGGAGAATCATTGTGTCACGCTGGTTTTGCCGCACCGGCGTGGTGGTTTGCTCCGCAAAGCTGAAGCTGGATGCCAGCGACAGAAGGACGATAGCTGCGGCAGCGAATAGTTTCATGATTTCCTCAATACGTCTTTGATATTACAGGCGATAAACATCAGTTATTTAGCGGATGCAGATAGCGGGATTCGCCAGGTACATTCGTTATGCGATATTTGTGGGGCGGAACATCGAAATAGTTTTTAAATGTTCGCGTCAAGGTCTGCTGCGATTCGAAACCGTAGCGTTCCGCCAGGTACAGGATTGGCTCATTGCTCTGCTTGAGCTTTTGCGCAATCTCCGTCAGCTTACGGCTGCGGATGTACTGGCCGAGGGAATGGCCGGTCTCTTTCTTAAACATACGTTGCAGGTGCCACTTGGAGTAACCTGAGCGCTCAGACACTTTTTCCAGCGACAGGGGCGATTCCAGGTTATCCTCGATCCACGACAAAATACTATGGATAGTGATGGCGTCATTATTACGTCTGGACATCATCTTACCTCTTCTTATTGTTACGGCAGGACCTTCTTGAGGAGTTGCTCAAGCATGGCGACTTCGTCCGCCGACAGATTTTTTGTTAACTCCTGGTGTAACTTCTGACCCACAACCTGATGACACTGCTCGCAAAGGGCTGCGCCGTCTGGCGTCAACTGCACCAGCACACCGCGCTTGTCAGCGGGGTTGGGTAACCGTTCAATCCAGCCTTTACACGCCAGGCGGTCGAGCATACGCGTCATCGCGCCCGGGTCGACGGAAAGCACGGTTTTCAGCTCAACGGGGGTAATACATACCTCGCAACGAATGGAACAGAGCACCCGAAACTGGGTCGCGGTAATATCCATCGGTGAGAGGTAGTCGTTGAGCAGGCGATCTTTTTTCTGGTTAACCATCTGGATCAAGCGGCCCAGCGGGATCATCTCGTTGAACAGGTCGCTGGTATTTTTCATGATGGTTGCCCAGGCAATGATTTAGTTGCGAGTGATACTATTGCCCAGGCAATCATAAGTCAACATTATGAATTAGCCGATGCCACGATTTGCTAAAACAAAAAAATTCGACGCGTGTCACTGTTTGTGAATTTTCTAACGCTTGTTAATTTTTGGCGAAAGTGATTTATCAGCTGGCTGGCGTTGGAATTGTTGAAGCCGGTATACTCACGGACTGAAACCATCTTTAAAAAATGAATATTTACGGGACTTTATTTAACTATGTTCGATTTGTTTAAAGCGATAGGGCTCGGCCTGGCGGTGCTTTTACCGCTGGCGAATCCGCTGACTACCGTGGCGCTGTTCCTCGGCCTCGCGGGCAATATGAACAACGCCGAGCGTAACAAGCAGGCGTTGATGGCCTCGGTGTATGTCTTCGCCATCCTGATGGTGTCATGGTATGCCGGCCAGGTGGTGATGAATACATTCGGCATATCAATACCTGGGCTGCGAATCGCCGGGGGGTTGATTGTGGCCTTTATTGGTTTCCGTATGCTGTTCCCCCAGCAAAAAGCCCACGATTCGATGGAAGCGAAGATCAAATCCGAAGAACTACAGGATGAGCCGACCGCCAATATCGCCTTTGTGCCGCTGGCGATGCCAAGCACCGCCGGTCCGGGCACCATCGCGATGATCATTAGTTCCGCCTCGACCGTTAAACACGGGGTGGACTTCCCGGAGTGGGTGGTGCTGGCGGCGCCGCCGATTATCTTTGCCCTGTTGGCGATCATTCTCTGGGGTTGCCTGCGCAGTTCGGGGGCGATTATGCGTCTGGTAGGCAAAGGCGGCATTGAGGCCATCTCACGATTGATGGGCTTCCTGCTGGTCTGCATGGGCGTGCAATTTATTATTAATGGCGTGCTGGAGATCATTTCGACCTGGCATCCCTGACCGCGGTGATGCGCAGAGAGACAACAGCCCGCCGGAGCGATACCGGCGGGCTGTTTTTGCGGCTAAATTAAGAGTGGTGCGGCTGGTGTTCTTCCAGCGATACCGGCCAGCGGCGGAAGATCAGCAGGGCCCAGATCAGGCCTGCCAGCGCCGGGATAGCGCCGATATAGCCGATGGAGGCCATAGAGAGATGCAGACTCACCTGGCTGCCCACCAGCGCGCCGGCGCCAATGCCGATATTAAAGATGCCCGAGAACAGAGACATGGCGACGTCGGTGGCGTCCGGGGCGGAGGCCAGCACTTTCACCTGCATGCCGAGACCGATAATCATAATCGCCACCCCCCAGAAGATGCTGAGCAGCATCAGGTGGTGCGGGTTATGCGAGGCCGGCAGAAGCAGCAGCAGACAGGCCAGCAGCAGGCCGATGGCGAGGCTTATCAGCCCCGAAGCGTGCTGGTTACCGAGCTTGCCGAACAGAATGCTGCCGATAATCCCGGCCCCGCCGAGGATCAGCAGCAGCACGGTGGCAAAATTGCCGCTCAGACCCGCCACCGTCTGGACGAAGGGTTCGATATAGCTGTAGGCGGTATAATGGGCGGTCACCACCACTACGGTCAGAATGTATACGCTGACCAGCGCCGGGCGACGGAACAGCACCGGCAGGCTCTTCAGCGAGCCTGAGTGTTCGCTCGGCAGGGTCGGCAGCAGTTTCACCAGGCAGACCAGGGTGGCTAACGCGCCCAGGCCGATCGCCAGGAAGGTCATTCGCCAGCCAAAATACTGGCCGATGATGCGGCCGATCGGAATCCCAAACACCATCGCCAGCGCGGTACCGGTGGCGATCAGACTGAGCGCCTGCGCCCGTTTGCCCGGGGGGGCCATGCGGATGGCTAGCGCCGACGTTATCGACCAGAACACCGCATGGGCGAAGGCGATGCCGATGCGGCTGATGACCAGCACGTCAAAATTCCATGCAAAGAACGACAGCACATGGCTAGCGATAAACAGAATAAACAGGCCGATGAGCAACCGCCGGCGCTCCACTTTGCTGGTCAGCAGCATAAACGGCAGCGACATTAACGCCACCACCCATGCGTAGATGGTCAGCATCATGCCCACCTGGGCAGTTTCCATGCCGAAGCTGTCGGCAATATCCGACAGCAGACCGACCGGGGCGAATTCTGTGGTGTTAAAAATAAACGCGGCGATGGCCAACGTCACGACACGTAGCCACGCTACCTTGCGTGAGACCGTATTCGTAGTCATAAGCTCTGGACTGGTGATTCAGGGGAAGATGTGACGCCGATCATAAAACGTTTGCTGGCGAAAAGACAATCATTATGTGATCTGCCTCTCGTTTCACTGCAAGCAGCCAGGCGCGGTTAAGCAATTAATTTTGCTATGGATAGTGTCAGAGGGGCGCTTTTATGTCATGTTGAAGGAAAGTAAAAAAAGTAAGGACAGTGTATGCAGGAAATTCAATTTTATCTGGTCGATGCTTTCAGCGATAAAAACTTCGGTGGCAATGCCGCGGCCGTCTGCCCCCTCAGCGAGTGGTTAGCCGACGATGTGCTGCTGAAAATGGCCCAACAGCATAATCAGTCCGAAACGGCGTTCTTCGTCCGCACCGACGAAGGCTATGAGCTGCGCTGGTTTACCACGCTGCACGAGATCAACCTCTGCGGTCATGCCACCCTGGCCGCGGCGCACGTTATTTTTGAGTATCTCGACCATCCCTCGGCGACCATCACCTTCAGCACCCGCTTCGTTGGCGACCTGCGAGTCACCCGCAGCGGAGACTGGCTGACGCTCGACTTCCCGGCGTGGACGACCAGCCCGGTGGCCAACCCGCCGGCGGACCTGCTGGCCGGACTAGGCCTCGAGGCGGCCGTCGAGGTACGTGAAGGGCGCGATTATCTGGTGCTGCTGGCGGATCGTCAGCAGGTTGAAGCGGTGCGGCCGGACATGGCGCGCCTGCAGACGCTTGGCAAAATGATCTGCGTCAGCGCGCCGGATGAGGAGTATGACTTTGTCAGCCGCTTCTTCTGCCCGGGTGAAGGGGTGCCGGAGGATCCGGTGACCGGCTCCGCCCATAGCATGCTGATCCCCTGGTGGGGCGAAAAACTGGGGAAAACCACCATGATGGCGCGCCAGGGCTCCGCCCGCGGCGGCGACCTGCGCTGCCAGTGGCAGGGCGACAGGGTGCTGATCGGCGGCCAGGCCACCACCTATCTGCGCGGGACTGTCTATTTGCGTTAATCATCACCGCCGCGTCGTTCCGCTGTCCGGGGACGGCGCGGCGTGCGTCATCAGGCGAGGGAGGCGCCACCGCACATCACCAGCTCCTGTCCGGTCATCGCCGATGCGCCCTCACTCAATAACCAGCTTATCAGCGAGACCACCTCTTGCGGGGTAATGAGCCGCCCCAGCGGCGGCAGCTGTGGCGGGGAGCTTTCCCTGCCGGGCTGACGGAGCATCGGCGTATCGGTTGCCCCGGGCGCCACCACGTTGACCGTCACCCCAGCGGGCGCCAGCTCTGCCGCCCAGCTTCTGGCAAGGGCGACCAGCGCGGCTTTGGTGGCCGTATACTGTGAACGACCCGCTGCGCCACGTGATGTACGGCTTCCCAGCAGAACAATCCCCCCACCCGGCCTCATGGCCGGGGCGAAGTGATTGACCAGCGTCTGGGCCGCGTCGACATGTAAACGCCACAGCGACTCGCCGTGCAGTGGATCCAGATTGCCCAGGGTTGCGGCGGTCATCGAGCCCGCGGCGTGGATGATGGCCTGAGGAGGCTCAATCTGCTCCAGCGCCGCCAGCAGCGCGCTGCGTTGGCTGACGTCGACCGTCAGATGGCGAAAGTTCGGCTGTGAGAAGGGCGGCAGCGAACGGCTCATGCCGACCACCTGCCAGCCGTCCTCCAGCAACTGCCTCACCACCGCGGCGCCGATCCCGGAACTGGCCCCGGTTACAATTGCCTGCTTCATCGCGCCTCCAGCATCGCCGCCGGGATCTTGAATACCGCCTTTCTGACCGGCGCTGGCGTCGAAACCGCACACAGCGCCTGGTGCGGTTCGCCGGGGTAAAAGACCGCGAAGTCGCCGGGACGCAGCAGAATAGAGACACTCTCCGGGGCCGGCTGACAGATATAGAGGTCGGGCTTAATCTCATTATCTTC
Source organism: Klebsiella sp. Q2 (assembly GCF_009900705.1). Classification (NCBI taxonomy): domain Bacteria; kingdom Pseudomonadati; phylum Pseudomonadota; class Gammaproteobacteria; order Enterobacterales; family Enterobacteriaceae; genus Klebsiella; species Klebsiella sp. Q2. The sequence goes on along the minus strand of NZ_JAAABE010000002.1, from coordinate 705,561 downwards.
CGGGCGCATCGCGGGAGCCATGCCCGCCTGGATCCGCTCCTCGCCGGCCAGGATGACCTGAATATCCGCCCACTGGCGATGATATTCCGTATGCCGCTCGGCCGCGGGCTGGGTTTGCACCACGCTGAGGGTGCAGAACCACGGCGCGCCGTCGGGCTGGAACCGGCCATCCTCTCTGGCGCTCAGGGCGGCCAGCGAGCAGACCTCGCTGCTCAAAAGCTGGTTTAACGCCGGCGGCAGGCCAGCCTGCTGCAGCGCCTGCAGATTACCGATAATCATGCGCTTGCTCCTTTCACCCACTGTGGCGAAACGCGAACATACTTGATCGCCTGGCGGTACCAGGTGTAGGCGATATGCAAATTACCGTCTGCTCCCTGTTTGATGCTGGGGTAGGAGAACTCCCGGTTCAGCTTCTGCTCCGAATTATTGGTCATGCAGTAGCCGTCACCCTCGTCAAGATTGCGCAACCACGGCCAGCTTTTGCCGCCATCGGGTGAAATCGCCACCGTCATCGGCGCGCGTGGCGCGCCCCAGAAGGCGCTTTTCCCGGTTGTTTCCGGCTCCTTACGGCCATCGTCATCCGCAATTTCATCGTACAGCGAGGCACGGCGTTCAGTGGCTCCGGCGGCGCTCATATTATTGAACACCAGCACCAGTTCGCCATTGTCGAGAGTTGTCGCCTGAATGGACGAGTTATTGTTCGGCAGCGTCGTGGGCGCCGGCGCAGACCAGCTTTCACCCTGGTCGCTGGAGTGGCTGAACCAGATATGATCCGCCCAGCGACTGCGAAAGAAGGCCGCCAGTCCGCCGTCGGGATGCGGGGTGATGCTCATATGGACGCAGCCAAGGCTCTCCGGGACTGCCACGTCACGCCAGCTTATGCCGCCGTCTGAGGAGATTTTCACCGCGCTGACGTCATTGTTACCCACCCATTTCTCGCCTGGTTCGGTGCGGCAGTAAAACACTGGCAACAGCCAGCTGCCGTCAGGCATGACGCTAATCGGCTGGCGAATAAAGGTACCGGGCTGATCCAACAGGGTGTCGATGGGACCCCAGCTTTGCCCGCCGTCATGTGACTGGCGGTAGCGGACAATGGCGGTATCCTGGTTGCCGGCGTATTGCGCCGTCCATAACAGCCACACTACCTGGTCAGGCGCCTGAAACAGCACCGGATTTTGTTCCGAGCGGTCAGGATCGTCAGAGAGCTTAACCGCTTCGCTCCAGCGATCGCTGTCGGTGGCTAACCGCGATCCCCAGATCGAAATGTCGGCTTTCCCTTCCTGCGAGCCGCCGAACCAGACGCACATCAGGCTGCCATCTTTCAGCTGAAGCAGGTTGGCGGCATGATTTTGCGGGCAGGCGCAGGGGAGCATCGCCCATGCGATATGTTCATCTTGTGGGTGCTGGCGAATGACGCCGTCGAAAGAAGGTATTGTGGTCATGTTTTAGACTCCACGTTGCTCAACAGGGGCAGGAGATGATTGTGATTTATTCGGGATCAAGCGATCGAGGACCATAATGATCGCCGGGGTCGCCAGGGCGACATACATGTTATTGATGCCGAACGGATCGCCAAGTAAATACCAAACGGAGGTCACCACGCAGGCGCCGATCAGACCGGCATTGGCGCCGCGGGTGCTCCGGAAAAACGGTGCGTAGAAGGCGATAACCGCCACCACGGTAATGGACAGGCGGATGGCGCGGGTGAAGAAGGAGAGTTTCAGCACTTCCGGCACCAGCAGCACAAAGACCAGCGGCAGGAAGCCGATAATTAACGATGCCCAGCGCGTGGCTCTGAACTCCTGGTCCGGGGTCGGGTTACGCCATGGCACGTAGAAATCTTTCACCACCAGCGAGGCAATGGCTAGGGCAACGGTACTAACGCTGACGAATATCGAGGCCACAAGTGACGTTGTCACGAGTCCCGCCAGCCACGGGTTCATGTCCTGCAGAAATACCGGCAGGGCGTACAGGCTGTTGATTTCCGGATGCAGATATTTCGCCGCCACGCCGATGATAGCGATGGCAAGGGCGATGGGCAGGCAGAAAAAGAAGGCGATCCAGGTGGAACGCTTTGCTGACCGGACATCTTTGGTGGAGCTGATCGCCTGGATAACAAACTGGGTGCAGAAGATGGAGCCGATGGTGCCGATAAGCCAGGCGAAGATGGTGCCAGCGCCAATGCTGCCATCCCACGTCCAGTAGTAATCCGGCATATTCTCAATCATCGGCGTGAAGCCGCCGGTTTTGGACAGAGCAAAACCCAGAATGATCAGCAGTCCGGCGTATTTTAACGCGCTGTGTAACATGGTGACCCAGGCGACGCCTTTCATGCCGCCGAAAGCGAAATAGAAGGTACTGACGATGGCGGTAATAAAGGCGGCCACGGGTAAGTTGACTTTTAAGACGGTGGAGATAGCCGCGGCGCCGCTGACGTAGTTGCCCACGTTAACCAGCAACAGCGCATAAATCATGATCAGGGAGATGATATTTTTGGTACTGGTGCCATATTTCTCAGCGATAGCGCCGGAAATGGTGATTTTCCCGGTGTTATAGATGCGTTTTACCAGAATCAAACCGAACAGCGGGAAACCGATGGCTGCCCCCAGCACGGACCATGAAGCGGCAATGCCGCTCTCAAAGGCGGCCTGAGCGGTACCGATGGTTGATTTGGCGCCAATATATTCCGACATCAGTAATATACCGACAATTAAGGCCGGCATGGCGCGCGAGCCTTCCATAAAATCCCCGGAATTTTTACTACGAATACGGAATGTCAGCCAGGTGGTAAACAGAATATAGGCAATGACAATGCCGACAATAATAAAGGTATCTTCAGCGGTAAAATGATTCATCTTAGCCTCTCTCTGGGCGTACGAATCCTGGGTACGACGGTACCCGGTCTGTTTTATTTACGAAACGCAGCGGGTATTACGCTAAATAACGGGCAATGATGCCGCGAATTTCCTGCAGCTGCTGGTCACTGAACTGCACCGCGTAGCGGCTGTCGCCCACCTCATGACCCATTAGCTGCAGAGCTTTCTTCACCGCCGCAGGCGAGAACGCCACTTTATACAGATCGGTGCGCAGGCCCGTTACCTGCTCCTGGGCCTGGCGCGATCCGACGATATCCCCGGCGTGAAAGCGCGACCAGATGGCGTTAATTTCCGCGGGCGCGACGTTGGCAAGCCCCGAGATGCACGCCGAACAGCCGTCGACAAATCCCTGATGGATAAGCGAGTCCGGTCCGTTCAGAACGTCGAAACCGTCGATATCGCGCACCGCGTCGAGAAAACCTTTCAGGCTGTCGTAGCTGCCGGCGCTATCCTTAATGCCGACAATATTCTCGTGCCTGGCCAGCTGACGCGCGGTCTCCGGGGCAATGGTGTTCCCGGTGCGGGCGGGAATGTTGTAAAGAAAAAGCGGGACACTCAGCGCGTCGGCGATCGCCGTATAGTGGTTAATCAGTTCTTCCTGCTTCAAGGGCACGAACCACGGGGTAATGGCCGATACCGCATCAACCCCGAGGCGGGCGATCTGCTGGCCCAGCCGGAGAGTCTCGCGGGTAGAAACCTCCCCGATATGGGCCACCACCGGGACGCGACCGGCCGCTTCTTCCACACAGGTTCTGGCGACGGCGATCTTCTCTTCCTCATTGAGGACAAAAAACTCGCCGTTGGTGCCGCCGCAGAAAATGCCGTTGCCCGCGGCGATCTGGCGCTGCACCTGCTGGCGTAGCGCTGGCAGGTTAAGCGCGCCCTCGACGGTAAAGGGGGTGACGATGGCGGTCAGTACGCCGCTGATAGCTTTCCTCATTTTACTTTCTCCTGTTAGGCATGTTCTGGAAACAGCGTCTGGTAGATGGCCGCGATCTCTTCGCGGCTGACGCTGCAGGGGGCATTGTTCATCAGGCGTTTAACGTTTTGCGCCGCCGCGCTGAGGGCGGGAATGCTCTCCTGCGGCACGCCGAGAGCGGCGAGGTTATCGGGCAGCGGTAAACGTTTGACCAGCGCCGCCAGCCACGCGACCAGCGCATGGGATTTCTCTTCCTCGCTGAGCGTGCGATCCGCGTCGGGGATCAGATCCCAGACCTGAGCAAATTTCACCACCGCGTGGGGGCGGATCACCCGCATACAGGGCGCCAGAAGAATGGCGTTGGCCACTCCGTGCGGCAGATGCCAGGTGCCGCCGAGCGGATAGGAGAGCGCATGTACCAGGTGGGTGCCCGCATGGTTAATCGCCGCGCCGCCGTACCACGAGGCCCAGAGCATCTCCAGCTTCGCCGTCAGATCCTGCGGCTGATTCACCGAGCGTTCGATATGGCGCACCAGCTTGTGCAAACCGATTAACGCGGCGTTATCGCTTACCGGATTGGCGACGGTGGAGGTAAAGCACTCCAGCAGATGGCACAGGGCATCAATGCCGGTCGACGCCGCGATGCTGGCCGGCATGCTGGTGGTCAGCTCCGGTAGCAGGGCGACATAGTCCGGCAGGAGCACCGGGGAGATGATCCCCACTTTGGTCTGCTGCTCGGGGATTGCCAGAATGGCGTTCGGCGTCGCTTCGGAGCCGGTCCCGGCGGTGGCCGGGATTAACAATGAGCCGATCCGTCGTTGCGGCTGCTCGCCTGCCAGCAGGGCCGTCAGAGCGGGCGCCTCAGGGTGCAGAAGTACGGACAGCAATTTTGCTACATCCAGCACGCTTCCCCCGCCGATGCCAACAACTAACTGTGGCTGGCTGGCGTCGAGCTGGCTGACGATCTGCGCCACATCGTGATGGCTGGGCTCGGCCGGTACCGTGTCAATGACCTCAACTACACGCCCCTCAGCCGCCAGCAGACGATGGATCGCCTGGGTTGCTTCCAGCGCCCCGACGTTCTTGTCGGTCACCAGCAGGATAGAGGTTTTACCGGCCAATAACGGGAGCAGAGCCGATGAGGCACCCGCCCCGCTGATAATCGTGCTATGTATCGTCGCCACGCGTTTCTCCTTGGTAGCAATTGATTATTTTCAATCATTCGTGAGTTATGGAACTCGTCTGGTGGGGAAAAGTTATAATTTATACGGCGGGTTAATAACTTGAGCTTGCTCACATTTAATCAATTATGATTGAATATAATCAATTCATAATTTCATCGACCACAAGGCAGGACAATGAACGACGGCAATAACAACGTGCTGGTGTTGGCGGATGACTTTACCGGGGCCAATGACGCCGGGGTCAGCCTCGCAGAGGCGGGAATGGCGGTGGAAGTGGCATTCACCGCCGGGCAGACGTCCTCCGTGCGGGCATTAATTCTCAACAGCGACAGCCGGGCGATGACCGCCGCCGAGGCGGCGGATAAGGTCACCGCTCTGCTGCGCGACGCAGCGACATTCGTCCCACACTGGCAGGTAAAGAAGATCGACTCCACGCTGCGCGGGAACCCCGGTGCCGAGCTGGAGGCCATGATGGCGGTGCAGAACTGCCGGGTGGCGGTGGTGGCGCCGGCGTATCCGGCGGCCGGGCGGCATACCCGTGACGGACGCTGCTATGTGTATGGGGTGGCCCTCGATCAGACCGAATTTGCCAGCGACCCGAAAACGCCGGTGAGCCGGGCGGAGATTAGCGAAATTATCGCCATGCAGAGCCGTCTTCCCTGTCTGACCTTGAACGCTACCCAGCTCCCGGCGGCATTAGCGATGGCGGGCGAGGAGAAGCGAGTATTGATTGTCGACGCCTGGGAAGACAGCCAACTGGATCAGGTGATCGACGCCGTCGCGCCCCATGCGCGAGAGACACTGCTGGTCGGCTCGGCGGGACTTTGCGAGGCGCTGGCCCGCCGCCTTCGCCGCAGCGAGCAGGGGCCTCTGCTGGCGGTGGTTGGTTCGATGAGCGAGATGGCGCAGCGCCAGGTCGCTGCGCTGCAGGCTCATTCCCGAGTGAGGAAGATTGAAATTGATGTCGAACAGGCCTTTAGCGGATCGCCGAAGGAGGAAGCCTCGCGGATCGCCGAGGTGCTGCGTGAGGGGCAGCACTGCGTGGTGACCACCCGCCCGAATCACGCCGCCCGGCACGGGATTGAAGCCCAGTGTCGCGAACATGGCCTCAGCCGCGCGGCCTACGGGGAGCGCATCTGCGCCTGGCTTGCCGACGTCACGGCGCAGGCGGTGGCGCAGTGCCCTCCGGGCGCGCTGTATCTTTCCGGTGGTGATGTAGCCATCGCCGTCGCGCACGCGCTGGGTGCCAGCGGTTTCCAGATCCGTGGCCGGGTGGCGGCCTGCGTTCCTTACGGACATTTTCTCGGTGGCCGCTGGTCGCGGCCGGTGATGACCAAAGCCGGAGGATTCGGCACCGATACCACGCTGTTACATGTTGTGAATTTTATTGAGGAGAAACTGAGTGTCTAAAATGATTGCAGTCACAATGGGCGACCCGGCAGGTATTGGTCCGGAGATTATTATTAAATCCCTCGCCGAGGGGGCGCTGAGCGGCGCGCCGGTGGTGGTGGTAGGCTGCGCGCAGACGCTGCGGCGGATCCTGGCGCTGAATATCACGCCGCGGGTGGAGCTGCGCATCATCGACCATCCCGCCGAAGCAGTATTTACCCCGGCGACGATTAACGTTATCGATGAACCGCTCAGCGATCCGCAGGTTCTGCGTCCTGGTGAAGTCCAGGCTCAGGCGGGCGATCTGGCATTTCGTTGCATCAGACGGGCGACCGCCCTCGCACTGGAGGGCGCGGTCGCGGCCATCGCTACCGCACCGCTGAATAAAGAGGCGCTGCATCTCGCCGGGCACGCTTATCCCGGCCATACCGAACTGCTGGCCCACCTGACGCAGACTACCGATTACGCCATGGTGCTGTATACCGAGAAACTTAAAGTTATCCATATCACGACCCATATTTCCTTGCGCCAGTTCCTCGATACCCTCAACCAGCCGCGGATTGAGACGGTGATTGGCGTGGCGGATCGGTTTTTGCGCCGCGTCGGCTATCCGCGTCCGCGTATTGCGGTCGCCGGCGTCAACCCGCACGCCGGGGAGAACGGCCTGTTTGGCGATGAAGAGATCCGCATTGTCGCCCCGGCGGTCGCCGCCATGCAGGCGCAGGGGATAGCGGTCACCGGACCCTGTCCGCCGGATACGGTGTTTATGCAGTGTCATGAGGGGATGTACGACATGGTGGTGGCGATGTATCACGACCAGGGGCACATCCCGCTGAAGCTGCTGGGATTCTATGATGGGGTGAATATCACCGCCGGGCTGCCGTTTATCCGCACCTCTGCGGATCATGGCACCGCGTTTGATATTGCCTGGACAGGTAAAGCGAAGTCTGAGAGCATGGCAACCTCCATTGAGCTCGCCATGCACATCGCGCAGGAATAACATGAAGGGATATAACCGGTTAGAGCAGATTATGGACTTCCTGAAAAGCCATAATCTGGTGACAGTCGACCAGCTGGTGGCGGCGACCAACGCCTCGCCGGCCACCATTCGCCGTGACCTGATCAAACTCGATCAGGAAGGGGTGATCAGCCGCACGCATGGCGGGGTGACGTTAAACCGGTTTATTCCTGCCCAGCCGACGACGCTGGAGAAAGCCCAGCGCAGCCCGCTGGAAAAGCAGGCGATCGCCAGCGCGGCGGCAGCGCTGGTGAAAGCCGGCGACGCCATTGTGCTTGATGCCGGCACCACCATGATTGAACTGGCGCGGCAGATCACCCATCTGCCGCTGCGGGTGATCACCAGCGATTTACATATCGCCCTGTTTTTGTCGGAGTTTAAGCAGATTGAAGTGACGATTATCGGCGGCCGCATCGATGACAGCAGCCAGTCGTGCATTGGCGATCACGGCCGCCGCCTGCTGCAGGCCATCTGGCCCGATCTCGCCTTCGTCAGTTGCAACGGCTGGGACCTTGAGAAAGGGATCACCGCCCCGACGGAAGAGAAGGCCGCCCTGAAGCGCGATCTGATGGCCAATGCCCGCCGGCGCATCCTGCTGGCGGACAGCTCGAAATACGGTGCCTGGTCACTGTTCAACATTGCCCCGCTGGAGTCGTTGACCGATATCGTTACCGACAGCCACCTGCCGGAAGCGACCCGCGAGGCGCTGGTGACCCTTTCCCCACAGCTGATCATTGCCGACTGAACCAGACGTCGCCGTCTGCCATCAGGGCAGACGCGCGATATTGGCTTTGATTACCGCAATCGACTGGCTGAACTTCGCCTGCTCTTCGTCGGCGAGCCGCAGTTCGATAATCTGCTCCACGCCCCCCTGGGCCAGCACCGCCGGCACCCCAGCCGCCGCGCCGCAGACCCCGTACTCACCGTCAAGAATGCAGGAGACCGCCAGCGCGCGGTGGCTGCCGGTAAAAATATTACGGCAGATCTCGGCGATGGTGCCTGCCACACCATATTCCGTACAGCCTTTACCGGCGTAGATCTCAAACCCCAGCTTACGCACTTTGTCGGCCATCGCCTCGCGGTCGAGCGGCCGGCCGGTGCGCTGCTGGTAGAGGTCGGCTATCGGCGAGCCATACACCGAGGAGTGCGACCAAACCGGAAACTGAGTGTCGCCGTGCTCGCCGAGGATAAAAGCGTCGATGCTTTGGGCGCCAATGTTCAGCTCCTGCGCCAGCAGACGGCGCAGGCGGGTGGTATCCAGCCAGACGCCGGTGCCCAGCACCTGGCTGCGCGGCAGGCCGGAGAGCTGCCATACCTGCCAGGTGATGATGTCGCAGGGGTTCGTGGCCACCAGAAAGATGCCGTTAAACCCATTGGCCATCATCGTTGGCACGATGCGCTTCACTATCTTCGCGGTGGTGGTCAGTTCATCCAGTCGGCTCTGGCCTGGACGCAGCGCGCCGCCGGAGACGGTGATCACCGCGATGTCGACATCAGCGCAGTCGCTGGCCTCGCGGGTAGAGATGGTCATCATCCCCGGCAGATAGGCCGCGGCATCGCTGAGGTCCTGAGCGTGGGCCTCGGCGCGCTGTTGGTTAATGTCGACGAGGATCAGCTCCTCGCAGATGCTCTGATTGAGCAGCGCGTAGGCCGCCGACGCGCCGACGTTGCCGGCGCCAATAATCATCACTTTACGGGCTTTGGTGTGCATATTCAGCTCTCAAAAACGAACGGCAGGGGATAAAATTACTGTGTTTCAGTGAGTTAGCGCAAGTGGTTAGCGGCAATATAAGTTAATGCTATGGCGGAAACCGTCCTGAGGCGCGCTACAGTGGCGTAAAAAAAGGAGCTCACCTATGTATACCGTTACCGACATCGCCCCCACCGACGCCGAATTTACCGCCCTGATTGCCGCCCTCGACGCCTGGCAGGAGACACTCTACCCGGCAGAGAGCAACCATCTGCTGGACCTCGGCCAGATGCCGCCAGATACAGTGATCGCCCTGGCGATTCGCAGTCCGCAGGGCGAAGCCGTTGGCTGCGGGGCTATCGTCCTCAGCGCTGAAGGTTTTGGCGAGATGAAGCGGGTCTATATCGATCCGCAGCACCGCGGACAGCAGCTGGGAGAAAAGCTGCTGGCGGTCCTGGAGGAGAAAGCGCGGCAGCGCGACTGCCATACTCTGCGCCTGGAGACCGGCATCCATCAGCATGCGGCCATCACCCTCTATACGCGCAACGGCTATCAGACCCGCTGCGCGTTTGCCCCTTACCAGCCCGATCCGCTCAGCGTGTTTATGGAGAAACCGCTGTTCGCCGATCTTCGTTCAGCAGCGCTATAAACGCCTCCAGCTGGCGGGTTTTGGCGCCCCGGCGCCACACCAGCCAGGTGGTGAGCCAGCGCCACTCTTCCGCCAGCGGCCAGGCGGATACCTGCTGATGGCCGGGCATACTTTCCAGCATACTGCGCGGGATCAACGCCAGGCCCGCGCCGGCGATCACGCAGGCCAGCATCCCGTGGTAAGACTCCATCTCGTGGATCCTCCCCGGGGTCGCTCTGTCGGCATGGAACCAGCTCTCAAAATGCCGGCGGTAGGAACAGTTGGCGCGAAAAGCGTAGACATTTGCCCCGTTCACTTCGCTGGCGTGGGCGATGGGCGCGTGGCCGTAGGGGGCGACGATCATCATCTCTTCAGGGAACACCGGCAGCCCCTCCAGGCCCGGATGCACCAGCGGTCCATCAACGAACGCGGCGCTCAGGGCTCCCTCCAGCACGCCGTCGATCATCGTCCCGGAGGGGCCGGTGGAGAGGGCGAGATGAATTTTCGGGTAACGCTGATTAAAGTGGGCCAGGGTGGTGGGGATCCGCACCGCCGCGGTGCTCTCCAGCGAACCGAGAGAGAACAGCCCCTGGGGTTCGTCGCCCGCCACCACCATTCGCGCCTCGTCAACCAGGGCGAGGATCTGCTGGCTGTAGCGTAAAAAGCTGTGGCCTGCGGGGGAGAGGCGCAGCCGCTGGTTCTCGCGAATAAACAGCTCAACGCCAAGATCAGCCTCCAGCTGGCGGATGCGGGTGGTGAGGTTGGACGGCACACGATGCACTTTTTGCGCCGCCTGGGTGATGCTGCCGGTGCTGGCGACAGCGTTAAACATCTCAAGTTGAGTCAGGTCCATACCATTCTTCTTTTGTGAATGCGTTGCTTAATATTATTCATTTTCAATGAATGGAAAGGTAAGCCAGAATACGCTCACTTCGCAAGCAACGAGAGAGAGAATAACGATGAATTTATCTGCAACGCACGCCGTATCCGTCAACCCGACTACCGGTGAGGTGGTCTCCTCGCTGCCGTGGGCCAACGAACGCGAGGTCGACGCGGCTATCGCTCTCGCCGCGGCGGGTTATCGCCAGTGGCGTCAGACGCCGCTCGCCGCACGCGCCGACGCGCTGCGCCGCATTGGGGCCGAGCTGCGCGCCCGCGGTGAAGAGGTGGCCCAGACGATCACGCTCGAGATGGGCAAACCGATTGCTCAGGCTCGCGGCGAGGTGGCGAAATCCGCCAACCTCTGCGACTGGTATGCCGAACATGGCCCGGCGATGCTGGCGACCGAAGCCACCCTGGTGGAAAATAACCAGGCGGTGATCGAATATCGTCCGCTGGGGGCCATTCTGGCGGTGATGCCGTGGAATTTCCCGGTCTGGCAGGTGCTGCGCGGCGCGGTGCCGATCCTGCTGGCCGGCAACAGCTACCTGCTGAAGCATGCCCCTAACGTAATGGGCAGCGCCCGTCTGCTGGGCGAAATTTTTGCCGCCGCTGGCCTGCCGGAGGGGGTTTTTGGCTGGGTCAATGCCACCAATGACGGCGTTTCGCAGATTATCAATGACGACCGCATCGCGGCGGTGACCGTCACCGGCAGCGTCCGCGCCGGAAAAGCGATTGGCGCTCAGGCGGGCGCAGCGCTGAAGAAATGCGTGCTCGAGCTGGGGGGATCCGATCCCTTTATCGTCCTGAACGACGCCGATCTGGATGAAGCGGTAAAGGCCGCCGTCACCGGCCGCTATCAGAACAGCGGCCAGGTGTGCGCCGCGTCGAAACGATTTATCCTCGAAGCCGGCATTGCCGAAGCCTTCACCCGCAAATTTGTCGACGCCGTCGCGGCGCTGAAGATGGGCGATCCGCGCGACGAGCAGAATTACGTCGGGCCGATGGCGCGATTCGATCTGCGCGATGAACTGCACCAGCAGGTCACGGCGACCCTCGATGAAGGCGCGACCCTGCTGCTGGGGGCGGAGAAAATCGAAGGGGCGGGCAATTACTACGCGCCCACGGTCCTGGGCAACGTCACCGCCGGAATGACCGGCTTCCGCCAGGAACTGTTTGGTCCGGTGGCGACCCTGACCACCGCCCGAGATGCGGACCACGCGCTGGCCCTCGCCAACGACAGCGAATTTGGCCTGTCAGCAACGGTCTACACCACCGACGAGGCGCAGGCTCAGCGCTTTGCCCGCGAGCTGGAGTGTGGCGGCGTCTTCCTTAACGGCTACTGCGCCAGCGATGCCCGGGTGGCTTTCGGCGGCGTGAAGAAGAGCGGTTTTGGTCGTGAACTGTCGCATTTTGGTCTGCACGAGTTCTGCAATGCGCAGACCGTCTGGAAAGACCGTCGCTAATCTGCGTTTGCCCCTGACGACCGTCGTTCTCGTCTGCTATACTCGCCCACCAAAATTCGACGGTGGGCAAGGAGCCGCGTGTGGCGACGGTGATCAATAACGCAATGCTGGAAGCCATTCTGGCAGAAATCAGGCCGCTGATTGGCCGCGGTAAAGTGGCGGATTATATTCCGGCGCTGGCCAGCGTCAGCGGCGACAAGCTTGGCATCGCTATCAGTACAGTGGACGGGCAACATTTTGCCGCCGGCGATGCGCATGAACGATTCTCCATCCAGTCGATCTCCAAAGTATTGAGTCTGGTGGTGGCCATGAACCACTATCAGGAAGAAGAGATCTGGCAGCGGGTGGGGAAAGATCCCTCTGGCCAGCCGTTTAACTCGCTGCTGCAGCTGGAGATCGAGCAGGGTAAACCGCGCAACCCGTTTATCAACGCCGGGGCGCTGGTGGTTTGCGACATGCTGCAGAGCCGGCTCAGCGCGCCGCGCCAGCGGATGCTGGAGATTGTCCGCCGCCTCAGCGGCGTGGCCGATATCGCCTACGATCCGCTGGTGGCCCGCTCTGAGTTTGAACATTCGGCACGCAACGCCGCTATCGCCTGGCTGATGAAATCCTTCGGCAACTTCCATAACGACGTCACCACCGTGCTGCAGAACTATTTTCATTACTGTTCGCTGGAGATGAGCTGCGTCGAGCTGGCGCGAACCTTTCTCTTCCTCGCCGACCGCGGCATCGCCCCGCACCTGGAAAAGCCGGTTATCGCGCCTATTCAGTCCCGTCAGGTGAATGCCCTGATGATGACCAGCGGCATGTACCAGAACGCCGGCGAGTTCGCCTGGCGCGTGGGGCTGCCGGCGAAATCGGGCGTCGGCGGCGGAATTGTGGCGATCGTGCCGCAGGAGATGGCGATCGCGGTGTGGAGCCCGGAGCTTGACGAGGCGGGTAACTCGCTGGCCGGGGTGGCGCTGCTGGAGAAACTGACTCAGCGGCTGGGGAGGTCGGTGTTCTGATGGTCGATCAGGATCGGTTGTTTGCTCGTCTGGCGCGCTCGACGTTTCGTTCGCGCTTCCGGCTGGGGATGAAAGAGCGGCAATATTGTCTCGATAAGGGACCGGAGGTCATCGACCAGCACGCCGCCGATTTCATTCGCCAGCGGCTGGCATCCGCCGCGCCGGCCAATGATGGCAAGCAGACGCCGATGCGCGGTCACCCGGTGTTTATCGCCCAGCACGCGACCGCCACCTGCTGTCGCGGCTGCCTGGAAAAATGGCACGCCATTCCCCACGGCCGCGCGCTGAGCGAGCAGGAACAGCGCTATATTGTGCAGGTGATCCACCGCTGGCTGGTGCTGCAGATGAACGCGCCGTCTGTGCGCTAATTTGCATTTGATCGGCGCCGGAGTATGCCTGATAAATATTCTCATGTTATGATAATCCGCTAACTAACTATTAACATAATAATTGCCTGAAACAATTAGACGGATAATTACTGAATGTCTTCACTGTCGATTCGGTCATTTACGCTGTTTCGTGAAGAACAACCCGTGCGCGATGCACTGGTCTTATTTACGTTAACGCTACTGCTGCATTTTCTGGGCGCCATGCTGCGTCTGGTGCAGGAGCTCTCTTTCTTCTGGCCGCTCAACGCCGTGATGGCCGGGATTTTTGCGCGCTACGTATGGCTTAATCGCAGCTATTTTTATGCCGTCTGCTTTGCGGCAATGCTGGTCTATGACGGATTAACCTCGCGCTGGGGAATGGGCTTTGCCTCATTGCTGATTAACTTCTCCAATATTGTCTTTATTGTGACCCTGGCACAGCTGGTGCTGTGGGATAAACGACGCGCCGATTCCATGCCAGGCCCGATTAACGCGCTTAATTTATTCTGTTTCTGTCTGTTAGCCGCGTTGCTGTGCGCAGCGGTCGGCGCGCTGGGGTCGGTGGACGTCGAGCGCGCCACCTTTATCCCCCAGCTGGCGGACTGGTTTAGCGAGCAGTTCTCGACGGCGGTGCTTATCCTGCCGTTTATTCTGACCCTGACGCTGCCATCCGCGTTAAGTGGTTTTCGCTTTCACCAGCTGCTGCCAGCGCTGGCGCTGGTGCTGTCGATTGCCCTCGGCGTGGCGGTGGGCGGCGCCGGCAGCATTACCTTCCCGTTACCGGCCCTGATCTGGTGCGCCGTGCGCTATCCGCTGCCGCTGACCTGCCTGTTGACCTTTCTCACCGGCATCGGCGAGATACTGCTGGTGGCCAACTCGTTAATTCACTTTTCGCCGGATACGCGAATGCAGCCGTGGCAGCTGTTCTCCACCCGCCTGGGGATCGCGGCTATGCTGATAAGCCCGGTGATCGTCGCCTCCAGCGTCGAGGCGATTAACATGCTGGTGAAGCAGCTGGCCCTGCGCGCTGATTTTGATTTCCAGACCCGCGTCTATTCCCGTTCCGGGCTGAGCGAGGCGCTGAAGCGCCAGGCGCTGCCGGCGGATAAGCTGCTGACGGTGATGGTGCTGGATATCGATGGCTTCAAGCGAGTGAATGATGCTCTGGGCCATGAAGGCGGCGATTGCGTGCTGACCCAGTTTGCCCAGCAGGTTCGACACCTGGTGGGCGAGCAGGGGATGGTTGCCCGTATCGGCGGCGAGGAGTTTGCGGTGGCCGCCGTCGTCGACAGCGCTCAGCAGGGCTATGTGCTGGCGGAGAAGATCCGCCACGGTGTGGAGTCGCAACCCTTCGGCCTCGGTCAGAACCCGATCCATCTGACCATCAGTATGGGACTGGAGACCCGCGAGGTGGGCCACGCCCGCATTACCGAACTGTTTAACCAGCTGCTGCTGGCGGCGGATGATGAAATGGTCAAAGCCAAACAGACCGGCCGTAACCGCATCTGTATGCCGGCGCTCACCGAAAGCGCGCCATAAGAAAATCCTATCAGGATCTCTCTTGTGTTAATTTTTGGTTAAAAACATAGTGATGTGGTCGATAACAGGGAGCTCTTATGACCACATCCTTTTCACTGCGCACGCTGTCGCGTGACGATATTCTTCATCATCTTTCGGCATTAAGCGATATCCTGGCCAGCTGCGTTAACGGCGGCGCCTCGGTGAGCTTTATGCTGCCTTTTAGTCTGCAAACCGCGACGACCTTCTGGCAACGTACCGCTGACAGTGTGGCGGCCGGGGAGCGCATCGTGCTGGCCGCCCTTGACGCTGACTCGCGCCCCGTCGGCACCGTGCAGCTGATTATCAGCCAGCCGGAAAATCAGCCGCATCGTGCGGATGTCGCCAAACTTTTGGTTCACCAAAATGCCCGCCGCCAGGGTATTGCCAACGCGCTGATGGCGGAGCTGGAGCAAACCGCTCGTCGGGAAGGGAAGACAGTGCTGGTGCTGGACACGGCGACCGGCAGCGGGGCGGAGCAGTTCTATGTTCGCTGCGGTTGGGAAAAAGTGGGGGAAATTCCGCGCTATGCGCTGATGCCAGACGGCAAGATGACTGCCACCTCGCTGTTCTATAAGTTTCTGCCCTGACGGCCGCTATTGCAGAATGCTTTGATCAAAACAGGGTTTCAGTGGTCGTAAAACCTGATAACTTATTGGACCAATTACTCAGGTTGTATGACTACTATTAGAGGGAACCCATTGTGAAAACATTAAACCGTCGTGATTTCCCCGGCGCGCAGTACCCTGACCGTATCGTCCAGTTTGGTGAAGGCAACTTCCTGCGCGCATTCGTTGACTGGCAGATCGACCTGCTCAACGAGCATACCGACCTGAATGCGGGCATCGTGGTCGTTCGCCCCATTGACACGGATTTTCCACCGTCTCTGAACACCCAGGACGGCCTCTATACCACCATTATCCGTGGTCTCAACGAGCAGGGCGAAGCGGTTAGCAACGCGCGGTTGATCCGATCGGTCAACCGCGAAATCAGCGCTTACGCTGACTACGACGCTTTTTTACGTCTGGCGCATAACCCGGAGATACGGTTTGTCTTCTCCAATACCACCGAGGCAGGCATCAGCTACCATGCCGGGGACCGGTTTGACGACGCGCCGCCGGTCAGCTATCCGGCGAAACTAACCCGCCTGCTATTTGAGCGTTACCAGCATTTCGCCGGCGCAGCCGATAAGGGATGGGTGATTATCCCCTGCGAACTGATCGATTATAACGGTGAGGCGCTGCAGGCCCTGGTCCTGCGCTATGCCGCCGAGTGGCAGCTGCCGCAGGACTTTATCAACTGGCTCACCTCGGCGAACACCTTCTGTTCCACCCTGGTGGATCGCATTGTGACCGGCTATCCGCGCGATGAAGTGGCGGCTCTGGAGGCGCAAACCGGCTATCAAGACGCTTTCCTCGATACCGCCGAGCACTTCTATCTGTTTGTTATCCAGGGGCCCGCTTCGCTGGCCAGCGAGCTGCGTCTCGATAAGCTGCCGCTGAATGTGCGTATCGTCGACGATATCAAGCCCTATAAAGAGCGCAAAGTGGCGATCCTTAACGGGGCGCACACCGCCCTGGTGCCGGTGGCCTTCCAGGCTGGAATCGACACCGTCGGCGAAGCGATGAACGACGCGGAGATTTGCGCGTTTGTCGAAAAAGCCATTTATGACGAGATTATTCCGGTGCTGGACCTGCCGCGCGATGAGCTGGTGTCATTCGCCAGCGCCGTGACCGGGCGCTTCCGCAATCCCTATATCAAACATCAGCTGCTCTCGATCGCCCTCAACGGCATGACCAAGTACCGCACCCGTATTCTGCCGCAGCTGCTGGCAGGGCAGAAGGCGCATGGCACGCTGCCGCCGCGCCTGACCTTCGCGCTGGCGGCGCTGATTGCCTTCTACCGAGGAGAGCGGGAGGGGACAAGCTATCCGGTACAGGATGATGCTGACTGGCTGACGCGCTACCAGACGCTCTGGGCCCGCCATCGCGACGGTCAGATAAGCACCCGCGAGCTGGTTTCCGCTGTGCTCAGCGTGGAGTCCCACTGGGAGCAGGATCTAAGCCAGATCCCCGGACTGGTGGATCAGGTCGCCGCTGACCTTGACGCTATTCTGACCCGCGGAATGCGCGACGCTGTCAGGCCGCTCTGCTGATAGCGGAGTCTCTTCACCCGGCTGCGGCCGGGTTTATTGGCACTCAAATTAGTTACAACATACTTTTTTATTGTCCCGATAGAGCCGGTCAGCAGCCCCGCTGCAATAGGCTTTTTAGTGCCAAATCGCCCTGCGCAGGCGGGAATTATGGTTAAGCCGCTTGAACAAATATCTGCGCAGGAAAATAATGGCCTTAATACCTGGTTCCTGCCAATGTTCGCAGGCTAATTCATTCATCTGTAAGGAAACTCGCATGGTCATCGATATCCGGGAAGTACGGCCGCATGACAAAGCCGAATGGCTTCAGCTCTGGGAAGGCTATACCCACTTCTACGGCAGTCCGGACCGAATGCACCTGGCAGCGGATGCTGGACGTGAACTCACCCGTGCTGGGCAGGGTCGCAGTGGTGAATGATACGGTGGTGGGATTCGCTATCTGCATTCTGCACGAAGGCACCTGGGTCACCACGCCAATCTGCTATCTGGAGGATCTGTTCGTCGATCCAGCCTTCCGCGGACAAGGCATTGCCAGAACGCTGATCAAGTCGCTGCAAACCGAAGGGGCTGATCAAGGCTGGTCACGTCTGTACTGGCATACTCGCCGTGATAATCCCGCCCGCCACCTGTATGATGAATTCACCCCAGCTGACGATTATGTACGCTACAGGATCACCCTTGACTCCTGAAGCGATAAGATGCTGTTAAGCTTTTCCCGCTATAACAGGGGAAACAGGCTCAGGAGAAGCAACGATGGAAAAACGTCTCGAAACAGTGGTCAATCTGATAATGTTTCTTTCGCTATTGGCGACGGCCTGGGATCTGTCACTGGTGCATCATCTCGCCTGGTAGCAACTAAATAGCCTGAATCGCGGCGCCCCTGCAGGCGCCGCCTGACTTATTCACCCGCCATTTTGCCGGCGCTAAAACTCCAGTCCTCCAGCTGGTTAAACTGGATCACCACCATCACGTCCTGCGGGCTGACCGCCATCTCATCGGCTAACCGCGCGCAGAGCCGACGATAGAGACCCTGTTTCTGCGCCCGGCGGCGCGGTTTTCCGGCGAAAATATGAAACAGCACGAAGCGGTCGCTGCGACCGCCGCTAAGATAATGCGGGTCGTAAATGCGCTGCCCGTCGGCGGTCTGCTCGATAAACTGAAATTTGTCCGCCGGCGGCACGGCAAACTCCGCCACCAGACACTCATGGAATAGCGCCGACAGCTGAGCAAACTCCGCGGGACGCCATGCCGTACCAAGCGAAATACGGGTCAGAGGCATGGCGCCTCCTGCGCGTTCAGGCAGGTCAGGGCGCTGGCCGCCGCCGGCCAGCCGGCGTAGAACGCCAGGTGGGTAAATAATTCGACAATTTCCTCCTGGCTCAGGCCATTTCGATAGCCGTAGGCGATATGCCAGGGCAGTTGCTCGGTTTTGCCCAGCGCCGTCAGGGCGGAGAGGGTGATTAAGCTGCGTTCCCGGGGCGACAGCTCGCTGCGCGCCCAGATATCGCCAAACAGCACCGTTTCGGTCAGTTCTGCCAGTTTTGGCGCAATGGCAGCCAGCGTGTGGCGATCGACAGGGGTGGTATCCATGGTGACTCCCGTTACAGGTTGAAGTGGTCGTCACTGTCGCACGCTGAGGAATGTGTTGAATATCGCAATGTTCAGGATAATTGATCCTGAAAAACAGGAATGTTTGCTGGCTCGACTTGCTTATGTATTGGTTATGTTTTACGCCACGCTCAAGGCAACCCTCAGGCGGCTATTTTTCGCGCCACGATAAACAGACGTGGGAAGCGTAGAAGCACCATTCCGTTACACTGTAACGGATAGTGGTCGGCCAACGATGCCAAATAGCGGGTCAGAAAGGCGCTTTTGGCCTGCTCATCGAGGTCCGTCAGATAAGGTCGCAATCCGGTGCCCTGCAGCCAGTCGACTATCGCCTGATGAGAAGCGAGCGGATGAAAATAGGTGGTGCGCCAGATATCAACTTCACAGCCCTGTCGGGTGAGCAGATCGTACCAGGCGTCCGGCGGAAGCAAGGGCTGGCGGCCGCGGTCCGGCATTCCCAGCTCGCCGGCGACCTGACGCATCAGAGTATGGGAGGGCTCCTGCCAGTTATCCGGCATCTGCACCGCCAGCGTACCGTTATCCGCCAGCTGATTCACCAGATGCGGAAACAGCGTCTCATGATCCGCCAGCCACTGCAGCGAGGCGTTGGCATAGATCACGTCTGGCGGTTGCGCAGGCCGCCAGCTGGCGATATCGGCCTCGATGAACTCACAGTCGGGTAAGGCCCGCGCCGCCTGGTCCAGCATGGCCGGGGAGTTATCGATACCGACGATCGCCGCCAGCGGCCAGGCGGCACGCAGCAGGCGGGTACTGTTGCCCGGCCCACAGCCGAGGTCAACGACGCTCTCAACCTGCAGGTGAGCGATACGGGAAAGCAGGTCAGCCGCCGGGCGGGTGCGCTCAGCGTCAAACTGCAGATACAGCGAAGGATTCCAGTCAGCCATCGGGCGTTGTCCTGTGTGAGGGAGACAGGGCAAAGCATAGAACGCCCAGGGCCGCCTGTCAGGGGGTAATGATCCCCTGCAGCATCTGGCAGCGTGACACTGTCACAGATAAAATGGCATCAGCAGGCTATCGCGTGCGGTATGGGCACATTGTGAGGGGAAGCGGATTGGTCAGCATCTGCGCCCGCAGCGGGCGCAGTGGCTTATTCGGCGTTCTTCAGCGCTTCGGCGCGGCTGGCGGTGGCGTAAACAAAATCCAGCATCGGCTCGAGATCGGTATCGTAGCCGGCCTGAATAATCTTCCCGCGCAGCCATTCGATTTCACTGGTGATATCGGGATGGAAAATGTTGTTATCCTGCGCCCGGCGCAGCCATTTCAGCAGAAAGTTGTTCTTTCCTCGGATACCGCCCGACTTTTTCGACTTTCCGTGCATCTTCAGCGCGACCAGGACGCAGTAATAGAAATGAACGCGCTGATTAAAACTTTGGTGCATGTCTGTGTTTCCCGCCAGAATCAGGAATTCACCGTGTGGGTCAGTGATTCGGATTGGACTACGGCGGCGGGCTGGATCGTTGCGCGATCTCTGTTGTTTTCCGCCACCGTCCTTGCATCTGTCGCCAGACGCTGAGGGGGATGTTGGCACGGAAGCCGAATCGTCGTCAATTGCCGATTCGTTTTTTGCCGGTGTCGGCAGCCCGCGGCGATCCGCGAGCCGGGCCTGGCTACGTCCTGACCGCTGCCCGCTGTTGCAGATGTACGCGTAAAATCAGCAGGAAAGCGAACACGACGACGATCGCCGCCAGCAGATACAGGGTGGCGAGATCGTAGTAGCCGGCGACCCAGCCGGCCAGCGGCCCGGTCAGCCCCAGCGCGAGGTCAAGGAACGCCGAGTAGGTGCCGAGGGCGGTCCCCTGGTTTTGCTCTTCCACCTGTTTTACCGCCTCAACCCCCAACGCCGGGAAGACCAGCGAAAAACCCGAGCCGGTGAGGAAGGCGCCGATGCCCGCCACCCAGGCTGACGGCGCCAGCCAGATAAGCAGCAGGCCGAGACATTCGATGACGAAGCAGGCCAGGGAGACCGGGACTCCGCCGTAGCGGGTGATGGTATTCCCCAGCACCAGGCGAACACAGATAAAACCGACGCTGAACAGCGAGAGGGTAAACGCGGCGCCCTGCCAGCTGTGCGCGGCGAAGTAGAGGGTGATAAAGGTGGCGAGAACGCCGAAACCGACGGTGCCAAAGGCCAGCCCCAGGCCATAAGGCCAGATTTTGCGCACTACCGCGTGGAAGGGCGCTCTGACACCGGCGGTCACGCTGACGTCTTGCCGCGTGCGGGCGAACAGCAGGCCGATGGCGGCGACCATCACCACCACCGTGGCAAAGCCGCTGATGCCGAAATAGTGGTTAAGAGTGACCCCCAGCGGCGCGCCCACCGCCATCGCCACATAGGTCGCCACGCCGTTCCACGAGATCACCCGTGATGTATGGATCGCGCCGACGGTTTTGATCCCCCAGAGGGTGGCTCCGGTGGCGGTAAAGCTCTCGCCGACGCCAAGAAATACCCGGCCCGCCAACAGCGCGGCAATCGCCAGCATGGGCATCGTCTGCAACATTACCGCCAGCAGCGTGAAGGCGCCGCTAAGCAGACAGCAGACGATCCCGAGGCTAACCACTCTTTTCGGGCCCCAGATATCGGTATAGCGCCCGGCGTGCGGCCGGCTTATTAGCGTGGAGATGTACTGCAGACTGATCACTATACCGGCGACAAAGGTGCTGTAGCCCAGCTGATAGTGAATATAACCCGGTAGAACGGCCAGTGGCAGACCAATGGAGAGATAGCAGATACAGGTAAAAACAACGATCGAAATGATGCGCAAATTAAGCTGCGTGGTGCTGACGGAAGTGCTCATAGGGATAAAGGGTTAATACATAGGGATGTTTAGCATAGCGCGCCGCGAGAAGGCTGGCGAGTCGCGAAGGCGTTTTATCGGTAACCGACGGGAACGTTGTCTGTCCGAAGGTAAATAATTGCTTTTGCAGCGGTTGACGCCAGCCCCGATCATCGTCAGCTCGCCGCCACATGCGACTCATCGCCCACCACGCCCCAGGCGCGGTTTTGCAGCACGGTGCGATAGCCGTCGCGGTCGACGAAAGTGACACCGTTGACCTCCCAGTAGGGGTTGAACGCCGTGACGCGCAGAAACCCGGCGGCGTCCATGGCGCTGCATTGTGCCTCCCAGGCCTGACGCTGCGGATAGTACAGCACCAGCAGATCTTCATCTCCTGGCGAGGGAGTGACGGGATGGTGGCGGCAATGGGTGAATTCCAGATGCCAGCCGGCATCCGCCAAACCGATCATTATCCCGCTGAATCCTTCATGATCGGTAAAGCTTCCAAGTTCCTGCAGCCCCAGCCCGGCGCAATACATGCTGGCGCTGGTCTCCAGTTCGCTGACCGGTCTGGCGATGCGCATGTGGCAGAACGACATAATGACTCCCATAAGGCGTAGGCCGGGTCAGGCGCAGCCGCCACCCGGCAAAAAAGCGGCGTCACAGCCGCGACCCGTCGCCCGGCGGCGCTGCGCTTGCGCGGGCCTACGGAGCGGGGGACCCATTTAGCCGGCTAAGCGCCGCCATGTAGGCCGGGTCAGGCGCAGCCGCGACCTGTGGCGAAAAGCGATTCTGTCGCTGTTGTCGCTCGGGTTGATACTGTAGCGGCAAAACGCCTCTGCGTTTGTCGGCAAGAGCTCTGGTTCGCCCCCTGCGCGTGTGTCACTGAATCCTCTTCTAGCTTAGCCGTTCGCAGCGCTTTGCAACAGGATGCGCCACTCGCTGAGGGCGGAGGTGCTGAACCCCTGACGCCAGATAAGCTGGGTGGTCGCCTCGCACAGCGGTTCGCTAAGACAGTTTTCGGGAAGCGTCATCAGCGACAGCACGCTCTGCGGCAGCAGGCAGACGTAGCGCCCGGAGGCCACGCAGGCCAGCATGCTGTGATAGGAGCTAACCTCATGCACCTCGACGGCCGCCTGTTGCTCCGCCAGCCAGCGCTCTCCCAACGCCCGATAGCTGCAGCCGCTGGTAAATGCCGCGAACCGCAGCGGGCCCGCGCCCTGCGGCCGGACCAGCATCAGGGTTTCCTGAAACACCGGGACAGATTCCAGCCCGGGCGGGCATGTCGGTTGGCCATCCGGCCCTGGCGGCAGGCAGACCAGCGCGGCATCGAGGGCGGCGGTGAATACCCCCTCGGCTAACTGGCGGGTCGGCCGGGTGCTGAGGGTGACATCCACCTGCGGGCATTGCTGTTGGAAGCGGGTAAGCAGCGGCGGCAGACGGCTGGCGGCGGTCGCCTCCATCGCGCCCAAACGCAGGCTGCCGCCGGGTGTGGTCGGATGCAGAGCCTGCTTTGCCTCCTCCGCCAGGCTCAGGATCCGCCGGGCATAGCTGAGGAACTGTACGCCTGCCGGCGACAGTACCATTTTTTTGTTGCCGCGGACGAAAAGTTCCACGGCAAGCTCCTCTTCCAGCTGCTGAATACGGGTGGTGATATTAGACTGGGCGCGGCCCAGCCGTTTTGCTGCCAGGGTGACGCTTTGCGTGTCGGCCACCTGGATAAAAATCTGCAGTGTGCTGTGGTTCATATTTTTATTCTCAATATGATAATGATGTTGATCTTATCATCTTTAAAAGAGATGGTAAGCATCCGGCATCACTCATCTACGAGGAACTCATGCAAAATTCACTGCTTTCGCTTCTTGATATTGACTACCCCCTGATCCAGGCCCCGATGGCGGGCGTCTCCACCCCCGCGCTGGCTGCTGCGGTGAGTAATGCCGGGGCGCTGGGTTCGCTGGGGCTGGGCGCTGCAACCGTTGCCCAGGCGGAAGCGATGATCGTCGCCACCCGCCAGCTGACGGACCGGCCGTTCAATGTCAATTTATTTTGCCATGCGCCGCCGCGGCGCGACGCCCCACGTGAAGCGGACTGGGCAGAGACGCTGCGCCCCCATTTTACCCGCTTTGGCAGTACGCCTCCGGCATCGCTTAGGGAGATATACCAGACGTTTATCGGCCACACCGCCATGCTGGAGCTGCTTCTCGACCACTCGCCGGCGGTGGTGAGCTTTCATTTCGGCCTTCCTGAAGGTGAGACGATCCAGCGTCTGCGACAGCAGGGGATTGTCACCCTGGCGACGGCAACCTCGCTCCAGGAGGCGCAGCTGATTGAACAGCAGGGGATCGACGTGGTGGTCGCTCAGGGCTATGAGGCGGGCGGGCACCGGGGGATCTTTGCTCCGCAGGAGCCTGACGCGCAGCTGAGCACCTTCACCCTGGTGCAACTTCTGCGGCGTCGACTAACCATCCCGGTAGTGGCCGCCGGGGGCATCATGGACGGAGCGGGGATCGCTAGCGTGATGCAGTTGGGGGCGCAGGGCGTACAGCTCGGTACGGCGTTTTTACTGTGTCCGGAATCGGCCGCCGACGCCGGCTATCGCGCGGCGATCCACAACAGCCTTGACGGGCGTACGGTGCTGACCTCCGCGATATCCGGGCGTCCGGCACGCTGTCTGGCTAATGCCTTCTGCGCGCTGGGGGAAGCCTGTCCGACGAGCGCCGTGCCGGATTATCCGTTGGCGTATGATATCGGCAAAGCGCTGGCCGCCGCCGCGAAAGCCCAGGGCGTCCATGAGTATGGCGCCCACTGGGCCGGGCAGGGGGTGGGGTTGATCCGCGAGTGTGACGCCGCCCGTCTGGTCCGCCAGTTGGCGGCAGAGAGCGGCTGGAACTAATGACTGACGGCTAACGGCGGTGGGCCAGGCTGCGCACCAGCCGATCGCCGGCCATCTGCACGCCCTGAACCATCGCCACCAGGATCAGCACTGTGCCAAACATCACCTCATTATTGAATCGCTGATAGCCGTAGCGGATGGCGAGGTCGCCGAGTCCGCCGCCGCCGATCACCCCGGCCATCGACGAAAAGCCAATCAGCATCACGATAGTCAGCGTGATCCCGGCCAGCAGCGTCGGCAGGGCTTCTGGCAGCAGGGATTTAAAAATCACGTGCCAGACGTTGCCGCCCATCGACAGAATGGCTTCGATTCTTCCGTAATCCACCTCGTCGAGCGCGTTTTCCGTCAGGCGGGCAAAGAACGGAAAGGCGCCGATGGTCACCGGCACGATGGCGGCGGTGCTGCCCAGCGTGGTGCCGACGATCAGCCGGGTAAAAGGGATCAGGGCGATCAGCAGCACGATAAACGGTAGCGACCTGCCGATGTTGATCACCGCGCCTAACAACGCGTTCAGTTTCGGCATCGGCGCCAGCCCGTTGGCGCGGGAAATAAATAACAACACACCGGTGGGCAGCCCCATCAGCACGGTAAACAGGGCCGCCAGGCCCACCATATAGAGCGTATCCAGCGTGCCGTCGAGTAATAACGGCCACAAATCTTCCCAGCTCATGCTACTCCGCATAATGGCCTCCCCTGAACGCCGTGACGGGTAAGAAAATCCTGTTCAGCCTGCGGGTCGTGCAGCAGCGACTGGCGCAGCCGCGACCATGGGGTCACCAGCAGGCCCGCGAGTTTGCCGCTCTCGACAATCTCGCCCTGTTCCAGCAGCGCCGCGTGGTCACAAATGGTTTTCACCACCTCCAGCTGGTGCGTTATCAGCACAATGGTCAGATTGAGCCGCTGGTTAATATCCGCCAGCAGAGCCAGCACCGAGGCGGTGGTCTCGGGATCCAGAGCGCTGGTCGCCTCGTCGCACAGCAGCACCTCCGGTCGGGCGGCCAGCGCCCGGGCGATGCCGACGCGCTGTTTTTGCCCGCCGGAAAGCTGCGACGGGAAAGCGGCGGCCTTTTCGCTGAGATCCACCAGCTCCAGCAGTTCGCGCACCCGCGCTTCGCGAGCGGCCCGCGGCACCCCGGCAATCTCCAGCGGCACCGCGATGTTATCGGCGACGGTGCGGGCATGCAGCAGATTGAAGTGCTGGAAAATCATCCCGGTGCGCAGGCGATAATCCCGCAGCGCCGCCTTGTTCAGCTGAGTAATATCCTGTCCGTTCACCAGAATGCGGCCCGAGGTGGGCCGCTCCAGCAAATTGAGACAGCGGATGAGCGTACTTTTGCCGGCGCCGCTGCGCCCGAGAATGCCGTATATCGCCCCTTTCGGGATCTGTAACGCGATATCGTTCAGCGCCGGTCGGCCGGTTCCGGCGTAGGTTTTGCTCAGCCCTTCGATGGTGATCATGACTGAGGGGCCACCGGGATCACCGAGCCGTTGTAGTTTTTACGGATAAACTCCGCCACCTGCGGCGAGGTCAGGTCTTTCGCCAGCGCCTTAATACGCGGGTCATTCGCCAGGGCCGGGGTGGTCACCAGGATATTGGCGTAGGGGTTATGCTCGGCGCTTTCCAGCCCCAGGGCATCTTTCGCTGGCACCAGACCGGCTTCCAGCGCGTAGTTACCGTTAATCACCGCCAGGTCGACATCGTCGAGGGAGCGCGGGATCTGCGGCGATTCAATCTCCAGGATCTTCAGGTGTTTCGGGTTCTCGACAATATCCTTCGGCGTCGCCAGGGTGGTGGCCGGGTCGGTAAATTTGGGGTCCAGCTTAATAAGCTTCTGCGCCTGCAGCAGGAACAGCGCCCGGCTCAGGTTGGTGGTGTTATTCGGTACCGCCACCGTGGCGTTTTCCGGCAGCGACGAGAAATCTTTATGCTTATGCGAGTAGATCCCCAGCGGCTCAATATGAACCGTGGCCGCGACGGCAAAGGTTTTACCCAGCGCTTTCTCCTGATCCTTCAGGTAGGGGACATGCTGGAAGTAGTTGGCATCCACATCGCCACTGGCCAGCAGTTCATTGGCGTTGACCCCGCTGGTCAGCTCCACCACCTT
Source organism: Klebsiella sp. Q2 (assembly GCF_009900705.1). Lineage (NCBI taxonomy): Bacteria > Pseudomonadati > Pseudomonadota > Gammaproteobacteria > Enterobacterales > Enterobacteriaceae > Klebsiella > Klebsiella sp. Q2. The sequence goes on along the minus strand of NZ_JAAABE010000002.1, from coordinate 679,024 downwards.
GAGATCGAGACTGGGATCGATTTTTTTGATGTAGTTGAGGATCTCCGCGTGGGGAACCGGGTCCGCGGCGACGCGCAGCGCGGCGGCCTGGGCAGACGTCCATGCCAGAGAAAGAGACAGTGCGACCCCTGCCAGTTTAAAAGCAGCATATTTCATGGTGTGTTCCTTTTTAGTTATGGTTAAACGATCAATTGCTCGGCGCGTTCGCGAAAAACGTCCTGATAGTAGCGTTCCGCCACGTCCGGATGGGAACGCAGACGGCCCTTGAGATAATTCCAGCCGACATCGCGCAGCAGCGGATTGTGCGGGTCGCTGTCCGGACCGCGCGCTTCACGCGCCAGCTCGGGCGGCAGGGTATAAACCGGCACCACCGCGTCAAGCTGGGCGCCAAGGAAGAAAGCGATGGAGAGGCGCTGCTGCTGAGCCGGCGGTGACACCACCCGGTGAACGGTAGCGCGCAGATAGCCGTTGGTGGCCAGCTCCAGCAATTCGCCAATATTGACCACAAAGCTGCCGGCCAGCGGTACGGCGTCGATCCACTGCCCGGGCGCCACCTCAACCTGCAGCCCTTTCTGCTCGTCCTGCAGCAGGAAGCTGAGAAAACCGGAATCTTTATGGGCGCCAACGCCCTGGCTGCTCTGGGTCTCCTGCTGGCCGGGATAACGGATCAGCTTGATATGCTCGTTGGGTTGGTCGCCGTAAAGCCGGTCAAAGGCATTCTCCGGGAGCTGCAGCGCTTCGGCAAAGGCGCGCAGCAGGCGGATCCCCACCTGAGTCATCTGCTGTTGCCAGTGAAGTAATACCGGTTTTAGCGATGGCAGCGCGGCAGGCCACAGATTCGGACCCTGCAGGCGCTGCCAGCGCGGCGCGTCGTCGCTGAGGGTCAGCGCCGGACGTTCGGCGCCGATATCAAACTGCTCTCGCCAGTCAGGCTGGCCGCGCGTCAGCTCAGAGGCCGCGCGGTTATAGCCGCGAAAATGGGGGGAGTGGATCATCGCCACCTGCTGTTTTTGCGCATCATCGAGCGCAAAAAAGCGCTGGGACTCGCGCTGAACTTCATATTGAAGCGCGTCGTCGACACCGTGGTTGATCAGATAAAAGAAGCCGATGTCGCGGGCGGCGTGACGCAGGTCGGCCAGGAAGGCCGCTTTATCCGCGGGGTCCGCGTAGCGGGCCAGATCGAGAATCGGCAGGGTGGTCGCGTTCATTGTGTTCTCCGAAAACGGGATAATAAGTTATGGGTCGATTCAGGTTCAGGGTTCTGGCACAACAGCAGCGCATGGTGATTTCCTCTGTCCGGGGCTGAGCACAGCTTGCCTCAGGGCCAGATAAGCAACCAATAACGTTATTTTCTAATTTATGTCCGCGCGGGGTTCAGTGCTTTTGCGTTAAATAGATAAAGGCGTAAGGGCGAACTGAAGCCGTTGCGCCCGTCACCGAGAGTCAGTAAGGTGGGCGCACTTTTTTAATGCGGAACGGATGTATCCTCATGCACAGCTCAAAAGATCCCCTGCACGGCGTGACGCTGGAAGCGCTGCTCAATGCCCTGGTGGCGCGCTACGGCTGGGCGGAAATGGCCCGCCAGGTCAACATTAACTGCTTTAAAAGCGATCCCAGCATCAAGTCCAGCCTGAAATTTCTCCGCCGGACGCCGTGGGCGCGTAAAGAGGTGGAGGCGATGTATCTGGCTTCGCTCGACGACGATGCGCCGGCAGAGAAACCGGATCCCTGGGCAAACTGGCAGAAAAAATAACCCTTACCACAGGACAACATCATGCAGAGCTGGAGCAGTAAAGATTTCACCGCCGACCGCGCGTGGGGCGCGCTGGACATTGCCAATTTTTCCGGCACCACCGTGCGCCTGCACTGGACCGACCAACCCTATATCTGGCACATCAACGACGGTCAGGAGGTGTTTGCCGTGATGGATGGTCAGGTGGCGATGTATGTGAAGGTCGACGGCGAGGAACAGGTGATCATGCTGAACGCCGGAGATATCTTTTACGCCGAGGTGGGATGCGAGCATGTCGCCCATCCCCAGGGGGCGGCGCGTATTCTGGTGATTGAGAAAGAAGGGTCGGTCTGATCCCGCCGGCGGGCAATTCGTTAGCCCGCCGTTTCATCGCCTGTCAGACTCAACATACCGCGTTGATATAAATCACTTATCCAGCTTTCAATATACATAATTCTTGTTTGCCATTGCCTTCACCCCAGCACTATCTTTTGCCGCAGACGTCTTAACAGGCACAACCCCGGGAGAGATCATGGCCACCTTGCAGTGGGATCACGCAGTACAGTTTGTGAATCAGCCGGAAGCGGCGATTGAAATCTTTGCCGGGCAGCAGCTGCGGGCGGCGGTCGGCGGGCGCCATCCGGGCTGGGGAACCCGCAATGCGCTGAGCTATTTTGGTCTGACCTATATCGAATTCCTCGCCATTTCCGACCCGGACGAACTGCGCGCCGCGACGGACAGATTTCTGCTCTCGCGGGATGCCGCGCGGTTGCTGCCGGAGAACGAAGCGCTGTTACGCGTCGCGCTGCGCAGCGACGACATCGACGCCACCCATGACCACTTGCGTCGCAAGGGGCTGGCGGTGTCACCGATTGTCGATGGCCAGCGCCACGATCCGCAGGGCAATGTCATCCGCTGGCGGATCTTCACCATCGATGGCGACACCGACGGGCTGGTCTTTCCCTTTGTGCTGCAGTGGGGAGAAGACGACGAGACCCGGCTGGCGCGGCTGCGCGCTCAGGGGCTGGACGTGCCTCATCCGCTGGGCGACATTGTGCTCGAGCAGGCGGTGTTCGAGGTGGACAATCCGCAGGCGGTGCGCGACCGCTGGCAGGCACTACTGGGCTTCCCGTCACAGGGGGAGCAGGGGCTGGACGCGGGCGGCCAGTGGTTTATTTTTCGCCAGGGACCCGCCAACCAGCTGGCCGAGCTGGTGTTTCGCGTCGCCAACCCGGCGCTTAAGGGGCAACGCTTTCGCGTCGGCAACGGCGTGTATCGCTTTATATAAAGGCTGACGCTAGCGTACCGTCGCGCGCAGGGCCCCCGGCGGCTGGCCGGTGATGCGTTTGAAAGCCCGGCTAAAGGCCGCCAGCGACTGATACCCGAGGCTGAAGGCGACTTTTTCCAGCGCCTGGCCTTCGTGGGTGATGTACTGCACCGCCAGCCGCATACGCAGCTCGGTGAGATAGCGGGCGGGGGTGGTGCCGGTGGCGGCAAGAAAACGCTCGGCGAAGAGAGAGCGCGACAGCCCCGCCTCCCGCGCCAGATCTTCCACTTTCCAGTTAACGCCCGGACGCTGATGCATGGCGTAGATCGCTTTCGCCAGCCGGGGATCGCGCAGGACCTGCACCCAGCCGGTGGCGTTACCGCACCCGCAGGCCACCCAGCCGCGGACTATCAGCGCGGCCACTACGTCCGCCAGTCGGGCGAGGATCCCGGCATAGCCCGCCTGGCGGGTGAGCGATTCCCGCTCCATCGCCGCCAGCAGCGGCTGGATCTCCGGCCAGGTGTTGAGCAGGCAGCTCACCCGCATCACTTCGGGCATGGCCTTCACCAGCGGCTGCATGCCGCCGAGTTCAAAGTCCATACAACCGCTGAAAATCACGGCGCGCTCCGGGCAGTCAGGCTGGCCGCCAGCGTTGATACAACTTACCGTGCTGCACACCGTTTCGCTGTTCAGCTGCGCCACATTCACCACCGCGGCCTGCGGATCGGAGAGCAGGGCGTGCCCGTCGCCGTTGGGAATAAACAGCGCGTCGCCGCTCTCCAGGGTGAACTGTTCTCCGCTGGCCATGCGCAGCAGCACCGGCCCGCGGCTGATGAAATGGAACTGGGCTTTGCCCGCCACGGCGCTAAAGCCGACGCCAAACGGGCGGGAGGTCTCGATGCGCCGGTAATTCACGCCGGAGAGGCGCATACCGCGCAGCAGTTCGCTGGTCAGGTCGATAGTGGGCTGGCTCATGGTAATTCCGGACGAATAATCAATAACTGAAGAGTATGCATCATATATCGTCCAGGGGTAAGCCCCTAAGATGTCCAGGATGTTAATAAACCTGGAGAGATGTATATGACTTCCTGCATAGCTGCTGACGCGAGCCTGTCACCCGTCAGGCCTGCCTGGCGCGCCGTCTATGCCCTGGCCCTCGGGGTGTTCGGCCTGATCGTGGCTGAATTTCTGCCCGCCAGCCTGTTAACGCCGATGGCCAGTAGCCTCGGCGTCAGCGAAGGGATGGCCGGGCAGGCGGTGACCGCCACGGCGTTAGTGGCGTTAGTCACCGGCCTGCTGATCGCCACCGCCACCCGCAATATCGACCGCCGCTGGGTGCTGATGTTCTTTTCCGTGCTGCAGATTGTCTCCAGCCTGATGGTCGCTTTTGCCGGTTCGCTGGCGTTTCTCCTGCTCGGTCGTCTGCTGTTGGGGATCGCCATCGGTGGTTTCTGGGCGATGTCCACCGCCACGGCGATGCGTCTGGTGCCGGCGGCCCATGTGCCGAAAGCGCTGGCGATCATCTTTTCCGCGGTGTCTGTCGCCACGGTGGTGGCCGCGCCGCTCGGCAGCTACCTCGGAGAGCTGATCGGCTGGCGCAACGTGTTTATTCTCTGCGCGATACCCAGCCTGCTGGCGCTGCTCTGGCAGCTGTGGGTGCTGCCCTCCATGCGGCCGGAAAGCGTTGGCACCTTCTCCACGCTGTTCAGGGTGCTGCGCCGTCCCGGTATGCTGGGGGGCATGCTGGCGTCGATCCTGATTTTCAGCGGCCATTTTGCCTTCTTCACCTACCTGCGACCGTTCCTTGAGACCGTCGCGCAGGCCAGCGTTGAAGGCGTTTCGCTGATTTTGCTCGGCTTCGGTGTCGCTAACTTTATCGGCACCTCGGTCGCGAGCTATCTGCTGAACCGCAGCCTGCGTCTGACCCTGGCGCTGGTGCCGCTGATGATGAGCGTCCTGGCGCTGCTGATGGTGACGTTTGGCCATCTGTCCGTGCTCGACGGGTTGCTGGTCGCCCTGTGGGGATTTGCCTTCGGTCTGGTGCCGGTGGCCTGGTCCACCTGGCTGGCCACCACCGTGCCGGATGAGGCGGAAAGCGCAGGCGGTCTGCTGGTGGCCTCTATTCAGCTGGCCATCAGCGCCGGCGCCGCCGGCGGCGGGGCGGTGTTCGATCTGCATGGCGCCAGCGGCGTCTTCACCGGCAGCGGTTTGCTGCTGTTGATCGCGATGGTCGTGGTCTTCACCGCTGTGCGGGTGAAACCGGTCGCCAGCGCCGAGCAGCCGGAGACCGGCCGCTTATCCCGCGAGATCGATAACTAAATTGGCCGACAGGCTGCGGGAGCAGCACAGCGCGATATGCTGCTCCGCGGCCTGTTTTTCCGCCTCCGACTGCACGGTATCCCGGTGGTCGACCGTTCCCTCCCGCACCGGCGTCAGGCAGGCGCCGCAGATCCCCATCTCGCAGGAGAGCGGCACCTCAACGCCATGCTCCTGCAGCACCCGGGCGATGGTTTTGTCCCCCGGGACCGGCCAGCGCTCCCCGGTGGAGGCGAGGGTGATGGTGAAGGTGCCGTCCTCCGCCGACGCCGCCGTCGGGACGGTCGGCTGGAACGCTTCGCTGTGCAGTTGCGTTTCCGCCCAGCCGGCCGCCAGCGCGGTGTCGCGCACCTGAGCCATAAACCCCGGCGGTCCGCAGAAATAGACTCGGGTGTCGGTGTCCGGCGCGCCCAGATCCTGCGCCAGCCGCAGGCGCGGACTCTGCCCGTCGGCAGAGCTGTGGATCAGGCAGGTTCCGCCGGTGAGCTGGCTGGCGATCTCGGTGGCGAAGGCGGCCTCCTGCGCGCGGCTGACGTAATAGTGCAGCGTAAAGCTGGCGCCGGACGCCGCCCGCGCATGGGCCATCGCCAGCAGCGGCGTAATGCCGATCCCGGCGGCGAGGAGCACCACGTGGCCGCCCCCGTGCAGGGGAAAGTGGTTGCGCGGAGCAGAGATCAGCAAGGGCTGCCCCGGACGCAGGGTGTCATGAATATAACGGGAGCCGCCTCGCGACTGCGCCTCGCGGGCGACGCAGAGCAGATAGTGATCCCGTCCGGCCGGGCTGCCGGTCAGCGAATACTGACGGATCAGCCCGCAGGGGAGATGGAGGTCGATATGGGCGCCGGGCGCCCACGCCGGCAGCGGTTGCCCATCGGCGCTCACCAGACGAACGGCCAGATTTTTCGCGCCCTGGCGCCACAGGCCATCGACCACCACCGGGAGTATGTCGCGCATAAGACCTCCACTCATACCAGAAAGAAATCGCCAAAGCCCATCTTCTTCAGCCCGCGCCGGTAGGCGATAGAGCTGCGGTCTGCCGGAATATGCGCCTCCAGGGTCAGATCCAGCGGCAGCCGCTCCGGGCGCTGGGTCTCAACCATCAGGCGGTCCTCCTCAAACACCCGCAGGTTGAACGCATGAACGTCTTCCACCGGCACATGCAGGTCAAAATTGCGGGCGATAGGGGCAAACATTCGCGTCACGCGCGACGACACCGGCGAGGCGGCGTTCATGATCACCAGCTTCGCATCGGCAGGGAAATGGATGGTCAGCGTGGCGGTGAACGGCAGATGCATTTCAAAGTGACGCAGCCACTGGAACCCTTCCGGCGCGCGGAAATCGGAGCTGGCCGGGTAATTGCCTACCGAGCTCCAGTAGTCGGCAACAAAGCCGAACGGCGTCTCCTGCGGGGTGTAGTCCGGCACCTGTTGGTTGTCCGGATCGGCGAAGGTCTCGGTGTGGATCCACGCGAAGTGGGCGACATCGAGAAAGCCTTCGACCTGGCGGCCGGCAAAGCCCTTCACTTCAAAGGCCGGACAGTTGATTTGCTGAAAGCCGGCGTCGTCCCAGTGCGGCATGGTCGGTAACGGCGGCGGATTGTCCGGATCGCAGTCCAGGCAGGTCCAGATCAGCCCGTAACGCTCCTCCACGGCGAAGCTGGTGAGATGCAGTTTGGCCGGAATGGGTTGCCCCGGACTGGAGGGGATGCGGTTGCAGCGGCCATCCTCGCCAAAGCGCAGGCCATGATAGGGGCAGACGATGCCTTCTTCTTCATGAAACCCCAGGGTCAGCGGGACGCCGCGGTGCGGGCAGACGTCGCGGGCGACCACCACCTGGCCTTTTATACGATAGATAACCAGCTGTTCGTCCAGCAGGGTGGCTTTCACCGGAGCGCCGTCAATATCGCAGGCGCGGGCCACCGGGTGCCAGCAACGGGCCAGCCGCAGCCAGTCTTCCGGATCGAAGGTGCAATGGGCGGGGGGCGTGGGGGTGGTTGTCTTCATGATTTCTCTTCCTGCTCACATCGGTGATTGTTTTATTGTTGTGAGATTATTGTTGTCATATTAGGGTGTTCACATCCATCACCATTAATTCACTCTGCTGTTGCAAAAAAGAGTACAGGGGCACCATGAGTCCATTTTCCCGTTTCGCCCACTATTTCATCGCCGTGGCTCGCTGCGGCAGCCTGCGCCGGGCCGCCGAGCAGCTGCATATCTCGGCCTCGGCGATTAACCGCCAGATCCTGCAGGCCGAGGAGGCCTTCGGGACGCCGCTGTTCGAGCGGCTGCCGGAGGGACTGCGGATGACCACTGCGGGTGAACTGCTGTATGACAATCTGTTGCGCTGGCAGAAGGAGTTTCGTCAGACCCGGCAAAAATTTGATGAGCTGCAGGGGATGAAGCGCGGGAGCGTCAGCGTCGGCATGGTGCAGGCGCTGGCGGAAGGCGGCTTCGCCGCCGCGCTGGCGGAGATCATCGCCCGCTGGCCGTGGCTGGAGCTGGATCTGCAGGTGGCCGACAGCCACACCGTCAGCCAGAAAGTGCGTCAGGCGGATCTGGACGTCGGTCTGATCCTCGATCCGCAGGGGCAGGCCGGACTCAGCGTACTGGCCTTTGCCGAACTGGAGGTGGGGATTGTGATGCGCCCGGACCATCCTCTGGCGGGGGCAAAGGCCCTGTCTCTGGGCGAGCTCAGCCTGGAGCGGCACATCGTGCCCGGCGCGCCGCTGATCGTTCATGAGCGTGTTGCGCTCCTCTATCGCCACCATGACTTTACGCCGGAGAATACCATCAGCTGCAATGATATTCGCCTCATTAAGTCGCTGGTGCTGCGCGGCAGCGGCGTGACGCTCCTCAGCCTGCTCGACGTGCTGGACGAGGTTCAGCGCGGACAGCTGGCCTTTATCCCGCTGCGCAGTACGCTGCTGCGGCCGCTGACTCTGGCGCTGTGCACCGCGCCCTCGCGTCAGCTATCGCGTCCCGCGCAGATGGCCATTCAGACGCTGAGCGCGGTGATTGAGTCCATGGCGACCGTCAGCCCAGCGGCCCGCTGAGGATGGTGTCGCACATGCCGTTGATAATCCGTTCGCCGGTCTCCTCCCGCAGCTCCTGGTACCAGGCTTCGGTGAGCTGCATATCCTTACCGTGGGTGATATCGCAGCGCTTGCGCGCCTTCAACACCAGATCGCGAACCCGATCGCAGCGCTGGGCTTCATATTCGCGCAGGGCGGCGTCAATATCGCGGGTCTGGCGGAAAACGGCGCCCAGCACCACCGCATCTTCCATCGCCGCACATCCCCCCTGGCCAATATCCGGGGTGGTGCTGTGTCCGGCGTCGCCCAGCAGCGCGACGCGACCGCGCACCAGGCGGCTGAACGGTTCGATATCGTGGATTTCAATACGGTTGGTGGTCTGCGGGTCAAGGGCGGCGATCAGCTTCTGCACCGGCCGCGCCCAGCCGGCAAAGTAGCGGCTGAGGTCAGCGCGCAGGGTGTCACGATCCTCGGCCAGACCCGCCGGCAGCGGCACATCAAAGAAAAAGTAGAACCGGCCAGCGGAGACCGGCATCAGCGAGACGCGCTTGCCTTCGCCGACAAAGGTGGTCCACTGATCGCCGGGTGCCAGCGCTTCATCTATTTCCACCAGACCGTTCCAGTTGACGTAGCCGGCGTAGCGGCGCTCCGGGGTAAAGCCGAGCACCCACGGACGCAGCGCGGAATGGCTGCCGTCGGCGGCAATCAGCAGATCGCCGCTGGCGCTGCTGCCGTCGGTAAACCACACCGTCACGCCGTCGGCGTTTTCTTCACAGCGGGTGACGCGTTTGCCGAACTGCACGCGCTCCCGTCCCCAGAAATCCAGCATTTCCCGCTGCAGCTCTGCGCGGGATACCGGGCAGGGGCGGCTGCCGGTGCGTTCGATCAGCGGCGCGAGGCTGAACTGGGTCATGTTCTCGCCGCTGCGGAAATCGCGATACGCCATGCGGCGCAGCGGTCCGCCGAAGGTTTCCATGATATCGCCCATGCCGAGGTGGGCCATGCATTTCACGCCGTTGGGCCATACGGAAATCGCCGCGCCGACCGGTTTGATCTCTTTCACCGCCTCATAGACGTCGCAGTCGATCCCCGACTGTTTGAGCGCCACTGCCGCACTTAAGCCGCCGATGCCCGCGCCAATCACGATTGCTTTCATTTTTTTCTCCTTCTCCAGATGTAGGCACTGACTACAGCAATTTGCGTACCAGTTCGCCGAAGAGAGGAAAACCGCCCGCCAGAGGCACAGCGACAGGTCATGGCGCACCACCTCGGTGCAATGTGATGCATTGGTTGCCTTTTTATGAATCAAAAGTTTCTGTATGTTGCATTAAGAATCTATCGTTTCATAAGCCTGGTTCAGCAGCGGAGGGAAGTGATGCATCATTCGAGTAATTTAAGCTTATGATTTTTAAGTGTTAATAAATTTATTCGTGCGCTTTTGTCGTCTCTGGCCTGCTTTGTGCAGTAGCCCATGCACTTCTCTTTGCTACGGGATAACACCATGTCTGACGAACATCACAGCGGCCTGCTTTACGGCCTTGAACAGCGGATCCCACCGCTTCCGGCCTTTTTTAGCGCCCTCCAGCATGTGCTGGCGGGTCTGGTGGGGATCATCACGCCGCCGCTGATCATCGGCGCCACCCTCGGACTTGGCGACTGGCTGCCGTATCTCATCAGTATGTCGCTGCTGGCTTCGGGTATCGGTACCTTTCTGCAGTCCAACCGGGTCTGGGGAATTGGCGCCGGGATGATCTGCATGCAGGGCACCAGCTTCGCCTTTCTGGGCGTGGCGGTAGCCGGAGGGATGTGGGTGAAAGCGCAGGGCGGCGGGCCGCAGGATATTATGGCGATGCTGTTTGGCGTTAACTTTGTCGCCGCCCTGGTGCCGGTGATTGTCAGCCGCTTTATCGAACCGCTGAAGAAAATCTTTACCCCTATCATTACCGGCAGCGTGATTGCGCTGATCGGCATCAGCCTGATCAAGGTCAGCGTCATTAACTGGTGCGGTGGGGAAAAGGCGCAGGATTTCGCCAGCATGAGCAATATCGCGCTCGGGGCGGGTACCCTTGGCGTTATCGTCCTGCTGAGCTGCGCCAAAAACCGCTGGCTGCGGCTCTCCTCGGTGGTGGTGGGCATTGCCGTGGGCTGTGTGGCGGCAGGGCTGAGCGGTCAGTTCCATCTTCACAGCCTGGGCGATACCCTGTTTCGCCTGCCAACGCTGTTCCCGTTTGGCTTTCAGTTTAACGGCGCGATATTTCTGCCGGTGGCGCTGGTGTCGCTGGTGTGTATTCTGGAGGCGGTGGGCGATCTGACGGCCAACTCGCTGATTTCACAACAGTCTGTTGACGATCGCGCTTTCCGCAACCGGCTGAAGGGCGGTATCCTGGCGGATGGCGTCAGCTGCATGGTGGCCGCAATGCTCAGCGCTTTTCCAAACACGACTTTCGCGCAGAACAACGGCGTGATCCAGATGACCGGGGTGGCCAGCCGCTATGTCGGACGCTACATTGGCGTAATTCTGATCCTGCTCGGGCTGTTCCCGCCGGTGGGCGAACTGTTGCGGCAGATCCCGGCGCCGGTGCTGGGGGGCGCTACGATGGTGATGTTTGGCTGCGTGGTGGCGGCCGGGATCCGGATCATTACCCAGAACCCGCTCACCCGACGCGATGTGCTGATCGTGGGACTGGCGTTTGGTGCGGGTCTTGGCGTGGAGTCGGTGCCGGCGTTTCTCAGCCATTTTCCGCCGATGGTCGGCGATCTGTTCGGTTCCGCGGCCACCAGCGGTGGGCTGGTGGCGATAGCGCTGAACCTTGTTCTGCCGCAGGAGCAGGCGGCGACGAAAACGATAAGGAGTCAGGATGATCGCGCTGAGTCAGTTTAACAGCCTGAGTGGCGATGAGGCAGGGGAGCTGCTGGCTCCCTGTGTGGCGATCCCGGCCTGGAGCGATAAGCTGGTGAACTTGCGCCCCTTCGCCAACCGTGAAGCGCTGCTGCAGGTCGCCCGGGAAGCGATGGGCGACTGGGGAGAGAACGATCTGAACGCGGCGCTCAGCGCCCATCCGCGGATCGGCGAAAAACCGAGCGGCAGCCAGGCGCACGCGACGATGTCACGCCAGGAGCAGTCGGCGGTGGACAGCGATAATGAAAGACTGGCGCAGGCCCTGCGGGAGGGGAATGCCCGCTACGAAGCCCGCTTTGGCCGGGTGTTTTTAATCCGCGCCAAAGGGCGCAGCGGCGAAGAGATTCTGCAGGCGCTGACGCGCCGGCTGCAGCATACCGCTGACGAAGAAGTGGCTGAGGCGCTTGCCCAGCTGCGGGAAATTACGATGTTAAGACTGGAAGGAGCGATTGGCGAATGAGCACCCTGAGCACCCATATTCTGGATATTTCCACCGGCACGCCGGCTGAAGGCGTCGCGGTCAGCCTGAGCCGGGAGGGCGAGACCCTGGCGAACCTGGTGACCAACGCCCAGGGGCGTATCGTCACCTTCAGCGCTGCGCCGCTGCCGGCGGGGCGCTACTGTTTAACCGCGGAAACCGGGGCGTGGTTTGCCCGTGCCGGGCGCGAGAGCGTCTTTACCCGGGCGCAGATTGATTTTGTCATTGGCGAGGCGGCAGAGGACCATTTCCATCTGCCGTTTCTGATCGCCCCGGGCGGATGGTCGACCTACCGCGGCAGCTAAGCCCGGCTGCGCGTTGCCCGAGTGACAGCCATTGCCGGGCGGCGCTACGCTTGCCCGGCCTGGATGATGATGAAACTGGTAGCGACATCCCGTAGGCCCGGTAAGGCGCAGCCGCCACCGGGCAGACCACGTTGCTCCGGCTGCCATCCCTTCTGCTTTATCCCTACGTAAGGATAATCATTGACCTATCCCCACCAGGGGATAAACTTGACATTATCCCTTGTAGGGTATAAAACCAGTTTTATCCCGATAGGGGGATAAATGATGGTGAGGAACAAGGCGATGAATTCCCCGCAGATATACAGTCCGGTTCAGCTGGCCAATTACCTGAAACTGCTGCGCCAGCAAAATCACTGGACTCAGGAGGCGCTGGCCAGCCGGATCGGCATTAAACAGGCGACGCTGTCCAATTTTGAAAATCACCCCGACAAAACCACCTTAACCACCCTGTTTAAGATCCTCCAGTCGCTGGGGGTGGTGATGACCCTGAACGCCAAACCGGCAGAGACGGCGATGATTCCCGATAACACCACGGATCTTGACTGGTAATGGCGACGCTCACCACCTGGATGAACAATGCGCGCGTGGGAACCTTAACCCGCCAGGCCAACGGGGCGCACAGTTTCCGCTATGATGAGGAGTGGCTGCGCAGCCCGCGCGCCAGACCGCTCTCCCTCTCGCTGCCGCTGCAGTATGGCAATATCACCGCCGACGCGGTGTATCACTATTTTGATAACCTGCTGCCCGACAGCCCGCAGGTCCGCGAGCGGATCGTCAGGCGCTATCAGGCGCGTTCGAAACAGCCGTTCGATCTGCTGGCCGAGGTCGGGCGGGACAGCGTAGGGGCGGTGACTCTGCTGCCGCCGGGGGAAGAGGCGCATCTTGCCGCGTTGCGCTGGCAGACGCTGGATGAGGCGCAGCTGACCGCTTTGCTGACCGCCTACCAGTCGGATATTCCTCTCGGAATGGTGACCGGCCAGGACGATTTTCGTATCTCGGTGGCCGGCGCTCAGGAGAAAACCGCGCTGCTGCGAATGGGCGAGCACTGGTGTATTCCGCAGGGCACCACCCCGACCACCCATATCATTAAACTGCCCATCGGCGAGATAAAGCAGCCCAATGCGACGCTGGATCTGCGTGAAAGCGTGGATAACGAATATCTGTGCCTGGCGCTGGCCAGGGCGTTGGGCCTGGCGGTGCCGGAGGCGGAGATTATCAACACGCCGCGGATCCGTGCGCTGGCGGTGACCCGCTTCGACCGGCGCTGGGCGCAGGAGGGGCGCGTGCTGCTGCGTCTGCCGCAGGAGGATCTGTGTCAGGCATTCGGCATACCGTCGTCGATGAAATATGAGTCTGACGGCGGGCCGGGTATCGCCGCGATCATGACCTTTCTGCTGGGTTCCAGTGAGGCCCTGAAAGATCGCTATGACTTTATGAAGTTCATGGTGTTCCAGTGGCTGACCGGGGCTACGGACGGGCATGCGAAGAACTTCTCGCTCTTTTTGCTGCCCGGCGGCAGCTACCGGCTCACGCCGTTCTACGACATTATTTCGGCATTTCCGGTGCTGGGCGGGACGGGACTGCATCTGCGCGACCTGAAGCTGTCGATGGGGCTCAATGCCACAAAAGGGCGGAAAACGGAGATTAACGCTATCTATCCGCGTCATTTTCTGGCGACCGCCAAAGCGGTTAACTTCCCCCGGGAGCAGATGCTGGCGATCCTGGGCGAGTTTGCCGACCGCGTGCCGCAGGCCATCGAAAGCGCCCGCCAAACGCTGCCGTCGGACTTTTCCGCCCACGTCTGGCGGGCCATCACGGAGAACATGCTTAAACTGCACGCCCGCCTGCAGCAAGGGCTGCTGGCGGGATAGCGAAGCCGGTTGGCGGTTAGCTCTGCGGCGGCCCCCAGCGGCTGCGCAGGTAGTTAACCGCCTGGCGGGTCTGCGGCTGATTGAGGTTGTTTTCGCGGAACAGGATGGTGCCCTGGATCTGCGGCAGGGACTCATTGAGGTCGAGCTGTTTTTTCAGCTCCGGCACGCCGCCATCCACCGTCCAGTCAGGCTCATTTTTGGACGGTTCACCCACCTTGTACAGGGCCACGCCGATATACAGCCGGGTATGCGTCGGCTTGACCACCTCGGCCCACCAGTTGGCCAGCACATCGTAGCGCGCCGCATCGCGGGCAAACGGCCAGTAGATCTGCGGCGCAATGTAGTCGAGCAGCCCCTGCTGCACCCAGCTGCGGGTATCGGCATAGGATTCATCATAGGCGGCCGCGCCACGGGTATCAGACCCCGCCGGATCGTGGGAGCGGTTGCGCCACACCCCGGCCGGGCTCACGCCAAACTCGACGTTCGGATTGAGTTTTTTAATGGTCGCGGAGACCTGGGCAATAAGCTGCTGAGTGTTATGCCGCCGCCAGTCGCCCTTCGAGGCATAGCCCTGCCCGTAACGACGGAAGGTCTCGTTGTCGTTAAGCGGGGAAGAAGCGGTTTCGGTGTAGAAATAGTCATCGAACTGCACGCCGTCAATCGGGTAGTTCTGCACCACTTCAGCGACAATGCTGGTGATCCAGTCACGCGCTTCGGGAATACCCGGGTCGAGAACAAAGCGATCGCTGGCGGTGCGGATCCAGTTACGGTGCAGGACGAACACGCTGGCCGGCACCTGAGTGAGGGTGTTGTTCAGCTCGGCAATCGTCGACGGTTTGGTGTTGACCGAGACGCGGTAAGGGTTAAACCATGCGTGGACCTTCATGCCGCGCTTGTGCGCTTCATCCAGCATAAACTGCAGCGGATCGTAGCCGGGGTATTCGCCGATTTTGCCGGTCAGCATATCGGACCACGGCAGAATATCCGACCGCCAGAGCGCCGTACCGTCCGGTTTCACCTGGAAAAAGACGGTGTTGATCCCCAGGCGCTGCAGATTATCGAGTTTGGCGATCAGCGCCAGCTTCTGCTGGGTGATGCGGCTTTCCGGCGTACTGGCGATAATTGACCCGACCGGCGGCCAGTCAAGGCGCGAGACGGTGGTCAGCCAGACGCCGCGTACCGGCTCCCGGTGCGTCTGACCGGCTTTAACGGCCGCGCTCTTCGGCGGCGTGACGAGGGATTTGGGGGCCTTACTGGTGCAGCTGAACAGCATGCCGGCGGCGATGAGCGCCGCGCCTGCCAGCGCCACTTTGCTGGCTAGGGGGAATCGACGAGAATGGCTGATGATGAACTCCCGTGTAATCAGATCGTCGCGTGTAGGCGCTATTCTCTTACGATTCGCCGGCCAGAGCAATTCCTTGATAGGACTGTTGACATCAGGTGGGAGAGGTCAGTCGGGCTCCCACGCCAGAATATCGCCAGGCTGACACTCGAGCGCCTCGCAGATGCGCGACAGGGTATCAAAGCGGATGCCTTTGACTTTTCCCGACTTGAGCAGCGACAAATTCTGTTCGGTAATGCCAACAAAGGCCGCCAGCGCCCTGGACGTCATCTTTTTTTCCACCAGCAGTTTGTCCAGATTCACCACCACAGCCATCGTTAAATAAACTCCTTATTCTCTTCTTCCGCACGGATCCCGTGGAGCATGGCGTGAAATGTCACAAACAGCAAGCTTCCTGTCAGAAGCAGCACCCCGTCGCTGAGCAGAAACACCACCTGGTAATAAGGCTGCGGCCACCAGGCGAGCAGCGGGATCAGAAAGCGGCACACCGGCAACAGGATCCCCATGCCCACCATGGCCAGAGCGATGTAACGAACGCTGTGCGCCAGGGAGAGGCTGAGCACGCTGCGCTGGCGGACGCTACGGGTTACCTTCATGCCCTGCCAGATAGCGAACGCGAACAGCCCGGCCGGAAGATACAGCAGGGCCAGCAGCAACAAACGTCTCGCCATCCCCGGCGCCTGGGCCGGGTTGTCGGTTAACGGCACTTCAGCAAAGTGCAGAAGGGTGGAAAGAAAATATCGTTCGCCGGTAAAGAAAATCCACAGCGGCACGATCAGGGCGAGCATAAAAAAGAGGGGCAGTATGCCGCTAATAATAGCCAGACTCAGCCGGGTTCTGGATTGCTTCACAATTTACCTTCCTGATTGATGAGAATAATTAAAGCACCAGCCGCGTCAAGCATGACATAAGGGCCACGGCGAAGACAACGCTCATCGCCCGGACGCCGCGTCGACGGCTGGCAAACCACGGACGGGTCCAGACGCGGTACAGGCTGAGGGTGATGAACGATGCCTGGATGGTCCAGGTCAGCATCCGAAACAGGTAGCCCATTTTGCCGAGATTCTGCAGAGTCTGGAAAACCTCGGCGAGATAAATAACCCCGGTCACCAGCAAAACATAATTGAGCAGGCGTATTTTTCGCTGCGCCAGCCAGTCGCCGGAAATGAACAGGATCACCGACAACAGCGTTAAAAGCGCCCAGAGGATGTCAATTCCGTTCATTACGCGCCTCCTGTTCATCAGGGGTGGCAGCCAGTAAGAGCTTGATGGCAGGCCCGATCACCGGCCAGGCGGTATCGGAGAGGATCACTACCGCGGTCTGTCGCTGTCGGTCGAAGGCCATCATTGCCGCAAAGCCGCCACTCTGCCCGTCATGCCAGACGATCTCCCGTCCGCGGACGCGGGTAGTGAACCAGGCATAACCCACCCGGGAATCGGGATCATCGGTGGCGAACAGGGGGGGCATGCCTTCACTGCCCGCCAGGTTTCCTGCCAGCAGCGCCTGGGCATATTTCGCCATATCGACAATCGTGGCGCGTACGCCGCCGGCGGGGGCGAAGGCGTCCATCACCCATGGCTGCTGAGGGAAACCAGAGGCTGACCAGCCCACGGTAAACGTCGGCGAGGCTGGAGTATTGTGCCGGGCCACTTCCGCGTCCTGCATTCCGGCGGGGGCAAAGACCCGTTGCGCCATCAGTGTGGCAAAATCGCGATGAGACGCCCGCTCCAGCGCCAGTCCGAGCAGGGCAAACCCGGCGTTGGAATAATCAAACCATTTCGTCGGCTGCAGAGTGGCCTGGTTCATCATCGCGATCAGCGCGGGTCGATCGTAGCGCCAGGGATTCTGCCGCCGGGCAATGTCGCTCAGAATAGCCAGCCGCTGCCCAACCGACGCGGTGAGCGGTGGCAGTCCTGAACGGTGAGAAACCAGTTGCTCCAGGGTAACGTCCCGCACCGGGCTGACAATCTCCGGGACCAGCGCCGACACCGGCGTCTGCGCGGTGACTTCGCCGCGGCGAATAGCCTCCAGCAGCAGGCTGGCGGTCATGGTTTTGCTCAGGCTGGCGATCTCATACTGCGTCGTATACTCGCTCCCCCACAGGCCGTAGCGCACCCCCTGAGGGGTAATCAGCGCTGCGGCGACCTGTCCGCGGGCGCCATTGAGCAAGGGCGTTAATATCGAGACCAGCTGTTTATCCCCCGTCGTCCGGGAGCTGGGGGGATGAAAGCCGGGCTGCAGGGCGATCCCCGCCGCCACGATGACGGTAAAAACCAGCACGGCGGCAATGATCTGTCTGTCCCGGCGATAGCTGTTCCAGCGCATGTTTTCTCCTTAACGCGGTACGACATCCAGGTGAGGGAATACCGTTTCTCCCTGGTGTTAAAGTGAGCGCAGGTTAGCCTGGTGTTTATCGTTTTACAATAAATTTTTATCGTTTTATGATTAACTTTATAAGGAGTAAAGCAGACACACCCGGCGCGGTGTGGAGAACGCGGGGGGCAATAGAGGCCAGGGGATAAAGTGCGCTGACGAAGGGCGGTACTCGCCAGCGAGAAATGTCGGCTATGCCGATATACCGGGAGAAGAAAACTTAGCGGATCCGCGACTGCTCGTCGTCGCGTAGCGTCAGCACCTCAAATCCGTTGGCGGTGACGGCCACTGTGTGTTCCCACTGCGCGGAGAGTTTTTTATCGCGGGTGACCACCGTCCAGCCATCCTTTTTGGTCTTGATACGACTGTCGCCCTGGTTCACCATCGGTTCAATAGTGAATACCATGCCTTCCCGCAGCACCGCGCCTTCACCGGGCCTGCCGTAGTGCAGCACCTGCGGCTCTTCATGCATTTCCTGACCGACGCCGTGACCGCAGTATTCTCTGACCACGCTGTAGCCATGGTCCTCGACCCAGCGCTGAATGGCATGGCCGATGTCGCCCAGCGTCGCGCCGGGTTTCACCACCTCAATGCCTTTCCACATCGCTTCATAGGTGGTCTTTACCAGCCGGCGAGCCAGAGGGGAAACGTCGCCTATCAGGTACATCTTACTGGAGTCAGCGATCATGCCCGCTTTCTCGAGGGTGATATCGACGTTAACGATCATCCCGGAGCGCAGATGCTCGGTCGCCTTCGGGATCCCATGGCAGACCACATCGTTAATTGAGGTGTTCAACACATAGGGAAAGTCGTATTGCCCCTTGCTGGCCGGGCGGGCGTGCAGCTGGTTGACGATAAAATCTTCCACTCGATCGTTGATTTCCATCGTCGTCACGCCGGGGACGATAAAGGTATCCAGCATGTCAAACACCGATGCCAGCAGCTGGCCGGCATGGCGCTGGCGCGCGAGCTCATCGGCGGTTTTAATGATTATTGATGGCATTGATCACCTCCAGCAGACGGTCAGAGCCGGATTTCAGCATCAGCAGTTTGATCTGCTGGTGGTTAAGCTCGGGGTAGAGTTCGCTCATCATGCCCAGGCGGATCCAGTATTCCGCCTGGGCATTAACGGAGCGGGACATGGCTTTGCTGGCATCACGAATGTCATCGTGCAGCAGATCGGAGATTTTGACGATTCCCATAGAAACAGACCATATATGATTCGTAGATGTATCGTATACAAACCAGCGCGGGATATCCTTGGCATTTTGTGGCGTGGGTGACGAGCGTCATGCAAAAAAGCCCGACCAGCGGGCTTATTTACCGTATTTTTTCAGGTTAAAAATTCGCGCGGCTCACCATGGCGAAAATTACCCATTAGGTTATCGGTATGCGGAATGAAAATAACATGATGACGACGCATCAATATATTTTATGCAGGTGTTAATTTTGCGTATGAATATTCTCCCGTCAGGCCGGGAATCCGGGGAATTTACAGCGCGTCAGTGAGTTTATCCACCACCACTTTACCCGCATTATCGAACTGCGTAATGCGGAAGCTGTCGCTCCAGGAGCGGCGGGTGGTGAAGCGGTCAAACAGGGATACCCGGCCTTTACGCTGGCCATCTTTACTTAAAATAACCCATTCAGTTACCGAAGAATAATGCTGACTATTGTCATGACGACTCTGTTGTTCAACCAGCCGATCTTCTTTTTCCACTTTTAAATAATCACGCAACATATTTAACCTCCATAGAAAGTATTATTAACATTACTCTTTTTATTTATTCTTTCAATCAAACTTTTTAATCAATAAAAGTAACTATTAGTGGGCGACCTAAGTGCGAAAATCGCCGAGGTTATCCCCCCGAAGATGGCCTGGTCCACTACGCTTAACAGGAGTGTCCGCCGCGCGATCGGCGGTTGTCCGGGCCGGAAAGGCGACCATAAAACACCTTAACCTTGTATTCATTATGGGCGTGATTCTGTTATATCTAATGCGTTTTGCCACGACCGAGCCACAGAGAGCGCTGTACCATGAGTAACGATCACCTGACGGACATTGCCTATCGCCACTTTATTGAAAGTGTTAAAGATTATGCCATCTATATGCTGAGCGCCGACGGGACGGTCATTAGCTGGAATGAGGGCGCCCGCCGGGCAAAAGGGTACCTGAGCGATGAGATCATCGGTCGCTACTTCGGTCTCTTCTATAGCGAAGCCGAACAACTCTCCAGGGTGCCGGCGAATAATCTGCAAATTGCCCTGCGTAGCGGGCAGTTCGAAGGCGAAGGCTGGCGGTATCGTAAAGATGGCTCCCGGTTCTGGGCGCATGTCATGATCAATGCCATCCGCGATGAGCAAAATAACCTGCTGGGCTTTGCCAAAATTACCCGCGACATCAGCGAACAGAAGGCGATCAATGACCGCATCGCGTGGATGGCGCGTTACGATGCGCTGACCGGTTTACCCAATCGGGTGGAGTTCTTTGAGCGGGTGGAAAAGCTAATCACCGGGAATGACGCCCGCCGCTTTGCCGTTTTCACCATCGATTTAGATAAGTTTAAAGAGATTAACGATCTGCAGGGCCATCTTATTGGCGATCAACTGCTGCAGCGCGTGGCAGGCGCCGTACTCAAAACGCTGCAGAAGGAGGAGATGGTCGCCCGCTTCGGTGGCGATGAGTTTGTGGCCGTCAAACCTTTTGCCGATGAAAGCGAGGTGGACGCCTTTGCCGCCCGTCTCTGGCACTGCTTCAGCGGTAAGCAGACGTTTGCCGCGACGGAAGTGATCCTTTCCGCCAGCATGGGTATCTCCGTCTACCCGGAGGACGGGACGGATATTAATACGGTTCTGAGCAATTCCGATCTGGCCATGTATCGGGCAAAGAGCAGTCTCGACCACAAAATTTGCTGGTACGAACGCGAGATGGACGACAAGACGCGGCAGCGGAATATGATGGCCGCCGACATCCGCCGCGGTATTCAGGCGGGGGAGTTTTCGCTTCACTATCAGGCGATCCGCAATATTAAAGATCGTCGCATCACCGGTTATGAAGCGCTGTTGCGCTGGCAGCATCCTCAGCTGGGCGCTATTCCGCCGGACGTGTTTATTCCCATTGCCGAAGAGAGCGGCGCCATCGTGCCGTTAGGCTACTGGGTGCTGGAGCAGGTGTGTAACGAAGCGCTGGAAAAGGGTCTCAACAGAAAAATTTCGGTCAATATCTCGCCGGTGCAGCTGCGTCATCGTAGCTTTATCGAAAAAGTCCGCGAGATCCTGATGCGTACCGCCTATCCGGTCAGCCTGCTGGAGTTTGAGGTCACCGAGACGGCGTTTATCGTGAACAAGCAGCTGGCATTCAGCGTCCTGCATCATCTGCAAAAGATGGGGATCAGTATCGCACTGGATGATTTCGGCACCGGCTACTCCTCCCTGAGCATGCTGCGCGATTTTCATTTCGACGTCATCAAGCTCGACCGCAGCTTTATGCTGGATGTGGAGAGCAATCCCCAGGTCCGCTCATTCGTGCGGGCCATTATTTCGCTGGGCAACTCGATCAATACGCCGCTTATCGCCGAGGGCGTGGAAACCGCAGGACAACTGCAGATCCTCGAAGAGGAGGGATGTGACGAAATGCAGGGGTTCCTGTTCGGCGAGCCGGTCGATATTAAACACCTGCCCGATCAGCGCTGAATCGCCCGCCGTCCGCTGGTGGGCGCAAGGTCATCACTGATGCGCAAGCGCTGCCTGCCCGGAAAGGTGCAGCAGCGCGGAGCGCAGGGAGACCTCGAACATCTGACCATGGGTCAGCCCAGGGTAGCGCCAGAAGGCCACCCGCAAGCCGTTGTCCGCCAGTTGCTGTTGGGTCTGACGCAAAACCGCCAGGGAAGCCACGTGCCCGGACGGCTCTCCAGGGGCTTTGCCATCCCCCTCCAGCAGATACAGCGATTTCCCGACGAAAGCCGCGGCATCGATGTTTTTGCTGTCTTTAAGCGGAGACTCGAGTGCCTGGCCGAGCGACGGGCTGGTGGAATAAAAGATATGGAACAGGTCGCTCTTACGCCACGCGTCGAGTACAAACAGTCCGCCATAGGAGTGACCCCAAATAGCGCGCTGGCGGGGATCGATTTTCAGCTTAGCTTCTGCTTGCGGAACCATCGTTTCGCTCAGCAGCTGGCGAAACAGGTCATTACCCCCGGTTTTTCGCGGCGGCAGCGCGGATTTTCCGGCGCGAGGTTGATGCGTCTTAAGCGGCGGAGTGTAATCCCAGGCCCGGGCTGCGGTATCGAAGGGCAGCGCCGTCTGGTAACCAATAGCGACGATGACCGGCGGGGAACCAGCGGAGAGCTGTTGCAGAAACGCGTCGTTGAGTTTATCCATCACCGCGTTGCCGTCCAGCATATACAGCACCGGATAACCGGCGGCCGGCGGCGCTTTATCCGGCACCGCGGTCCACACCCGGTAATGGCGTTCGCCATCGGCAGAGTCGTACTGGCGCTGGGTAAAATGGTAGAAAGCTGACCCTTTGTCCGCAATATTCGGCCCCAGCGGCTGCAGATCCGGCCGGGCGAAACTGCCGCTGCTGTAGAAGAGCGCGGCGCCTATCGCCAGCGTCAGCAATCCGTGCGCCTGCCGCGCTGTAATGATCCCTGAATCCTGCTTCACCTCGTCTGTCCCCCATTTTCTGTCATCTGGCGTTTTGCCTGGGCTGACACGTTAGCATAGCTTCATTGATAATGGTTCTCATTTCTTTTCATGCGCGCTGTAGCAGGCTGCATGCCGCTAAGGCTGGTGGCGGAATCAGTCTAACAGGAGGAGAGATGGCCGCCTGTCGGCGGCCGTGAGAGAAAAGTCAGGACCGATCGTGAAGGGTGCTAAGCAGTTTTTTGACCAGCGGGGTAAGCGCCATAAACAGCAGCGCAATAATGACAATCAATAAGATAGTCAGACCTTTATGGTGATTGATAAGCACCAACAGCATTGCCAGCGTCATGGGCATGCTCCTTTAATAACGGTATTCAGCGCCGCTGAGGTGAATGAAATTCAGCAGAATGGTCATCACCACCCAGGCCAGCAGCAAAAAGCGTCGTCTGTCGCGTCGCGCTTCCAGGGCGGCGAAATAATTAGCGCTATACCAGGTCGATATAATAATAGCCAGCGTGATGATGACCTGCCAGACCGCCTGACGATAGCCTGTCACGATGCTTATCCCGCGAAAGCAGAGGACGATCGCGATACCATTAAGCGCGTTACACATCAGCCATCCCCACAGGCTTGCGGGCCGGCTAAATAAATATCCAAATCGTAAAACCAATGTCGTATACACCTTTACAAAATAATCGCGCTGTAAAATGCATTTTAACGCTGGAAGCGGTATTGATATAAATCAAAACTAATGGGATAGCGCAGGAATCACTGGCGCACGGCACTCACGGCCTGAACAGCAAAGCAAAGGATGCAAAGCCTTTTAATGGTTAAAATGCTGTTTTTATTGGTCATTTTTCCATATTGAATAAGAGCTGTCGCATAATAAATAGAGTTGATAGCCATTCGATATGCGTTAATTTCCCCGGTTATTATTGTGAGTGACGTGATAACGGAGAAAATTAGATTTTTCGTAATGCTTGATTTCTGCGAGACCAATACAATAAGGTAATGGCCGGGGGCAGAGCCCCGGCCGGTGGCGCACTTAACGCGGTAGCGCGTTATGCTGGAGGATCTTCAGGAAGTCATTTTTGTCGGAGATTAATGACAACGCATTCGCGATCAGCTCATCGCTGAATATCGAGGCTATTTCTTTGAGCACGTCAATATGCTCTTTCTCTTTCGCAATCACGCCAATGGCTATAAACATCACGTTGCCGCGATCCCAGATAACGCCATCAGGAAACTGATAGATCTCAATCCCGGTTTTAAGAATGATATCCGTCGCTGATTTCGGCAGATGCGGCAGGGTGATGCCATTGCCCAAAAAAGTGGAAACCTGATGTTCACGCTCCAGCAGAAAGTGAACGCACTCCTGATTGACATAGCCTTTGGCTTTACACTCTGCGCCAATCATGGCGATGACTTCCGCTTTATTACTGGCCTTGCAGCCGATGTGCAGATTATCCAGCGTGATGTTATCGATCATAGCCAACCTCCCTGGTGAGACGAGTAGATTTTTTATCCTCATGATTCGCTGACAGCTCCGCTTCTAACTGCTCCAGCGATTTATTGGAGGTCTCCGGCAGGGCGAACACCACGAACAGAATCGCCAAATAGTTGATGGCCGCGAAGATAAAGAAGACCGGCCCAAGGCCCAGTTTCGCCTGCAGCAGCGGGAACAGGTAGCTGACCACCGCGTTCATGATCCACATGAAAAATACCGAGATCCCCATCGACAATCCGCGGAATTTCAGCGGGAACAGCTCGGCTAATACCACCCAGGTGATAAAGCCCATCGAACCCTGCATCACGCCGACGAACAGCGCGCCCAGCAGCCAGATAGCGGTGGCTTTGAGGTCGCCCACCAGGGTGTAGTCGACCGCGGCGATAATCAGGTGCAGCGTGGCCATAATGGCGAAGCCGTAGATAATGATCGTCTTACGCTTAAAACGATCGACGAGAAACAGCACGCCAATCAGCATACCGCCGACGGAGAAGACGCCGTTCAGCACGTTACAGATCAGCGAGGTACGCTCTGAGAAGCCGGCGGCACTCAGGATTTCCGTGCCGTAATACATAATCACGTTCACCCCGGTGGTTTGCTGCAGCGCGGCCCAGGTAATGCCCACCAGCAAAATTTTGAGGATCCATGGCGTTTTGAGGATAGTGGTGAAGGTGTTCTGGGTGCTGTACTTATTGCCGGCTTCAATTTTGATCAGGGTGGAGATGTCGTCGAATTCTTTCTGCGCGCGTTCCGCCGGGCGGATCTGTTTGAGAATATGCAGCGCTTCCTCGTGGCGGTTTTTGCTAATCAGCCAGCGCGGACTTTCCGGCGCGCGCCACATGCCAACAAACAGGCAGATAGCGGGGATCGCCTGCACCAGCAGCATATAGCGCCAGACGTCCGGCAGATGGCCCCAGATGATGCCAATGATCGCGTTAATGGCAAACGCCGCCAGCTGGCCGATAACGATGGCGACTTCATTCAGGCCGGTCAGCTTACCGCGCATCTCGGTGGGCGCCACTTCAGAAATAAAGGTGGGGGCGGTGACCGAGGCGCCGCCGACGGCGTAGCCCAGCAGGGCGCGGGCAATCAGCAGGGTAGTGATATCGGGAGCCGCGGCGGAAAGCAGGGCGCCGATAAGAAAAACAAAGGAGAGGAAGAGCAAGTATTTGCGCCGGCCGAAGTAGTCGGCGAACTTACCGCCAAACACGCTGCCCAGCGCGGCGCCGATCAGCAGGACACTCATTACCAGCCCTTCGGTGGTCGGGGTCAGCGCCATGTACTGCTTCAGTGAGGAAAAGGCGCCGTTGATAACGCCGGTGTCGTAACCGAAAAGCAGGCCGCCGAAGGTGGCCACTAAGGTGATCTGATGAAGTCGTTTTCTCTGTTGCTGGTTCAGGTTTGTTATAAATGACATGGTAGTCCCTTTATTTTGTTGAACGACACAAGATTAAAATACATCTCCCCAGTCAGGATTTATCACGCCTGTGTTGTCGTATCTAACTGAATTAAATGATTTTCTTCTTTGTGTAATTGCTCAGCACAAGGCAGGGTACGCTAAGCAATGGCGGTCAAAGAGGTTTACGGCTTGGTGTTGGCATGGATGTCGTCGATATCCGTTCTCCTTTTCGGGTTAGCGGTCTTCAGTGCGTCGGCAGCGTCGACGTTGGACGCAGGACAGCGCCCTGGTGTGGCACGTTGCTGTCGTTCCGGCGATTTACCGTGCTAAGAATATGGCACAAAGAAATGGAATGAGCATGCTACAAGATCACATTATGAAAATTTAATTTCAAACTGGTGTTGCAGGAAGGTAAATGCATGAAGCGAATCACAATGGCATGCGGCGCTATATCCCTATGAAATCCGGGTTAAATTTGCGAGTTAGTAATAATGATGTTGTTTTCAGTGGGTTAATGTAACTCAAAGAATACAACGCAGATCACATTTTTACGCCATAATATCGAAGAATAGAATTTATATTTCATTACTCTGTTCAGGGAAAATAGTGGCTGGCGATGCTGTGATGTCAGTCTGGCTGGCGTCGCGCAGGCCATTGACGCGTTGGCGCTGAGGGAGGCTATGGAAGGAGGTATCGCGGGATGGATGCCGGCGATAACCCTGCCGAGAGGGGCACTCACGGCAGGGTTGTGGCAAAAAATCAGTGCAGCGCGGGCCAGTAACCTTCGTTGGCGACGATCAGCTCATCGAGAATCGCTTTCGCCACCGCGGCGCTGGGCACCGTTTTTGACAGGGTGATGGCCTGCCACAGTTTCTGGTAGCTTTTCTCAATCCAGGCGTCAACGACCAGCTTCTCCACCGCCACCTGCTGCTCCATCAGCCCTTTCTGGAACGAAGGGATTTTTCCCATCGACAGCGGTTCCGGGCCGTTGACGCCCACCAGGCAGGGGACTTCCACCATCGCCGTCTCGTCAAAGTTGGCGATCGCCCCGTTGTTTTCCACGATCAACAGCATCCGCTCCTGGGTGTTAAAGGCGATGGCGCAGGCGAGGTCGACGATGAAAGTGGCATGGGCCCCGGCATGGAAATGCGCGCCTTCCGCGGTGCCGCGACGAGTGATCTCCCGGGCCATATCGAAGACCTCTTTTTCACGTCCGGCCATCACTTCGTTGGCCCGCGTAAAGTCCGGGTCAGAGTGGGCTACCTCGTAGTCAGGATAGAGGTAGTATTTCAGATAAGTGTTAGGCAACGTCAGGGGATCGAGGGCAAACACATCCTTCACTTTTTTAAAGGTTTCGATCCAGCTCGGCGCTTTATGCTGAAAATCTTCTTTTGGGCTACTGTAACCCTGCTCCGCCACGTGACGCTTGAGCGCAGGCATCAGATCGTTACCGGCTTTATCGGTGATGCTGGTCCACCAGCCAAAATGATTGAGGCCATAGTAGCGGACGTTCAGCGCCTTACGCGACGGCAGACCGAGGATATCGGCAAACAGCCCCTCGATGGCCACCGGCATATCGCAGATGTTGATGATGCGCGCGTCGGGCCGCAGGCGACGGGTCGCTTCCGCGACGATGGCCGCCGGGTTGGAGTAGTTAAGCATCCACGCCCCCGGGGCGTACTGCTGCATATAATCGACCAGCTCCAGCACGCCGGCAATCGAGCGCATACCGTAGGCGATCCCTCCCGGCCCACAGGTTTCCTGACCCGGCACGCCATATTTCAGCGGGATTTTTTCATCCTTTTCCCGCATCTCATACAGGCCAACGCGAATATGCGCCATCACAAAATCCACGTCGGTGAAGGCCGCCTGCGGATCGGTGGTATAGCTGAATTTTACCTGCGGGAAGCGTTCCGCCACCAGAATGGCACAGGCGTCGCCGATGGTCTTCTGACGCTCGTGATGGTTATCGTACAGACGGATCTCCCGCAGGGGAAAGCGCGCCATATTTTCCAGCAGCATCATGACAATCCCCGGCGTATAGGTACTACCGCCGCCGGCAATCGTGACCACAAAATTATCTTTCATTTACCACCTCGTTATTCAGTTACACCCAGACTGGCGTTGACCGCCGTTCGAATTTTGTTAACCCCCAGGCCGTAGATCACCTGAACATGATTGCCTTTAATCAGCACGCTGCTCCCGCCGCTCTCTTTTAACAGCGTCTGCTGGATGAGTGCGGGGTCGCGCACATCGACCCGCAGGCGGGTAAAACAGTTTTCCACCGCGCAAACATTTTCTTTGCCGCCCAACCCCGCAATCACCATCGCGCCTTTGTCAGACTCGCCATTTGCCGGATCCGTCTGTGGGGGACGCACCGCATCGGCAGCGGCTTCGCGCCCCGGGGTAAGCATTCGCAGGCGGGTAATACAGAAGGTGCCGACCAGGTACATGGTGGCGGTCTCCAGCAGCCCGAGGGCGACAAACACCGGCCAGCGCGTCACGCTAGCGCCGGCGGGCAGGTTATAGACGACAAAATCGATAAGACCGTTGGTGGCGCAGACCCGCACGTGAAGCAGCCAGGCCAGCATCTGGAAAAAACCGTCCAGCAGGGAGTAGATAAGCCACAGCAGCGGGGCGGTGAAGATGAAGAGAAACTCAAAAGGTTCGGTGATCCCCACCAGCACGGAGGTGACAATTAAGGGGATCAGCGTGACTTTGAGCCGCTGTTTATTCTCCGGTTTCGCCGTGCGATAGAAAGCGAGCGCCATACCGGCGGTGCCGAAAATCTTCACCATCCCATAGGTCAAAAACCGGGCGGAATCACTGAGCGCGTCAACGGGATGACGGGCGATTTCGGCGAGAAAAATAGGCTTGGCGCCAATGACGGTCTGGCCATCAATCAGCAACTGACCGCCGATAGAGGTAAAGACGAACGGCGACCAGATCAAATGATGCAGCCCGGTGGGGATTAGGAACCGGTTGAGAAAGCCGTACAGGAAGACCCCGATGGCGCCAAAGGATTTCATAAAGCCGGTCAGCGCCGAGATACCCAGCTCCACCACCGGCCAGAGATAGACGGTGGCGATAGCAAACAGGCCCACCAGCGGCAGCATCACGATCAGCACCAGCTTGCTGTTGCCGTAGATCGACAGCGCGCCGCGAAACTCAATGCCAACCACGCGATTGTGAACAAAGGCGACGGCGCAGCCAAGGATAATACCGAGGAACACGCCCATATCGATGACCTGAAAACCGAAGATATAGGTTTGTCCGCTGCCATATAGTTGCGCGTTGGTGGCTCCGGTCGCCAGACGATGGGTCAGGGTCAGCCAGCTGTTGTTCGCCGCCAGATAGACCAGCCAGGTCATGGCCGCCACGAAAGCGGCTTCGGCTTTGCGGGTTTTCGCCAGACCGCTGGCCAGTCCGAGGCAGAACAGAAACCCGAGATTGTTCATCAGCGCCCAGAGCATGCTGGAGACGAATTTCCCCAACAGATAGATTCCGCTGCTTTCATCCACCCACAGCCGGTTGGTGGTCATGCTGAACAGGGCGATCAACAGGCCGATAGCCGGCAGATACAGCACCGGCCCGATCATCGCCTTGGAAAAGTCCTGAAGCTTTTTCACGCCAATCATGGTTGTCCTCTCGTCTTCATCGCCCGCTGTCATCACCTGATCAATAGGCTTATCAGACTAGGAGCAGACCACCGGGATCCCGAGCAGGAAAAAGGCCATCTGTGACGAAAGTCATATATATTGTTGCAGGAGAGATATATAAATATAGCCATTTTTATAGATGAGTTAACGCTGCTTATGGCGCGTGAAAATTAATTTTTATGAATAAATACAATGCATTAAATGCAGCTGCATTTGACGTCACTCCTCTCGGTGAGACATCTAAAAGTGATTTATAAAAAGATTGCCACAGAACTGAAGGCCCGCATCAACAGCGACGACTATGCCGTCGGCGATATGCTGCCCAGCGAAAAAGCGCTGGCTGCGGAGCTGCAGGTCTCGCTGATGACGCTGCGCAAAGCGCTGGCGCTACTCGAGGAGGAAAAGCTGATCGCCCGGCGGCACGGCAGCGGAACCTGCATTGTGCGTAAAAGTAACTATCATGGCGGAGAGCTGGAGGGGTTTAACTACCAGATGCAGGTGGTGGGGGTCACCAACTACCGCAATAAGGTTATTGAGTTCACCTTGCTTGACGCCCCGCCGGCCATTGCCCAGCAGTTAAAGATCCAGCCGGGAGAAAAAGTCTACTACGTCAGGCGGCTGCGGCTGATTGATGAGGTCCCGATCCTGGTGGAGAACAGCTACATTCCCTACGCCGCTTTTCCGTGGCTCAGCGTGGGTAACCTTGAGCAGTCTAAGTTCAACTATTTCAAAAAAGAGTGCCATATCACCATTATTGAGAGCCACCGCAGCTATACCCCGGTGCTGGCGACCCGCGAGCAGGCGGAGCTGCTGCAGGTGGCGCCTAACAGCCTCCTGCTACGGGTGCAGTCTGTCAGCTACGCCCAGAACCGGGCGATCGTTGATTTCTCAGAGATCTACCAGAACACCAGTAAATACAATGTGAAGCACATTACCCGCCGCTAGGATGATTCCGCCAGCAACCCCCGGAGGACAAGCTCCAGCCCCAGCGCCAGCAGGAACAACAGAAAGCCCTGACGAAAGCGCTGCGGGCTGAGACGCGAGCGGATCCGCTGTCCCAGCCACATGCCGAGCAGCGCGGGCGCCAGCGCCAGCGCCGACAGCAGCAGCGAATCTGCGCGCCAGCCAGCGTGCAGAGAGAGGCCGGCCGCCATCGCCAGAGTGGACAGGGTGAACGACAATCCCAGGGCCTGGACCAGCTCGTCGCGACGAAAGCCCAGCGCCTGCAGCCAGGGCACCGCCGGAATAACAAATACCCCGGTCGCCCCGGTGATCACTCCGGTCAGTCCGCCCATCAGCGGCGACAGGCGCTTTTCCATGCGTGCAGAAACCTGCACCGCCGGACCACGGAGCGCGTATCCGGCATAAGCTATCAGCACGGCGCCCAGCGCTAGCGCCGACCACCGCGGGTTAAGATGGATGAGCAGTGACGATCCCGCCAGCGTGCCGATAATCATCCCGGTCATCATTAACCAGAGGCGACGCGCAATCTGCGCCAGCGCGGGGCCGGCCAGCAGCTGCCAGAGATTGGTCAACAGCGAGGGGAGCACCAGCAAGGCCGCCGCGGCCGGTGGCGGCATCAGCAGGCCAAGCAGGCCCATCGCCACGGTGGGCAGCCCCATACCGGTCACCCCTTTGACCAGCCCGGCGGCGATAAAAATCAGCAGTAAACAGAGAGTGTGGAGATCAAACATCATGGCTCACCTATCGGCTCAGAGAAGGGCATTGAAACAGCTGGTCGCGGGGGGGACAATGCGGTATGTTGCCCAAAGGCTACGGTAAAACCGAAGGGAAGGAGGGCGTCATGCGACTGGATCTCGCCGATCTGCGGCTGTTTATCGCCATCGTGGATACCGGCAGCATTACCGGCGGAGCGGCGGCGGCCCATCTGGCACTGGCCTCCGCCAGCGAAAGGCTGCGCAAAATGGAGGCGGAGGTCGGTGTGCCGCTGCTGCACCGTCATGCCCGGGGAGTGACAACGACCGAGGCCGGGGAGGTGCTGGCGCGCCATGCTCGTCCGTTGTTAGAGCAGCAGCGGCGTCTGCGCCAGGCGATGCACGCCTTCGCCCGCGGTCAGCAGGGAACGCTGCGCCTGTTCGCTAATACCTCGGCGCTGTCGGCTTTTCTGCCGGGCAAACTCGCCGCGTGGATGGCTGCGCATCCTGGGATACAGATCGACACCGAAGAGCGCACCAGCGCGGATATTGTCAGCAGCATTCTGGCGGGCTTAGCGCAGGCCGGGGTGGTGTCCGATGCGGTCGATCCCGGGCCGTTACGTCTGGAGCCCGTCGCGGAGGATCCCCTGGTGCTGATCGTGCCGCCGGCCCATGCCTTGAGTGAAACAGCCGAAGTGGCTTTCGCGACGATTATCCATGAGCAGCTGGTCGCGCTCTATCAGACCAGCGCGCTGCAGCAGCATATCGAAGAGCAGGCCGCCGGGCTCGGCCAGGCGCTGAACGTCCGCATCAGGATGAGCCATTTTGAAGGGCTTTGCGAGATGGTGGCTCACGGTGCCGGCGGGGCGATCCTGCCGCGGGTTATTGCCGAACGCTACCAGCTGCGCTACCGGTTCACCGTTATCACATTGCAGGATCGCTGGGCGCTGCGTCGGCTGTGCCTGTGCTATCAGGATGACGACCGCCTGTCGCCAGCAATGCGCCGCTTGCTGGAGTGGCTCCGCCAGCCCTGAGCCGCTATAAACATGGCCATGACGTAGTGACAGTGTCACTTTTTATGGCGGTTATTGCTACTGACTTCCGTGCCAGAGATGCGATAGTAGACGTCCGCCATTTATTAATACGCGAATCAGGACAGACAAGATGAGTACATTACCAAAGGTCGCGGTGCTGGGACTCGGCGCCATGGGACACGCTTTTGCCAGCAATCTACTGAAGAAGGGCTTTACCGTCGCGGGCTGGAACCGTTCGCCAGCGCGCGGCGAGGATTTACAGGCGCAGGGATTATCTCTGCACGCCACGCCGCAGCAGGCGGTGGCCGATGCTGAGGTGATCATCAGTATGCTCGCCGACGGTCAGGCTACCCTGGAGGTACTGGCGCAAATTGCGCCTGCCTGTCAGCCGCAGGCGATCTATTGCCAGATGGGCACCATTGGCCTGCCGGAGACCCAGCAGGCTATCGCCTTGCTGCGGGAGCTTCAGCCGGCGATGACCTTCGTCGATGCTCCGGTTTCAGGGACCAAAGCCCCGGCGGAGAAGGCGCAGATCCTGGTGCTCGCCAGCGGGGAGCGTGAAAAATGTGGCGCGGCGGAGCAGATATTTGCCGCTATCTCACGTGGGACGCAGTGGTTTGGTGAGGCGGGCAACAGCCAGAAAATGAAGCTGGTCCTCAATGCCTGGCTGATTTCGATGATGCAGGGCATCGCGGAAAGCGCTCAGCTGGCGAAGACGCTGGGCTTTACTCCCGACCAGCTGTGGAGCGCCCTGGAAGGCGGCCCGCTGGCCGCACCGTATGTCAAAGTCAAACTGGACGCCATCGCCAATGAGCAATTCGTGCCGCAGATGCAGCTGGCGCATGCGCTGAAAGATGCCCGGCTGGCGCTTTCCCTGGCCGAGCCGCACACCATGCCGGGGCTGGATAACATCGCCGAACTGTGGCAGCAGGCGGCGGACGCAGGATATGCCGGGCAGGATTTGTCCTCGATATATCAGTGGCTGTCGACGTCGGCGAAAGCGTAGTACCGCATCCTCAGGAAAAAGTGGCCGTGGTGGCCACTTATCCAGAGAAGAGTTATTTCCCGGAGAGAGCCGGGCGAGTGTCGATCCCTTCGTCAATGCGCTTGATCATATAGGGAAAAAACGGATTGGAAGACTGGCGCATCAGCGAGTCCAGGCCCACTACCAGCACAGAACGCTCGCCGCGAGCTGCAAACGTGCCGAGGCTGATCCCGTATTGATTCAGCGGATGGGGATAGCGTCCGTACAGCGAATCGCTCAAGGGGAAGGGAAGCGCGACATGAGAAAGCGAATACACGTCCGGTAAATAATGCAGTCCCTGTAGCTTCTCCACCGTAGTGTCTGTTTTCCTGGCAGGTGTTGTTCGGATCTCCATCTCTGTACTGGCGGAATTGGCGTTAGTGATGATCGTGGTTTGATAAGCTCGCGGCGCTGCGGGCAGCAACCGCGCCAGCGCGGTGTAAGACGTCCGGCGTAATAATGAATTAAACCTGACCGCATGATTTAAATCGAACAGGACAATTTCACTGCCATTATCCGGCAAGCGGTTATACAGCGCCGTCACGATCGCCCGCGTACTGACCGTTGAATCCATGACGGACTGAAAGGTCAATACCGGCGGTAAGCTGTTAAGTTTCTGATTTCTCGCGTCAGCCACTATCTGCTTTTGCAGCGCTTTGGTCAGCAGGAAGGACTGCCGGGCGGCGTTCGTCGGGAAGGAGTTATATTTAAACGGATTAAATTCGGGCATGATGTTTAACCATGCGGCTTTCGAGAAGGCGGGAAGAAACGCGGGCCAGCCCGCGAGGCCGGAAAAACGCGCGAAGCTAGTAATACCGATCATCGGAGAAATCAGGATCACCCGCTGGGGTTTTGCCAGTTCGGCATTATCCAGCGTGTCCAGCGAATACTTCATTGCCAGCGCGCCGCCGTTGGAAAATCCGACGATATGCAGGGGCGCATCTTTACCCGTCAGTCGTTTCGCTTCTCTCACCGCCAGGCGCGTGGCGGCCAGCCAGTCCTGCCAGTCCACGTCGGTCAGCCCGGCGGGAACCGTCCCATGGCCCGGTAATCTGATACCGATGGCGACATAACCCTGTTGGCGGTAATTTTCGGCGATATGCCGCAGGCTGTAGGGCGTATCCGTCAGACCATGCAGCAACACCACGGCACCTTGCGGTTTACCATCCGGCATCATGATGTATGACCGATTCCAGTTGGTGGGAAACGAGTCCGGATAGATAGGGCTGTGACTGTAGTAACGATTCAGGTCGGTTTGCTGCGAAGCGTCCAGCTTATCGGTAACCTGGCGTTTTACCTCACTGAAGAGCGCATTCTCTTTTTTGATGTAATCGTTCCAGTCAGCATTGTCGATTTCATCCGCGTCCATCTCATGCGGAACCCAGGTATGCCAAAGCTGCAGATCGGGCCCGCGCTGAATGTCATAAAGGCGTAGTCCCAGAGCGCCAACGATCAACAGCAGCAGGGACAACACGATACGTTTTAACCAGGTTAGCCATTTCAATGCGTAGCTTCCTTTCTTAATGACATGTTTTCTGAGTATAAATAAACATGGTCAGGGAGATTGACTTTTTATTAGGTTTCCTGTTACCCAGGCGTTGCAGCAGCAGGTGAGCAAGTTCTTTGACTTGCAGCGAATAACCTGGCAGCCCCCCCTGAGACGAGGATACGACGGCACGCCACTCATTTTTCACAAGTCTCGCCTGAGGACGTCATTCTCAGGTGTAACAACAGGCTTAACGATGCAGGTAAAACGGTCAGTGTAACCAGCGTGGCAATCAGTAGCCCCCCAATAATCGCATAGGCCATCGGTCCCCAGAATACCTGATGGGAGATGGGGATCATCCCCAGAATGGCGGCACAGGCAGTCAGGCAGATGGGGCGCGCACGATGCTCTGCGGCCGCAATAATGGCGGCATCGCTTGCCATCCCCTGAGCAAGATTGCTGTCAACCTCGCTAATTAGTATGACGGCGTTACGAATGATCATGCCAGCGAGCGCAATCACGCCAAGCAGAGCGACAAATCCCATCGGTGTTCCGCCAGGTAACATAGCCAGTACGATACCCGGTAAACCAAACGGGGCCATCAGTATAGCCAACGCCATACGGGAATAGTTGCGCAACTGGAGCATCAACAGCAAGAGCATGATGACCAGTGTCACCGGCAGAACCGCATAGACCGAACTATTACCTTTTTCCGATTCAGCAACCGCGCCTCCTTCTTCAATGCTGTAGCCTTCAGGCAGTTCCGCGCGCAACCTGTCTACCGCTGGTCGCAACGCTGCGGATACTGCTTCGGCGCGAAGTCCCGGTGCGAGGTCAGTTTGCACGGTGATGAAAGGCAAACGCTGTCGACGCCAGATCACCGGATCATCCACGCCCCAGACTGGTGTGGCAAAGGCGCTGAGGGGGATTTGTTTACCGTCATTCCCCTGAATAGTCAGCGAAGAGAAGGTGGCGAGGTTAAGACGCTCATTGTCCCTGGCCCGGAGCACTACATCGACAAGGCGGTCATTTTCGCGAACCGACGTGACTATACTGCCGGACCAGACGGTATTGAGCATCCGGGCCAGACTTTCTGACGACACACCCGCAGCCCGGGCGGCGGTCTGATTGACCTTGAGGGTCATGACTCTCTCCGGCTCGCCTGCCGTCTGATTAACCTCGCGGGAAGAGGGAGACCGACCAATGACATCACTCAGGCGATTCGCGATCGACCTGACCTTCAGATAGTCAGGCCCACTCACCCGGTATTTGACTGGCCACCCGACCGGGGGCCCAAGTTCCAGGGGCGATACGCGCGTGATGATGTCGCTAAAGCGCGTAGCCAGTATCCTGTTTAACTGTCGATGAAGACGATCCCGCGCTTTAAGATCTTTAGCCACCACCACCATCTGGGCGATATTTTCATTTGCCAGAAGCACATCCATAGGCAGGTAAAAACGGATCGCTCCCGACCCAACGTATGTCGAAAAGCGCTCAACGTTGCGGTTGCCTGCCAGGGCCTTCTCCAGCTTTTCAACCCTATTTTGCGTTTCCGACTGCGAGGCATTTGCCGGTAGCGTCAGGCTTACCAGCAATTCTGGCCTGTCGGAGGCGGGGAAAAACTCCCCCTGCATAAAGGTTGTTCCGTATACGGACAGACCAAGCACAATGAGGGCAATACACACGGTGGCGAAGCGGTGACGCAACGCCTTGCGCAGTAGCCACTGGTATCCGCGGGCCATCCATCCAGGACCTTTCGCCCTCTGTCTGATGTTGTCAGATAACAGCCACGTGCCGGTTAACGGTGAAAACAGGATCGCGACAACCCATGAGCACAGCAGGGCGATGAGCACCACGGCAAACAGGGAAAAGCAATATTCACCAGCGCTGGACGCAGCAAATCCCACGGGAATAAACCCGGCAATCATCACAAGGGTGCCCGTCAGCATCGGAAATGCGGTCGTTTTAAAAGCCCGGGTAGCCGCCTGCCGGCGGGAATCCCCGGCTTCCAGACCAGAGACCATGGTTTCCACGGTGATCATGGCGTCATCGACCAGCAGGCCCAGCGCGATAATCAATGCGCCGAGAGAAATACGCTGCAGACCTATTCCTGCCAGCATCATTCCCGTAAAGGTCATGGCCAGAACCAGGGGGATGGCCGCAGCCACGACCAGTCCAGCTCGTAAACCCAGTGAGACAAACGAAACGGCCAGGACGATCGCCATGGCTTCGATAAGCACCCGGATAAACCCGCTCACGGCGTCGCTGACCACCGCTGATTGATCGGCAACCTTGACCATCTCAATACCGTGCGGCAGCGTGACGCTGATGGCATGCATTTTTGCATTCAGTGCGGCGCTGAAACGCAGCATATTACCCGTCGGCGCCATCGAGATAGCCAGCCCGATGGCGGGTTTGCCGTTGACCCGATAAACCGGTTGGGGAGGCTCGCCGTTTTCCCGGCTAACGGTGGCAATATCCGTCAGAGGAAGGTAACGATTGTTAATATGCAGCGTGACGGCACGTAAGCTCGCTTCAGATGTCAGCTCCCCGCTGACCTTTATCGCCATATTTTCCTGTCCGGTGCGGATTATACCTGCCGGGACAACCGCATTTTGTGCTCTGAGGGCATCCGCTATCTGCTGGATGTTCAGCCCCATACCTGCCAGACGCGCTGGAGAAAAAGAGAGGACTATCTGTTCCTGCTGCTCACCCAGCAGAGTGGTTTTTCCGATATCCGGTAACGACATGAGTTCCCGGCGAATGGTCTCAACTTGGTCCCGGACCTCCCGCAGGGTATAGCCCTCAGGTATAAAGCCATAAATCGTACCGAACGTGTCATCAAACTCGTCGTCGACGGCGGGGCCCTGAACGCCTTCTGGCAACGACGGGGCAATGTCCTGCATTTTCTTGCGTACCTGATACCAGATATCCGGCACCTTTTCCGGCGGGGTATCGTCACGAAGATTGACATAAATAACGGTTCTCCCGGCACGGGATTCACTTTCGAGATAATCAAGCCAGGGGGTTTCCTGCAGCTTTTTTTCCAGCGTATCGGTCAGCAGTCGGGTGGTATCCGTTACGGATGCCCCGGGCCATTGCGCGGAAACGACAGCCGTTTTAATCGTAAACGCCGGATCTTCATTACGTGGCAGCTTCTCATAACAGAACGCGCCCATAGCAATGATCAGTAGCATGAAAAAACTGACCATCTGTTGATTATTTAGCGCCCAGGCGGAGAGGTTAACTTTCTCATTCAATACTGGTTTCATGATTCGCACTCCCCGGCAATCACCGGCTCGCCGGAGCGTAATTTACTCACGCCGGCGGTAATTACCCGGTCGCCTGGTTCAAGGCCGCCGGAGATAATGACCGAGGTGGCGGTATAGTATGCTGGCACCACCACGCGAAGCTGTGCCTGCGACTGCGGATTAATTACATAAACTGCCGGTTTGTCGCCGACGCGGCTCAGCGCTGAAGCGGGAAGGGCGTATCCATGCGGGCCGGTTGCGGGTAACGTGACGGTGACGCTGGCGCCCAACGCCATTGCCAGCGGCGGGTTTTGCAGAGTAGCCCTGACGCGCCATGTGCGGGTCTGAGGATCGGCCTGCGGGCTGATATCTCTTAGCGCGGCGGACGCTTGCACCGACGGGTCGCTGAGGAGGGACACTCGCAAGCCAGCCTGTTCCTGTGGCGGGATCGCATCGGGTTTCGCGATATCAAACACCACATCGCGGGCTTCGCCGGTCGCCAGCGTCAACACCGACTGCCCCCCACTGACAACCTGCCCCGCAGAGGCGCTTACTTCGGTGATCATGCCGCTTTGCGGCGCAATCAGACGCGTCCAGCCAAGATTTTCCCGGGCATTACGTAACGCGGACTCGCTGTTTTTTAAACGCGCGCGGGCGACAAGCCAGTCCGCGCGGGCGTTATCGAGCTGCGTGCGGGCAATCGCGCCAGTTGGCATAAGCTTTTGCATTCGGCTGACGTTAAGTGCAGCAACCTGAGCAGAGGCTTTGGCTCCTTCATAGTCAGCCTGTGCGCCATCGAGCTGATTCTGACTGGTTGTATTTTCAAGCGTGGCCAGCAGTTGCCCTGCATTCACCCGGTCGCCAATATCGACGCTACGCGTCACTATCCGGCCGCCGGTGCGAAAGCTAAGAATCGTTTCATCGTGCGCATGGATCTCTCCGGTTCTTTCAAGGGCGGGAAGGGTTTGCGCTGAGCCAACGACAACGTAGCGTACCGTTCGAACAGGAACAGTCTTATTACCATGGTTGTCCCCGCATCCGGGCAACAGAAAAATCACCACCGAAAGAATGGTCAGGGGAAGAAAGTGCAGCCAGGAAAGGGTGCGCGCCACGTCGTACAAATGGTGCAGACTGTGGCGGAGGGAGAGTAAAAATTCATCTGACATAACGCCGCTCCATATAGGTTACGGCGTTATTAAATGCGCGCTTAGTCGAGAAAGATTCGACGTTTCGTCAAGGTATTATCAAGAGCGGCTATTTTCCATCTCAGACGACGTCCAGGGTAACAAAATGCTGACTGCGAGTCCGCCGGTTTCAGGTAACGACGCGCTGATACTGCCACCATGGGCCTGACAAATCGCGCGAGCAATCGACAAACCGAGACCGCTGCCGCCGGAGTGGCGGGCACGCGACTGCTCCTCCCGGCTAAAACGGTTGAACATTTCCGGCAGGAACCGGGAGGATACCCCCGGGCCGTCATCGCGAAATTCGAGGCAATATTGCCCGCTGGCGTAGTGCAGCGTGACATCAAGAAAGCCGCCATCACGCCCGTAACGGAGGGCATTTTCCATAAGGATAGTAAACACCTGGCCCATACGGAACGTATCGCCTTTGAAAGGACACGCCTGAGAATGATGAAGCCTGATGGTAAAACGATGTGCATCAGCCTGGGGCATGATCCATGTCACCCGTTCCTTAAGCAGCTCATCCAGACGAAAGGGTTCGTTTTCCAGAACCAGATTCCCGGCATCAGACAGTGAGAGCAGATGAAGTTCATCGGTCAGGCGATTCAGGTGCTGAAGCTGTTTCATTACCATGGCCAGTTGTTCCGGGCTGGCATCAAACACGCCATCCAGCATGCCCTGCAAACGTCCGATAGCGGCAGTCAGTGGGGAGCGAAGCTCATGCGCCATGGCCACATGAGAGGTACGTAACTCTTTTTCATAGCGGGCCAGTTTCCCCGTCATGGTATTAAAGTCACTGGCAAAGCTGACCATTTCAGCCGGCGCATTCCTGATGAGCTCTGCCTGACGGCCAAATTGCCCTTCGGCGACGTCCTTTGCCGCATCACGCAACCGGCTGAACTGCAGCGCCAGTGGCCTGGCATATCTCAACCCCATCACCACAATAAAAGGGATCATGACCAGGACCAGTAACGCCACGGTGACCCAGTCTGCCGAGGCGATGGAGGGTGTTGAATAACTCAACCCCCACCAGGTATCGACGATTTGATGGAAGCGCGCCGGGTCCGCCTGCGGGTTCTGGCTGAGCGCAAGAAACTCTTGTCGGACCGATACCGGCATTCTGCTCATGATCCAGTAATTCTGCACCGCATAACGTAGCCACATACAGGTCGCTATGACAATTACGCTTCCGATGGCCAGCGCTAATATACGTGCGCAAATCCAGCGCCACAGGGAGGAATAGCGGGTTTTTGTCATGGTTGTCTGAACCGGTAACCTACGCCGCGAACGTTAACCAGCACGCCGGAAATACCCGCCGCTTCGAGTTTTTTACGCAGGTTATAAATATGGGTATCCACCACACGCTCCAGGGCTTCACTTTCCGGCAAACAGTGCTCCAGTAAATGCTGGCGGGAAAAAGGTCGTGAAGGAGAGCGCATAAGCGTGGTCAGTAGTGAAAATTCGGTTGGGGTGAGGTCTAACGTCCGCGGTGTGTTGTTCCCGTCGACAATACTCGCCACGATGGCCGTGACATCCACTTCAAGTGATTGCCAGCGAAGGATCTCTTCCTTTGTTTCTTTTTTATTGCTACGGCGCAGTACCGCCTGTACCCGAGCAACAACTTCTCCCGGATGGTAAGGCTTAACAACATAATCATCGGCGCCATAGCGCAAGGCGCCAATACGATCGGGAGTATCGCCCATGGCGGTGACCATGATCACCGGAACATCATTTTTGCGACGCAGGCCAGCCAGGACTTCGGTGCCGTTAAGCCCCGGAAGCATCACATCCAGCAGGATCAGATCGGGTTTCCACCGGTGCGCCATATCCAGCCCGGACAGCCCATCTCCGGTAATGACGACATCGTAATTTTCACGGCGTAAATAGGCTTCGAGCACGCCAGCCGCATCGGCGTCATCTTCAATAATCAGCACTCTTCTGGACAACATCCATTCACCTTGACCGTTTCTTAACACTATCCCGACGATTCATTGATTTTGCCAAAGCATACTGCGCCAACATTTTGTGGCAGCTCCTGCTTCAGGAGAAGCCGGCATCTGTTAGGAGAACAGTATGATAGCGATAAAAAAAGCCCTGTATATGACCGTACCGCTTTTGACGGTCATCACATCCTGCGTACAGGCAAATGATAACGCCTCTTCCGGCTCTTTCACTATCGGGCTGGGAGGGCGCTACGCTCCGCGATATTCAGGTTCAGACAAGCAGGTATGGCAGGTGGTTCCTGTATTGCAGGGTCGTAACGGCGCTTTCTTTATTGATTCGCAGAAAGGGGTAGGGTATGACCTGCAAAACACCAGCGGCTGGTACTTCGAACATACGCTGGGGTACGATCTGGGAAGGAAGGATAAAAACGCCAGCTGGCGGGCAGGGGCAAATAATTTGAAAGGGATGGGAGATATTGATGTTTCCCTGAATACAGCTCTTGCCGTCGGCTGGCAGGCTTTTTCCTGGCTCAGTGTTGAAGGTAAAGCGACGCTGCCTTTAACGGACAGCCAGGGGGTAAGCTACCAGGCATCCTTCACGTTGATTCCCGTACAAACTGGCCAGGACACGTTCGCCATTCAAACGGCGGCCCTGTTTGGCGACAAGCGTTACCTGAATACCTGGTATGGCGTGAATTTGCAGCAGAGCCAGCGCTCAGCTTATAGCCGCTATTCAGCACCGGGGGGATTTTATGGCATAGACAACAGTCTGGTCTGGAGCCACCAGTTTGATGCCCACTGGGGCACGGTTTTGAGTGCTGACTATACCTGGCTTGGGGAGCATGCTAATGAAAGCCCGATCGTGTTACGACGTAACGAGGCGGCACTGACAGCAGCAGTTACCTGGACATTTTAGGGCGGAGAAAGTGCGGCGTGCGGTTTGCCGGGAACGGTTAAAATTGAGTGAGTCAGCATTATCTGGCAGATACGCAACCAGAAGCGAGACCTGATGTTAACCGCGCCGGAAAGCCGGGTGCGGTCAGCGTGTCGCCGTCGGGCGTTCGCCTAATGAACCCAACGACGATCGAGAGCGCCATATGCGTGCCGGAGGAGTTTATGAAAAACGCCATCGCTGTTCCGCGGGAAGTTGTTGGACACGTGGTGCACGGTCGGCATCAGAGTACCGTGAGTGAAAACAGCGCGAGTCATATACAAACGAGTAAGCAGCCGGTGGAGGACAAGATGGAGCCTATGAATTTCATGGGGTAGAGTTGTAACTATGGTTGGGTTACGCGTCCTGATATTCTATTTAACATAATATACATTATGCGCACTCATATTGTGGTGGCTAAGTTGTTAGGTTTTCTCCTGGATAAGTTACTCGTAGATTCAGCATCGATAGATTCTGATGACGGCTCATGCGGCGGAGTTTTTTGGTTTGACGTTTACTGCTCAGTTATATCGCAACGGCGTCTGCCCAACAGCTGATAACAATTGTCGAGTCCACGGGTGGCGTGGCGCCCGAAAAATTTGATCCACACTGCCGCTTTCGACTACCTCGCCGTCTTTCATCACCGCAATACGATGACTCATATGCTGCACCACGCCCAGATCATGAGAGATAAACAGCATTGACAGATGCAAACGGCGTTGCAGCGCTACCAGCAAATCCAACACTTGCGCCTGGGTGGTGACATCCAGCGCCGACACCGGCTCGTCGCAAATCAGAATATCCGGCTCGCAGGCCAGGGCCTGGGCGATGGCGATACGTTGCCGCTGCCCACCGGAAAGCGTGGCCGGACGTCGCGTCAGCAGATCAGGACTTAAACCAACCAGCGCCAGCAACGCCTGCGCACGTGACAACCGGTCCGCGGCTGTGAGCGTCGTATGCAGGCGCAGAGGCTGTTGCAGCAATTGCGCCACGTTATATTGCGGATTAAATGAACCCAGCGGATCCTGCACAATCGTCTGGATACGCGACCGCAACGGCTGCCGCTGACGTTCTGTCAGCCTGCTCCATGGTTGCCCAGCGAGAAGGATCTCGCCCTGTTGCGGTGCCTGCAGCGCCAGCGCCAGTTTGCCTAGCGTGGTCTTCCCGCTACCGGATTCGCCCACAATGCCCAGCGTTTCGCCCTGCGCGACCTCTAACGTCACCTGATTGACGGCCTGCAAGCGACGGCCATCCGGCAGAACATACGCCAGTGATACGTTATCGGCAGCCAGCACGGGTGTGGTGCTGTCAGTACTGATGTTCTCCCGCACTACCGTTTGACCCAGCGGATCGTTTCCTGTTAACCACGTCCCACGCGTACCGGCAGAGGGAATGGCCGCCAGCAGACGGCGGGTATAAGGGTGTTGCGGCGCATGCAGCACCTGTCGCACCTTGCCGCTCTCCACTGCTTTGCCCTGCCG
Source organism: Klebsiella sp. Q2 (assembly GCF_009900705.1). NCBI lineage: Bacteria > Pseudomonadati > Pseudomonadota > Gammaproteobacteria > Enterobacterales > Enterobacteriaceae > Klebsiella > Klebsiella sp. Q2. The sequence continues at coordinate 636,211 of NZ_JAAABE010000002.1, read as the reverse complement.
CATCACCACCACACGGTCGGCAATATCCGCCACCACCGATAAATCATGGGTGATCAGCAGCACGCCATGCCCGGCATCCGCCAGGGCCCTGAATACATTCAAAACTTGTTTTTGTACGGTGGCGTCCAGCGCGGTAGTAGGTTCATCGGCAATGAGTAATCGCGGCCCCGCCGCCAGCGCCGACGCGATGAGCGCTCGTTGGCGCAAGCCACCGGAGAGTTCATGTGCGTACTGCGCCATCCGGTTATGCGGATCGGGGATGCCGGTTTGCGTTAACAGCTCCGCCACGCGTTCGCGAACTGCCGCCCCCCGTTCCAGGCGGTGCGTCAACAACGGCTCCGCGACTTCCTGACCAATCCGGCGCAGCGGGTCAAGCGAGGTCAGTGCATCCTGCAAAACAAAACCAATTTCGCGCCCGCGTAGTTGCTGCCAACGGCGGGCATCGCACGCCAGTAAATTCTGCGACAGGCCATCGTGCCCATGCAATATCAGGGACTCGGCGCGAACAGCCGCCCCTGCCCCCGCCAGCCCGACTAGCGTCCGGGCCGTGACGGATTTACCCGAACCGGACTCGCCTACCAAAGCCAGGACTTCACCGGCATGCACGTCAAACGATAAGGCGTTAACCGCCTCAATCAGCCCCTGCGGCGAGGGGAAGCTGACGCTCAGTTGCGCCACCTGTAACAGCGGTTGCTGGAAGGTCTCTGAAGTCATGCGATCCCGCCTTTGGCAATAAGGGTTTGAACACGTCGGCCCAGCAGCGTAATGGCAATCACCGACAGCGCGACAACGCTGGCGGGCAGCAGGCTGACCCATGGGGCGCTATCGAGAAAATTACGTCCCTCAGAGAGCAATGCGCCCCACTCCGCCGTCGGCGGAGTCACCCCAAGTCCAAGGAAACTGAGGGCCGAGGCGGATAATATGGAATACCCTATCCCCACCGTTGCCAGTACCAGCAGCGGGCGCAGCGTATTGGGCACAATATGGCGCAAAATAATCACCATTGGCGGCTCTCCCAACGCCACCGCATGCTGCACATACCCCGATAACCTGACCTGCAACACTTGCGCGCGCACCAGCCTGGCATAGCCAGCAATGCCGGCCAGTCCGACCGCCAGCAGGGTATTCTCTGGCCCACGCCCCAACACCGTGATAGCCAGCAGCGCCAACAGCAAATCGGGGAACGCCAGCATAATGTCCAGTAGCCGTACGAGTAACTGCCGTACCGCCCTGGGCGCAAGACCTGCCAGTGTCCCCAGCACAATACCGCCCGCGCTGGCAATCAGGGTCGCGCCGACCCCAATGCTCAGCGACAGCGAGGTGCCATACACCACGCGGGTAAACACATCACGCCCCAACTGGTCAGTACCGAACCAGTGTCTGAGGTCCGGCGGCTGCAAAATCGCGCTGAAATCCATCTGTTCGGGGGTGTACGGCGTGAATAGCGATGGAAAAAACACCTCCACCACGAGCAGTAGCACCAGTAACAACGGAATGCTGGTACCCGGCGCCAGCCACGGGTTACGATAGCGCCCCCCGTCGCGGCGGGCCACCCGCAGTAAAAGATCACTCATCAGCATGCCCTCGCAGACGTAGACGGGGATCGATCAGTAAATAAAGGGTATCAATCAGCAGGTTAATCACCACAAACAACAGCGCGGAGAACATCACCACCCCCAGCACCAGGGGCATGTCTCGGTTCTCAATCGCACCGAGAGTGATTTGCCCCAGCCCCGCCCGACCAAATACTGTTTCGGTCAGAATTGAGCCGCCTAATACGCTGGCCAGCAGCGTCCCCGTCAGCGTCGACACCGCCAGCGAGGCATGGCGCAACGCATGCCGTAAGCGCAGCGCAGTTTCACTCACCCCTCGCGTACGCACGGTCATGGCGAACGGCTGCGAAAGCGCCTCCTCCAGCCCATCACGCAGCACCTGGCTGAGTGTCGCAGCCAGCGGCAGGCTGAGCGTCACCACCGGCAGCACAAGGGCGATCCAGCCATCGTTACCGGTCACCGGAAACCATTGCAGTTTGAAACTGAAAATGCTCAACAACACGATGCCGATCCAGTACACCGGTGTGCTAAGCAGCATCAGCTCCAACCCGGCAAGCAGAGACCGCAGACGCGGATGACGTCCGGCTGTCAGTAATGCGTTAAATACCGCCAGTACCAGTGCCAGCGCCAGGGCGCTGACGGCCAGCGGCACCGTCTCTTTCAACGCTGCGCTAATCACCTGCACAACAGGCTGGCGATACTGATAACTCACGCCAAGGTTGCCCGTCAGCGCCTCGCCACAGTAGCGCAAATATTGCCACCACAGTGGCTTATCCAGGCCGAACTGGTGGGTCAGTGTCTCGCGAAAACTATCATCCACAACGCTGTTGGCGCTGCCTATCAGAATTGCCACAGGATCGCCGGGGATCAGTTTTACCGCAACAAAGGTCAGCGTTGCCGCACCCCACAGCACGGCGAAAATGGTCAGCAGGCGCTTGCCTGCTGCCAGCAGCTTAGCGTTGGATCCAGACATCATAGAAATTCGGCTTCGCGTTCGTGGCCCAGCTAATGCCCTGCACCTGTTTGGCTTTCCCTAACTGATATGCCGGGATGTAAATTGGCACCGCCCAGGCCTGATCGATAATCTGGTGCTGGATGGCATAGTAGATGCGTTTACGCTCGGCTTCGCTGGCACCGACAGCGGTTTCCAGTTGGCTATCCAGCGCTTTAACGCGGCTGAAGTTGTTCCCCTTCGGCGGAATATAATTGGAATGGAAAACGGTACGCAGGATGTCCGGCTCCGGGCGAACAAAATAGTTCGAGATAATGTCGTACTGGTTAGCCGCCGTGCGGCTGCTGAGAATGCCTGAATCCACCGGATCGAGTTTCAGTTCAAAACCGGCTTGTTTTACCTGGTATTGAATTGCCTGGAACAGCGTCACGTCAGCGGCTTCGACATCGTTTGAAGAATAGGTAAATTGCACAGTAAGGCGTTTACCCTCCTTGACCCGGTAGCCTTCGCTATCGGTTTGCTGCCAGCCGGCTTCATCCAGAAGACGGCGGGCTTTTTGCAGATCAAACCCCCACTGGCTGGCAATGGCCGGATCGTAATCCAGCGTAGCGGGTCCAAGAATATTGTCGGCAGGTTTCAGGATGCCAAAGAACGCGGCTTTAACGGCAGTAGTGCGATCGATGGCGCTCTGGAAGGCCTGCCGCACTTTCAGGTCGCTGAAGATCCCTGTGTCGCTATTCAAATAAAGGACGCGCGGAACGCCGGGGTTTTCCCTGGTGATCACATCCAGCTGCGGGTTATTTTTTACCTGCGCATAATTCACCGGCGGAATGGCATCGATCACCTGTACCTGCCCGCTATTCAGCGCGCCAAGACGTACCGCTGACTCCGGCAGGTACTTAAATTCGATCTTATCCAGCCATGCCGGGCCTTTATGGGTGGCATAGCCCGGACCCCAGTTGTAATCGGCGCGCTTGCTGAGTTTACTCCCGCTGCCTTTGACAAACGATTCGAGGATAAAGGGACCGGAACCGACCACGGTATTGCTGGTATTCGCCGTTTTCTGCAGATAAGCCGGTGACTGAATACCGAGATACGGCAAGCTCAGCCCCTGCAGCAGCGGTGCGAAAGGCGTTTTATAGCGGATCACCACGGTGTACTCATCTGGCGTAGTGATCGCGTCAATCGGCCCCAACAACGATTTGGAGTAACTGGAGGTGGTTTTCGGATCGAGTATGCGTTCAAAGTTATATTTTACCGCCGCAGCATCCAGTTTCGTGCCATCACTAAAAGTCACATCCTTGCGAAGATGGAAGGTGTATTCGCGGTTATTGTTTTTAATTTCCCAGCGTTCCGCCAGCCATGGTGTAAAGCTGTTATCTTCCGCCTGGCCGACCAAAGAATCCACCACGTTACGCGTAACCAGAGCGGTGACGGAATAAGCGGTAATAGAGGGGTCAATAATCGGGGTATCGCTGCCCAGAGCGACCGTCAGCACACCCCCCGCGACAGGTTTATCCTGTGCGTGAGTGGTGAAGCTGGCAGTAAGCGTTAGCGCGGAAAGCAGACTGATGCGCAATAAACTGTTCTGTGAATAAATGCTTCGTTTCATCCCTTTTCCTTGGCCTGGTTTTTGTTAAATATCTGGCAATTAAAGTCCATTGTAGGGGGAGAGCCGCCGTCGAGTAACGATGGATAATTTATATCTATTTCTGAAAATATCTTTTTCTTCAGGTGGGAAGAAAAGAAAAAAGAGAGCCCCGAGCTACAGGCCCGAATAAAATAACATAAATGCTCGCCCTCTATAATTTCTCTCAAAAGAGTCAGAAGGCAGCTAAATTAACCCTCCGACTTTATTAAGATAAAAATGTGAAATAAGAATCGGCATTAACGGTAATGGTAAGTTTCGCCAACAAGACGCAGAACGTCGAGATATAACCCGTATTCAGGAGACGCCGCGTCCGGCGCCCCCTGTGATCCACCTCGCGGCTACTCCTCGTACGCCGCGTGATGGAAATCAATTTCCCACTGCAGCACCTCGCCGTAAAGCGCCGATAACGCCTGCTTTTCGTCTTCACTCAGCGCCATGGCGCAGCGGTCGAGTTCGTTTTTTAGCCAGAGAGCCTGCTGATAAAATTCGTCCTCCGCGTGCATTTCCACCCAGCGTCGTAAATCAGCATCGCTCTGATAATGTTCGCTCGCCCGTCGGCACCAGAAATAGTACATCCATTCCGCACCGAACATCAGGGTCACAATCTGCTCATAGCTGCCCTCGTGGGCGGTCCGCAGCATACAGTCGCGAAAGCGCCGTACCCCGGGCAAATCATCCGGGTACTCAGCGGGATCGATCTGCCGCGCTGACAACACCTGTTCAAACCACGCGATCTGTATATCAACCAGGGCATTCAGCACACCAATCAGCCAGCGCTGCTGTTGAATACCCGGCGCTTTGCTGACCCCGAGGGCAAAAATCGCGATCGCCGTCGCGACAAAGTTGCCCTCAAACACCAGATAGCGGTTGAAGACGACTGTCGGCAGACGATCCTGTTCGATATCAGTCACAAACGGGTGCTGCTGCATCGCCTGCCACGCCGGTTGATGTTCGCGCAGCAGGCGTTCGCTAAACGCTTCCATTAAGCTTCCTCCAGCGCGGCCTGCGCGACCGACATAAAATGTTTCACCCGGGCCAGCTCAACATCGTTCCACCAGACGCCATCGACCTTCATTGTACTGGCCACAATGACCCCCTGAGTCCGCCCGAGGATCTGCATCACGTTAGCCGGTGTCACCCCGGAGCCCACCAGGAGCGGTAGTTCCGTCGCCGCGCGGATCTCGTCAATTTCCGCCATCGTGGCGCTATCGCCCGTACGCTGGCCGGTGGCGATCACCGCGTCAGCCTCGAAGAAATCGACATCGCGCGTCAGTTCCTGAATCGAACGATCGGCGACAATGGCATGGCTACCGTGCTTAACGTGGCTATCGGCAAAAACGCGAATATGTTCAGCGCGCAGCATACTGCGGTAGCGCAGCGCCTTAGCGGCCGCCCCTTCTATAAATCCTTCGTTGGCGATATAGGCGTTGGCCCACTGGTTGACGCGGACGAAATCGGCGCCTCCCGCCAGGGCGATCGCCATTGCCGGGATCGCCGCGTTAGCCAGAACGTTAATGCCCAGCGGCACAGCAAAACGTTCACGAACTTTCTCGGTAATGACCGCCATCAGCGCTGAGGTTTCATGGCCGATATCCTCAGGTTTAGAGAAAGGAATATCGCCATGGTTTTCAATAATCAGACCATGAACACCGCCTGAAATATAATTTTCAGCATCACGAAGCGCACGTTCAACAATATCCGAGACTGATTTTCCTCGATATTTTGGCGAGCCAGGAAATGGGTCGCAATGAATAACACCAATAACAGCCTTGCTTCGTGAAAAAATAGCTTGTATTGCATTCGTTTTTTCTGCTGAGATAGCAACCATCTTATCCATCCTGTTAAGGGAACACTATGCGTGTTTACGTTACTGGTAATATTACCGTAGATGAAACCTGGTCCATTCCGGATATACCGAAAAAAGGAGCCTCCATTCACGGCGTTAAAGTGTCGCAGGATATCGGCGGTAAAGGCGCGAACCAGGCGATTATATTATCCCGCTGCGGAATAGAGACGCGTTTAATTGCCGCCACGGGAAATGACAGCAACGGCGCGTGGATCCGCCAGCAGATAAAAAATGAACCACTGACGCTACTACCCGACGGCCATTTCAATCAACATAGCGATACCTCGATTATTTTAAATAGCGCTGATGGCGACAACGCCATCATTACCACTACGGCGGCGGCCGATACATTCAGCCTGGATGAAATTATTCCGCATATGGCGGATGCCGTCGCTGGCGATATTCTGCTACAGCAGGGCAATTTCTCCCTCGATAAAACGCGGGCGCTGTTCCAGTACGCCAGAAGCCGCGGCATGACGACGGTATTCAACCCCTCACCTGTCAATCCTGACTTTTGCCATCTGTGGCCACTCATCGACATCGCTGTGGTCAATGAATCCGAGGCCGAGCTGCTCCAGCCATACGGGGTGAAAACCTTAGTGATTACCCAGGGTGCCGCAGGCGCCTGGCTGGTCCAGGAGGGCCAGCGTCAGTTTTGTCCCGCCGTGCCCGCCGAGGCGCTTGATACTACCGGCGCGGGCGACACGTTCCTCGCCGTCATGTTGGCTTCCGCCCTGCTGCGCGGCGTCGCGCCGGATGCGCTGGCGCTGGCGCACGCCAGTCGCGCTGCCGCCATTACCGTTAGCCGCCGGGGAACGCTCAGCGCGTTTCCCGGCAGCCATGAGCTCGCCGCCCTGTTAACCACGGGCGGCGCGCGCTGACCTACTTAAACAGTGGACGGTATGAATCGACGTTCGCTTTGGTTACCACCGTCGCCGGAACCAGAATGGTTTTCGGCACGGTTTTACCCGACGTGATGCTGTTCAGCGCATTCAGGGCTTCTGCGCCCATCTTTTCCGGGTCCTGCTGCAGTACGGCGGTGACGTAGCCGCCGTCAATACCGGAAATCGCCTTCGCCGTCAGATCCCAGCCAAAGACTTTAATATCCTTCTGCCGCCCCTGGTTTTCCACGGCGGCGATAGCGCCGAGCAGCGCGGGTTCGCCGGTGGCATAAATCGCTGTCAGATCCGGATTACCGGTGATCAGGTTTTCCGCCGCGGTCATCGCTTTATCCTGCACATTCTGCCCGTCGACCACGTTAGCGATAGTAATCTTCGGATTGCTTTTCAGCGTATCTTCGAACCCTTTCTGCCGCTGGTTCTGAATGGCCGAATTCAGCGCACCGACAATACCCAGTCGCGCCTGGCCGCCCATCTCTTTCTGCACGTAGTCTACGAAGTATTGACCAATAATTCTGCCGCCTTCAATATTATCAACGCCGACCTGAGCTGCCTGTGGCCCGGCCGGTAATACGGCATCAATCGCAATCACCGGAATGTTTGCGGCGGCGGCTTCTTTAACCGCTGGCATGATCCCGTTAACGTCGATAGCAGCAACCAGAATGCCTTTAACGCCTTGCTGAATATAGTTTTCTATCGCGTCGTTTTGCGCCACGGGATTATCGTTAGAGTTAAAAATAACTAAATCCTTGCCACTGGCTTTGGCCGCATCCTGTGCGCCTTTATTCATCAGATTAAAGAACAGCGCCTGTTGGTTGATTTGTACCAGCGCATAAGTCGGACCGGCAGCGCTGGCGGCAGAAATAAAACTCATTGATGCCAGCATGGTCGTGGCGACAGCAAGGAAACGCAGTTTTCCGGTGTGAAATAACATCATCAGTATCCTCGTCGGGAATAGTTGATAGCCAGCAGAGTTCCGCGCCGCATGCGAACGCAGAAGGATTATTTTTTTGGCGGGCAAATATCGTCTATATCGCCAGAACAATCATTGAACGTTCGGCGGATACCTGCTTAATGTCATCCCGGCAACCGGTCCGTGTCGGTGCGCGACTGGAATAACTTAAACGGGGTTGGGAATGACTTCCCGGATGATGCGGTAAACTGCCTATACAATTCTCTGCTGATTAAAATTTGTCAAGCATTTATTTTTGGTGATTGTTCGCAGAGAAATTGCTGTATCCACCGCGCTTAACTATGTTACAGATAGCCGATTCTGGCAGAAATGGCGCAGGAAATGAGTATAAAACGCGTATTGTTATCCGATGTGGCAAAGCTGGCGGGGCTGTCGAAGGCGACCCTGTCGCGCTATATGAACAACAGTATTGTGCTGCCGCAGGACACCATCGACCGCATCGAAACCGCCATTCGCGAACTGGACTATCGCGGCAATAGCCTGGCACGTCGTCTTAGCAAAGGCGGCAGCGAAACGCTTGGCCTGGTGCTTCCCGATATTACCAACCCCTTCTTTGCCGAACTGGCCGACGCTGCCGAAGAGGCTGCTTCTGCCAGCGGCTACAGCCTGGTGCTGTGTATCACCCGCAACAACCCGGAAAAAGAGTGCCAGTTCATTCGCTGGCTGGATACCTGCCAGGTCGACGGTCTGCTGTTCACCACCAACCGCCCCGATAATGGCCTGCTGCGCAAGGAAGTCCAGCGTCACGAACGCATTGTCCTGCTGGATGAAGATATTCCCGGCAGTAAGGTACCGAAAGTGTTTGCCGATAACGTCCAGGGCGGGCGGATCGCCACCGAAAAACTGATCGCCGCCGGGCATCGCCATATCGCTTTCGTCGGTGGCCCGGACAAGCTGATGAGCGTCCGTGAGCGCTATCAGGGCTTTTGCACCGCGATGGAGCAAGCGGGCCTGAGCTGGCCGCCCGAATGGGTGATGTATGGCGACTACCAGCGCGAGTTTGGCCAGCAGGCGCTGCGGTACCTGTTCAGCCAACCGGTTCGCCCCACCGCCGTCTTCGCGGCCAGCGACTATCTGGTGCTCGGCCTGCTCGATGGCTTGCGCGCCAGCGGGCTCCAGGCGCCGGAGGCGCTTTCGTTAGTCGGCTTCGATGACGCCAACTACGCCGATTTTACCCAGCCGCGGATCTCCACTATCCGTCAGCCCGCCCGCGAACTGGGCCGTACCGCGGTGAACATCATGATGCGCCTGCTAAACGACAATCCGGATATCCCTGCGGAAACCCGCCTGCCGGTTGAATGGATTGGCCGCGACTCGATCAAGATCTGTTAAGCCCGTTCCAAAATGGCGCAAAAGCGCCCGCTTTTGGCGCAAAAAACGATCAATTAACAATTTATTCACTATAATCAGTAAACCGGTTTACCGGATTTTATTCAATTAAGTGTATTGAATACATAAGGTTAAGTTACAGGGCTGCTGTGTGGTTCCTGCCCTGGCACGGATGCTGCAACGTTCTTACTGGCGAACAAATATCTTACATAGCGTTTGTCCTGACTGTACTGGCGAGGGCTCTATTCCGCAGGTAAACCGGTTTACTAGATTGTAAACCGTGTCGGATAGAGTCCCTCCCGCAGGATGGCGAACATTTTCCCGGCCACAGCGATGGGAGTTATCAGATGCAGCAGCCACAAACTACCCCGCCAAGGGTAGAGATGATCAATATCACCAAGACCTACGGGTCGATACGCTCATTGCGCGGAGTCAACCTTGAGCTGGCCCCGGGCGAAGTGCTGGGCTTAGTGGGCGATAACGGTGCGGGGAAATCCACCCTGACCAAAGTGCTCTCTGGCGCGGTGATCCCCTCCAGCGGCACGATTCGTATCGACGGTGAACAGCAACAGTTTACGAATCCGGCCGATTCGCGCCGTTGCCATATCGAGATGGTCTACCAGGATCTGTCGCTCTGCGACACGGTCGACGTCGCGGGCAATCTGTTTATGGGCCGTGAGCCGATGAAATCGGTCCTCGGCATCCCCTTTCTCGACGAGGCCAAAATGCACGCCGATGCCAGAGAGATGCTTAAAGGGCTCGGGATCTCCATTCCGGATACTCACCTGCTGGTGCGAAATCTCTCCGGCGGCCAGCGCCAGGCTATAGCCATCGCCCGCGCCGCGGCCTTTGACCCGAAAGTGCTGATTATGGATGAACCCACCGCCGCGCTGGCCGTCGCGGAAGTTGAAGCGGTTCTGGAGCTCATTCGCCGCGTTTCCGCTCGCGGGGTGAGCGTGATTCTGATTACCCACCGCCTGCAGGACCTGTTCCTGGTCTGCGACCGGATCATGGTGATGTATGAGGGTACGAACGTCGCCGACAGACGGGTGTCCGACACCAGCCTGAGCGATATCGTTAACCTGATTGTGGGCGAAAAATTCACCGCCCGCTCTGCGGCAGCACATTAAGGTAACAGGATGAGTATCATGAACTTAAGCAGCTCCCGCATGATCCAGCATTCGCTGCCGCGCCGCCTGCTGCATAACCACTCAGGCGTGGTCAGCATCGCGCTCTTTTTCGTCTTCTGCTGTGTGGTGTTTTCGCTGATCACCAGCAACTTTCTCACCGGCACCAACTGGCTCAACATTATCCGTCAGAGCGCCCCACTGCTGATCGTCGCGACGGCTATGACTCTGGTCATTACCACCGGCGGTATCGATCTGTCGGTAGGCTCCACCCTGGCGCTGGTCGGCGCACTCTCCGCTATCGCTCTGAATAACTGGGGGCTGCCGTGGCCGGTGGTACTCCTCGGCGGCCTGCTGCTCGGCGGATTCGTTGGCGCCATCAACGGCTTCTTTATTGCCTATGAAGGCATTCCGGCGTTCATCGTCACGCTCGCCACCCTGGCCGTAGTTCGCGGCATCGCGCTGCTGGTCACCCAGGGCTACTCGATTCCGGTACCGGCTGACAGCCTGTTTACCTTTATCGGACGCGCGTGGGTAGTTGGTATCCCCATGCCCGCGCTGATCGGCATGATGATACTGGTGATCGGGCATATCGTTCTCAACCATATGCGCTTTGGCCGCTACGTGACCGCTATCGGCGCCAACGCCGAAGGCGCGCGGCGCAGCGGCATTAACACCAAAGCGGTGACCATGAAGGTCTATATCATCAGCGGAATGGCCGCCGCGCTGGCGGGGATGATCATTACCGCACGCCTCGGCAGCGGCTCTTCCAACCAAGGCGAAGGCTTTGAACTGCAGGTCATTGCTGCCGTTGTGCTAGGCAGCACCAGTCTGTTTGGCGGCTTCGGGACTATTATTGGCACGCTGCTGGGCGCGCTGTCGATTGCGGTCATTCAGAACGGGCTGATCCTGTCGCATATTTCGCCGTTTTACACCCAGATAGCCACCGGCACCATTATCCTGCTGGCTATCTGGCTGAACACCCGCATTCTCAACCCGACGCGCTCCGCGGCAAAAGGATAGCTGATGAAAGGATCAATTTTTCGCCATCCCTCCCCGCTGCCGGTTGGCGTCAGCAGCGGTTATGTAATGACTGTGCTTGGCCCACTACCGATTAACGAAATGGGCGTTACTCTGATGCATGAGCATATTCTGCTGGATGCCTCCGGCAAATGGGTGCCACCCTGCTGCTGCAGCGATCGCCATCTTGCCGAAATGCCGGTGAAAATGGAAAACCTTGGCGAACTGTCGCTTAACCCGCTGATGAGCCGCGATAACTGTCAGCTGTTTGATGTCGACGTTGCGATTGACGAGCTGACTAAATATCGAGCCCTTGGCGGAGAAACGGTGGTCGACCCGACCAATATCGGCATTGGCCGCGATCCGAAAGCGCTGGCGCGCATCGCGCGTCTGACCGGTCTGAACATCATTATGGGTACCGGGCTCTATCTGGAAGCTTCGCACCCTGAGTGGGTAAAAATCAGCAGCGTCGAACAGCTGACCGAACGGCTGATTTACGATCTTGGCGGCGCGGAGGAGAAACCGGAGGTGCTCGCCGGGCTCATCGGCGAAATCGGTATCTCCAGCCGCTTTACGCCGGATGAGGAGAAATCCCTGCGCGCTGCGGGTCGGGCCAGCGCCGCGACCGGCGTGCCGATCGAGGTCCATCTGCCCGGCTGGGAGCGGCTGGGCCATCGGGTGCTGGATATTCTCGAGCAGGAAGGCGCCGATTTACGCCATACCGTGCTGTGCCATATGAATCCCAGCTTTGCCGATAAGCGCTACCAGCGCGAACTGGCACAGCGCGGGGCGTTTCTCGAATACGACATGATCGGCATGAGCTATTACTACGCCGACGAGTCGGCGCAGTCGCCCTCCGACGAGGAGAACGCCCGCGCGATCCGCGAGCTGATTGACGACGGCTACATCCAGCAAATTCTGCTGTCGCAGGACGTCTTCCTGAAAACCATGCTCACCCGCTACGGCGGCCACGGTTATGGCTACATACTCAAGCATTTTGTTCCGCGTCTGCGGCGCCACGGCGTCAGCGGCGAACAACTTGAAACCTTAATGATTGGAAACCCCCAGCGGGTCTTTGGCGGATAAAAGGAAACGTCATCATGCAGAAAAAAATCTTACTGGTCGGTGAGTCCTGGACCAGCACGTCAACGCACGTTAAAGGCTTCGACCAGTTTGCCACCGCCACCTGGCACACCGGCGCAACGGACTTTCTGGCCGCGCTCGCCGACAGTCCCTATGCCATTACCTATATGCCCGCCCACGCGGCGGCGACCGACTTTCCGCTGATGCTGGAAGCGCTGCAGGAGTGGGATGCGATTATTCTCTCGGACATTGGCGCCAATACGCTGCTGCTGCATCCGGACACCTGGCTGAAGAGCCGCCGAACCGCCAACCGTTTAACGCTCCTGCATGATTACGTGGCCGGCGGGGGGGCGCTGATGATGATCGGCGGCTATTACAGCTTCCAGGGAATCAACGGCGGCGCGCGCTACCGCCATACCGCGGTGGAGAAAGTGCTGCCGGTACGCTGCCTGGCCTGGGACGACCGCATTGAAACCCCGGAAGGCTGCTATGCCGAAGTGACGGAGTCTCACCCCCTGTTTAACGATATTCCGGGCGAATGGCCGTGGCTGCTGGGCTATAACGAAGTTGAAATGCACCCGGAAGGCAAACTGCTGGCGAGCGTGGCCGGTACCGGTCATCCGCTGTTGGCTGTTCGCGAATATCAGCAGGGTCGTTCGCTGGTGTGGACCAGCGACATGTCGGCGCACTGGCTGCCGGAAGAGTTTGCCAAATGGCCCGGCTATCGCCAGCTATGGATTAACTGCCTCGACTGGCTGACGGAACGCTGCTGATGACCACGACCCTTGAGCTCGCCCGGCAGCTGCTGGGCTTTAACACCATTAACCCGCCGGGCAGCGAAGCTGACTGCATGCGGTTCTTCGCCGACTGGCTTGACGATAGCGGTTTTGAGGTTTCGCTGTCGTCGTTCGGCGAGGGACGCTGCAATCTTATCGCCAGCCTTCCCGGGGCGAAGAGCGGTAAACCGCTGGCCTTTACCGGACATCTGGATACCGTCCCGCTGGGAAATGCCCGCTGGCAGTACGATCCTTTTGGCTCGCAGATGGAAGACGGGCGTCTTTATGGCCGCGGATCCAGCGATATGAAAGCGGCGATAGCGGCGTTTGCCGTCGCCTGCGTTCATCAGCGGGAAGCGATCCTCGCCGGACGCGGCGCGGTATTGCTGATAACCGGCGGAGAAGAGACCGGCTGCGACGGCGCGCGGGCGCTGATCGCCTCCGCAACGTTGCCGGAGGTGGGCGCGCTGATCGTCGGTGAACCCACCGCCAACTATCCGGTTATCGGCCATAAAGGCGCGCTCTGGCTGCGCTGCGAAACGCGGGGGAAAACCGCCCACGGCGCGATGCCGGAGCTGGGGATCAATGCTATCTATCTTGCGGCGGATGCGTTGGGTAAGATTCAGCATTTTTCGCCAGGCGCGCCGCATCCGCTAATGAAGCAACCCACCCTCAACGTCGGACGCATAGAAGGCGGACTCAATATTAATTCCGTACCGGACCGCACGCGTTTTGATGTCGATATCCGCAGCGCGCCCAATTTACAGCACGCCACTATCCGGGAGCGCTTGACGACGCTGCTTGGCGAAAGCGTCACCGTCTCCACGCTGGTCGACCTGCCCGCCGTCCTCAGCCGGGAGGATCACGCGTGGATTAAGCAGGTTTACCAACGCTGTCAGCCGCTGCACGCTGAGCCGATTGCGCCGCACGTGGTGCCCTACTTTACCGACGCCTCGCTGCTGCTGCCTGCATTGGGCGCTCCGCCCTGTATTATTCTCGGCCCCGGCGAGCCGTCGATGGCGCATCAAACCGACGAGTACTGCCTGCTCAGCCGACTGGCGGAGGCAGAACAGCTATACGGTGACATTATTCGCGACTGGATGGCATCACCGCCCGCGACGAAAGTAAAAAATGAGTGACACTGTCACTGAAAGCGCGTGCCATGCATTCAGCGTTTGAATAATTTCGCGGAATAACAGAGGATAACCGCCTCGTACACGACGGTATCCCCACCAGCAAGGAGGCTTAGCATGTCCGTGAAAACCAACGCTGTGCTCGTTTGCACCCTCTCTTTACTTCTTTCCGCCTGCTCGGGTGGTGCTTCTGCGCCGGCCAGCGCCGAAGACGCTAAAATATCGGCTGAAGTGGATAAGATACTTCGCGATTATCAAACGGGTTCCGATACTTCACCCTAGGCCAATGCCTCACGCTATCTGGCGCGGATCCAGGCGGCTATATTCGCTAACATAGACCAGCCGGCCTCCTGGCAAGGGCAAAAATGCTCGGTGCGCTTTACGCTACAGCGTGACGGGACAGTGCAGGATCCGACGGTCGAGAGCGGCGATCGGCCATTCTGCGCGCAGGTGATGTCCGCGCTGAAAGTCGCCAAAATTCCGCCTGCCCCCGATGAAAAAACTTATCAAACATTCAGCCATGTCGTTCTGGACTTGAAGGCCTGAGCTTGCCCTAGAAAGCGCCCCGGCCATCGCCAGGGCAATGGCTAAAAAGATAAGCTGACAGCCTCCTTAGCAGACGCTTTTTGGCGATCGGCGAGGAGTGATTCAATGGTGCTTGAGTCGAGGTGATGAGCGGCAAGAGCGCCGGCTGAACGGGACAGCGCATCCAGGTGCGCTGATGATGGCCTCTTATTCATGACTCAATCTCTGATACATGAAATCAATAAGCCCTCTTGTTTTTGCCGGCAAATAACGCCGATCGGAATACAGGGCGAACAATTGCAAGGGGGCCGCCGATTGTTCAAATTCAATTTCGATTAACCGGCCATCGTCAATATAGGGCTGGCAGGCTTGTTTCGACAGGATGGCATAACCGACGCCTGAGATGGCCGCTCGCCCTGCCATCTCCCCGCTGTTGACCCGATAACGACCGTTAACTTTAATCGTCTCGAATCCGCCCTTTTTATTCACAAACTGCCAGGGAGCGCCTTTAAGCGCATTTACCGTTGTAATACAGGGCAATTCTTCAAATTGCTGTATACGAGAAGGCGTGCCATAACGCTGGATAACGGAGGGGGCCGCAACGATGGTGCAAGGGATGGTCACCAGATGACGGGCTATGTAGTCACTGTCATCCATCTGACCACGACTCACAATGACAGCGAGATCCAGATCATCGCGCAGGGATTCATAACCAGACAAATTGGTGACGCAACTTATCTCCAGGTCCGGATGCTGACAGGCGAAATCGGCAACAATAGCGCCCAGCAGTGCAGGACCGATTTCATTGGGAATACAGATACGTAGTGGCCCCTTGAATTGCATTTGCCGCAACGTTAATTCGGTTTCAGTTTGCTCAAGCGCTTCCAGTAATGGCTTCGCCCGGGTATAGAGTAGATGCCCCGCCTGAGTGAGTTTCATATGTCGGGTACTGCGTTCAATAAGCTGAAGATTCAGTTTGTCTTCTAGCTGAGCAATGCAACGGCTCACATTTGATGCCGGCATTTCAAGGGCTTTCGAAGCCCCAACAAAACTGTCTCTTTCAACTACAGCGATGAAGACTTTCAGCGCATTAAAATCAAGAACTGGCCGCATCAACTATCCCACATATGATAATAATGAGTGCCATTTTTACCATCTAATCGATAAGTTTGATAGTAGTTAAGCTAGGTTATCTTTCATCAACAGGTCGCTTGCTATGCCACGGGTCACCACAACATTTAATCAAAAGGCGCTGATACGGATAGCGCTGGTCATCGCTTTTGTGCAGTTTACTAACGCGCTGGAATATATGATATTCAGTCCTGTTTTTACATTTATGGCCGCGGATTTCGCTGTTCCCGTCTCCTTCTCAGGCTATGTATCCGGTATGTACACCTCTGGAGCCGTCCTGTCGGGAATTATCGCCTTTTACTGGGTTGACCGTTGCAATAAGAAGCGTTTTCTTATCGCTAATATGGTGCTGCTAGCCATAGCGACACTGTTGACAACATTCATAACCCGTTTTCCTCTTCTTCTTACCTTGCGATTCTTCGCAGGGCTGGTTGGAGGGACGACAATGGGTGTGGGGATCGGTATTTTGATAAACCACACGCCGGCTGACTTGCGCGGAAAAATGTTGGCGACGGTGATTGCGTCATTTTCGCTGGTAAGCGTTGTGGGGATGCCCGCTATATTATTTTTGTGTACTCATTACGGTTGGCATGTCGCGTTGTGGTTAATCAGCACGCTCTGTTTGTTGGCATTGCCATTCATCGTCACTGTCATCCCTCAGGACCCCGTCACTTTCGACACGTCTTACGCGCTGCCCCTCGATGTTGATACTTTACTGTTTGCTTCCGGTAATGCGCTGGTACAGTTTAGTCCAATGCTGATCATTCCTGTTCTGGCGCCGTTAATGACGCAGCTGTTGGGGGCTTCTGAAGGCCTGCTGCCCTGGCTGTTCTTCGGCGGGGGACTGGCGGGGTATCTGTCTACAAGAATGACAGGGGCATTAACCTCTCGTTTTTCTGCCTTGAGTTTGGCGACCGGGTCAACCCTCGTTTTTATTCTGAGCTTGCTGATACCCTTCCTGGGCTATCCGCATCCGGCGCTGTTTATGACGTTATTTCTCGGGGCAGCTTACAGTCGTCTGGTTTCATCTTCGGCGGTTACGATTCAGTTTCCTGATAACAACCAACGAGCGGGATTCTCTTCATTACAGACGTCCATGATGTATCTGATGACGACTGCCGCATTTTTCCTGTCCGCTTTTCTGTTACCTGACCATCGCATGGCGCTCCAGAATATGGACACGTTGCTGGCGCTATGTGCAATTTCCGCATCAGGATCCCCAATTATTATCATCATTTTGCAAAAAAAACTGGCTAAGCGGACGATCCCGCCCGATCGGCACACCACTGGGTAGAACATGGCGCGCCCTGCCCTGGGCATTAAAAATTATCATTGACCCTGGTGTGGTCGCTAAATGGAGATGAGGGGCGTTTTTTTGTCTGACGGGGTCTGAATTTAGTACCTGGCGGGAAGCTTATGGATTTTAATGAGTCTTCCCTCTTCCATTTCGATAAAACCACCCGTTTTTAAATCTGCAAGTATGCGCATGACGCCGCTGCGAGAAAGATGGGTTTTCTCGCGGATGTAGAGTTCCGCTGTGACTGCGGCGCGATAACTCTCATCTTCTTCAATTAAATTGAGCAACTGCTGGCGGATCATCTCGTACGCCGTCGGTGCGCCCTGCGGCATCACATTGTTGTAAAGTCGGCCATACACAAACATCAGTTGCTTTGAGAGCAGCCCCCATAACGACTTTTCTTTAATAATGTCATGAACACGAGCGGTGGAGATCTCGCCAATCACGCAGGAGTTGATAGTTTTAATGTAATCATCGAAGTAAATATCCGTCAGATTGGCAAGACCAAACACGGCGGGACTGCGCGCAGTGGACAGCATCATATTATCGTTTCGGCGATAAACCGCTACGGTTCCCTCAAGGATCAGGTAACACATCCCCTGGCCATTCACCTTGAAATCCAGTTGCTCCCCTCTTTCAGTTTTACGTGGCGTGCAATATGGCTGTAAGTGAGAAATCAGCTCTTGCGCGTAGGGTGAACCTTTGTGAGGTTTTGCTGAAGAGGACATAACCGATAACCTTAAGATTGACCTGTCTGATTATAGCCTGGCTTCCTGTTGCGGGTATCCTCATCGTCAGTATTTTCGAGGCAGATGGTTGATATCAAGGAGTATACCCCGTTCCATCGTGATGTACTTCCCGGTTCGCAGCTCTGCCAGAATCCGCATAATCCCGCTCCGTGAAAGATAGGTTCGGCTTTTAATATAGGTTGCAGCCGTAATTTGTTGCCGTATCGCATCCGGCTCTTGCATAAGCTCAACCAGCTGAAAGCGGATGATGTCATAAGCCGACATCTGCGAGATTTGTGCGCAATGTTCATACACCCGGGAGGCCGTGTAAATCAGGAGTTTCGAAAAATGCTCCCATAGATCCAGTTGCGCCACGATGTGATTAAAACAATCCAGTGACACCCGGGCGATCTCTGACGTCTCCAGCGCTCTCACATAAAGATGCTCTGAGGAAAACTGACTACTCACGCCCAGAATAAACGGTGATGATTCAGAATTTAATACAATGCCATCGCCGCGACGGTGCAGCGCGACGCTACCTTGCAATAGTAAAAAACATTGCCGGATATCATCTTTATAATAATGCACGACCTCACCTCTGCCGATCACTACTCTTTCTGCTGCTGGCAACACATGTTTTATCAGAGTCTCGATGTGCCGGAATGGCTTTAATTCCAGGGTAATTGATTTATCTTGGTTTTCCGGGGTGGTTAAGCGCGTGTTCATATGCAGCCTCAATTCCTCAACTGTGATCGCTTTATTGATCGACCGAAGAATTATCTTAAAAATTAAGAAGCCGCGAAATATTGGCCTGGGGTCTAAAAGTAGACCGCTCAAAAGATGCATTCTAAGTTATTGATTTTGTGTCCCATGGTCTTTGAGTCTAAAAATAGACCGGACCTTAATAAGCATGATAAAAAAGAAGAAATGTTGCTTATTCGTTAAGTGGGAGTCTACTTATAGACCCACAAAACATTTGAGTTTAAGAAAATGATTAGATAAATTTTAGCCAGTCAGCAGAACAGTTCATGGTCTTACCGTAATTATTTATGGCTGCCATGCTGCACAGTGAAAATTAAGGCACTGGTACAAAAAGAGTGTAACGCTCATCGGCACCCTATTGCCTGAATATAAATGGCAAACAAAGTTAATAAGGAAACAAAGTAATGAAAAAAAGTCTTGTTTTAGTTGCCTTGACCGCAACTGCAGCGCTGTCTATGTCTCACGCTTTTGCTGCCGCTGGCACCGTGAATTTCGTCGGCAATATTCTGGATACTGCCTGTGAAGTCGATGTGGCATCGCAAAACCAGCAGGTCAATCTCGGTAACTTTTATAAAACTGAATTTCCGAGCAGTGGCACAAAAGCGGCTGCAAAGGATTTTAATATCGTACTTAAAAACTGCCCAACCACGGTGACTTCGACCAAAGTACGCTTTGATGGCACCCCCGATCTGACCAACCCTAACCTGCTGGCTATTGATACATCAACCTCCAGTGCGGCGTCAGGGGTGGCGATTAACCTGATGACCGCCGATAAAGTCGACCTGCCTTTGCACGGTGAGAACAGCTATAACTACATACTTAGCAGTACCCAGGACAATACGCTGAAATTCTATGCGCAATATATCTCCACCACGGCATCAGTAACGCCGGGTACGGCCAACTCTGTTGCTAACTTCTCCATTGTATATAACTAATTTTCTTTCAAGAAATGCTGATGGGGTCGATACGGCCCCATATTTCAGAGGTCTAAAATGAATGTTCTTGGCAGTATCTTGCTTACCATCACGATATTGAGTATTGGCGTATCCGTTGCTCAGGCCGGTGTCGTTATTGGTGGTACGCGCGTCATTTTTGATGGTAATAAAAAAGAAGCCTCGATTGGCATAAATAACCCTGATAAAACCCCTTACCTTATCCAGTCGTGGATCGAAACACCTGGGGGGGGTGGCGAAAAGGCGCCTTTTATCATTACGCCACCACTATATCGACTAAATAATGGCCAACAAAACGTCGAGCGCATTGTTGCCACCGGAGCCTTACCTCAGGATAAAGAGAGCTTGTTTTGGCTTAATATAAAAGCCATCCCCTCCGCAGCTAAGGTTGACAATACGTTGCAAATTGCCATTAAAACCAGAATTAAACTTATCTACCGTCCGGCGGCGATGAAAGGCGCCTCCCCTGAAGAACAGGTCGATAAACTACGCTGGCAACGTGTTGGTAATAAGATACAGGTAAACAATCCGACTCAGCATGTCATGAATTTTAACGAGATTTCACTATCAGGTAAAAAATTACCAGATGCCAGTTATGTATTACCCGGCAGTACCGCGATGTTCGATTTACCCTCCGGCGTAACGGGCGGGCCAGTGACATTCAAAATTATTAATGATTATGGCAGTCCCGGGGCAGAACACAAAGCCAGTCTGTAGACCGGCGCAAAGACACTGAGTGGGATTTATGATGATGGCAATGGATTATATAAAAGC
Organism: Klebsiella sp. Q2; assembly: GCF_009900705.1. Taxonomy (NCBI): domain Bacteria; kingdom Pseudomonadati; phylum Pseudomonadota; class Gammaproteobacteria; order Enterobacterales; family Enterobacteriaceae; genus Klebsiella; species Klebsiella sp. Q2. Next base: position 615,699 of record NZ_JAAABE010000002.1, on the reverse strand, counting down.
ACGGTCTCCACGGTTGGCATTATTGATAACCATCGCGCTCTTCGGTAATACACAAAATAGCTATAGTCGCGATTTTTTTAACCCAGAACTGGTTGAACTGGATAATCCAGGGACAGAAAAAGTCGATCTTTCTGGTTTTGAATCTGGCGCGCAAGCCCCCGGGAATTATCATGTCGATGTCATCCTGGACGATCGGTTAGTCGATACCCGCGATATCAGGTTTGTGTTGCTGAAAGAGCCTGGCGGTGATGATAAATTAGTCCCCTGTTTATCCATTGAGCAATTAGAAAGCTGGGGAGTCAAGACGGGCCTTTTTCCCGCGTTAAAGGGTGAAACATCCTGTGCGAACCTGTCCGCGATTCCCAAGGCTAGTACGGATTTCCAGTTTGCCATGCAACGTCTGGTATTGAGCATTCCGCAAGCGGCACTTTCAGCGCAAGCGCGCGGATCGGTGCCACCGGATCGCTGGGATCAAGGCATTAACGCCGCCCTGCTCAACTACAGTCTGAGTGGGGCGAATAACTGGGCCAAAAATAACAACAGCAGCACCAGCGATAATCAGTATGCCAACCTGCGTCCTGGTCTGAACATTGGCCCCTGGCGGTTAAGAAACTACACCACCTGGTCGCGAGATTCACAGGGTCATGATGCGTGGAAGACGGTTTATACCTATGCTCAACGTACGATAATCCCGTTAAAGTCTCAGCTCACGCTGGGTGACAGCTCTGCCCCGGCAGATGTGTTCGACAGTATGCCTTTCCGGGGAGGACAACTTGCTTCCGATGATGACATGCTGCCCGACTCCCTCAAGGGCTATGCCCCAGTGGTGCGTGGGATCGCCCGGACTAATGCCCAGGTGATAATTCGCCAGAATGGCTATCAGATATACCAGAGCTTTGTGGCACCGGGCGCTTTTGAAATCACGGACATGTATCCTACCGGAGGCGCCGGCGATCTTGATGTCACTATTAAAGAGGCTGATGGCAGCGAGCAGCACTTTAGCGTGCCATTTGCCTCCCTTCCCGTATTACAGCGTGAAGGCCGAATAAAATATGCGTTAACGGGCGGCCAATATCGTTCGTACAACGGCAGCGTGGACAAAACGCCCTTTGCTCAGATGAGCGTTATTCTCGGCTTGCCCTACGGCTTTACGTTTTACGGCGGATTGCAGGAGTCGAGTAAGTACCAGTCGCTCGCCGCGGGCGTCGGTAAAAACATGGGTGACTTTGGCGCTATCTCCAGCGACATCACCCAGGGCTGGTCCACGCCGCAAAATATGCCGAAAACCAGGGGGCAATCATGGCGGGCTCGATACAGTAAAAATTTTGCCGCAACGGGCACCAACTTCGCGATTGCCGGCTACCGCTATTCGACCAGCGGCTACTATGGCATGCAAGAGGTCCTGGATTCTTACGGTGACAGTCATGCGCTTCAGGACCGACGCCGCAACCGTGCTGAGCTGACGCTGAGCCAGGGGCTGGGAGACCGTCTGGGATCGTTGATGCTGAACGCCGCACGTGAAGATTACTGGAACTCAGGTAAGGCGATGGAATCATGGAGCGTTGGGTATAACAACTACTGGCACAGTATTAGTTATGGCCTGACCTGGACTCTGAGTAAGAATGGGGGCGCGGGAACGTACAGCGCACCCCAGAGCGACGATAAAAACCAGATGCTGGCGCTGAATATCAGTATTCCACTGGAAAAACTGTTGCCGCAGACATGGGCAAACTATGGCATGAATGCCAGCAAGAATAACGGTACGACACACAGCGCTGGGTTAAATGGTGTTGCTCTGCCGAATAATGCGCTCAACTGGAATATTCAACAGGGTTACGGCACTCACGACGTGGCCTATACCGGCAACATGAATGGTGATTATCGCGGCACCTATGGTGAAATCACCGCCGGGTACAGCTATGACAAAAATACCGATCGTCTGAACTATGGGATTCAGGGAGGCGTGGTTGCGCATGCCAATGGCGTGACGTTCTCTCAACCATTGGGCGAAACCAACGTGCTGATTGCCGCCCCCGGGGCTGCCGGCGTAGGCATCCAGAATATGACTGGAGCGACAACCGATTATCGCGGATATACGGTTGCCTCTAACTTAATGCCTTATCGCAAAAATGATGTGTCATTAATCACTGAAACATTACCGGCTAACGTTGAGTTAGAACAAACGGTCAAAACCGTGGTCCCTACGCGTGGCGCGATTGTCAGGGCGAACTATCGGGCAAGCGTCGGTGTTCGCATGTTGATGACCTTGACCCAGCGAAACGGCCAGTTAGTGCCGTTTGGCGCAATGGCCAGCATTGAAGGAGCAGAACCAAGCAGCTTTATCGTTGGTGATAGCGGACAGGTGTATTTGACGGGGCTCGATCCCCAGGTAAACCTGATCGTGAAATGGGGAAATCAATCCGCAAACACCTGCAGGGTCTATTACGCGATAAACATGACGAAGCAGAATAACGATGTGATTATCGATAATGCTGTTTGCCGTTAACGTTGAACCAAATTTTTAAATCAGGTGCATAGATATGCGACTTTTCCGATCTGCATTATTAATGCTGGCTTTGTTGTTTCCATTGACGGGCTTCTGTTGTGATTATACTTACATCGGCTCTCCCTATACCGTGGATTATGGCAATATTATTGTTCAGCGCGATGTTCCCGTTGGGCAAGCAATAAGCAATGAGATATATGGTTCCTTAGCACATGCTTATACCTGCGTCACCACCGGCAATGAAGGGTCAAGCTCAGGAATGAAAAGCGCTATTTTACCCTATGTCGCGACGTACGGCGCGTTTATCAAACCAATGTGCCTGGGGTGGGTATTTCTTTTGGCTTTTACATGAACTCCAAAGCAGGCGCGTCGACGTTTAGCGGCACCGATTATATTGACCGCGGTAACGCTTCAATGTCCAGTTGGTCATCAAACCCTGGAGAACTGGTTATTCACGATTATCAGCCAGTTATACAATTCTGGAAGATTGGTGATATTACCTCTGGCTCAGTAACGGGGCAACTGGCATCGTTTGTCGCCTTTACGATGCAATATCTCGGCGGAGAACAAGCGCCTGAGATTCCCGTGAATGCGGGGGCCGGATCTATTACCCAGGTGGCATGTGCGGTGACAACATCGAATATTGTATTTGAACTGGGTGACGTTTTGGTCACTGAGTTTGGTTCTACGGTGGGATTAACCCCCGCTAATGCGCAGAAAACGCAGAATCTCATTCTGGACTGTGATGCCGGAGCCAATATTAACGTCATGCTCTCCGGCGCACAGAATCCTGACGTCAGTGATAATACCGTGCTGGCGTTAACCGGTCAGGGAAGCGCAGGCGTCGCACAGGGGGTTGGCGTGCAGCTGGTTTATAACAATACCCCTCTAATCCTTGGCAATAATCTTGTTCTGAAGAGAACCAATGGCGGCCGGGAGATGTTCCCGTTAACCGCACGCTATTATCAGACCAATACAACGGTAACCACCGGCATCGCAAATGCGTCCGCAACGCTGAGTCTTACCTATCAATAAAGGCTGTTAAATGAAGATGAATAAACTAATCTTGCTGATGGCATGCGCAATGGTATTACCTGCAATGTCCGCAGACAATGTAGATATCAAAGTCACCGGGCGTATTATCGCTGCGCCCTGCGTCTTTAACGGTGGTAGTGAAAATATGAATGTTGATCTTGGCAATATCCAAGCAACAAACATGTTCACCCCCGGGTCTTCTTCCGATCCGGTTACTTTTCATCTCCTGTTTACCCGCTGTCCGCCGGGCACGCTGAGCGTGACGACCCGTTTTAGCGGAACGCCTGACCCGGAAGCGGGCGTGAATTATTACCAAAACAGCGGCACGGCAACCCGCGTGGCCATTGCGATGTCTGATGCCACAACGGGTCTGTTGATGGGCAGCGGATCCAGCATCACGCAAAATATAGCTGAAGACAGAACGGCGACGATACCGATGAAAGCCATGGTGACCTCCGTGGCGGGAAGGCCGACACCAGGTTCCATTCGCGCCGTCGTCGTTTTAACAATGCAATACAACTGATGGGGCGCTGGCTATAGAGGGTCATAGGCGCGTTAGTCATCATCCCCTTCAGGAAGCTAACAGGGTGAAATAATGTGCTGCGTCTATCATTACCCGAATGCAGGAGCGCTTAATAAATATGTTTCGGTATGGTAAATGGTTAATATTGTAATAAAAGAGTCGGATACCCTCTTCCAATGTGGTCTGACCTTTTTTTTTAGTGATTTCTTTTCCCAACACAATACTACAGTTGATTTCAATTTTAACTTTACGTCAGAAAGCGTTCAGCTAGCAGACGTCATTGTGCTGGCATTATGTCCAGGCGAATGTTTTATTTGCTGCCCTGAACTACAGAAGCGAAAAAAAGGCATTGTGATTGGTTTTGTTGATGATGATATGCGAGCCTCTGCGCTCCCCTCTTGCTTTCAGGATATTATCTTTATCTCTCGCCGGCATTCCGTGAGACAGTTACGTAGAGCAGTACATACGGCCTGGCACCGGCTGCAGCAGACAAATTATCGACAGTCACCCGCGTCATGTTTTGACTGTCAGCCGACCAAATTGTCACCGCAGCAAATCCGCATCATGATCTGTTTATATGAGGGGATGTCGGTAACGCAAATTGCCGATGAGCTTATGATCAGTGAGAAAACGGTCTATGCGCATAAATATATGGTCATGAGTAAATTTAACTTACGCAACGATTATGAGCTAATGCTTCTGCTCAATAAACTGACAAAAAATAACGACTGGCCAAATGGCTTTATAAAAGTTAGCCAGTGATACCAATGCGCTGAGAAGGCAACTGACACAGGGGCGCGAGCCCCTGCATGGTTACCGCCGGCTCATCGCCAGCTTCGCGGCGAATATCAGAAACAGGCAGCCGGTCGTCCGGTCCATCCATTTCACCACGGCCGGTTTTTTCAGGATGCCCGCGGCATAGCGAGTGGCGGTAATCAGCGTTAACGACCACAGCGTCCCAATCAATACATGGATAGTGACCAGCAGAAAGGTCCAACTGACGGGTGAATGCCCGGCGGGGATAAACTGAGGTAAAAACGAAACGTAGAAGACGCCCATTTTGGGATTAAGCACATTCCCCAACATCCCGCGCAGGAACCAGTTACTCGTGGAATTGGATTCGGTCGGGTGGGTGTTAAATTGCTGGCGTGGGCGCAGGAGCAGCTGGATGCCCAGCCAACAAAGGTAGCCCGCGCCGCACCATTTCAATAAGGTGTAAGCCAGTTCAGAAACCGCCAGTAGCGCGCCCAAACCAAAGGCCACCAGCGCGCCCCAGATAAAGCACCCGAGATCGATGCCTAACGCGGCATGCAAGGCTTTGCGTCCCCCTTCCGCGGTCGCCGTGCGCAGGATAAGAGCAGTATCCAGACCTGGCGTCAGGGTAAGCAGCGTGGCAGCGAGAGTGTAAGCAAGAAGTGAATCAGTGACGAGCATTTCCTGTCTCCGAAAGAGACAAGGCTACTGAAGCGTTCCCATTTTTGCAACAAGAATGTTTAGTATTTGTTATTCTTTATTAACTCGAGAGATTTGAACCTTCTTACTGCACGAAGAAAGTCAGCAGGGGCATTATCTGGCCGAAGATTAATTTATTGTTCCGTACTACTTCGAAGCCTTGTGCTTCCCCGCGCCATCGGCAACCCCTGCTTATCGCTTCAACTCGCCCTGCCACAGCGGGGATGACGCCAGCTGTTGGCATACCGTGTCGATAAATACCCGGGTATGCCGCCATCAAAGCGGTCTCTGCGCGGATGGCCGCGCGTGGACAAGGCGCGATCCTGCTAGCTGGCGGCATGAGCCATCGCCCGGACGTGCGGAAGAAACGTCATCCATCGCTTGCTTTCCCTGTCACCTCGGATCAGGATACGACGATATTCATGGAGGCTATGTGATGAAATATTTTATCGGTATGGCGGTGACGTTATTGTTGAGCACGCCGGTGCTGGCGGCGGGCGAGCTTGAGATTAACCAGTCTCCCCTGACGCTGGTGTTGAGCGATCAGAATCAGGCACGGGTCTCTTCCTGTGCCGATTTCATTGCGCTGCGTAAAGCGGGAGAGACCGTCGATGCGCTGCCCGGGCTTTCCGACCCGGATGGCCGTGCGGCGGAAGCGGCGTTATTCTCCTGCTGGCTACAGGCCTACACCATCGATCATACGTTATTCCCCTCTGCTGCGCCGAAACCAACCCTGGCTGAGGTGGTTCAGCACTTTCCTGCCAGTGCGGCGTTTATCGTCAGCGATGACGAAAAGCAGGACGTCGCCAAAAACTATGTGGGGAAAACCATCGCCGACTATACCCCGGACCTGAAAGCCAGGGACGATCGTCTGGAATCAGCGGCCAGCGCCAGCGGTTATGTGCTGGATGAGTATTATGCGTTTACCGATAAGCAAGGGCATCAGCTCAACATTGTCGCTCTGGTGGGCTACGCCATCGGCGGTACGGCAAGCGTGAAAAGCTACTATCGCATCGATGACACGCACGCCCGCGTCTGGAGCGTCACCCTGCTCGATGAGAACAGCCCGTTATAAGCGAGGGTTCCCTCTGCGGCGCTACCGCAGAGGGTTTCCGGTTTACCTGGCCAGCCACTGACGCCAGCCGCCCCAGGCGGTGATCTCTGTGGCCGCGCCCAGCCCTCCGGCTTCGCAAATAAAGCCTGTCACCCAGCGGCCGTCGGCCAGCTCAATCTGTCCCAGCCCCAGCGGCGCGGGGATGGCGGCCAGCAGCGACCCCACCTCGGCGCTGGGGATCTCCCAGACTTCCACGGCTATCGCGTCCCCCTCTGGCTCGTCACGCACCATCGCCGGGCGCTTGCCATCCGGAAGGACATACAACCGATAGCGCGGCGCGCTGTGGGTCGCCTGCAGCAGCCTGCCGCCCCGCGCCAGCAATTGACCGTTCAGCGGCTGGCCGGACAGATGTGCGCCGCATACCGCGAGAGCCATCCGATCATGACCCGCGGGATGCGCAGGCGGCGGGCTTTCCAGCCGCGCGCCGCCAGCCAGCGGTAGCCGCTCCGCGCGCTGGAAGGCGTCGGCCAGGCTCAGCAAATACTGATCGGTACAGGCCCGGCCAAACAGCGTGACGCCGGAGGGCAATCCGTCAGGCATAAACCCGCACGGCACGCTCACCGCCGCATAGTCCAGCAGGTTCATAAAGTTGGTGTAGTAGCCCAGGTCGGCGTTGCGGGCGATGGGCTCCGCCACCAGCTCGTCGAGCGTTACCGGGCGCGGAACGGTTGGCGTCAGCACGCAGTCCAGCGTCTCGAGAATGGCATCGCACTGCGCTTTATACCCCTGCAGCTGATACATCGCCTTAAAAGTCGCCGTCGCGTCGATATCAGGCGCTTTCGCCAGCACATCGCGAATGACCGGCAGCACGGCATCCGGCTGCTGCTCAATCAGCGGGCCAGCCACCGCATAGCGTTCAGCAACCCATGGTCCGTCATATAGCAGGCGGGCGGCGGCCAGAAATGGCGCGAAATCGATCGCTACCGGCACGCCGCCGAGCGCCGTCAGCCGCTGCACGGCCTGGGCGAACAGCGCTTCGCTGACGCGGCAGCCGAGGAAGTTAAGCTCCCGCGGGACGCCAAAGCGAAACCCGGCGGACGGCCTGCCGAAGGCCTGACGGCTGTTCCACTGGGGATTGCGGCGGCTGTAGCTATCCTGCTGATCGGATCGGGCAACCAGCGCCAGCAGCTGGCTGGCCTCGTCGGCGGTGGCGCTGAAAAAGGTCACGCAGTCCAGCGTCCGGCAGGCAGGTACCACTCCAGCGGTAGAGATCACCCCTTTCGTCGCTTTCAGCCCCACCAGGTTATTCAGCCCGGCCGGGACGCGACCGCTGCCGGCGGTGTCGGTCCCCAGCGCGAAGCTTGCCACGCCCAGCGCTACCGCCAGCGCGGAGCCGGCGCTGGAGCCGCCGGAGGGATAAGCGGGATGGTACGCGTTGCGGCAGCGGCCATACGGCGAACGGGTCCCGTTCAGGCCGGTGGCAAACTGGTCGAGATTGGTTTTGCCCACCGGCACCGCCCCCAGGGCAATTAGCTGAGCGACAATGGTCGCGCTTTGCGTCGGCCGGTAAGCAAACGCCGGACAGGCAGCGGTGGTGACGATCTCCGCAAGGTCAATATTATCTTTGATCGCGAACGGCACCCCGTACAGCGGGAGCGTCTCTGGCGAATGGCCTTCCAGCGCCGCCAGAAACGGCGCCTGCTCCGCTTCGCTCAGGAGATGAATAAACAGATTAAACTCGGGATTCAGCGCTTCCGCCCGCTGGCGGATCGCCGCCAGCAGGGCGCGCGGGGTGGTGTTGCCGATACGATAGTTCGCCGCCAGGGTCGCCAGGCGTAAATCAAACGTCTGCTGCATCATGCCTTCTCCTCAATAATCACTGCCACCCGCTGCCCGGCACGCACCGCGCTGCCTGGCTGCACATTGACCTGCTGAACCCTGCCATCGCATGGCGCCAGCAGCGGGATCTCCATTTTCATCGACTCAAGCACCACCAGCACATCGCCGGCACGTACCTGGCGGCCCACCGCGGTCTGCACCTGCCACAGATTGCCGGATACCGGGCTTTCCACCCCCTGTTCCCCCGGCTGCAGCGGCGCATCGCCCGCCTCTTCTGTCGCGCCCTCCTGACTGTCGAAATGAGCCTGGCCGCTGGCGATCCAGCGCTCGCGCTCGTCGTTAAACGCCCGCTGCTGATGGTCGCGAAATGCGCTAATGCTCTGCGCCTCGCGAGCGAGAAACTGCTGGTACTCCGCCAGCCGCAGCGTGCTGTGCTCGATGCGCAGCGGGTAGCGTCCGAGCGGGAAATCGCGGCGAATCTCCAGCAGTTCCTCCGCCGAGACCGGATAGAAACGCAGCTGGTCGAAAAAGCGCAGCAGCCAGGGCTTGCCAGCAAAATCAGCCACCTCGTGATAGCGACTCCACATCTGCAGGGTGCGGCCGACAAACTGATAGCCACCCGGGCCTTCCATGCCGTAAACGCACAGATACGCTCCGCCGATGCCCACCGAGTTTTCCGCCGTCCAGGTTCGCGCCGGGTTGTATTTGGTGGTGACCAGCCGATGGCGCGGATCAAGGGGGGTAGCCACCGGTGCGCCGAGATAGACATCGCCGAGCCCCATCACCAGATAGCTGGCGTCAAACACCGTTTGCCACACCGCCTGCTCATCCGGGAGATCGTTTATCCGGCGAATAAACTCGAGGTTGCTTGGGCACCAGGGGGCGTCCGGGCGGACGGTGGTCATATATTTGTCGATCGCCTTGCGGCAGGCGGGATCGTCCCAGGAGAGCGGTAGATGCACCACCCGTGTAGGCACCTGCAGATCGTCGCTCATGCAGACCGTGGCCCACTCCTCGCGGACCCACGCCAGCAGGGTCTCCAGCGCCAGCGTTTCCGGCTGGTAATGCAGCTGCAGGGAGCGGATCCCCGGCGTGATATCAATGATCCCTTCCCGGGCTTGCTCCTCAAGGGCCTGCATCAGGGCATGGATGCGAAAGCGCAGCACCAGATCCAGCTCCGCCTCACCGGCCTCCAGCAGCAGATGGGTATCGCCGGAGAGGCGCGCCACCAGGCGTTTGTCAGCGTCGCCGCAGGTCATCACCACCGGCGAGGTAAGCGGCACAGGCTGCCAGGCAACGTCCTGCGCCTGCAGGGTCGCCAGCTCCGCGCGACGGCCTGCCGCCAGTCGCCGGGCGGTGGGGACGTCCACCGCCACAAAGCGCACTTTATCCCCCGCCTTAAGCTGGCCCAGTTGCCAGAGATCGGCTTCGATCACCGTCACCGGGCAGACGAAGCCCCCGAGGCTTGGGCCGTCCGGCCCGAGGATCACCGGCATATCGCCGGTAAAATCCACCGCCCCCACGGCATAGGGGTTGTCATGAATATTCGACGGATGCAGCCCGGCTTCGCCGCCGCTGTCGCGGGCCCAGACCGGCTTGGGCCCGATCAGGCGCACGCCGGTGCGGCTGGAGTTAAAATGCACCTCCCAGTCGGTGGCAAAAAAGGTCGCCATATACGCCGGGGCAAAGAACTCCGGCGCGCCGTGGGGACCATAGATCACCCGCAGCGTTCGCACTGCCGCAAGCTCAGTGCGCAACCCTGCAGGAAGCGCCGCGCTTTCCGTGGTCTCAGCCGGAGGTGCAAGATGCAGCACGTCGCCGGCGCGCAGCGCCCGTCCGCCGTGGCCGCCAAACTGACCGAGGGTAAAGGTGCTTTTACTGCCCAAATAATCCGGCACCTGAATGCCGCCGCGCAGGCAGAGATAGCTTCTGACCCCTGGCCCGCTTATCGCCCCCAGCCTGAGGGTCGCACCCGCCGGAATAGTGAATACGCAGTCCATCTCCTGGTCGACGCCGTCGAGCGTTACGGCCAGCGGCGCGCCGCAGACCACCGCCTGTACGGCGGTATTAAATTTCAGGGTGGGTCCGCTAAGGGTGATCTCCAGCGCAGCGTCGCCCTCGGCATTGCCCAGCAGACGGTTGCCCAGGCGCAGCGCCCGGTCATCCATCGGTCCCGAGGGCGGTACACCCACCGCCCAGTACCCCAGACGTCCCGGGTAGTCCTGGACGCTGGTCTGGGTGCCGGCGCTCAGAACCTCCACGGTATCGGCCCGGTAGCGCAACTGCTCCAGACAGCGAGTCCAGGGTTCTCCGGCAGTAAACGGCGCAAAGCTGAGGATCTGCTGCAGGTACTGGCGGTTGGTTTCGACGCCGTACAGGCGGGTCTCTGCCAGAGCCTGCGCCAGGCCGGCGATCGCCTCATCGCGGCTGGGGCGCCAGACGATAGCTTTCGCCAACAGCGGGTCGAAAAACGGCGGCACCTCACACCCGGCCTCCACCCAGCGATCGATGCGCAGGGTGGCGCCGTCCGCCGGTGGAAACCAGACGTCGGTTAACAGTCCGGGAGAAGGCTGAAACTGGCGGCCAGGATCTTCGGCGTAAATTCGCGCCTGAATAGCATGGCCCCGGGGCTGTAGCCCGGCGGCCAGCTCGCTCAGCGGCGGTAAATCCCCTGCCGCCAGGGCGATCATCCAGTGCACCAGGTCCACGGCCCACACCTGCTCCGTCACGCCGTGCTCCACCTGCAGTCGGGTATTGACCTCGAGGAAATAGAAACGCTGCGCCGCGCTGTCGTAGACAAACTCCACCGTCCCGGCGCTGCGGTAGTTCACTGCTTTTCCAAGGGCAATGGCCGCGCTACACAGCGCCTGCGCCATCCCGTCCGGCAGATTTGGCGCCGGGGTCTCTTCAATCACTTTCTGGTTACGTCGCTGCAGCGAGCAGTCGCGCACGCCGAGGGCGATAACTTCCCCCTTCCCGTCGCCGAAGATTTGCACCTCCAGATGGCGGGCGCGTTCGATATATTTTTCGAGAAACACCCCGGCGTCGCTGAAGTTGTTTTGCCCCAACCGCTGTACCGTGGCAAACGCCTCGCTCAGTTCGCGGGCGTCGCGGCAGACGCGCATGCCAATCCCTCCGCCGCCCGCCGTGCTCTTGAGCATCACCGGGTAGCCCACCGCCTCAGCCGCCCGGCAGGCTTCCTCACTGTCGGCCAGCAGTTCGCTGCCTTCCAGCAGCGGAACGCCCTCCGCCTTCGCCAGGGCGCGGGCGGTATGCTTCAGGCCGAAGGTTCGCAGCTGTTGCGGAGTCGGGCCAACAAACGCCAGTCCCGCCGCCTCACAGGCTTCGGCGAAGGCGGCGTTTTCCGACAGAAAGCCGTAACCGGGATGGATAGCGCGGGCGCCGCTCTGCAGCGCGGCGGCAATGATCTTCTCTACCATCAGATAGGTTTGCGCTGCCGGCCCCTCGCCAAGGCTGAGCGCCTCATCCGCTTCGCGGACGTGCAGACTGCTCAGGTCGGCTTCGGCGTAAACGGCGACGCCCTTCACCTGCATGGCGCGCAGGGTGCGCAGAATGCGGCAGGCAATCGCCCCGCGGTTAGCAATCAGTAAGGTATCAAACATAAGCGGAACTCACAGCGAAGCGGGTCGTCCCGCAATAATTCGTCTTCCCCTGAGGTCGTCCCCGGGAGAGCCGGCGCTTAAAGGTGGCGCGTCGGCGTGTGGTTCAGGCGGTCGGCGCGAACGGCGAACAGCCGAAAGGCCAGCAAACGCCAGCGCTGCCAGCGGGTCAGTTCCATACCAGCACCTCGGCGGGGGTCGGGTTCCAGCCGTTGCAGGGATTGTTGAGCTGCGGGCAGTTGGAGATCAGCACCATGGCGTTACACTCCGCGCGCAGTTCCACGTATTTTCCCGCCGCCGAGATGCCATCCTCGAAAGTCAGCCCCCCCTCCGGCGTCACCGGCACGTTCATAAAGAAGTTAATGTTGGCGCCGATATCGCGTTTATGCAGACGGCCATCGTGCAGACAGGCGCAGAGAAAATTGTCCCGGCAGCTGTGCATATAGCGCTTGTCGAGAGCGTAGCGCACGGTGTTGCTCTCCTGGGCGCAGGCGCCGCCGAGGGTATCGTGCCGCCCGCAGGTATCGGCCACGATGGTCATCAGCGGATGACCAAGATTGGAATAGAGCACGCTGCCGGCGGTCAGGTAGGCGTTACCCTGGCGGCGCAGCGTGCGCTGCGCATCGTAGCGCTCGCGCGGGTTGTCGGCGTTGTAAAACAGAGTATCAATCGCCTGGTTGCCTTCGAGATCGAGCAGGCGCAGGGTTTGCCCTTTTTTTACCTCAAACAGCCACGGCTCCCCAGCGGGGATCACATGGCGATAGACGGCCTCTTCCGGGCGTCGGTTACTGGTGATAAGGGTCATAAACGCCTCCTTACAGGGCAAAAAGTTGGGTATTGCGGAACGCGCGCTGGTTCTCATCGCGGGTCAGGAGCGCCTGGGTGGCTGCGTCTTCATCGTCGGCCTGATACCAGCTCAGCTGCACCGGACGGGGGGCATACTCGGTGGCCGGATCCTGGGGATGCGGCAGCGCGGTGAGCACCAGCAGGACGTCCATCGGGGCATACAGTTCCACGTAATCCCCGGCGCGGCTGTTGCCGGAGACAAAGTGAAAGCGCCCCTCGTCATCGACGGTGACTTTGCTGAAGAAGTTGACCACCATCAGCAGATCTTCCAGACCGAGATCCCATTTCCCCATCTCCACCAGCAGGTTATCGACGCCGTTGCGGTAGAAGCCATTGCGTAATTCCTGGTAGCGTCCGGCGCCATATTTGTCGTGCGTCTCTTCGGCGTTAAGGACCCCGCCGAACGGATCGTGCCAGCCGCAGCTGTCGGCGACGATCCCGGCGAGCACCCGGCCCATATCGGAGTAGAAACAGTGCCCGGCAGTCAGACGCGCGGTATGCTGCCCCTTGAGGGTATCCGGCAGGTTCAGACGCTCACTTTTCTCATGGGGGTTGAGCATCATCATGCTGACGTTCGCCCCGCCGTCGATATCGGTCAGGCGCAGGATCTGCCCTTTGCGCAAAATCAGCGAGGTGTGCGCCCCGCCGGGAAGCTGCTCTTCGCGCAGGCTGGGGGTGGAGTGAAGCAGTTCAGTCATCAATTTATCTCCTTAATGCGTAAACGTTGGTGTCGCTACCGGCGGCCAGCTGCGCCATCCGCGCTTCATTGAGCGGGATGTCGTAGGTAATACGCGCTCCCCAGGCGTTGGGCGCCTGCGGGTCGATGCGCACTTTGTCGAACACCAGCAGCCTCGTGCCGAGGTTGAAGCCTTCCGCCAGGTCGTGGGTGACCATAAACACCGTCATGCGCGTTTCGCTCCACAGCTGGAGCAGCAGCGCATGCATATCCTTGCGAATGCCGGGATCCAGCGCGCCGAAGGGCTCGTCCAGCAGCAGCACCCGCGGCTGCATCACGAACGCCTGGGCAATGGCCAGCCGCTGTTGCATCCCGCCCGAGAGCTGCGCCGGGTATTTATCCAGGGCGTGTCCCAGGCCCACTTTCTCCAGCATCCGCTGGGCCTGTTGCCGGGCCTCGCGCTTTCTGCCGCCAAACAGGCGCCCCAGCAGCGGGGACGCCGGCAGCTCCAGGCCGATGGCGACGTTATCCAGCACGTTGAGATGCGGAAACACCGAATAGCGCTGGAAGACCACTCCACGACTGCGGTCCGGCTCCGCCGCCAGCGGCTGGCCGTCGAGCAGGATGGCACCACGGGTCGGTTTTTCCTGACCGAGCAGCAGGCGCAGAAAGGTCGATTTACCACAGCCGGACGCGCCGACCATCGAGCAAAACTCGCCCTCTTTCACCTGCAGATTGATGCGCTCCAGCACCACGTGGTCGCCGTACTCCTGCCAGATGTTTTTGATGTCGATAAAACTCATCCCCGACCTCCTTCCGCCCACGGGAAACAGGCCTTGTGCAGCTGGCGCAGCGCCAGATCCATCAGCCATGCCAGCAAAGTGATCCAGATGACATAGGGAATAATCACGTCCATCGCCATATAGCGCCGCACCAGGAAAATGCGGTACCCCAGCCCGGCGGTGGCGGAGATGGCCTCGGCGGAGATGAGGAACAGCCATGCCGAGCCCAGCAGCAGGCGCAGGGAGGTGATCAGCCGCGACAGCAGCTGGGGAAGCACCACCCGCAGCACCAGGGTCCAGCTATTGGCGCCGAGGGTCTGCGCCTTAATAAACAGCTCCGCCGGGATCTCCTGCGCCCGCTGCTCCAGGTCGCGCGCCAGCATCGGCGTAATACCGATGACGATCAGCATCACTTTCGACAGCTCATCCAGGCCAAAGACGATAAACAGCACCGGCAGGATCGCCAGCGGCGGGATCATTGACACCACCGTCAGCAGCGGCGACAGCGCCGCGCGGTACATCGGGAAGACGCCGGCGGCGATGCCGATGACGAGGCCGATCAGCGACGAGACGGCCAGGCCCGTCAGCAGACGGCTCAGGCTGATCAGCGTATCGGCCCACAGCAGATACTCGCCGCTGCGTTTGTCCGGGGTGAACGCCATCCGGTCAATGGCTGCCACCATCTGCGACAGGCCTGGCAGCAACTTGTCCTGCGGATTGGCTTCCAGCCGCACCGCCGATCCCATAAACCAGGCGGCGATCAGCACGACAAAAGGCAGCAGCATCAGCGTCAGGCGCATCCCCTTTTGGGGATAACGGTTAATGTGGCGCATGGCGTGGTCTCCCGGCGGCAATCATTAGAGCTGGCCCGCGGCGGCCAGCTTCAGGTAGCTGTCGTCAAAGCGCAGTTTGCGGTTGGCGGCATCGCCGAGGGTGACATTTCCCGGAAAGGTCATGCCGATAAAGTCCGCGCTCTGCGCCCCTTCACCCAGCAGGCCTTTATCGAACGAGAACTGCGCCACTCGCTGCATGGTTTTCGCCAGATCTGGCGAGGAGATAAACGCCAGGGTGTCGGCAGGCGTCCAGAACAGATGGGTGGTTTTCAGCTGCGCCTGATAGCCGGCAAGATCGGTACCGGCGTCGGCGGCCATGGCGCTCAACGCCTGGCTATCCCCGGCCTTCATTTTGGCCATCATTTCAAACCAGGCGCCGGTCAGGGCTTTGCCCAGCGCGGGGTTATCTTTCAGGGTCTGGGTATTCACCACCATCATGTCAATAAGCTCGCCGGGCACCTGCGAGGAGCTAAACACTTCGCTGGTTTGCGGGGTCTTTTTGATAACCGACAGCTGTGGATTCCAGGCCACCGCCGCCCGCACGCCGCTGGTGCCGAAGGCCGAGACGATATCGGCATCGGAGGTATTCACCACCTTGACGTCTTTTTCCTGCAGCCCGGCTTTTTCCAGGCCGCGCACCAGCAGATAGTGGGATACCGACAGCTCCGGGAGATACACCGACATTCCTTTCAGGTCGCTGAGCTTTTTATCCGCCCCTTTGAGGACCACCCCGTCGTTACCGTCGGAGTAGCTGCCGGTGATCAGCGCCGTACTGTCGACACCGCCCGCCGCCGGGATCGTCAACGCGTCCATGTTGGTCATCGTGCAGCCGTCAAACTGCCCGGCGGTGTACTGGTTGATGGATTCGATGTAATCGTTGAGCTGAACGATATTGATTTTGATGCCGTATTTGCTGGCCCATTTATCAATGATCTTTTCATTGCTGATGGCGCCCCATGGCATCCAGCCGGCGTAGATGGTCCAGCAGACGTTGAACTCTTTTTTGACGGCGGCAAAGGACGGGACGCTGGTCAGCAGCGTCAGCGACAGGACGAGTGAGCGGAGGAGCGGCGATGTTTTCATGGTGGACCTCTGGTTAGCACGAGAAACGGAGCAGCGCGACACCCAACGGTGCTGCTGTCTCCCGGGCTTTTATCCCGCCGTGTAACCTCGCCGAGGTCGCCAGCTCTCGGACCAGACGTTCACCGCGGTGAACCGGAACCCTAGCCAGCTATTGTGTGATCTGAATTGTCTGTTGCGCTGCTTTCTGCCGATGTTCTTGCAAGCGCCATGCCAGGAGCCAAATAGCCGTTCCATCGGTGATTTACCGCCAACCGGGGCATCGCCTCCCAAAAATGGGGAGTAAAAGTGGGGCATTGCATGGCTTTGGTGCAGGAAAGATAAGCATGCCTTCCCGCATATCGGCGTGTTTCCCCGCGCACCGCAATCACGCATTTGCACCGCCTCAGTGCCGCTTGCTCACCATGCCGCATCCCTTCAGATCCCACCTCATCACATTAATATCTTGAATATAAATGATTATTTTAGGTGGCACGTTTAATGCTGTGCGCTTGTATACCGCGATGTGGACAAGATCGTATGCCGTATGGCCACAACACGTCGTCACTCTGCGGTCGCCACCTTCCCCTTTCCGTGAGGCATCCAGGGTGAATGCGTTTCACGGAAGTCTGTTAACTGAAAACGGAGAACAACATGACGACACTCAGCGAACCGTTGGTTACCCCGAAATATGGCAAATGGCGCCAGCTGGTGCTGGGCTTGATCTGTATGGCCGCCATCTCCAGCCCGCAATATGTCTGGACGCTGCTGACGAAACCCCTGGCCGCCAGGCTGGGCGTCGGTCTGCCCGAGCTGCAGGTCACCTTCTCGCTGCTGATCATCCTCCAGACCTTCTTTTCGCCCTTTCAGGGGCGGTTAGTGGAAAAATTTGGCCCACGGCGGCTGATCGCTATCGGCACGGTGATGGCCGGAATGAGCTGGGTGCTTTCTGCGCAGGTGAAGGGCCTGGCGACGCTGTGGCTGGTTTATGGCTGCATGGGCGGCCTCGGGACCGGGATCGTCTATATCGGCGTTGTCGGCCTGATGGTTAAATGGTTCCCAAGGCAGCGGGGTTTTGCCGCCGGCGCGGTGGCGGCGGGCTACGGGATGGGGGCGATCATAACCACTTTCCCCATCTCCCTGTCGCTGACCACTAACGGCCTTGAACACACGCTGACAACTTTCGGGATCCTTTTCGCCCTCGTCGGCTTCCTCGCCAGTCAGGGGCTGAAGCTGCCGCCGCCTGCTGTCTCCCTGCCCGTCAGCCAGACGGTGGCGCAGAGCAGCAGATCGTTTACCTCCCGGGAAATGCTGCGCCAGCCGCTGTTCTGGCTGATGTTTGCCATGATGGCGATGATGTCGACTTCCGGGCTGATGGTCACCTCGCAGATGGCGGTGTTCGCCGAGGACTTCGGCATTAGCCAGGCGGTGGTGTTTGGCATGGCGGCGCTGCCGCTGGCGTTAACGATAGACCGCTTCACCAACGGCTTAACCCGGCCGCTGTTTGGTTTTATTTCCGACCGCTTCGGCCGCGAGCAAACCATGTTTATCGCCTTTGCGCTGGAGGGAGTGGCGATGACGCTCTGGCTGGCGTGCCGGGAAGATCCGCTGCTGTTTGTCCTGCTCTCCGGGGTGGTGTTCTTTGGCTGGGGGGAGATCTTCTCGCTCTTCCCGTCGACGCTCACTGATACCTTTGGCAGCGAACATGCCGCCAGCAACTATGGCTGGCTGTATATTTCGCAGGGCATCGGGTCCATCTTCGGCGGCCCGCTGGCGGCTCTGCTCTATCAGTACACCCACGGCTGGCATGTGGTTTTCAGCTGCGCCATTGGTCTGGATTTTATCACCGCTGCCCTCGCGCTGTGGGTGCTAAAACCGTGGCGCGCGCGCTTTATCCGCCAACATAGCTGATCGCCCGGCCGGACAGAAGTGACGGCCATGCCGTCACTTCACTGATATTCGCTGCGCAGCAGCGCGTACAGATACTCATCGCCCCACTCGCCTTTAAAAAAGATATTCTGCCGGTAATGCGCCTCGCGACGAAAGCCCAGCCCTTCCAGAAGTTTGATCGCCCCGGTATTGCGAGTGTCTACCACCGCTATTAGCCGGTGATGGGCTAACTGCTCAAAGAGTAAGGCTATCACCGCCCTCATGGCTTCCCGGGCATACCCCTGATGCTGATATGCCGGGGAAAAGGTCATCCCCAGCTCGGCCTGTCTGCCCCGATCGAAAAAATGGATCCCCACATCTCCCGCCAGCGCACCGTTGGCCTGGATCGCTACGGCAAGCTGGAACCAGCTTTCATCCTCAGCAAAGGCCAGCGAACGCTGTTGTTCATAGAAGGCTGTCGCCTCTGCCATCCCGTAATGGCTCCAGCTCTGAAAGCGGGCCACTTCCGGCAGGTTGCGATAATGGCTGAAAGACGGCAGATCTTCCGTTCTGAACCGGCGCAGCAGCAGCCGGGGCGTGGTCAGGGGTAGCAACATCTCTTCTCTTCTTCCTGGTGAGCCGGGCAATAGCGCGTCATCTTAACCTGCGCAGCCTGGCGCTGCCAGGCTCATGGCGGAGCCTCATCCCAGCGATAGATTTGAGTGGTGGCCAGCGCCAGCATGGCGAAATCTTCCGGCGTATCGCCGTAGGCGAAGATCTCCTCGTAATCGGCCAGGGAGTAGTTCGCCAGGATACGCGCCTTTTTGGCCAGGCCGCTGCAGTCTCCCCCCTGATACTTTCCGGTCGCTGCCCCGTTTTGAAATTCCACTTCGCTGCACAGCAGCTCAAGATTATGCTGCTGGCACCACGGTCGAAGATAGACATCCAGCGAGGCTGAAACCACCACCACGGTGTCCCCTCTCGCCTGATGCCAGGCTATGCGCTGCATCGCGTTCTCCCGCAGTGTATGGGGAATAAATACCTGGCTATGATCGTTCCCGCGCTGCAGGATCTCAGGTTGCGATTTCCCGGCAAAAGCATAATGAAATACTTTTTGCCGGATGGCAGAGGCGGAAAGCCAGCCCATTTTCCAGGCGAGAATATACGGCAACAGCCGCAATTTGCCCTGACGAATGGCTTTCGCATCGAGGGACTGATAAATAAAAGGGGTAAACGTATCTTCGTGGGTGATCGTGCCATCGAAGTCAAAAAAGGCAATGTTCTTCTTCATCCTTGTAACCTTATACAGACACACCGGCGCCGCAAAGGTGCGGCTGATTTACTTTTTACCCGCCTGGCGGCAAGATCCGGCATAATGCACCGCTGTCGCAGGACGGCCGAGTCTCCGGCCGTCGTGACAGCGAACCAGTCGACAGGAAAACGCATGAAGCCAAAACAAGCGGACATTCTCCGCCACGCCAGCGAGCTGTTTAATCGCGAAGGATATCAGTCCCCCAGCATCGAGCGGATTGCTGAGCATGCCGGCATCTCCAAAATGACCTTCTACCGCTACTATGCCGATAAAGAGGCGCTCATTCTGGCTATCCTCCGGCAAAAAGAGAGCGAGTTTATGCAGGATCTGACGCAGATCACCGCGGATAAAGCCACCGCGCGGGAGAAGCTGTTCGCCGTGTTCGACTACTATCAGTGCTGGTTGACCTGCGAAACGTTCCACGGCTGCATGTTCACCCGCGCGCTGTTCGAATATGGCGCGTCATCGCCGGCGATCCGGGAGCAGTGCTCCCGCTTCAAGTCGCGCCTGTGGCAGTTTTTCCGCGATATCCTGACTCTGGTATTAAAACCAGAGCCTGCCGAACGGGTCGCTATGATGATGGTGATGCTCATCGATGGCGCCATCGCCGCCCAGCAGGCCGAGTCCGCCGAATGCCGGGAGATCCCGCCGGGGACGACCGCCTGGAGCGCGGCCAAAGCGCTTATTTACTCAGAAGGCGGTACGCTGTGAGATGATGCGCTGCCGTCCAGCGACTGCAGCGCCGCCAGCAGACCATCATAGTAATCGTTGCAGGTTTGCAGGCGCAGCGCGGCGCCAAAGTAGACCTCCTCCATCGCCGCCGGATGTTTTTTGCCAATCGGCACAATCACATTGTTCAGCCAACCGTCCGCATGGCCGATATCGACCGTGATATGTTCGGCATAGTAATGCACGTCGCGATCGGAAAGCCCAATCCGCCGACAGCCCGCCACCAGTTTTTCATACTGCGGCGGGTCGAGCAGTTCGGTCATCGCCATCACTCCCAGCGATTTGTAGTAATGCTGACGATTTACGCCGCCGACCATAAAGGCGTTATACCCGGCCAGCCCCTGCCACTCGTACAGATGGGCGAAATGATTGTCCGGTAAGGCGATATTCCGCCGCTTCAGTAAATCCTTATACAGATTGACGTGGGTGATCTCAGTGCTGCCCTGACCTATCTCATCCCACAGATTCTGCGCAATCTCGGCGCGGGTTTCCGGCAACGAGCCCACCAGCCCCATCGCCACCAGATCGAAGAAAAGCAGATTCAGCGCGCTGTCGCTTTTGAAGAAATAGTCGATCTGCGCGGCGGAGGCCTCGCTGGCAAGGAAATCGAACAGCGGATGATGAGACGCCTGGTGCTGCTGGCATAGAGCGCGCAGTTCGTCGACGATATTGCCGGCATTGAGCACCGGTCGCTGGCGATGGAAACGTTTGCTTTCCGCCCGCAGCCACTCAGACTCAATGTAATTTCGGATCCCGGAGAGCAGTGGATGAAACTGATTGGCAGCCGCCGGCGAGAGCGGGTCGGCAAGCCAGGACTGATAGAGGATGAACAGCGCATGGTGCGCGCGCTTTTTGGCCTGCGGGTCGTCAGCGGAGAAGGCGCGGATGCAGGTATTCTCAGTCAGATGCCAGGCTCTGTCGGCGACCTGCGGATTGGCCGTCAACTTCAGCGACAGCGCGTTACTGTGCAGAAGCTGGTCAATTAACTCATCCAGCGCCAGCCTGGCCATCACCGCGGTTTGGTCACGACCAATGACCCCATTGTCGGTATTACGCATGAATTTATCCCTGTGAAATGCATGGCGACTATACGGTATAGTACCGCTCACAATGCGGCAACGTAAATTTCATTCATATTGATAACGTGCTGTCTTTTTAGAGAATTTAAACCAAAAAAACAAAAACCACTAAAATATTATTGATATTATAAAAATAATAAAGTTACCATCCAGTACAGTAACAAACGACACAAGGAATCACTATGCCCTATCTGTTACTGACGCTGGCCGCCCTGTTCTGGGGGGGGAATTACGTTGTCGGTCACGTGCTGGTTCAGGGCGTGGATCCGATCCTGATGACCGAAGCGCGCTGGGCGCTGACGGCGCTGCTGCTGGGCCTGCTCTACCGCCGGCAGATTGCCGACAGTCGTCACCTGCTGCAGGAAAACGCCCCGGCGGTGCTGGTGCTCACCCTGTGCGGTCAGGTCAGTTTCCCGCTCACGCTCTATATCGGTCTGCAAACCACCTCCGCCCTCAACGCCGCCATCTATATGTCCGCCACGCCGAGCATGGTGCTGCTGATTAACCGGCTGATTTTTCGCGACCCGGTATCGGCCCGCAACTGGCTGGGAGTGGTATTCAGCACTCTTGGGGTGATGATCCTCTTATTCCAGGGGGATCCGCTGCATGCCGCCTCGCTGCATACCTTTTCCGTCGGCGATTTGTGGGCGATGGGTTCGGCGCTGAGCTGGGCGCTCTATTGTTCGCTGTTACGTCTGAAGGACCGCCGCATCCCGGCGAATGGCTTTGTCGCCGTCAGCTCGCTGCTCGGCGCCCTGCTCCTGCTGCCAATCGTCGCCTTCTGGCTGATGCGCCACCCGGCGCAGGAATGGACCGCCTGGCGCGAGCCGTTTTTCCTCAGCGGTTTGGCTTATCTGGTGATTTTCCCGTCGTGGCTGGCCTATCTTTTCTGGAATAAAGGTATCGCTACGATTGGCGCCACGCGGGGGGAAATTTACACCCATATCATCCCGCTCTCCGGCGGGGTGTTGAGCATCCTCTTCCTGCATACCCAGCCCCATGCCTGGCACCTGTTCAGCGCGCTGTTCATTATGCTGGGGATTGGCATCTGCTCGCTGGAGAAACGCCAGGCGGCGACGGTTCGCCTGCGCGGTTAGCTTGTCTGCCGGGCGTCTGACAACGCCCGGCGTCAGCACTTAACGGCTGGTGGAGAGCGGCTGGTGAGGCGCCGTCCCGGCGGGTTGCGTCATCCGGCCTTCACGGCCAAAGAAGGTCAGAATGGTAATGACGATCGCCACCGTCCCGGCCACCAGGGCCATCGCCAGGCCGTAGTTATGCCCGTGGTGCTGGGCAATGGAGGCCTGCAGGGTGGCATTCACCGAGGCCAGCAGGTTACCCAGCTGATAGACGAAGCCGGGCAGCACTGCCCGGGTGTTGGCCGGAACCAGTTCGTTGAGCCAGGTAGGGATCACCCCCCAGGCGCCCTGCACCATAAACTGCATCAGAAACGCCCCGGCCCCCAGCGCCAGCGAGCCGCTGGCGAATGCCCACAGCGGGATCACCGGCAGCGCCAGCAGGGCGGCGCTCATAATCGCTTTGCGCCGGCCAATCTTCTCCGACAGCGAGCCGAAGAAAACCCCGCCGATGATCGAGGCGATGTTGTAGCACACCGCGATAATGCTGACCGTTTTAGGCTCGAAGCCGTGCTGGACTTTCAAAAAGACCGGGTAGAGATCCTGCGTCCCGTGGGAGAAGAAGTTAAAGGCCGCCATCAGCACCACCAGGTACAGGCACAGCTTCCAGTGGCTACGCAACACCGGCAGCAGAGCCGTGCTCGCTTTACTCTGCCGTGCCGCCAGCCAGACCGGGGACTCCTCGACGCAGAAATAGATAAACGGCAACAGCAGCACCGGGGCGGCGCCAATGACAAACATCCCGCGCCAGCCGAGCTGAGTAAACAACAGCCCGTAGGCCACGGCCGCCAGCAGATAGCCGAAGGGATACCCCGCCTGGAACAGACCGGACATCAGGCCGCGCGAGCGGTCAGGGATCGTCTCCATCGCCAGCGACGAAGCCACGCCCCAGATCCCGCCCATCGCCACGCCGTACAGTACCCGCAGCAGAAAAAACAGCATCAACGACGGCGCCGCGGCGGAGAGCAGCTCAAAGGCGGAGAAGAAAACGATGTTGAGCATCAGGATCGGTTTGCGGCCAAACTTCTCCGCCGCCCGGCCGAAGATCAGCGCGCCAACGGGCCGCACGGCCAGGGTCAGCAGAATCGCCAGGGTGACCTCTTCAAGGTCGACGTGAAACGAATGGGCGATATCGCTCAGTAAAAAAACCAACAGGAAAAAGTCGAAAGCATCGAGCGTCCAGCTTAAAAAACTGGCGATCGCCGCGTTGCGCTGTCGTGAAGTCCAGCCGTGCATCTTGTCATCCCTATCCCGACGGCGTTGCCGGGAGCTTGCGCGGCGTCCGGCAGAGCAGGCTGGTGCCACCGCTTGTGTAAATTGTTTGTATAGAAAGTTGCTCTTTTGTTAATTACACCCCTTTTCTGGCCGTCGGCAAGTTTATTAGCACGCTAATTTGTTTCAAATTGCGTGCGACGGCCCACCGGTTCGCTAATTTTCGACCAGAATTAAGGACAGGCTGGCTTCAGTGCACTGCCCCAGATGCCGCATCCACCCACAGGAAGGGAGAGAATCATGAAGAGAATCGCCATCGTCGGCGCCGGGCCGACGGGGATTTACACCTTGTATGAACTGGTGAAGCGCGGTGAGCCGCTATCGATCGCGCTGTTTGAAAAAGAGGCGCAGGCCGGGGTGGGTATGCCCTATAGCGACGATAATACCGCGGCGCAGATGCTGGCCAATATTGCCAGCATTGAGATCCCCCCTATTGACCTGACCTATCTGCAATGGCTGCAGCAGCAGAGCGACGACTGGCTGGCGGCGCGCGGTCTTGAACGGCAGGCTCTGCATGAGCGCCAGTTTCTGCCGCGGGTGATCCTCGGCGAGTACTACCGCGACCGCTTTCTATATCTTGTGCAACGGGCCAGAGACGCCGGCTTCGTGGTGAGCGTCTGCGAGTCCTGTGAGGTCACAGATATTGCGGTGCAGCCCGTCGGGATCGCCATCCACACCGACGGCGCGGCACAGCCGGTAATGGTCGATCTGGTGGTGATTGCCACCGGCCATTTGTGGCCTGAAGAAGAACGCGCCAGCCGGCAGTACTTCCCCAGTCCGTGGACCGGCCTGATGGAGGCCCGCATAGCCCCCTGTCGGGTCGGGATCCTCGGGACCTCCTTAAGCGCGATTGATGCCGCCGTGGCGGTGGTGGCCCGCCACGGCGTTTTCCATACTGATCACGACAAAATCACCCATTTTTCCCTGCATCCCGGCAGCGACGCGCTGGAGATCACGCTGATGTCACGTAACGGCGTGCTGCCGGAGGCCGATTTTTACTGCCCGATCCCGTGGGAGCCGCTGGAGATAGCCACCCCCGCCGCCCTTGAGGCGGCCGTCGCTGAGGGCTGCGACGGCCTGCTGGATCGGGTGTTCCAGCTGATCGTCCATGAGCTGGAATATGCCGCCCCGGCCTGGTGCGAGGCGACGGGGCTGCGCCAGCTGACGCCTGACAGCATCGCCGACGCCTGGTTTGCCGACCGTCTCACCCATGACCCCTTCCAGTGGGCGCAGCACAATCTGCAGGAGGTGGAGCGCAATAAGCGCGAGCGCCACACGGTGCCCTGGCGCTATGCCATTCTCCGCCTGCACGAGGCGATTGAAACCGTGGTGCCGCAGCTCAACGACGAGGACAGCCGTCGCTTCCGCCAGGGGCTCGCCCGCGTGTTTATTGATAACTACGCTGCGATCCCGCCGGAGTCCATTCGCCGGTTGCTGGCCCTGCATCAGGCGGGCATTCTGCGAATTGTGGCGCTG
Organism: Klebsiella sp. Q2; assembly: GCF_009900705.1. Lineage (NCBI taxonomy): Bacteria > Pseudomonadati > Pseudomonadota > Gammaproteobacteria > Enterobacterales > Enterobacteriaceae > Klebsiella > Klebsiella sp. Q2. The sequence goes on along the minus strand of NZ_JAAABE010000002.1, from coordinate 590,604 downwards.
GGTGAGGATTACGAGCTGCAGCGCGAGTCTGACCGGACGCTGATTGTCCATCATCAGCAGCGCTGTGAATTCGATGTCTTTATCGATGCCCGCGGACAGAAAGCATTGAAAACCCGGGATCTGCCCTTTCCTTCACTGCGCCAGCAGTTGCTGGCCTGCGGCGACGCTATTCCTGACGTTGGCGATGACTACACGCTGCAGGCGCCGGAGGCCGTGCGCGGCCGGGTCGCCTTCGGCGCTCTTCCCTGGCTGATGCACGATCGCCCCTTTGTCCAGGGGCTGACGGCCAGCGCCGAGATTGGCAGCGCAATGGCCCGCGCGGTCTCCCAGCAGGCAACTGGCCGGCGGCGTCGTCTCTGGTTTATCGAATAGCAGGACGTTTAAACGCAATATCCGAATAAAGGGGGGCCAGCAGGCGTGCTATAAACAGTGGCTGTTCGCCCCCGTGCAAGACCACGTCTAACATTTACGAGGTACTCATGAGTCATCTTTTTAGCGCGACGCGTATTGGTCAGTTGACGCTGGATAACCGTATCGTTATCGCCCCCATGTGTCAGTATTCTGCCGACGAGGGGAAGGCAACCTCCTGGCACCGGATCCACCTCGGGCAGCTGGCGTTCTCCGGCGCCGGCCTGTTAATTCTGGAAGCCACGGCAGTAGAGCCGGCGGGACGTATCTCGCCTGGGGATCTGGGGCTGTGGGATGATGAAACCGAAAACGCCCTGCGTGCCGTGGTGGAGGATATCCGGGCCTGGTCACCGATCCCTCTGGGGATCCAGCTGGGGCATGCCGGGCGCAAGGCCTCCTGCGCGGCCCCCTGGCAGGGTGGCCATCAGCTGGCGCTCAACCAGGGCGGCTGGCAGACCGTCGCCCCCTCCGCGGTGGCGTTTCACGACGGCGACCGCGCCCCGGCGGAGCTGAGCCATGCCGATCTGGCACGCATCAAAGCGGCCTTTGTCGCCAGCGCGTTGCGCGCCCAACGCCTGGGCTTTGAGCTGATTGAGCTGCACGCCGCTCACGGCTATCTGCTGCACCAGTTTCTTTCACCGCTCAGCAATCAGCGCCGTGACGAGTATGGCGGTTCGCTGGAAAACCGAATGCGCTATCCGCTGGAAGTGTTTAAGGCAATCCGCGAGGCGGTGGGCAACGCCATGGCGGTGGGCGTCAGGTTGTCGGCGACCGACTGGGTTGAAGGCGGCTGGGACGGCGAGCAGTCCATTCAGTTCAGCCAGCAGCTGGAAGCGCTGGGCAGCGACTATATCCATGTCTCCAGCGGCGGTTTGTCGCCGCAGCAGGCCATCACCGTCGGTCCGGGCTACCAGTTGCCTTTCGCCCGCGACATTCGCGAGCAGGTAGCCATCCCGGTGATTGGCGTAGGGCTGATCACCGACCCGCAGCAGGCGGAAGCGGCGCTGGAGAATGGCGATGCCGACCTGATCGCCCTCGCCCGCGCGGTGCTCTACGATCCGCACTGGCCATGGCACGCTGCCGCCAGCCTCGGCGCCCAGGTTCGCGTTCCTTCGCAATATCTGCGCTCCGAGCCACACGGCCTGAAAGGCACCCTGCTGCCAAACCGTTGAACCCGCGGCGGGCATAAAAAAGGGGTATCGTAAGATACCCCTCAGCAGGATGTTATTGCGGTCCATATGCCGGGCGGCGTCGCCTTGCCCGGCCTACAAAAGGGTGATGCCCGGTCATTGCGCAGCCAACCCGCCCCCTGCGTAGGCCCGCGCAAGCGCAGCGCCGCCGGGCAATCTATCAGGCTCCGCTCCCTATATTTCCGGGCGACGGCCCGGCAAACACCGCGAGTTACTGCTGGGCGGGCGGTGGCGTGGTGTTCTGTTTATCCTTCGCGATACTGTCCTGAATGGCTTTGGTTTTGCTCGCCGCTTCCGCCGAAAGCTGATTGGCATCACCGATGGCGTTGTCTTTAATCTGACCCGCCTCTTTGACTATGCGGTCACTTTCCTGCTTTGCATTCTGCTTCACCGCATCGGCCTGGGCTTTCGCCTGCTGGGCGATGGCATCCGCTTTCTTGTCCGCCTCCGCCTTGATGGCGCTGGCCTGATCCTTCAGACGATCGGCCTCGGCGTCGGCCTGGCTTTTCAGCGTATCAATTTGCTTATCCGCATCCTGCTTAATCGCCTGGGCTTTGTCCGCCGCGGCATCCTTCATCTGCTCCGCATTATCTTTGGCCTTATCCAGTTTGTTATCCACTTTCGACGCATCGTCGCAGCCAAACAGGGTCAGGCACAGGGCGGAAGCAAGCAGTGTTTTATTCCAGAGTTTCATCAGCATTCCCTTACAGGTTGAGTCATTATCCAGCCTTGTGATTTATTGCCTTAATAGCATTCACATTTTATATATAAACGCTCAGCCAGCAGAGTCAAGCCGACACCGGTCGATCCAGCGTCGCCACCAGCCCCTGCAGCCACTCGGCAAAAACCCGCACCTTATGCGAGAGATGCCGGTGCGGATAGAGCAGCGACAGTGGCCGACGCGGCGCCGGGAAGTCCGGCAGAATTTCTACCAGCTCCCCACTGTCGATATAGGGTTGTAGAAAGAATCGCATTCCCTGCAGCATGCCCAGCCCTGCCAGCCCGGCGGCGGTAAAAACTTCTGAGTTGTCCAGCACCAGTTTACCGGGGATAGCGATCTGCCTGATGCCCTCCGGGGTCTGGAATCGCCAGGGCATAATCTGTCGGCTGCTGCTGTTTACCCAGTTCACCGCCAGGTGCGACTGCAGTTCCTCCAGCGTGGCGGGCGCCCCATAGCGAGCCAGATACGCAGGACTCGCGCAGGTGGTTAACGCCACCTCCCCCAGCGAGCGCGCCACATAGTCGCCATCCTCCAGATCCCCCACCCGCAGCAGACAATCCAGCCCATCGCGCAGCATATCCCGGCGCACATCGGAGCTACTGAGGACAATTTCCACCTCCGGATGGGCCTGATAAAAATCCGCCAGATGCGGGATCACCAGCAGCCGCGCAAAAGCGATTGGCATATCGACGCGTAGCTGGCCGCGGATCGGCCGGTCCGGCGCGAACGACTCCAGCAGATCGTCGGCCTGGGAGAGCAGCGGTTTACTGCGACGATAAAACTCTTCTCCTTCCGGCGTGAGATACAGGCGGCGGGTGGTGCGCTGCAGCAACCTGACACCGCTCTCCCGCTCCAGCTGCTGCAGCGCTTTGGTCACCGCCGGCCGGTGGATCTGCAAATTTTCCGCCGCCTGGGCAAAGCTGCCGGCGTCGACGATTTCAATAAAGATTTTAATATTTTCAAACAGATTCATCTGCATAACGGCCCGCTCCCCGTCTCTTCGCCTGCCTCAATTATTACCAATTTAATAACAGTGATGAAAGTTTTTGCTCATTTTTTAAAACAATAAAGGCGCCTACACTGCCCTCATTGCCGCATCGCTGGGGCGAAGAAATTGATAACTCATTAACGAACAAGGAAAAATATCATGCAAACTAACCGTGTGGCCCGCATTTTGGGTATTGAAAAACCGGTAGTCCAGGGCCCGCTCTCCTGGCTGACCGATGCTCGTCTGGTGGCGGCCGTCGGCAACGCCGGTGGTCTCGGGGTGCTGGGCCCGAACGCCGGCCTGACGGCGGCAACCGCCGTCTCCACGCCGGAGGCGACGGCAGAGAAAATGCGCGAAGAGATCCGCAAAACCAAACAGCTGACCGAGAAACCCTTTGGCGTCAACCTGATCCCGACGGCGGAAAACGACATCTGGACGCCGGCGATCCTTCCGGTGATCAAAGAGGAAGGCGTTAAAGTGGTGGTCTACACCGGCTACGGAGACGGTTCGTTAAAACCGGCGCTGTTCGATGAGCTGAAAACCGCCGGGATCACCATTATCTACCGCGATATTAACCCGACGCCGGAGAACAGCCGTCGCGCGGAGCAGGCCGGAGCGGACATCATCGTCGCCACCGGCTTTGACGAAGGCGGCACGCTGCCGGCTACCGCAATGGGGACCTTCACTATCGTCCCGCTGATCGTTGACGCTGTTCAGCGGGTTCCGGTGATGGGCGCGGGGGGCATCACCGACGCCCGGGGAGCGCGCGCTGCTCACGCCCTCGGCGCGGAAGGCGTCTTCGCCGGTTCGGTATTCATCAGCACCGTCGAAAGTCGCGTTCCCGACTCGGTGAAAGCGAAAATTCTCGCCGCCAACGGCCTGGATCTGCGGCTGTTTCGTACGCTGCCGGACTACTACCGCGCCCTGCCTGGCAAACTGAGCGACAAGCTGGTGGCCATGGACCGGGCCGGAGCCTCAAAGGCCGAGCTGGCCCAGGCGATGGGCGGTCTGCGCGGAATGCGGCTGGGCATGCTGGAGGGGAATACCGATGAGGGGTATATCTCGCTGGGGGCGGGGATCGGCAACATCCATGCCATCGCCTCCGTCGCCGAGGTAGTCAACCAGCTGGCGGTGTGAAGCCGCCAGCCGGGGCATGGTAACCGGCGCGATCAGGCGTCAGCTACCTTCTCTACCGCCCGGGAGAACGCGTCGATAGCCAGCCCGACGTCGGCGGCGGTGACCGACTCCGCCGGGTGATGGCTGACGCCCCCCAGGCAGCGCACAAACAGCATGGCCGATGGCCAGCGCTCGGCGATGGCGATGGCGTCATGCCCTGCGCCGCTCGGCAGCGTCAGTGAACGCCCCTGCACCGCCGTCACCACCTCGCTCAGAACCGCCTGCAGTTGACTGTCGCAGGCGGTGGCGGCGATACGGTAATACTCCTCGGCGGTGAAGCTCAGCTGGCGGCGCCCGGCAATGGCCTGCGCCTGCGCCAGCAGCTCTTCCAGCAGCGCCGCAAGCGGTGCATCCTGCGGGCCGCGAATATCCAGCGTCAGCTGCACCTCGCCCGGAATCACATTCACCGCGCCCGGCGCACAGCGCAGGGTGCCGACCGTCGCCACCAGGTTGCCGCCGCGCTGCCGGGTCAGGCTTTCCACCTGCACCATCCATTCCGCCGCCGCGGCGAGCGCGTCCTTACGATGGAGCATCGGCACCGTGCCGGCATGGCCGGCTTCGCCGGTAAAGCGGCAGGTCAGGCGGCGGGCGCCGTTAATCGCCTCCACCACGCCGAGCGCCAGACCCGCCTGCTCCAGGCACGGCCCCTGCTCGATATGCAGTTCGAGATAGGCGGCGATATCCTGCAGGTTGCGGGCGGCATGGGCGATCCGCGCCGGATCGAGTCCGGCATTCACCAGCGCCTGGGCGACGCTCACCCCGTCGGCATCGCACTGCGACAGCCAGCTTTCGGGCCAGGTGCCGGTGACGCCGCGGCTGCCCAGCAGGGTGATGCCGAAGCGGGTGCCCTCTTCATCGCCAAAGCCGACGATCTCGATAGCCTTCGCCAGCCGTCGCCCCTGCTGGTGCAGACGCTGGACCACCTCAATCGCCGCCAGCACGCCGAGCATGCCGTCGTAGCGCCCGGCGTTGCGCACGGTGTCGAGATGAGAGCCCAGCAGCACCGCCGGCGCCCCCTCCTGCACGCCTTCATAGCGACCGCAGATATTACCGACGCTGTCCTGCCATACCATCATGCCGGCGGCCTGCATCCACTGGCCCACCAGCTGGTTCGCCTGCAGATGTTCCGGCGACAGATAGACCCGGGTCAGGGCGTCGGCGGTTTCGCTGAGGGCGGCCAGCTGGTCGGCGCGCGCCATCACCCGGCTGGCGGCCGCCTCTCTCTCCGCCAGCTGGCGGACGGTATCACTCATAGGGTGGCCTCGTTGCGGTAGTGATCCCAGGCCGCCTGCATCGCCGCGCCCTGGGTGGTGGTGAACTTGAGGTAGTTCAGCACCGCCTCCAGCGCGCTGAGCGTCTGCATCACACAGTCTTTACGCGCGTTATAGCCCATGGTGCCAATGCGCCAGACTTTACCGTGCAGCGGGCCGAACGAGGTGCCAATCTCAATGCCGAAATCTTCCAGCATCAGCTTCCGCACCTGATCGCCGTTGATCCCGTTGGGGATCACCACCCCCAGCACGTTATTCATTTTGTGCCGCAGGTCGCCAAAGGTCTCAAGACCCATCGCCTGGATCCCTTTCAGCAGCGCATCGCCATGTAGCTTGTGGCGGGCGATGCCATTGTCGAGTCCCTCCTGAAGGATCAGGCGCGCGCACTCCCGGGCGGCGAACAGCGCCGAGGTCGCTTCGGTATGGTGGTTCAGGCGCTCCGGCCCCCAGTAATCCATCACCATGCCGAGATCGAAATAGTTGGAGTAGATCATCTCGTCGACGCCATCGTGGTGGGCATCGGTGCGGATCCCCTGCTCAATGCAGCGGCGGCGGCGGATGACCTCTTCCATCCGTGGGCTGAGGGTGATGGGCGAGGTGCCGGAGGGGCCACCAAGGCACTTCTGCATCCCGGCGGACACCGCGTCCAGCTGCCAGGCGTCGGTTTCCAGCGGGTTGCCGCCGAGCGACGCGGTGGCGTCGGTATAGAACAGCACATCGTGGCGACGACAAATCTCTCCCAGCTCCGCCAGCGGCTGCAGCATGGTGGTCGAGGTATCGCCCTGCACGGTGAGCAGCAGGCGCGGGCGCACGCGCTTGATCGCGTCTTCAACCTGGTCCGGGGTAAAGACTTCCCCCCACGGCACCTCGATGGTGTGTACTTCTGCCCGGCAGCGGCGCGCAATCTCGCACAGCAGATGACCAAACCGGCCGAACACCGGCACCAGCACCTTGTCACCCGGCCGGATCGCCGACACCAGAATCGCTTCGATACCGGCGCGGGAGGTGCCGTCCACCAGCATCGTCCAGCGGTTTTCGGTGCGAAATACGCCGCGGTACAGCGCCATCACTTCATTCATGTAGTGGGTCATCGCCGGATCGTACTGACCCACCAGCTGGCTCGCCATGGCGCGCAGCACGCGCGGGTCGGCGTTGATCGGCCCCGGGCCCATCAGCAGGCGCTGTGGCGGGTTAATTTGCGAAAACTGAGTGATATCCATCTGCCATTCCTTACGTTAGTTAAGACCGCGCACCGAGGAGATAAACTGTTTCAGTTCGGTTGTCTGCGGACTGGCGAACAGCGTTTTGCTGTCGCCCTGCTCCCAGACGCGCCCCTGATGCATAAACACCACGCGGTCGCCCACTTCGCGGGCAAAATTCATTTCATGGGTGACGAGGATCAGCGTCATGCCTTCCGCCGCCAGCTGCTCCAGCACCTTCAGCACTTCGCCCACCAGTTCCGGGTCGAGCGCCGAAGTGATTTCGTCACAGAGTAAAACTTTTGGCGACATGGCCAGCGCCCGGGCGATGGCCACGCGCTGCTGCTGGCCGCCGGAGAGGTTGGCCGGATAGTAATCCAGACGATCGCCAAGACCGACCTTCTCCAGCATCCGCTGCGCCAGCTCGCGACATTCGGCCTGGGACTTCTTCAGCACCCGCCGCGGGGCCAGCATGACGTTCTCCAGCGCCGTCATGTGCGGAAAGAGATTGAAGTTCTGGAACACCATGCCGATAGAACGGCTGATCTCCCGGGCCTGGGAATCGCGGTCGGTGATGGTCATGCCCCCGAGCTTGATGCTCCCCTCCTGGTACCCCTCCAGACCATTGATGCAGCGCAGCAGGGTGCTTTTGCCCGAGCCGCTGCGGCCGATAATCGAGATCACTTCCCCCATGTCGATATCCAGATCGACGCCCTTCAGCACATGGTTGTCGCCGTAGTACTTCTGCATCTGATTAATGGTGATGAGAGGCATTGAATTTGTTCTCCAGATAACGGCTGTAGCGGGACAGCGGATAGCACAGAATGAAATAGCCCAGCGCCACCAGGGCAAACACTTTAAACGGCTGGTAAGTGACGTTGGTCAGCATGGTTCCCGCCTTGGTCAGCTCCACAAAGCCAATAATCGACGCCAGCGCCGTGCCTTTGATCACCTGCACGGCGAACCCCACCGTCGGCGCGATGGCGATGCGCAGCGCCTGCGGCGCCACTACCCGGTACAGGGTCTGGCCGAAGCTCAGCCCGAGACAGCGCGAGGCTTCCCACTGGCCTTTCGGCAGCGCGCGAATGCTGCCGAACCAGATATCCAGCAGAAAGGCGCTGGTATAAAGCGTCAGAGCCACCGACGCCGCGGTCCATGCCGAGACGTCGATGCCGAACAGCGCTACGCCGAAAAATGCCAGAAACAGCTGCATCAGCAGCGGCGTCCCCTGAAACAGTTCGACGTAGCCGCGGATCAGCCGTTTCACCTGCCGTCCGCCAGTCAGGCGCAGCAGCAGCAGCGGTAAGGTCACCAGCGCCCCGCCGGTGAACGCGACCAGCGACAGCAGCACCGTCCAGCGACCGGCCAGCAGCAGGTTGCGGATAATGTCCCAGTCGGTAAAGGTGGTCATCATGCCTGCACCCCCAGCCATTTACGCCCCGCCGCCATCAGCAGCTGGCGCATCGCTATCGATAACGCTAAGTAGATCCCGGTGGTCACCAGATAGACCTCAAAGCTCAAAAACGTCCGCGACTGGATCAGGTTGGCGGCGAAGGTCAGCTCCTCATAGGAGACCTGCGACACCACCGACGAGCCGAGCATCACGATGATGCACTGGCTGACCAGCGCCGGATAAATCCGCTGCAGCGCCGGGGGCAGCACCACGCGAACGAAAGTTTGCGTCCGGCTGAGCCCGAGCACGCGTCCGGCCTCCCACTGGCCTTTCGGCGTCACCTGGATGCCGGCGCGCACGATCTCGGTGCTGTAAGCCCCAAGGTTAACCACCATCGCCAGCAGCGCCGCTTCGCCGGCGGTCATCTTCAGTCCCAGGTTCGGTAAACCAAAAACGATAAAAAAGAGCTGCACCACGAACGGCGTGTTACGGATGATTTCCACATATCCGCCCCAGATCCGGCTGAGGACGCCCGGGCGGCCGCTGCGGATCGCCGCCCCGAGGATCCCAATCGCCAGTCCGCCGATCGTCGCCAGCACCGTCAGCTGCACCGTCACCCACAGACCGGCCAGCAGCTCCGGCCAGTGCGGCCAGAGCTCAGAAAAATGAAGTTGCTCCGTCATCCACAGACCTTACGCGCCGAGGCTGGCAGGCAGCGGCGCTTTCAGCCACTTCTCAGACAAACCGTTGAGGGTGCCGTCCTTAATGCCCTGCTCGATCAGGGTATCCACTTTCTCCTTCAGCGCCGGTTCGTTCTTTTTCAGCCCGATAAAGCACGGCGAGTCCTTCAGCATAAAGCTCGGCACCGGCGCTTTGTCAGCGTACTGCCGGGAGATGGCCGCCACCACCAGGTTACCGGTGGCGACATACTGCACCTGGCCCGACAGATAGGCCGACAGCGTGGTGTTATTGTCCTCGTAGCGCTTAATCTGCGCCGCCTGCGGCGCCACGCTGGTCAGCACCATATCTTCCACCGCCCCACGGGTCACGCCGATGCTTTTACCGCTCAGCGCGGCCGCGTCCTTCAGCTCCGCCCCTTTCGGGCCAAACACCCCGAGGAAGAACGGGGCGTAGGCGCGGCTGAAGTCGATCACTTTCTCGCGCTCGGCGTTCTTGCCGAGGCTGGAGATCACCAGGTCCACCTTATCGGTCTGCAGATACGGCACGCGGTTGGCGCTGGTCACCGGGACCAGCTGCAGCTTGAGCTTCATCGACTTCGCCAGATAGCGCGCCATATCGATGTCATACCCCTGCGGCTGCAGGTCGGTCCCCACCGAGCCGAACGGCGGAAAATCCTGGGGCACGGCAATGCGGATGACGCCGCGTTTTTCAATATCCTGGAGCTGGTCAGCCTGCGCAGCAGAAACAGACGAAAGGAGACAAGCGGCCCCGGCCAGTGCGATCAACAGTTTCTTCATGATGTTTACCCGTTACGTTAGCATGAAACAAAAGATTCTTTGAATCTGTTTTTGCAACTAATGTGCCAGATACGGTCGATGCGCGGGTTGGCGAGGAATTAAGGCAAAAAGTGAGAACGGACAGGCAGTAAGGAGCAGAAGAGTAAAAATCGACGGCGCCAGAACGCGGAACCAAATGCACCATATTGATGCACAGCACCACGCTGGCGCCCCATCAGCGTTGTTCCAGCTCGTCCAGCTGCTGATAAAGCGTAGCGATATCGTGGATCCGCGGACGACCGCTGTCGAGCGTTTCATGCAGAAAGGCATTGGCCAGCAGATTGATCAGACTGTTGACCGAGGCATAGCTGTCGTAAGCCGAGACGCTGTCCAGCGGCGCGCAGAGCTGCCAGCGGGAGAGCGGGAACAGGCTGTGGGCCTGCGGCTCGCACATTAACAGAACCGGCACCCCGTCGCGCTGCAGCTGCTGCAGCAGCGGGCGGACGATCCGCGGCCGCCGGCGAAACGCCATCATCACCACCAGGTCATCGGCGGTCAGGTCGACCAGCTCTTCGCTGAGGCTCTGCCCCGGCTGGGGCAGCACCAGCACCTGACCGCGAGCCTGCAGCAGCTGCTGGCGCAGGTGCAGCGCCGCCGGATAGGCATTGCGCATGCCAATCACCACAATGCGGCGCGCGGCCACCATCGCCGTCAGCGCCTCGGCGAACTGGTGAGCGTCAAGGGCATTGACCCATTGGGTGAGGTTCGCCATCTCCTGCTTATAATGACGCGCCAGCAGCGTGTTACCCTGCACCGCGTCGCGCTGGTCGGTCAGCGGCATTCCGCTCTGGCGCAGGGTGCGCAGTTCATCGCGCATGTCCTTATATTTGTCATAGCCCAGGCGCTTGAACAGCCGGCTGACGGTGGCTTTCGACACGCCGCTCAGCTGCGCCAGCTCGGCGCTGTTGTAGCTTATCAGGTCATCAAAGTGGTCAAAGATGAAATCCGCCACCCGCTGCTCCTGCGGCGACAGCGAGGCGTATTGCCCTTTCAGTCGTTCATCGAGTTGTTGCATAGCGCCCCTGTAACTTTCGTTTCATCATCCATCCCTCATCATACTGTATCTGCTATGCCTTACACATAGCGTGCCAGCGGGAAAATTCCGGTCATTGTTTTTATCAATGAAACGAAACGTTCAGAGCTGGAACAGCTTTTGCAGTGTTCTGCGGGTGATTCGTTCAGAAAGGATAATTTATGCACAGTAGCAACGTTTCGACCCACGGCATGGCGGTCGCTCCTCACCACCTCGCCAGCCAGAGCGCGCTGGCCATCCTGCGCGAGGGCGGCAGCGCCATTGAAGCGATGGTGGCTGCCGCCGCAGCCATCGCCGTCGTCTATCCGCACATGAACGGCCTGGGCGGGGATGGTTTCTGGCTGATCGTGCCTCCCGGGGGGGATCCCATCGCCATTGACGCCAGCGGTGCGGCCGGGTCGCTGGCCACCCTCGAGGCCTATGCCGGTCAGCGGCATATCCCCCACCGGGGGCCGCAGGCCGCGCTGACCGTCGCCGGCACCGTTAGCGGCTGGGACGAGGCGCTGCGTATTTCTCGGGACTTAACCGGCCGCGCGCTGCCGGTGGCGCGCCTGCTGGCCGATGCGATCGGTTATGCCGAAGACGGCATTCCGGTCACCGCCTCGCAGGCCCACGCCACCGCCAGCAAACTGGAAGAGCTGCGCCATCAGCCGGGCTTCAGCGAAACCTGGCTGGTCGCGGGCGAGGCCCCGCGGCCCGGCAGCCGCTTCCGCCAGCCCGCCCTCGCCGGTACCCTGCGCATGCTGGCCAGCGACGGTCTCGACAGTTTCTATCGCGGTCCGCTGGCTGAACGTCTCGCCCAGGGGATGGCCGCGCTGGGGATGCCTGTCACCCTCGGCGACCTGCAGGCCCACCGCGCCCGGCGTCCGGCGCCGCTGACGCTCCAGCACCAGCAGGGAACGCTGTGGAATCTTGCCCCACCCACGCAGGGGCTGGTATCGCTGGCGATCCTTGGCATTACCGACCGTCTGAAGATGGCCGACGCCGACGAGGCGCAAACGGTGCACCGTATCGTCGAAGCCACCAAGCGGGCGTTTGCCCTGCGCGATGCGCATATCACCGATCCGCGCCATCTGGATGTGGATGTACAGCAGTTGCTCACCCCGGAAGCCCTGCAGCCGCTGGCCGACAGCATCGACGACGCCAGCGCTTCCCCCTGGGGCGGCGGTAAAGGCCCGGGCGATACCGTCTGGATGGGCGTCGTGGATAACAGCGGACTGGCAGTGTCGTTTATTCAGAGTATCTATCACGAGTTCGGCAGCGGCGTGGTGATCCCGGACACCGGGATCGTCTGGCAAAACCGCGGGGCGGCCTTCAGCCTCGATCCGCAGCATCTCCTGGCGCTGGCCCCTGGCAAACAGCCATTCCACACCCTCAACCCTGCCGCCGCGCGCCTGAACGATGGCCGGGTGATGGTCTATGGCTCGATGGGCGGCGACGGTCAGCCACAGACCCAGGCGGCGCTGTTTACCCGCTATATCCTGCAGGGGGCGCCGCTGCAGGAGAGCATCTCACGGCCACGCTGGCTGCTGGGCCGCACCTGGGGGCAGTCCTCGGATTCACTGAAGCTGGAGGGACGCTTTGCCCCCGCCTGCATCGCGCGTCTGCGCGATCTGGGGCACGAGGTGGAAGTGCTGGCCGATTTCAGCGAAGCGATGGGCCACGCCGGGGCCATTGTCCGCCATCCCAACGGCCTGCTTGAAGGGGCTACCGATCCACGCAGCAACGGCGCCGCCGCCGGATACTAAGGAGCAGACCATGACCACACAGCCTGACTGGAGCGAGTATCTGACGCAGATGACTCACCTTTTTGATATGGAGCTGGATGCGCCGCGCCGCGAGGAGCTGGAGCGCCAGTTTGCCCGCATCGCCGCTATGGCGCAGCCGCTGATGGACTATCCGCTCGGGCCGCGCGACGACATTGCGGGGGTGTATAAAGCATGACACTTCACCATTTCACCATCGCCGAGATCCAGCGTGCGCTGCACGATGGCAAACTGAGCGCCCGGGAGATCGCCTGCCAGACGCTGGACGATATCGCCCGCGTTAATCCGCAGATCAACGCCTGGACCGAGGTCACCGCCCAGCGCATGCTGGCGGAGGCCGACAGCATCGACGCCCTGCGCCGGGAAAAGCGCCCCTTGCCGCCGCTGGCTGGCATTCCCTATGCGGTGAAAAATCTGTTTGATGTCGCCGGGCACACCACCCTCGCCGGGGCGGAGCTGCTGAGCGACCGGCCGCCGGCCGCCAGCGACAGCTGGGCGGTGCGCCAGCTGCACAGCGCCGGCGCCCTGCTCAGCGGGATGCTCAATATGGATGCCTACGCCTACGGCTTCACCACCGAAAACAGCCACTATGGCGCGACGCGTAACCCGCACGATCTGACGCGGATCGCCGGCGGTTCCTCCGGCGGTTCGGCCGCAGCGGTGGCCGCCGGACTGGTCCATTTCAGCCTCGGCAGCGACACCAACGGCTCGATTCGCGTCCCTGCGTCGCTGTGCGGGATCTTTGGCCTGAAACCCACCTTCGGCCGCCTCTCCCGCTCCGGCAGCCATCCGTTTGTCGCCAGTCTGGATCATATTGGTCCCTTTGCCCGCCGGGTGGCCGACCTCGCCGCGGTGTATGACGCCCTGCAGGGGCGCGACCCGGCCGATGACTTTCAGGCCGATAAAGCCAGCGAGCGCACCGGCAACCTGCTGGAGCGCGGACTGGAGGGGCTGCGCTGCGCGCGGCTGGGGGGCTATTTCACCACCTGGTGCGATGACGACGCCCGGGCGGCCGTGGATCGGGTCGCCCACGCGCTGGGCGCCGACAGCGAGCTGCAGTTCGCGGATGCCGCCCTGGCCCGCTCGGCGGCCTTTATCATCAGCGCCAGCGAAGGCGGCAATCAGTATCTGCCGGATCTTCGCCAGTCGCCCGAGCGCTTTGAACCCCACTCCCGCGAGCGGCTGCTGGCCGGGGCGATGATCCCCTCGGCGTGGTATCTGCAGGCCCAGCGCTTCCGCCGTCATGCCCGTCAGGCGATGAAATCTCTGTTCAGTCAGGCCGACGTGCTGATTGCCCCGGCCACTCCATGCAGCGCCACGCCGATTGGCGCGGAGGAGATGGTGATTAACGGCCAGCCGCTGCCGGTGCGCGCCAGCATGGGTATGCTGACCCAGCCGATCTCCTTCCTCGGGCTGCCGGTGGTGACCGTGCCCCTGCGTACCGCCAGCGGCAAGCCGATTGGCCTGCAGCTGATAGCCGCGCCGTTTAACGAACAAGCCTGTCTTCGCGCCGCGCGGGCGCTGGAAGCGATGGGCGTTACCGATGCCCGAGTGGCGGAGAGTGCAGCATGATCAATCTGGACAATGTAGACCGCCCGGCGATCCTCGCCGAGGTGACGGCGGCGTTTTATCAGTATGAAGAGGCGCTGGTCAGCAATAACATCGAGGCGCTGGACGCGTTGTTCTGGCACGATCCGCGCACCGTGCGGCTGGGGGCCGGCGAAAATCTGTATGGCATTGAGGCGATCCGCGCCTTTCGCGCCGCCCGCCCCGCCGCCGGTCTGGCCCGCGACCTGCGCCATACCACCATCACCACCTTTGGCGCGGACATGGCGGTATGCAGCACCGAGTTTACCCGCGAAGGCAGCGCGCGCCCTGGGCGTCAGCAGCAAACGTGGGTGCGCTTTCCCTACGGCTGGCGGATTGTCGCCGCCCAGGTCAGTCTGATGGACTGAGAGGCATACACTGACGCGGGCCGGGGGAATGAGGCTATCCACCGGCCCGCACCCGCCCGGTATCAATACGTGAGGAGACGATGGTCATGGTGTTAATCAGGGCTGCTGAATCAAAAGATATCCCCGCGCTGAAAACGCTATTTCTGCAGCTGGGCTATCAGACGGAGACGGCGATCTTAGCGCAACGCATCACTGAACCCCAAAGTATGATGCATACGCTGGTGGCTGAAGCAGAAAACGCCGTGTGTGGCGTGGTCGTTATCAATTTTATCTTACCGGTACATGAAAACCGATTGTGGGCATTAATTTCCGCGCTGGTGATAGAGGAATCGTCACGGGGTTCAGGGATAGGCCACCAGCTTCTCCATGCCGCAGAGCGCCTCGCCCACGATAAACAATGCGCTCATATTGAGCTTTCAAGCAGTGAAAACAGAACCAGAGCGCATCAATTTTATGAAAATAACGGCTATAAGGAAGTCCGCAAACGCTTCGTTAAAAGTTTGTCTTAGCCGCCAGGAAGTCTTTAAACGGAGCGATTGCGGCGCATGAACAGCAACATGTTCGTTAATATTGCGATAATGCAGCCCGGGCGCCTTCCGGATATAACAAAAGCACCTCAGGCAGGTGCTTTTTGTCCGGATAATATCAGTTACACTTTGCCAAGCAGGATATTTAACATGCGGCGTAAAGGTTCCGCCGCGCCCCACAATAGCTGATCGCCAACCGTTAACACCGAGTAGACGGGTTCATTATTTAGCGACATTTTCTTGTAGCGACCAATTCCTACCTGCAACGAACCACTAATAGCAGCCGGGGTCAATTTACTGACACTCTCTTGCTTATTATTGGGGATATAGTTTACCCACGGATGGGAATGGGTCACTAACTCAGCAAATTCCGCTTCGCTGACCTCACGTTTCAGTTTAAGGGTAATGGCAGCGCTGTGGCAGCGGATTACGCCGACCCGAATGCATAAGCCATTGACCGGGATGGTGCCGGGTGCAAGGCCAAGAATTTTATTGGTTTCCGCCTCGCCCTTCCATTCTTCGCGGCTGTTTCCATCGCCTAAATCGCTGTCGATCCAGGGAATGATGCTGCCCATCAGCGGGACGCCAAAATTCTCCACCGGCATGCCGGCGCTATTAATCAACTCACTCACTTTATTGACTAAAGGCAGCACGGAACCTGATGCCGTCAGTTCATCCGCAGATAAATGCTGACTGATATACGCGCTTTGCGCGATTAATTCCCGCACCTGTTTGGCGCCCGCCCCGGAGGCAGACTGATAGGTCATCACGCTCATCCATTCAATCAGGTCAGCCTTGATCAGCCCGGCCAGCCCCATCAGGCTCAGCGTGATGGAGCAGTTGCCGCCGACAAACAGTTTCATTCCCGCTTTCACCGCGCGATCGATATTATCGCGGTTGACCGGGTCGAGAATAATGCAGGCGTTGTCATCCATCCGCAGCGCCGAAGCGGCGTCAATCCAGTACCCTTGCCAGCCAGAGTTAATTAACGCAGGATAGATGGCTTTGGTATAATCCCCACCCTGACAGGTTATAATAATATCCATTTCGGCGAGGGCGCTAAGGGAATTCGCATCTTTCAGTTTGTCGCTTTTACCATTAATAACCGGGCCAGCGGCACCCGCACTGGAGGTACTAAAAAAATGCGCTGAAATATCGTCGAAATCATTTTCTTCGATCATGCGCTGCAACAATACTGAGCCAACCATGCCCCGCCAGCCAACAATACCCACCTGCTTCATTTATTTAACCTTAAAAAGTTATGAGAATGTTAATTTGAGTGTCGCCATACCTTATATCGTATCCCCCAATAAAGGTCATTACCCAGCACATCGATTTTTATCATTATTAAAATGTTTCATCTGCCATCAGCGATAGTTATCTCTTATTACGGTCAAGCAGATATAGGCGGCGGAGACTGTTCAAAGGGAGAAACGACGTAGCGGAACGGCAGCGGCTTCTCCCCTGGCTGCCATAAATAGTCACTTGCATTTTGATAGTGACTATGTCAATTTGCTGGCAAAAGCCACCTTGTTACTGGACAGCCCATGAAAAATGAACCGCTTTGCCACGCTCCCTGCCCCATCGCCCGTAGCCTGGGACGCATCGGTGACAGCTGGAGCATCATGATCCTGCGCGACGCGTTCGCGGGCTTTACCCGCTTTGACGAGTTCCAGAAGAGCAGTAACGTCGCGCCCAATATTCTGTCGCGCCGCCTGAAGGCGCTGGTCGACGACGGGCTGCTGGAGAAGGTTTGCTACAGCAGCACCCCGCCGCGCTACGAATACCACCTTACGCAACGCGGCCGCGATTTTCGCATGGTATTGCTGGCGCTGGCGGAATGGGGTAACCGCCACTTCGCTCCCGAAGGCCGTCAGATGCAGCTGGTGGAAACCGCCACCCAGCGCCGGGTGGAGCCAGTCATGGTGGATAAAGCGACCGGGGAAGAGATTATCCCGGGTAAATACGCCATGGTGCCGGGCCCCGCAGCCTCGCCGCTGATGCAATATCGTCATGAATATCTGCTGCGCAAACGCGAAGGCGATAGCGGGCAAAAATTCCAGCCTGAACCCTACAGAGATGCCAACCATGAAGCTGGCCAGTAAGAAAAGCGTCCTCGTCCTGGCGGCCCTCTCCGCCGTTCTGGCGGCAGCGAGCTACGGCGCGTACTGGTGGCAAACCGGACGTTTTCTGCAGACCACCGATGACGCCTATGTTGGCGGCGACATTAGCGCCATCTCCAGCAAAGTCTCCGGCTATATCCAGCAGCTGGCGGTGCAGGACAATATGGCGGTGAAAAAAGGTGACCTGTTGATCCGCATTGACGACCGCGATTACCGCGCCGCCCTTGCGAAAGCCGCCGGAGAAGTGGCGGCGCAGCAGGCCGCGCTGGCCGATATCCAGGCTACCCGCCAGCTACAGCAGGCGACCATTGCCGGCTCTACGGCCTCGTTACTGGCCGCCACGGCGGCAACCGAAAAACTGGCTAACGACAACCGACGCTATAACGCCCTGGCCGCGTCGAGCGCGATTTCCGCACAGATCCGCGATAACGCCTCCGCCGATTATCGCCGGGCGCATGCCGAGCAGGAGAAAGCCAAAGCGGATAAAACCGTGGCCGAACGTCAGCTGGCGGTGCTGAATGCTCGCCAGCAGCAAACCCTGGCTGCCCTGGCGCAGGCCCAGGCTAACCTCGAGATGGCCAGGCTGAACCTCAGCTATACCGACATTCGCGCGCCGTTCGATGGGGTGATTGGCAACCGCCGCGCGTGGTCCGGCTCCTTCGTCAGCAGCGGCACGCAGCTGCTCTCCCTGGTGCCCGCGCACGGCCTGTGGATTGACGCCAACTTCAAGGAAAACCAGCTGGCGCATATGCGCGCCGGCCAGGCGGTGACCATCGTCGCCGATGTGCTGCCGAACCATACCTTTAAGGGCCATGTCGCCAGCCTGGCGCCGGCGACCGGCTCACGCTTCAGCATTCTGCCGGCGGAGAACGCGACCGGGAATTTCACTAAAATCGTGCAGCGGGTGCCGGTCCGCATTGCGCTGGAAGGTGACGGGGCAAAGCTTGACGTCCTGCGCCCGGGACTGTCGGTGATCGTCACCGTGAACGAAAAGAGCCCTCGATGAGCACCGTTCAGGCGCTGTCTGCCCCGCAGGGACTGTCGATGCCGACGGCAAAGAAGATCTTTGCCTTCGCCAGCATGTGCGTGGGGATGTTTATTGCCCTTATCGATATCCAGATTGTCTCCGCCTCGCTGCGGGATATCGGCGGCGGCCTGTCGGCGGGCGACGATGAGACCGTCTGGGTACAAACCAGCTACCTGATCGCCGAGATCATTATTATCCCGCTTTCCGGCTGGCTGGCCCGGGTCATGTCGACCCGCTGGCTGTTTGCCGCCTCCGCGGCGGGCTTCACACTGATGAGCCTGCTGTGCGGCTGGGCGTGGAACATCCAGAGTATGATCGCCTTCCGCGCCCTGCAGGGGCTGGCGGGCGGGTCGATGATCCCCCTGGTGTTCACCACCGCTTTCGCCTTTTTTCAGGGCAAACAGCGGGTCATTGCCGCGGCGACAATCGGCGGCCTGGCCTCCCTCGCCCCGACGCTGGGCCCGACGGTGGGCGGCTGGATCACCGAAAACTACAACTGGCACTGGCTGTTCTTTATCAACGTTGTTCCGGGGATTTACATCGCGGTGGCAGTGCCGCTGCTGGTGAAAGTAGACAGCGCCGACCCCACTCTGCTGCGCGGCGCCGACTATCTCAGTATTCTGCTGCTGGCCGTGTCCCTCGGCTGCCTGGAATATACCCTCGAAGAAGGTCCTCGCTGGGGCTGGTTTGATGACGCGACCCTGACGACCACCGCCTGGGTCGCCCTGCTCTGCGGCGTGGCTTTTGTTATCCGCACCCTCCGCCATCCGCAGCCGGTGATGGATCTGCGGGCCCTGCAGGACCGAACTTTCAGCCTCGGCTGCTATTTCTCGTTTATGGCCGGCGTCGGCATCTTCGCCACCATCTATTTAACCCCGTTGTATCTCGGTAGCGTGCGCGGTTTCAGCGCGCTGGAGATCGGCCTGGCGGTATTTTCCACCGGCTTGTTCCAGGTCATGTCTATTCCGTTTTATTCGTGGCTGGCCAACCGCGTTGACCTGCGCTGGCTGCTGATGGCCGGGCTGATCGGCTTTGCGGTGTCGATGTACAGCTTCGTCCCGATAACCCATGACTGGGGGGCGGACCAGTTGCTGCTCCCGCAGGCGTTTCGCGGACTGGCGCAGCAGTTTGCCGTCGCGCCAACGGTGACCCTGACGCTAGGCAGCCTGCCGCCCGCGCGCCTGAAGCTGGCCTCCGGGCTGTTTAATCTGATGCGCAACCTCGGAGGCGCTATCGGCATCGCCCTGTGCGGCACGGTGCTTAACGACAGAACCAATCTGCACTACAGCCGCCTGGCGGACCATCTGAATAACGCCAACCTGGCGATGAGCGATTTTGTTCAGCGCAGCGCGGCAAACTTCACCGTCCAGGGGATCTCGCCGGATGCCGCGCAGACGGCGGCGCTGAAAAATCTTTCCGCGCTGGCGCTGCGGGAGGCGCGAACCCAGGCCTTTTCCGATGCTTTCTACCTCATCATGATGGGTTTTTTGCTTGCCGCGCTGCTGGTTCCCTTGATGAAAAAGCCGCCGGCACACTGATACTACAGGAGAGTAAACTATGGGCGTTTCCGTTAAACGCATTGTCGTCACCGGGATGGGGATTGTCAGCCCGCTGGGCTGCGGCGTACAGCACGTCTGGCAGTCGCTGCTGGCAGGAAAGTCAGGGATCACCCGGCTCAGCGAGCAGCTGGTCGCGGATATTCCCTGCAAAGTGGCCGGCCAGGTGCCGTCCATTGAAAGCGATCCGCTGCACGGCTTCGACCCGCTGGCGACCATCCCGGCGAAAGAGCGCAAAAAGATGGATCGCTTTATCGAGTTTGCGCTGGTCGCCGCCCGTGAAGCGCTGACCCAGGCCGGCTGGTCGCCAGCATCTGCGGCCGAACAGGAACGTACCTCCACGGTAATTGCCACCGGGATCGGCGGCTTCAGCGAGATCGCCAATGCGGTACATACCACCGATGAACGCGGGCCGCGTCGCCTCTCGCCGTTCACTATCCCCTCTTTTCTGGCCAACCTGGCCGCCGGGCATGTGTCCATCGCCCACGGCTTCCGGGGCCCCATCGGCGCGCCGGTCACCGCCTGCGCAGCGGGTGCCCAGGCCATTGGCGATGCGGCGCGGATGATCCGCAGCGGCGAGGCGGATATTGCCCTCTGCGGCGGCGCGGAAGCGGCAATTCATCGCGTTAGCCTGGCCGGGTTTGCCGCGGCAAGGGCGCTCTCCAGCGCCTCCAACGACCAGCCGGAAGCCGCTTCCCGCCCCTTTGACCGCGACCGCGATGGATTTGTAATGGGAGAAGGCGCGGGGCTTATCGTGATCGAGTCACTGGAGCACGCGCTGGCGCGCGGCGCCACGCCGCTGGCCGAGCTGGTCGGCTACGGCACCAGCGCAGATGCTTATCACCTGACCGCAGGCCCGGAAGACGGGAACGGCGCGCGTCGGGCAATGGAGACCGCTATTCGCCAGGCCGGGGTGACCGTCGACGAGATTGACCATATCAACGCCCACGCCACCTCGACGCAGGTCGGTGATAAAGGTGAGCTGGCGGCGATTAAAACGCTGTTTGGCGCGCATCCGGTCGCCATTACCTCGACGAAATCCGCCACCGGCCATCTGTTAGGCGCGGCCGGCGGGATCGAGGCCATCTTCACCATTCAGGCGCTGCGTGACCAGGTGGTGCCGCCGACGCTGAACCTGCATCACCCCGATGAAGAGGCGGCAGGCATGAACCTGGTGGCGCTGCAGGCCCGCCCGCAGAAGATGCGCTATGCACTGTCGAACGGTTTTGGCTTTGGCGGCGTTAACGCCAGCCTGCTGCTGAAACGCTGGGAATAATCGTCAACTCCCCCCCGGCGATGGCTGGCGGGGGATTTTCGCCGTGGCAGCTTTTGCCCTGCTGCTGGAGTAAATGAAGAACAGCGCGATACCCAGGCAGACAATGGCGCCGATTCGGCTCATCGAGAATGGAATCGACGCATTGCCAAGCCAGCCGAAGTTATCGATCAGCATGCTCATGGTCAACTGACCAAAAATGACAGCGACCGTAGCCACTGCCGCGCCAATACGCTGGACGGCCAGTACCATAATAACGATATAAGGCACACCAAACATTGCGCCCAGCAGTTGCCATTTAGGCACGTCCATCAGCGTCAGGGTGTGTTTGGGTTCGAAGAAAAAGATCAGCAGCCCCGTCACCAGGGCGCCGACAGAAAATGTCAGGAACGCGCTTTTGAATACGCCAACCTTGCTGCCCAGCTGGCCATTGATAGCCGCCTGGATACTCAGCATGGCGCCACCGGCAACGGCGAGCAGAATCATGATAATAGTCATAATGTTACTTTACCCCTGTGCAACCATAACCAGCGCTGCAATGATGAAAATCAGCGCAATGATACGTTTACGGTCAATTTTCCTGCGCGACGTACCGAGCAGACCGAAGTGATCAATAATCAGGCTCTTGAACACCTGGCCTGCCAGGATGCCGATCATCGTCATGGCGATGCCGATTGCCGGCGTTACTACGGTCAGGATGATGACGTAAATCGGCCCAAGCACGCCGCCAAGCAGCTGCCACGCTGGTTGCGCAAAGAACGACGGACTGTTGCGCGGGCTGAAAAAAAGCATCAGCAGAAAGGTCAGCGCCGCGCCCACGCCGAATATGCTGAAGGTCGCCCAGAGGTCACCGACCTCCCCACCCAATGGTCCGAGCAATCCTGCCTCTATGGACAGTCCCATGCCTCCGGCAATGACGATAAAAATCAATATTAGCTGCATAGCAATCATCTCCAGTAGTCCAGGCGGAGGAGATTACGGCTTAATATGGATGAGAAAAATGCCATAATGAGATAAACACCTGTGCAGGATATGCATTAATGAATGAGCTTGGGAACATCAGTATTCGCGCCCTGCTGATTTTTATAGACGTCTATGAGACGCAGAATTTCTCTGTGGTGGCCCGGCGGGAAGGGATATCGGCCTCTCAGGTATCGCGGGTCATCCATCAGATGGAGGATGTGCTCGGCCAGCAGCTTTTTTACCGCAATACCCGGGCGATAATCCCGACGGAAAGCGGCCATCTTTTTATCCGCTATGCGCGAGCGATGACTGGCAGCATGGAGGAGGCGCGGCGGGAACTCAACGAGAGAACGCTTGAGCCTTCCGGAATGGTCCGCATAAACGCACCCGTATTCTTTGGACAGCGCCATGTCGCACCCGCGTTACCGGGCCTGACGGAGCGATATCCGAAGCTCAGCATTGAGCTTACGCTGACTGATGATTACATCGATCCGCACCGTGAGCCGGCTGACGTGATTTTCCGGATTGGCGTGCTGACGGATTCCGCATTTCATGCGCGCGTGTTTGGCCAGCAGTGCTATCATCTTGCCGCGTCACCGGATTATATCCGCCGGCACGGCATGCTGGGATCGCCCGAAGAGCTCGCCCGGCATAAATGCCTGGTCTACCGCGGTTCGTCAGGACCAAACCAATGGCTGCTGCGCCGGCACGGAGAGGAATGGGTGCACTACCCCGTCTCGCCCCTGATGTCATCGAATAATGCTGAAACCCTGCTGATTGCCGCACTCGGAGGGATGGGGATTGTGCTGTTTCCTGACTGGCTGATTGGAGACCGGCTAAAGAGCGGCGAACTTATCGAACTGCTGCCGGAGCTGGATAGGTCCATAAAAACGGAGCCACAGCATATCGCGGCAATCTATCCGAATGCCCGCCACCCTCCGCTGAACGTGCGGGCGATTATCGATTACTACATCGACGCGTTCGGTTCACCGCTTTACTGGCAGTCTGAATAAGACAGGCGACTTTATGGTTCGTCTTGAAGTTAACTGCCGTTTCTGGCGCAGAGCAAACGCGTTCAATGCCCTTAAGGTCCGTTCTAAGCGAAAAACGGACCACACTATCTAAAGAAAGATATCGCTGATAATGTTGGGACCGCTCATGTTAAAAAGGTATGCCATTTCTTTTCATTGACGATAACGAAGGGATTTTCATGGTTGAGGTTGAGGAAATAAAAAAGAAGTATCCCGGCGCAGATGCCTGGCAAATGGGTGACAGTCCGGAGCTGGCTAACGAGCTTGCTGACCTGATCAAAAAAGGGATCAAAACGGCCTCTTGCGGATCTTTTGCCTCTTACCAGCAGGAAAAATCTGCCCCGAGGATAGGGAGTTATCACATTATTCTTGATGGCCAGAATGTTCCAGTTTGCGTGATCAGACTGGTTTCGATGCAGCTGGTTCGTTTTTGTGATGTCACTGAAGCATTCGCCCGCAAAGAAGGTGAAGGCGATTTAAGCCTTGAATACTGGAAGAGAGAGCATCAGAGATTTTTCAGCTCCGAAGGTCATTTTTCTGAAGATATGGAGTTGATTGCAGAAGAATTTGAAGTGGTGGAGGTGCTGTGAGACAAGGTTAACGGGCTGACGTTTTATCAATCGCCACTGATAACACTGTTCGCTTCTGGCGCGGAGCGGACAAGCTATCGAGCTAAAGGTTCGCATTGAGCAAGGAGCGGACGTGCCAGCTATAATTGGTAATAAAATGAGAGTAGAGCTATTCTAATTTGTTTATAAAGAACATTTTTACATCCAAGGGCGAAATATTTTTTATGCTATCTTACATGCTATCTCAATATGCCAGGCTACCTGTGCCTGAATTTACCCTACGTTCATGGCTAAAACAATGGTTGTCAGAGCAGGAATCGATGTGTACAGACAGAAGTTTCTCGGCGCGATTTCCCTGGAGAGAAACTGGATTATGTCAGGAATATTTTTTACAACGAAAACTCAAAATTGATGGAAAGCAATTTCTTACTGGCCCCCGTTATCAGGGCGGAAATATTAACAAACCTTTTATTGATATTGTAGGTATGGATTCTGACCTAAATCATACTGCATTAGAACTCATTAGTAAGGAATGGTCACAACTCAGAGCTCAGTATGTTCGCATTCTTGTACCCGGCCAGTCCTTCCCGCAGGGTATTCCCGACCAGTATATATACGCCACCTCTTTTTCTGAACCCCCTGAATTCAATGATAAATCTCTTACTTTGCAAGTGGCGACATACGAAGATTTTGACTGGTGTTGTCAGGCTCTGGGCGATGCCTATAAGCATACATGGCAGACAGTTCGCGAACTGTCTGCAAACAATTTGGTAGCAGTTGATGACGAAGAGTTGTGTGATCATATTTCTGAGAGAGAAGTATATATTATCTATGAAAACGACGTTCGCGCCGGGTTGCTAATATGCCAGAAAGGAAACATCGCTTTTCTGCGAGGATATCGTATTACTGACAAAGTAATACTTCCTGCTTTTCGTGGTCGATCATTGTCAGCCCGAGCGCAACGCCTGCTGTACCGATTATTAACTCATTCCGATTCTGAACTATCTTTGTATATGGGCACAATTATTCCGGAGAATATTCCCTCGATGAAAACTGCAGAAAGAGCGGGACGAACTTGCATCCTAAGTTATCAATTTCTACCCATCTGCAGAACCCACGACTAACAGCAATGCGAATTTATCTTCAGCCTACTTCCGCTTTTGGCACACAGGGGACGTCAAGGGCCCGGGTGTACTCCCCTGGACGCATTAATGGGCGGTATGTGATTGTTGTGCAGGCTATCATATGGCCTGAGGTACAGCAGAATCAGGCTTCGTAGCAATGAGTCGGTTCACAGCGTCCGGAATCCACCCGGTGCCGTAAATCACCGCAAGGTCTGTCATAAGGTAATTTCATAACGTATCGCGACACCTTTTTTCTTCACGCAGGCCTTCTCTTTCACGGTTTGTCAGAACTGTGGACCGCAGTAATCTCCACTCCGTGCTTTAATCAATGAGAGTGTGTCGGGTGCAAATTAAACTACCTTTCTCAACAGCAAAGGCGGGATACGCCTACCCTCGCAGGGTTTCTGCGTCTGGTAATATGCCCATGACAGTCTCAAAGACCGCTTTGAGGGTTTCCCGGTTTAAGGCACATAATCGCGCGGCGTTGCCCCCAAAATGCAGCGAAAAGCAGCGGTAAAGGCCGCCGGGCATGAGAAACCAAGCTGGTAAGCGACCTGTTTGATTGGAACGCCGTTCGCAAGAAGATCCAACGAAGCGCAAATTCTGGCTCTCTGCTTCCATGTTCTAAAACTAAAGCCTGTATCCTTCATAAACAAGCGGGAAAAGGTCCGTTCCGACATGGCCGACATAAAAGCCAGCTCGCTCAGCGATGCCTCCCAGCGCTGATTGACCAGTAGCGATCTGGCCGCGCTAAATAATCGCTCATCATTCGGCATGGGTAGCGCCATCGTTAAAGGTGGAGCCTCGCTGAGAATTTCCAGAAGCAACAAAGCTATCTTCCGTTGAATCGGTCTGGCGTAGTCCTCACTGAACAGCCCAGCGATAAGTTCTTTGACTAACGGCGTAGCCGTGATCACATGCACCTGCTGACTCTTCGTAAAGCTCGTACATTCTGCGATAAGGCTACTGCTGAAATAGATCGCCCTCAGATCGGTTTGTGAAATCAGATGATAACTATGGATATGCAAAGGCGGTAGCCATAATGCCCGCTGAGGAGGGATCACCCACCGGTCACTCTCTGTTTGCACCAGCATAACCCCTCTGGTGGCGAAGAGTAGCTGCCCCTCAACATGATGATGGGGAGGATCTGCCTCGCCGCGTTGATAGCTTATCGCAGTACTGGACCAGCCTGTGGCCTCATCATGTCTTGGCGCTTTATCTATACTACCTGGCATTTCAGATTTAGCCCCTGCCATTATCATATCGAAACTGGAACCACCCGGAGTATAGCCTTAGGCAATGGGTGCGTGACTTATCATTCTGATCATCAAAGATATTACAGGAGCTTAACCTCATGCGCGTACACTTTATCGTACATGAAAGTTTTGAAGCCCCGGGCGCATATGCAACCTGGGCAATAAACCAGGGTCATGATGTAACTTACTCACGCGTCTATGCAGGCGATCGGCTACCTGCTGACGCCGAAGGCATCGATTTTCTTATCGTTATGGGCGGCCCGCAAGATCCGGACACAACGCTTGAAGCGTGCCCGCACTTTAATGCTAAAGCGGAACAGACGCTGATTGCTTCCGCGGTTAAAACCGGTAAGGCGGTGATCGGTATTTGCCTGGGTTCACAGCTAATCGGTGAAGCGCTGGGCGCACCGTTCTCTCATAGCCCGGAAAAAGAGATTGGTAAATTCCCGATCACATTGACCGAAGACGGGAGGAAGGATGAGATGTTCTCTCACTTTGGGAAAACACTGGCAGTGGGTCATTGGCATAACGATATGCCGGGTTTGACGCCAGAGGCCAAAATTATTGCTTACAGCGAAGGCTGTCCGCGGCAGATCGTTGCCTATTCAGACCGCGTCTTTGGTTTCCAGTGCCACATGGAGCTCACATTGGACGTTGTAGAGCGGCTGATCGCTCATTCTGAGAAAGACCTGAGCCGTGCAGCAGAATATCGTTTCGTTGACACGCCTGAAGCGCTCCGGGCGCACGATTACAGTGAAATGAATCAAGTACTTTTTGGCTTTTTGGATAAGCTGGAGGCACGTTACAAAGCAGCGCAAGCATAATGTCATGCTCGGTAAGCTTGCCATCGGTTTTGATTTTAATGTCCGCTCCTGGCACAGAGCGGACAAGCTTCCTGAGTTGAAGGTCCGCTATGAACGAGGAGCGGACGTTTGAAATTTTCTTCACTGTTTTAAGGCTATCCATGTACATTGACTAACGGATGGCAAGTAAATGCTCAATATAATAGAAGACTTCTAAAATTGGCATGTTTAAGGCAGATCGTATGGAATACTTCAGTTTAATAGAGGGCGAAGAAGAGCCGATAACAGAGACGACTCTTCTTCATATCCTCAGCCAATAAAATTGCATTGGTATTCGGGTACTTTCACACGACGTTGTTAGACAATTTAACGCTCTGTTGAATTCATACAGGTCTGGCGAAATGATGAATCAAGCATAAGGTCTCGTGCTTCACTTGGATTTCGGAAATTAATCCATTTGGTCATTCCGGATATACACTGTTCAAGTCGAGCGTAATCAACTCTGCTGGGTGGAGTTGTTGCAGTAAAACAGCCAACCGCTCCCCAAGACTCACGAATTTTCTGATCAGTTTCGTCATTAGTTAACACAATTGCATAGCCAGATGTAACCGAAATAACATCGACTCTATGCGCGAGGAAAGAACCACTTAATTTTTCTGTAAGTGTCTCGATATCTTTGGTTGATACAGAATGTTCCTTAGTACACTGCTCTCCGGATACACACTGGAGGTTGCATATCGGTAGAAGTCTCGGTTGCTGATTAGCGCAAGCAGCTAGTAAAAATATCTGCGTAATTGCGATAAAACTTCTGCACTGGCAAGTCATGGCAACAACTTAATGTTTGAAAGTTCTGTAAGTATATCCTTTTCAAAAGCGGTATTTTTTTGAACGATGTAGCCAAGTACTCGAAGGCTTGAGTCACCATCAGAAAAGCGTAGCTCATCACCATTTTGTTCAACAGTGTGTTTTTCCTGATGTTCATGACGCTTGTAGCCTCCGCCAAGACCAATTCCAAACAAGCGAACAGAACCACTACCGCCGACAGAGAAATCGCGAACATAATCGTACTTCCATATATTAGTAGACTTAAAGATTACATTAAATCCTCTCATAACAACCAATGCTTTGGGGTAATAGAGGAGGGTACCTTTAGCTCCAAGGAATCTTTCGAAGGTTCTTTTATTTTTAAGTATTAACTGATTTTCAAAGAGATTAGAATTAAACCATGATGGAGGCTGGACGGGCACTATCATACATGCTTTGCACCCTAACATTACATCTTTAGTGTGAGAAAACTCTTCTTCGATCTTAGTTGATGAAGAAGCGTTGACTGATGCGCTAAACCAGCCATAAGAACCAGATGCTGAACCAGACCAATCAACGGACATACTCTCTTTCGCAGTACTAGACTCGTTAATTCCAGCACTAAAGTGACCGAGCGGACCGCCAGCTATAGTATCAAAAGACATATCGGGGAATATCACAGGTCTATCGGCAAATAGTGCAGTATCCCCTGTGGCTAGCGATGCAAGGTAAGGTAATGAAAACTTTGAACCATCAGGATACTCATCATCAGGTCGACGTGGATATCTAATGCGAGCCCCGACCGAGATCAGCTTGTCCCACGCCTCCTTTATTTCCCGTTGATCCACATCAGAGTATTGTCGTCTTCTCAAGCGTTCAAGCGTTCCGTAGGTGTCAGCAAGTGCTTTACCTTGAGCATCTATGTCGTTTGCATTTCCATAGCGGTTACTCCATTGTAAGTATTGAGACAGGTCCCCAGATGGAATGCCGCGAAGCTCCGCATACTCTTTCCATGCATCAGCTTCTTCTCGTACAAGACGGCGAACCTCTTTTTTGATGTTGTCTAAACGTACAACTTTAGCGTTGATTTAGCTGACCACCTCAGGAGGAAGCTCGATCGCTTCTACAAGTTGCAAGGCGGTTTCAACAAACCTCTCATACTCTCGCGCTAGCGTTCTATCTGTAACGGAAAACTGATCACTCAGAGGTTCGGGTTTTATTATTTGGTCGACTTTATTTAAATAAGTAAAATATGAAAACCAACAGTAATTCTTTGAAAAATCCAAAGGTTCGGCAATTGTTTGAAGTTGAATATACTGTTCTGCTTTCATATCACTTTTAACTTGACCTTTTACAAGCTCATAAAACAGGTCAAATGTGGCTTTATAGTGACTAAGCGGTTGTATTTCTTGTAGATTGGCAATGTGCGGCATTTATTTATCCTTGGTTTTTGATGTGTAAAGAGAATAAAACGCTTCGGGCTAGAACTATGATCCATACTCACGAGAAAAGATATAAATAGAGAGCCTCCATATTTCCAATGCTGTGGATTGCAAACATTGGCCGCAATATGGAATATCTTCTCGTACGATTTGATTAACTCTACTTCTGACACAAGTCTGCTGTTGCAGTCCTGACAATCTTAGATATCAAGCTGTAAGCACCCCTGCAAAACGACCTTTCTACTTTTATATAGCCTATGCTACTCCAACTTCCGTTTCTGACACACAAGGGACGGACTTGTTCAGTAAACCTGGAGACAAAACGGGCCTAATCTGGATGTTCCGCCAATTAAATCAAAGACAAGTATTTTAATACGTTACTCAGTTTAATGGTTTTCCGTGCATGTATTTTATATTCCGTTCTAGACAGATATCACTTACACCTCCTTTTTAAATTTACGCTTTGCCGATAATCTGATTGGTAAATAATGTAAAATCTCTCAAGAAATGGGGGACTTTATCAATTGCTCCCGCTATTGACACTTAATAAACATGCGCAAGTTATTTTATAATACATATCCAAATTCATGTATGGTTATGAAGGTAATTAATGCTATTTACTTATTTTTAGCACAGCGTATTAAAGTTGTCTAAAAATAAAGTACAAAAAGATTTATTGCTTCATAACGCTTAAATTCATGGTTCAACTATAGATCGATACGATTCTCGCAACCTAAAATATCGTTAGCGTTCTAATTGAATAGAAAGTTTATGGTGGATACATTGACTGATCTTGACCCACCATCTCCGGACAGCTTCCTATCTGCACATCTCATGTGATGAACTACGTCTGCTTTTGGCACAGAGCGGACGAACCAACTGAGGTTAAGTTCCAGTCTGAACGAGAAGCGGACAGCGGGTTTACAGGTTGTGTATACCTTAACGGGCTGATGTCGATACTATGCCGGCCCGCTAAACATCATGCGGATGACGACGCCTGTACACCGTTCCTGCCATTTGATATCGCCCGGGTGTTAAGAGCCGTTTCCAAACGTCCTTGATGCCATCGCGACTGAACCCAGGGAAACCATTCCAGCCCGCTTTTGAATACTCCCCAGAACAAGCAATTGCAACCAGACAGGACCCGCGACGGGACCGACAAACTGAGGAAGAACAGCAAACATGAACAGCAGGAATCTGGGGTAAGTCAGACTGTTTAATCCAGGTGACGTAAATGCGTCGCGATCCCCCATTTTAGGGCGGTACATCTTCCATTAATCAGTTCGAACACGGAGTAACTCGCGTTGGGTTGTGAATACCGGTGAAAATCATCCACAGCACCACTTTTTAGCATCGCAAGCACACCTTGAATGACCTGTCCGTGAGACACAATACATATTGTTCGATGATGACGTTTTTTTTCCAGATTGGTTAAAAAATGCATAATTCGCTGCGAAGCATGTGAGAGAGACTCACCCTCTGGCGGACAATACTCTGCATCAAGGTTGAATAACGCTTCTGCGGCGTCTGGATTATTCTGCAGGAGCTCTATGGTTGTCATACCTTCAAACTGACCAAAAGCCTGTTCTTTCAGCGCTGGTTCAGCTATCAGTGAACAATGAAAACTCTCCGCCAGGCGCTGTCCCATTTGCCAGGCCCGGCCAAGCGGAGAAGCGTAAACACATTCTACCCGGTAATCACTCGCTACAAACGCTGCCAGCAAGGCTGCTGTTTGACGCTCCCCACGAAGCGTCAAGGCGCTATCACTGTGTCCCTGAATAATACCTTTTACATTCCACTCTGTTTCCGCGTGTCGAACCAGTATTACTTGCATCATTGAAGGGTCACATATGCTGTTGTTTAAAATGTTACAAACTAAAAACACCCCGTTTATATGCTGGCAAGTTCTCAGCTCTCAACGAAAAACAGGAACACGTGTCGCTGACACGGATTATGTTCAGTAGCCCCTGCCGGCGGCCTCTATCTCAGTAAAACCTGAATCAGCTGTACGAAGATATACACTCCCGCTACCACTTGTATGATCCGAAAACCCCATCTGAAATAACGCCATTGATAACGTTCTCTGGCATCAGCCGCTTCAATGGCAGGATCAAAACGTTTTCTTTTCCTGGTTCTGAATGTATCGAATACCCACAGGACGAGAATGAAGATGATGATGACTTTTTCAAAGATTAGATGGTTCACAAAGAGAGATTCCGGTCTTCTCATGGTTACAGGCAGAATAGATAAACCGCATCGAGGTAGCCACCACTAAATGTTGGGGTACCTGAAGACGCAAGCCAGGTGTCTGTCTTATGGCTGCGTTAATGCATAGCAACGCCATGAATGCGACATTCATTGCCGACACATGCTGCCGGAGTCCCCTTCCCCTGAGCATCAGGCTGGGTGATAAAACGACGGCGGTTGCCCGGTCACGCGGCGGAACATGGTGGCGAAAGAGGACGCATTGTCGTATCCAAGGGATAATGCCACTTCGTTCACCGGTTTGCCTGCTATCAACCATGCCAGGGCGCTCACCACACAGGCTCGCTGTCGCCAGGCGGAAAATGACATGCCCAGCTGCTTCAGGAAATGGCGGCGAAAGGTACTGGGACTCATAAACAGCGCCCTGGCCCAGCGCGCCGCAGGATCATGGATAGTGGGGTTAAGCAAAAAAGCCTGACAAAGCGCCAGCAGCGCCGGATGCTGTGGCAACGGAATGTCAAATTCGCGGACCGGCATGGCGGCCAGTTCCAGCAACATCAACTGTATCAGCATGCGATCGCGTGGGCTGTCGTACAACGGTGGTAAATCCACAGCCTCCAGCAGTAGCTGGCGCAACAGCGGCGAGACGCTGATCACTTCGCAACGATGGTGTTTAATGCAAGCGGCCACACAATCTGGCTCAATATACAAGCTGCGCGTGGTCACCCCCACAAATCTGACAGCGTGCACGGTTTCAGGGGGGATCCAGACAGCATGTTGCGGAGGAACCACCCATTCTCCGTCCTGCGTAGTGACATACATCAGTCCGGTCGCGCCGTACAGCAGCTGTGCGCGACGATGCTGGTGCGGGGGCAGAATATACCCTTGCGCATAGTCATTGCCTAACGCCACCACTTCGCGATCGAGCCGATCGACCTCGTCAATTTTTATGTTGCGCACACCTGTCTCCCTTTGACCGATTTACAAAGGTAATTGAGCGCTGTGCAAATGGGAAGCTGTACGCGACCGGTATAAGCTGCTCGCTCATTTTCAGGGCGGGGATATTCTGTTGAATGATATCGTTATAATTGCGCTGGCAGGCTTTACTACCGGCATTACCACGGTGCTGTTCGGCTTCGGGGGCGGCTTTGTGGTGGTGCCCTTTGTCTATCAACTGATGCTCCGCCAGCCGGAACTCACGGAAAACGCTATGCACGTCGCGGTGGCTACCTCAACGGCGGTGATGATATTTAACGCCGGCTGGATCAGCTATCGTAACTGGCGGGCGGGCAAGCTTGCCGCACAGACGCTGTTTCCGTTGATATGGTTTATTGCCATTGGGGCAGTAGCGGGCTCCTGTCTGGCGGGGATATTTAGCGAGAATATTGTTCGCGCGCTGTTTATTCTCTATATGCTGGCAACCATCAGCGATTGTTTGTTGCGCAAGGGATTTTTCACGGGCAGCGCTCGGCGTCGGCTGTCACTGCCAGTGGTCACCGGCGGCGGTGTGGTTATCGGTACGATTGCCGCATTGCTGGGCGTGGGCGGCAGCGTCATGACGGTGCCCCTGCTACGGCGACACGGGTATGCGATGCAGGAGTGCGTTAGCGCATCCAACCCACTTTCTTTGCCCGTGGCGCTATGCGGCGCTGTGACCTATGCCATCATTGGCTGGCACACCATTCCGTTGAGCGGATTTCTGGGTTTTATCAGCCTGAAAATTCTAGGCCTGCTCGTCCTGACCGGCTGGGCCGGGATAGCGTTTAGCCGCCGGGCTATCCCTGCGGTACCGGATGTATGGTATGCACGCATCTATGTCCTGCTACTGTTCCTGGTGCTCCTCGCCATGCTGATTCAATAATCACGATTCATCACGGCGTCTTTCAGGGTTTATCGGTGCAAGAGACGCGATCGGGTGATGCCCTCTCCCCGGGGAGAGGGCAAGGAAAAGGGGCAGCAGGCTACCCGCGATACGGATGAACCTCGCGCCAGTGGTCGGCGATCTGCTGCCGGGTGCAGACCCACACCTTGTCGTGCTGCTGGATATAGTCGAGGAATCGCTGCAGCGCGCGGAAACGCCCCGGACGCCCAAGCAGCCGGCAGTGCATCCCCACGGACATCATCTTCGGCGCGGTTTCTCCCTCGGCGTACAGTACGTCAAAGCTGTCTTTCAGATAGGTATAAAACTGCTCCGCGGTGTTGAACCCCTGGGCGGTGGCAAAGCGCATGTCGTTGGCGTCGAGGGTATAAGGCACGATCAGGTGCGGTCGGCGGCTGCCGTCGCTGCAGACCACTTCGCTCCAGAAGGGTAAATCATCACCGTAATAATCACTGTCATAGTCAAAGCCGCCGTGCTCCACCACCAGTTGGCGGGTGTTGGGACTGTCGCGGCCGGTATACCAGCCGGTGGGCGGCTTGCCGAACAGGTCGGTCAGCACCTGCACCGCTTTGTGCAGATGCTCTCGCTCCTCGGCGATATCCATGTGCTGATAGTGGATCCAGCGCCAGCCGTGGCTGACCACATCGTAATCCGCCGCCTTGATCGCCGCCACAATCTCCGGATGACGCGCTAGCGCCATCGCCACGCCGAAAACCGTCAGCGGCAGCCCTCGCTGGCTGAATTCGCGATGGATGCGCCAGAACCCGGCCCGACTGCCGTACTCATAGAGCGAGTCCATCGACATATGACGCGCCGGATAGCTGGCGGCGCCGATGATATCGGACAGGAACTGTTCCGAACCCGCATCGCCATGCAGGACGTGATTCTCCGCGCCTTCCTCATAGTTGAGGACGAACTGCACCGCGATCCGCGCCCCGCCCGGCCAGCGCGCGTGCGGCGGCTGCCCTGCATAACCTCGCAGATCGCGAGGATAGTGTTCCTGGTTCTCAACCATCTTCTGCCCCTTTTAAAATGGATTTAACGACTGAAATTGCCCGCTTAACGCCTTTTTCTCCGGGAACGCTAAGTCCCCGTGCTTGCTGGTCGCCAGGCCCAGCGCGACCAGCGACTCCACCATCTTCACCGCCGCGCTGACGCCATCGATCACCGGCACCCGCAGCTCGCGGGTCAGCTCCTGCGCCAGGGTCGCCATCCCGCCGCAGCCAAGGACTATCGCCCCGCTGCCATCCTCTTTCAGCGCGCGAATGCAGCGCTCGCGCACTTTCTCCTGCGCCAGGCCACTGCCGTCTTCCAGCGCCAGTACCGGCAAATCAATGGCGTGCAGCGCCGCGCAGTGTTGATGAAATCCGTACTGGTGCAGTAAATGACGGGCGATGATCAGCGTGCGCGGCAGCGTGGTCACAATGGAGAAACGGGTGGCGACCATCGTCGCCATATGCATCGCCGCTTCCGCAATGCCGATCACCGGCCCCTGGGCCAGTTCGCGCGCTGCCAGCAGCCCCGGGTCGCCGAAGCAGGCGATCACATGTCCATCCACCCCCTGCTCGCGTCCGGCCTTGATCTGCTCCAGCACACCGACCGCTGCGATGGCTTCGTCAAAATGGCCCTCAATTGACGGCACGCCGGCGCGGGGACAGACCGCAAGGATCTCGGTACCCGGCGCGGCGACCGCGCGCGCGGCGGCGCCTATCGTTTCGGTCATCGCCAGGCTGGTGTTGGGGTTGATCACTTGTATACAAACAGAAGACATCACGACTCCTTGTGACCGGCGAACAGCCGGGAAAAATCGGGCAGGCTGACGCCATCGCGCTCGAAGCACAGGCTGGCGACAATATGATCAAAATGGTGCATCAGCGCCTCGCTGAGCGGCTGCAGGGCTTTATCCCGCAGCAAACCGACCAGCTGCTGGTGATCGTCGCAGCGACAGCCCTGGCGCCAGGGTGCGCCCCAGGCGGCAATCACTAACGAGGAGCGCTGGCTGAGGCGGGTCACCATCTCAGTGAGCACCGGGTTGCCGGAGATAGCCTGCAGCTGAATGTGAAAGTCAGCGGAGTGGCGGATGGCCGCCGGGCCGTCGTGCGCCTCATGGGCCTGCTGCTCACGCTGAATAATGTTCTCCAGCGCCGCCAGATGCGGCGGCTGACAGCGCGCGATCACATCGGGCAGATTCGCGACCTCAAGCAGCGCCCGGGTGCGAAAGATCGCCTGGGACTCTTCCACGCTCGGGCTGGTGACGTGTGCACCACGTTTGGGCGTTAATGTGACCAGTTGCACAGCGGCGAGTCGTTGCAGCACCTTTCTGATGCCGGTGCGGCTCACGGCGAATACTTCCGCCAGCGCCTCTTCCGGCAGTTTGCTGCCCGGCGGCAGCTGATGTTCGACGATAGCCGTCATCAGCGCCTGGTAAATGCTTTCGTCCTTATCCTGCAGCGCTGGCGCGGCCTGGAGACGATGTTCATTATTCATTAACCCACTCCGGTTTCACTTATCGATAGCAGATCGTATACATAAAATTTATTTTTTGTATACAAGATTCATCATTCTGGCCTGGATCCTGCAATAGCCTCAGCAATCCATATCAAAGGGTTTTCATTCAGAGGAGCAGGTTTCATGCCACATTCATCCCACACGCAGCAGACGAAGACTCACGAGGCGGCCGCCGGCTACAGTCCGCGGCTATGTAATGACGATCTGGCGCCCACCCGCGACCAGAACTGGAGCTGGTACAATATCTTTTCATTCTGGATGTCGGACGTGCACAGCATGGGCGGCTACGTGGTGGCGGCAAGCTTCTTTACGCTTGGGCTGGCCAGCTGGCAGGTTCTGCTCTGCCTGCTGGTGGGCATCTGTATTGTGCAGCTGTGCGCTAACCTGGTGGCGAAGCCCAGCCAGATGGCCGGGGTGCCTTACGCGGTGATCTGTCGCCAGGCGTTCGGTGTCTTCGGCGCCAATATCCCGGCGGTGATCCGCGGGCTGATCGCCTTCGCCTGGTACGGTATTCAGACCTATCTGGCGGCAAACGCCCTGATGCTGGTCCTGCTCAAGTTCTGGCCCTCCCTTGCCTCGCTGACCGGCAGCAGTTTCCTCGGGCTGTCGACGCTCGGCTGGCTCTGCTTCGCCACCATGTGGCTGCTGCAGGCGATGGTTTTCTGGCACGGCATGAACGCCATCAAGCGTTTTATCGACATCGCCGGTCCGGCGGTCTATGTGGTGATGCTGGCCCTGGCAGGCTGGATTGTATACAAGACCGGTCTGGATGGGATCTCCTTTACCCTCGCCAGTAAATCCCTGAGCGCCGGAGAGCAGACCTGGCAGATGATCACCGCCACGGCCCTGGTCGTCTCCTACTTCTCCGGGCCGCTGCTTAACTTCGGCGACTTTTCCCGCTACGGCAAAAGCATGGGCGAGATCCGCCGCGGCAACCGCTGGGGACTGCCGTTTAACTTCCTGCTGTTCTCGGTGGTCACCGTGGTGATTGTCTCCGGCACCCAGTCGCTGTTCGGCAAAATGATCACCGACCCGATTGAAACCGTCAGCCGCGTTGGGAACGATCTGGCGGTGGCCATCGGCCTGCTGACCATGATCACCGCCACTATCGGCATCAATATCGTGGCTAACTTCGTCTCGCCAGCCTTCGATTTTTCCAACTGCGCGCCGCAGAAAATCAGCTTCCGCGCCGGCGGGATGATCGCTGCGGTGGGCTCGATACTCCTGACGCCGTGGAACCTGTTTAACTCACCGGAGCTGATCCACTATACCCTCGACGTGCTGGGTGCCTTTATTGGCCCGCTGTTTGGCATCCTGATCGCCGACTTCTATCTGATCAAACGCGGCCGGGTGTCGGTGGACGACCTGTTTGACGATACGCCGAAGGGTAAATACTGGTACCGCAACGGCTTTAACCCGAAAGCCATTGCCGCCCTGCTGCCGTCGGTGGGCCTGGGACTGATTATCAGCTTTATTCCGGCCCTGCATGAAGTGGCGAACTTCAGCTGGTTTATCGGCGTCTTCCTCGGCGCGACCACCTACCGCTGGCTGGCTCGCGACGAGCGCGAAGTGCAGGCGAAAGCCGCCTTCCGCTCCGGCGCGGTGGCGCAAAAAGAGTAACCTTCCCCTTCTGCCGCGGCGTCTGGCCACGGCAGGCTGCAAACTGGCACCAATCTTGCTGTTTATCACTATTCCCAGAGCGTTAAGAGAAGGCAGGTTCGATGATGGATTACCAGACCGCGGTGCGCGGTGCATTTTTTGATATCGCCGGCGTGGCGGAGACCCCGGATGAGGTGGCCGCCCAGGCCCGCTATCTCGATGATGGCCTGTTGTTCTTGCAGGACGGAAAAATTGTCGCGCTGCTGCCATGGCAGGAGGGTGAAGCCTTTCTGCATCCGCTGAAGGGCTATGTTGACCTGCGGGGTAAACTGCTGTTGCCGGGGTTCGTCGATGCCCACGTCCACTATCCGCAGACCGAGATGATCGGCGCCTTTGGCGAACAGCTGCTGGAGTGGCTTACCACTTACACCTTCCCGGTGGAGAGCCAGTTTGCCGATGCGGAGTATGCCCAGGAGATAGCGCAGTTTTTTGTAAATCAATTGATAAGCCATGGCACCACCACCGCGCTGGTGTTTTGTACCCTGCATCCGGCCTCGGTGGAGGCGTTATTCAGCGAAGCGCTGCGCCTCAATATGCGCCTGATCGCCGGGAAAGTGATGATGGATCGCCATGTGCCCGACTACCTGTGCGAAACCGCCGAGGAGAGCTACGAGCAGACCCGGGGGCTGATCCGCCGCTGGCATCAGCGTGGCAGGCTGGGGTATGCCATTACCCCGCGCTTTGCTCCCACCTCGACGCCGGCGTTGCTGGAGGCGGTGCAGCGTCTGCGGGCCGAGTTTCCCGATACCTGGCTGCAGACGCATCTCAGTGAAAACCGCGAGGAGATCGCCTGGGTTAAGCAGCTGTGGCCGGAGCATGCGCGCTATCTGGATGTCTATCATCACTATCAGCTCACCGGCGAACGCAGCGTATTTGCTCACGGGATCCATCTTGATGATGCCGAGTGGCAGTGCCTGCATGACACCGGTTCCGCAGTCGCCTTCTGTCCGACCTCGAATCTGTTTCTCGGCAGCGGGTTGTTTCGCCTGCCCGCCTGCTGGCAGCACCAGGTGCGGATGGGTATCGGCAGCGACGTCGGGGCCGGGACCACCTTCAGCATGCTGCGGACGCTGGGCGAGGCCTACAAGGTAGGACAACTGCAGAGCTATCGCCTGCGCGCCAGCGAGGCCTTCTATCACGCCACCCTCGGCGGCGCGCGCGCCCTGCGGCTGGAAGAGAAGATTGGCAATTTTCAGCCGGGCAAAGAGGCCGACTTTGTGGTGATTGACCCGGCGGTCACTCCGCTGCAGCGTCTGCGGATGGGCCGCTGCCATGATATTTATGAGCAGCTGTTCGTACTGATGACCCTGGGCGATGAGCGCAATATCAGCGAGACGTGGGTTAACGGCGAGCGGGTGTGGTGTCAGGATTAACCCTCACCCTGGCCTCTCCCGGAGGAAGAAGGCGCTGGCCGGCGGCTGCTGGGTTAGTGGCCTTCAAAAACTCATCGCCAGTCCAACGCCATAGCCTGTGGTGTTATTGCCGAACATATAGCGCGCCACCAGCCGGGTGCGGGTGATAAAGACCGGGTATTTACTGCTGTCCAGCTCGAGTCCAATCCCCAGCGACGTTAAACCGGAGAAGCCCAGCGCCCCTCGCTGTTCGCCCAGATATGCAGTATGCGCCCCTTCCAGCACGTAGCGCAGCGGGTTGCCCAGCAGCGTCCAGTCAGCGATCGGCGCGCGGCGGCGCAGATACAGACCGAGATTCTCCGCGCTGGCCTCCCCCTGCACCACCTCAGCGCTGCTGCCGAAACTTTGCAGATGCATATAGGAGTAACGCAGCTCGGCATCAATATCCTGGGTGGCGGAGAAGCGTTCATAATCCAGCATCAGCGCTCCGCCGAGCCCCCATGCATTGAACCGACCGCCGTCGAGGAACTGCAGTTCGGCGTTGGTTTTTCGTTCAATTACCCAGCTGCCGAGGCGCGCATCGCTGGCCAGGGTGCCGAGCATCACATTGACGATCGGCCGCAGCACCAGGTTGCCGCCAAAGCGATCCCGGTGCAGCGAAAAATCCCAGCCGACGCCGCCGGTGGTGGTCAGGCTGTTCCACTTGGTGGGCACATTCCGCGTCTGTTCGCCATTGCTGACCACAAAACGCGGGTCGTAACGGCTGTAGCCCATCGTTCCTTCGAGATAGAGAGGAAACGACTCGCTCAGGGTCGCCCCGCCGCCAAACTGGGTAATGGCCAGGTTGTGTTTGTCGTTGCTCCCGGAGCCAATATTGAGATCGCTGGCGGTCACGTCGGGGACCACGGTATAGCTCATCAGGGTCAGAACAGCATCGGCACGCTGCTTGATGGCGTGACCGTTCGCCGCCAGCGTCGCCGGCGCAGAAAGAGAAACTACCGACAGGACAACGAGAAAACGCACCATGAGTCGCATGCCACCTCAGCCGCAGGCAAACAAGATTACCGCCCGAATCAGCAGGCAGGACTCTCCTGAGTATAGCCGGCGAGTCTGCCTGCGCATCAGACGGCGATAAATAGCGCCACCTCTATTCTGACC
Source organism: Klebsiella sp. Q2 (assembly GCF_009900705.1). NCBI lineage: Bacteria > Pseudomonadati > Pseudomonadota > Gammaproteobacteria > Enterobacterales > Enterobacteriaceae > Klebsiella > Klebsiella sp. Q2. The sequence continues at coordinate 550,728 of NZ_JAAABE010000002.1, read as the reverse complement.
GCCCGGAATGGGCCGCTACGTTTTCCGACGGCAAGCGCGTTACCCGGTTGCGCCCGTCATTTTTCGCCGCATACAGCGCTTTATCGACGCGGTAAAACAGCTGATCAATCGCTTCGCCATCATGATGCTCGGCAACGCCAATGCTGACGGTGACCGACAGCGTCTGATACTCGCTGATCGCCTGACGGATCGCCTCCGCCACCATCAGCGCGCGGGCGATCGGCGAATGAGGCAAAAAGAGCAGAAACTCCTCGCCTCCCCAGCGATATATCTTATCTTCGCGGTCCACCGAGGTTTCCAGAATGCGGGAGATCACCAACAGGACTTCATCGCCTTTTTGATGACCGTGAATATCATTAATACTTTTGAAATGATCGATATCGATTAACAGCAGACAAAAGCCATGGCCGATAAACGACGGCGCATCGACGAGCCGGTAAAATTCGCGGCGATTGAGTAGTCCGGTTAAGGGATCGTGGGCGGCGGAAAATTCCAGCTCTTTTTTCAGAAGCACTTCTTCGGTGATATCGTGAATGATGCATAACATCAGCCGAATATTATATAGCACCACCGGCCCGGCATAGGTTTGAACATGGCGCAGCGAGCCGTCAGCCAGAATATGAGTAAAATTAAGCGGCTTATGCCCGCCGGGCATATTGGCAATGTTATTCATAATAGGGATCACATCCCGGCCCAGGGTATTAATTTGCCAGGTATGTTTATTGCGCATTTCCTCATCGGAATAATGATAAAAGCGCAGTGCGGCAATATTGGCATCGACAATCAGGCCCTCTTTCTGAGGATCGATCAACAGCATTGGCGCGGTATTGGTCATAAAAAAACGGGCAAAAAAACCATTGTTACGCCGCTGGTAGCGGCGGGAGCCGGTATGAATCGACTGATTTTGCGCGAGCAGCTTCACCGCTTCAAATAACAGTAAGGGGCCGCAGTCCTCGGTCTCGACCAGGGTAGTTTTACAATATACCGACTGCAACCCTTTGGCGGTCTGCAGCGTCCAGACTTCAAATATCTCAGTCATCGCGTCGAGATAGCGCAGATAATGCTGCAGCTGCGTTTCCGGGCAGGTGGAATAGATACCGTTGCGCATCTCATTCAGCGACATATCGCCGCTCAGCGTCCGGGAAGCCTGATTGGCATAGACCACACACTCTGTAAAAGGATGGACTACCCAGATCGGCGTGCTTAATACATCAAAAACAGCCAGCTCTTTTAATAACATACAGGCCCCAAACCGACCCACTCCCGGCGCGGAACGGCACATTATTCAGTGCAGCCCTGACGCTGGCACAAAGTGATAGCAAAAAGTCATCGAGTAAACGTCATTACGCGCGTGCGCGGCAAGTATAGTCGGTTACAGGCCCAGCGACGCCCATCCGGAGCGACTTTGCGCACGGTTTAACCGACAAAGACGACACTGCCTTTATTATTAATTTTATTTCAATAGCATAGCAGCAATGCCAGAACAGGTAGTCGCTTTTGATCACAGACTGTGTATACCCGTCACACTTTACGCGGCAGGAGCGCAGGCTTGTCCTGTGGCACGCAGATTGTCGCTGTTCTGCGCAGGGTTACCGTGATAGTTTCTATCATAACGCTCATTTTTAATGGTCATCACAGTGAAAAAATCCACCAGCAAAATCACGCTTTCCGACATTGCGCGTGAAGCTAACGTCGGCGTGGCCACCGTCGACCGGGTACTCAACAAGCGCACGGCGGTGAAGGAATCGACCGCGTACCGCGTGCTGGAGGCCGCCCGGCGGCTGGGGTTTACGCTCGAACAGCCGCACTATCGCCTGGCCGCCGGCAAAGCGCCGGTTACCGTCAGAATGGGCTTTATTCTGCTGCAGGAGACCCACTCCTTCTACCTGCCGCTGGCAAGGGCGCTGGCAAGAGAGGCCGCGCCGTGGCTACCGGCAGGCGAGACACCGGCGATCCTGCATTTTGCCATTGATGCGGTGGAAGCAATGGCCCAGGCCATTCACCGGCTCAGCGATGAGGTGGAGGTGCTCGGCCTGGTGGCGCTGGATCACCCGCTGATTCGCCATGCGGTGGGCCGTGCCGCCGCCCGCGGCGTTCGCGTATTCACTCTACTTTCAGATCTGTCGGTTCCCCAGCGCAGCGGCTATATCGGCCTCGATAACCAAAAAGCCGGGCGCACCGCCGCCTGGTTTATCGACCGCTTATGCCGTGGCGAAGGCGAAATAGCCATTATCATTGGCGATAATCGTTTTACCTGTCAGGAAAGCTGTGAGATCAGCTTCCGCTCCTGCCTGCGTGAGCAGGGTAAAGGGCAGCAGATCCTCGAGCCGGTTCGCAGCCACGAACGGGCGGATGTCGCCAGAAGCGTAACGGAAAAGCTGCTCAGCCAGTACCCGGCCCTGCAGGCGATCTATGCTCCCTGCGGCGGCGTCGAAGGGATTGTCGGGGCGCTGCGCGACAGCGGCCGCCAGCAGGCCGTCACCCTGGTCTGCCATGGCCCGCTAAGCGGCAGTGAACTGGCGCTGATCGACGGCACCATCGATGTCATTCTCAACCACCGGCTGGATGACCTGGCCGCCGCCACCCTGCGCGCCATGACGGAAGCCGTTTCGCGGCCGCCCAGCGACGTGATTTCGCATCCTCAGCCTTTCGATATCATCACCAAAGAAAATATGTAAACGCTCGCCCCGTCGCCAACGGGGCTGCCTCACGCCTGAACCACGCCTCGCCTCATTTTGATAAATAACTATCAAAAACAACCTCAATATAAATCATGATGGCCATCATAAAATCATCATTCCAATATTGTTGGCTATGAAATTTTCATTCAATACTCTGCGGCATCCCCTGTGAAAAAAGGAAGCCGACATGACACATCCTATCGCCAACGCCCCCTGCAGCTGGGGTGTGGATGACCCGAAAAACCCTGACCTTCCCGCCTGGGCTACCGTGCTGAAGGAGGCGGCGCAGGCCGGGTATCGCAGCATCGAGCTCGGCCCGTGGGGCTACCTGCCCACCGACCCGTCCAGCCTGCGCGCGGCGCTGGACCAGCATCAGCTGTCGCTGGTCGCCGGGACGATCTTTGACGATCTGGTGAGCGAGGCCCATTACCCCACTCTGGAGGCGCTGACCCATCAAATATGCCGCAATCTGTCTCAGGTTCCGGCCGCCGAACCTATCCCGGGGCACCCTTTCCAGCCGCCCTATCTGGTGATTATCGACTTCGGCAACCCCGAGCGGGCGCGATTTGCCGGACGCAGCGCGCTGGCTCCGCGCCTCAATGACCAGGACTGGCAGCGGATGATGGCGCACATTACCGCCCTCAGCACCCTCGCCTGGCGGGAGTACGGTGTGCGGGCGGTTATTCATCCCCACGCCGGGGGCTGCATCGAATTTGCCGATGAAATCGAGCGGCTGGCCAACGATATCCCGCACGACGTGGCGGGGTTGTGTCTGGATACCGGGCATCTCTACTACGCCGGAATGGATCCGCTCACCTGGCTGGATCGCTATTACGCGCGGCTCGACTACCTGCACTTCAAGGATGTGGATCCGCAGGTTTACCAGCGCGCCATCGCCGAAGGCATCGACTTTTTCACCGCCTGCGCCGAAGGGGTGATGTGCCCGCTCGGCAGCGGCGCCATTGACTACCCGGCCATTAACGATTTCCTTGCCCGCCGCGGCTATCAGGGCTGGATAACCATTGAACAAGAGCGTGATCCGCGCCATGCCGCAGGCAGCCTGCAGGCGGTCACGGAGAGCCTGCGCTATCTGCGCGACGTTGGATTCTGACAGGAGACACCCCATGATTAACGGTTTAAGACCTCTCGATCGCACCCTGCGCTGGGGCATGGTCGGCGGCGGCGGCAGCAGCCAGATCGGCTATATTCACCGCTCTGCCGCCCTGCGCGATAACACCTTTGCGCTGCTGGCAGGCGCCTTTGATATTGATGCCGAACGCGGGCGCCAGTTCGGCCAACAGCTGGGGGTGGATCCCGATCGCTGTTACGCCGACTACCAGAGTCTGTTTCGCGGCGAGGCTGCCCGCCCGGACGGTATTCAGGCCGTGTCGATTGCCACGCCGAATAACACCCATTATGCCATCTGCCGGGCGGCGCTGGAGGCCGGGCTGCACGTGGTGTGCGAAAAGCCGCTGTGCTTCAGCAGCGAAGAGGCGGACGACCTGGTGGCCCTCAGCCAGCGGCAGCACAAAATCATCGGCGTGACCTACGGCTATGCCGGTCATCAGCTTATCCTCCAGGCCCGGCAGATGATCGCCGACGGACTGCTGGGCGACATCCGTATCGTCAATATGCAGTTTGCTCATGGTTTCCACGCCCAGCCGGTGGAGCAGGAAAACGCCAGTACCCGCTGGCGGGTCGATCCCCGCTTCGTCGGCCCCAGCTATGTGCTGGGGGATTTAGCCACCCACCCGCTGTTTCTGGTCGAAACCATGGCCCCGCAGCTGAAGATCGCCCGGCTGATGTGCGCCAGACAAAGCTTCGTCAAAAGCCGCGCGCCGCTGGAGGATAACGCGCAGGTGCTGATGGAGTATGACAACGGTGCCATCGGCTCGCTGTGGAGCTCCGCCGTTAACTGCGGCTCCATGCACGGGCAAAAGGTGCGCATCGTGGGGGAAAAGGCCAGTCTCGAATGGTGGGATGAACAGCCCAACCAGCTGCGTTACGAGGTGCAGGGCGAGCCAGCGCGCATTCTGGAGCGAGGCATGGACTATCTTGATCCGCTGGCGCGTCAGGATGATCGCATCGGCGGTGGTCACCCGGAGGGGCTGTTCGAGGCCTGGTCGAATCTCTATCGCCGCTTCGCCATCGCTATGGACGCCGCGGACCGGCGCGACGAAGCGCTGCTGGCCGACTTCTGGTATCCGGACGCCCGCGCCGGGGCGTTCGGCGTCCGCTGGGTGGAAAACTGCGTGCGCTCGGCCGACAACGGCGCCTGCTGGGTCGACTTCCGCTAACTCGCCGGCTCAGGGCCTCGCCCTGAGCCTTCCACGTTACTTTTCAATGCGCGCCAGCTGGGTTTTATCGGCCTCGCGGGCGCGATCGGCCAGCCCCTGAAACGCTGCGGCGCCATAGTATTGCTCGGGCGCCGGTAGAGCCTGCATATCGTGCCCCGGGTAGATCTGCAGCTCGCCGAGGTCGCGCAAGCGGAACCCCGCCACCTGCGAGGGCATGGTCAGGCGATATGGCGGCATGGTTTCGAAAGGGACCGGCGTCGGCAGCCGGTTTTCCTGCAGGTCGTAATTACGCTTCAGCACCAGAAATTTATCCGGCACCCGTCGGCGACTGTTCCACCAGTCGCCATCTATCCGCTGGAACATCGCTTCCGTCTCCCCTCGCGTGGCCACCATCAGCCGGGTCAGCGCCTTTTTCAGCGCCGCCTCCATGGCCTGGTTATACGCTTCCACTGACCCGCCATGGCCGCTAAGGATGACGTTAATCGCCAGCCTGGCGCCCAGTAAATTGGAATAGAGATCTTCCGGCGAAAACGCGGAGATCTCCTCAGAAAACCCCGGCACCGACTGGAAGCCATACCACTGGGCGATCTCATGCCACTGGGCGATTTCGAAGGCCAGATGCCCGGCGAGCCAGGCCGCCAGCTGATAGCGCTGCCTGACGCCCGGCGGCGGCGTAAAGGCATTCAGCTGAACGCGGCGCACCCCCAGCTCTTCGCTGTAGAATATGCGCCCCGCCTGGCCCAGCGTCGGCGAAATGCGATTGAACAGATAAAAGGTGTAATCCGCCGTGTCGCGCACATGGGCAATATCGATAAACCCGCCGCGACGGGTATAAATAAGCCCGTTTTGCTCCTCGCTCAGTCCCAGCAGATTTTTCACCGCCCCGAGCGCGCTGTCGTTGTAATGGTGCTTGCCCAGAGAATCCAGAGTCAGCACGTTACCAATCTGGTACACCGGGATGGGGATGCCCACCGCCCGCACGTGCAGGTCGTAACCAAAGGCGCAGCATGGCCGCAGCGATTCCGGCGGCGACAGCTCGCCCAGGGTGGGAACCGGATGGATCGCCGTCACCGCGGGCAATACCGGGTCCTGCGCCAGCGCCGGCAGCGCCAGCGCGAATAACAGCCATAAGGCTTTACGCATCAACAGCCTCTCCACAGCAACAAAAGAACGCGCATCTTACCGGCAGACGGCGCCTGCAGGTTTAGTTAAAAGCGGTATTCACCGGAGACAAAGAAGCTATTGCGGTCGTTAAAACCGAATTCAGTCAGCACGTTAAAGTTTTTGGTGACTTCATACTGGGCGCCAATCAGCATATTCCACGGCGAGGTCAGCTTTTGCTTAACGTCGAATTTGCCCTCGCCGTCTTTATTGACCGCGGCAATTAGGGGCTGCAGCTCTGGCGGCATGTGCAGGTCGGCGAGATCGCCCTTAAACTCCTGCTGCACGTCCTGATACATGCTGCCGACCCACAGGCTGAGATGGGACGGCCCGTCGATCCCCTGAAAACTGAAGCGGTAGCCGACGCGCGGCGAGACGGTGACCGCCGAAATGCTGCCGTCGAGGATATCGAAGTCGGTGCGGGTGTAGTTAGTATCCACCAACCCAAACCAGTTGCCGTAGCCGCCGGCGAGCGTAAAGCCGGTCCCCCAGGTGGTGCCTTTAAAATCAAGCGTAAAATCAATATTCTGCAGCTTTCCGCTTTGATAAAGCTGATGAACCGCGCCGGCGATGACCCGGTCCAGACCGCGAAACTGCGACGGATCTGAATCCACTGAGACCTGGGAGACGGACGACCCGCGGGTATGCCCCACCAGTCCGTATACGTTGAGGAACGGAAAGACCCACATATCAAGGCGCAGGTTTTCGGTTTTGCTCTTCTCGCGGGTGTGCCCGGCATCGATGGCGAACATATCGCTGGGAATGGGATGGTTGCCGAGCTTAAGCCCGGAAAAGGTAATACTGTCGACCATGATATCCTGTCGGATATTCATATAGCTCAGGTTGACGCCGTAAGGTAACGGAATGGAATATCCCCTGGCGCGAGCCTCCTCGCCCCAGATCGGAAAATAGCTGTCGCTCTCGTCCGGCTCCGCAGCCGACGTGCCCCAGGCCGCTAACAGCAGCGTTAACACCGCGCCGGATGATCTCATTTTTGTTCTCATGTGTAGTTATAAACCCGAACCGACATTGAAATAGACCGCCTGTTCATGCTCGCTGAACGCCATGTCAATCCCGGTACGTAAACCGTACTGTCGCGCGATCAGGTATCGAAAACCGGCCCCCCATGCCACCTCTGACTCTTCCCATAGCGTATCCGCCGCGTCAGCGGCGCTCCCGGCGCCAACGAATCCCTGCAGGATCCAGCGCGGAGTAACCGCCCAGGCCAGCTGGGTTTGCGCCGTGGCCACGTAGTCGCCCTGATAGCGGTAGCGCGAAATCCCGCGCAACGCGATATAAGGACGCGCCATCGGCATCAGATGCTTATCATGGTGGGTTAAGGACTGATAATTGCCCGCGACCGCCAGGGTCAGCGTCTGGCTGAGCGGAATAAACACCTTTCCGTCCAGCGAAAAAGTGTTGTAGTGATAATCGCCCCCGAGCAGCGAACGGAAAAACCGATATTCACCCTTCAGCGCTAACCCACTCTGAGGATAGAAAATATTATCGGTAGTGTCATATTCCGCCACCACCCCCAGCGCCGAAGAGGTGCTGTTTTGCCCGAGCACCTGCTGCCACACCCGGTTGAGCCGTGGATTATCGGTAGAGACATCCGCCCGGGCATACACCTGGGAGGCCCCGAGGAACACCGGCGTGTCACCCAGGCGAAACAGCAGCTTTTGCAGCGCGGCGACGCCTTTGGTCTGCGTCTGCACCGGTTTAGCATGGCTGAAGTCGCCGGTGTCGCCGGAATAGATATCCAGATTGACGTTAGCGTAGCCGGCGCCCGCCAGGTAACGAATGCGATCATGCTGCCAGGTGTGACGATGACCGCCGCCAATAAACCAGGTGCCATTCTGCGTGGCGGCCCCGCCAAAAGCGGTGAGCGGCGGAGGAATAAACTGCCCGCCCTCCCGGCTACCTTTGCCGTGTAAAAACAGGCCAAACAGTCCGCCACCATAGCCGATGGCCGGCTCGGTTATCGCCAGCGGCACCGGCAGAAAACCGTAACGGTTTTCCGCCAGATACTGACTCATGTCGAGCATGCCATCTTCCGCATCGAAGAGATCGGCGGCATCGCCAGGCGGGCACAACAGGAACAGAAGCGCCAGCGTGGACAGCGGGAATTTCATGCTCACTCCAGGGCGTTGGGGCGCGCACGACACGCGTGGCGAACAGGATTATTACAACGGAATAAGGAAAATATAACGTAACCGGAGAACCCTCACCAACGCGCAGTGGCCTGTTTTTTGGGTATTTTTGGACAAAAAAGAGCTGGCCGTCACAGAAAGCCGCCTTCGCTCCGCCGGACGGCGCGATGATTGTATTCATAAGGTGAATGTCGTATAACATAGCGCTACCGAGGGGTGTCCCGTGAGGGCTGAGATGGCGCAAGCCGAACCCTTTGAACCTGATCTGGGTCATGCCAGCGAAGGGACGGGTCGGCAATTTTGCCAGCATTACCGCCATTGCCTGTTCACACCCCTGCACGCCCGGATCTCCCCTGCACAACTGGAGGTCCTGTGATTGTTCCCGCGTTTAGCCAAGGTCTTTATGGCCGTTTACGCCAGCTGGCCGCCGCTGACTGGCAGCACTATGTGGCGCACCCTTTCGTCCGGCAGCTCGCCGAAGGTACCCTTGCTGAAAGCGCATTTCGTCGCTATCTGACCCAGGATTATCTGTTTCTGATCCATTTCGCCCGCAGCTACGCGCTGCTGGTGAGTAAACTGCGCACGCTGCCAGAGATGCGGGCCGCGGCCGCCTCCATGAACGCCATTCTTAACGAAGTGCCGCTGCACGTCGGCTACTGTGCCCAGTGGGGCATTAGCGAACCGGAGATGGCCGCCCAGCCCGAAGCGCCGGAAACCATCAACTATACCCGCTACGTGCTGGATATCGGCCATTCAGGCGACGCGCTGGATCTGCTGGTCGCTCTAATGCCCTGTGTAGCGGGTTACGCCGAAATCGGTCTGGGCCTGCTGCATCACCCCACCACCCGACTGGACGACAATCCTTACGCCTCATGGATCCGCAACTACGGCGATGAAGGCTATCTGCAGGGCGTCAGCGCCGCGCTGGCGCTGCTGGAGACCGTGTGGCAACAGCGTGGAAGCGAGTCCCGAATCACTGAACTGAGCGACATCTTCACCACCGCCACCCGCCTTGAGGCGCAGTTCTGGCAGATGGGGCTCAACGCCGCGGTGGAGTCCCGGGCGTGACGGCGCCAGGTATCGAGGTCCGCAATCTGAGCCTCCATTTCGGCGACCGCCGCCTGTTCGACAATCTGTCGCTGACGGTCCCCGGCGGCCAGTGGGTGTCGCTGCTCGGCGCCAGCGGGGCCGGAAAAACCAGCCTGCTGCGGGTCATGGCCGGCCTGGCCCCCGCCACCTGCGGGGAAGTGGTCGCCAGCGACGGCAAGCCGATACCCGGCCGCCTGGCGTGGATGGGGCAGAAAGATCTGCTTTATCCCTGGCTGAGCGTTCGGGAGAACGTCGCCCTCGGCGCGCGGCTGCGCGGTGAGAAAGTGGATCACGCCCGGGTCGCCACCCTGCTGGAACAGGTGGAGCTCGCCTCGTGCGCCGACGCCCGGCCGGCGACGCTCTCCGGCGGGATGCGTCAGCGCGCCGCGCTGGCCCGCACCCTGTATGAGGACCGGCCCATCGTGCTCATGGATGAGCCTTTCTCGGCGCTGGACACCCTCACCCGCACGCGCATTCAGACCCTCGCGGCCACTCTGCTGGCGGGGCGGACGGTGGTGCTGATCACCCACGATCCGCTGGAAGCCTGCCGGCTGAGCCACCGTCTGCTGGTCCTCTCGGCCACCGACGGGGAGATCGACGACAGCCATCACCTCACCGGCGCGCCACCGCGCGCGCCGGACGCGCCCGAGCTGTTGAACGCCCAGGCGGCGCTGCTGCAGCAGTTGATGAGGGCCCACTCATGAGCGGACGTCTCTGGCGCGGCGGCATGGTGTTCTGCGGACTGATGCTTCTCTGGGGGCTGGCCAGCCGCAGCGGCATTCCGCACTTTCTTTTACCTTCCCCGGCGGCGGTCGCCGAGGCGCTGTGGGTCAACCGCGCCTATCTCGGCTGGCACACGCTGATTACCTTCAGCGAGATCCTCAGCGGCCTGGCGCTGGGGGTGGCGCTCGGCGTCACGCTGGCGCTGGGCATGATCCTCTCCCCGCGCCTGCAGCGCTGGCTGATGCCGCTGGTGCTCACCAGCCAGGCGATCCCGGTCTTTGCCCTCGCCCCGCTGCTGGTGCTGTGGCTGGGGTTTGGCATGAGCGCCAAAGTGGCGATGGCGGTGCTGGTGATTTTCTTTCCCGTCACTTCCGCCTTCTTTGACGGCTTGCGACGGGTCAACCACGACTATCTCGATCTGGCGCGCAGCATGAACGCCTCCTTTGGCGCTCAGCTACGGCATGTCCGCCTGATGGCCGCCCTGCCGGCGCTGGGCTCGGGCCTGCGCATGGCGGCGGCGGTGGCCCCCATCGGCGCCATTATCGGCGAATGGGTCGGCTCCGCCGAGGGACTGGGCTACGTCATGCTCAATGCCAACGCGCGGCTGCAAACCGATATCTGCTTCGCCGCGCTGTTTATTTTAGTGCTGCTGACCCTCTTCCTGTGGCTGGCGGTAGACACCCTGCTGCACCGGCTGATCGACTGGTCGCCGGAATAATCATGAAGTAATAAAGGAAAACAGATGAAAACGTCGCTTTTCGTCGGGGCAACCCTGACGGCGCTGCTCAGCGGTCACGCGCTGGCCAATGAACCGCTCACCCTGGTGCTGGACTGGTATATTAACCCCGACCATGCGCCGATTATGGTGGCCGAGCAGATCGGCGCCTTTAAGGCCCAGGGTCTGGACGTCAAGATTGTCCCTCCGTCGGATCCGGCGCTGCCGCCCCGTATGGTGGCCGCCCATCAGGCAGACCTGGCCATCACATATCAGCCGCAGGTGCACTTCTTCGCTGACGAAGGATTACCGCTGGTGCGCGTGGGCACCCTGATCAACTCGCCGCTGAATACGGTGATCGCCCTCGATAAGCAGATCAAAACCCCGGCGGATCTGCAAGGCAGGAAGGTGGGTTACTCGGTCAGCGGCATTGAGCAGGCCACCCTGGCGACCATGGCGCAGCATTCGGGGATCGATCCGGCCAGTATCAAGCTGGTCAACGTCAATTTTCAGCTGACCAGCGCTCTGCTGGCAGGCCAGGTGGACGCGGTCATCGGCGGCTACCGTAATATAGAAGCGCAGGAGCTGAAGCTGCAGGGCAAAACGCCGGTAGTGATGAACGTCGAAGATTACGGCGTGCCGGCCTATGACGAGCTGGTGATTGTCGCCCACCGCGACGCGATTCATGAGGCGAAAATCCGTAAATTCCTCACCGCCCTGCAGGCCGGGGTCAGCTACCTGCGCGCCCATCCGCAGGAGAGCTGGGAGGCGTTCGCCGCCGCCCACCCGGAGCTGAAGACCGAGCTTAACCATCAGGCGTGGCTGCAAACCGTGCCGCTGTTCGCCACCGATCCGGCGGCGCTGGATAAAGCGCGCTATGACACTTACGAACAGTTTTTATATAACAATAAGTTGGTGAAAAAAGTTACACCTTTAACAAATTATGCGGTTGAGCTGCATTGACTCTTGCTATCGCTGACGGAAGGCTTTCCGTCAGCGCTTTAACGCAGCGGCAATAAAAATATAGAGACTTTCTCACTAATAATTACACTTTAAAGGGTTATCGTTACCTTGGGTTGTTTTATTATAATTCAGCAGGTTATGTTAATTTTTACCCCGGTAAGAATAGCGTCAAAATAACGCAATCAATAAAACGTTGAATGCGGATTTAAAAAGCCATATATTGTGCGCGCTTTATGAATGCCAATTCAATTCCTTACACCAATTATTCAACCAGCGTTCAACCGCAATGCTGGTTGTGGGAGTGATATGATGACGGATAAAGTCCGTATTGATACTTTACGTGCTGATTTATTAGACGCAAACAACGAAACCTTTTTGGCCCGTCAGGCCGAATTTGAATCGAATGTCAGGAGTTACCCGCGTAAGTTACCGCTGGCTATCACTAAAGCTGAAGGCGTGTGGCTGACGGATGCGGATAACAAACAGTACCTGGACTGCCTCGCCGGCGCCGGTACTCTCGCTCTGGGCCACAACCACCCTGATGTATTGCAGAGCATCCAAAGTGTCATTACCAGCGGCTTGCCGTTACATACTCTCGATCTGACTACCCCGTTAAAAGATCGTTTCTCCGAATACCTGCTCTCTTGCCTGCCGGGCGAAGGGAAAGAGTATTGCCTGCAGTTCACCGGTCCTTCCGGGGCTGACGCCGTGGAAGCGGCGCTGAAGCTGGCGAAAAAATACACCGGCCGTTCCGCGGTGATCAGCTTCTCCGGCGGCTATCACGGGATGACCCATGGCGCGCTGTCCGTCACTGGCAACCTGTCGCCGAAAGCGGCGGTCAACGGCATGATGCCGGAAGTCCAGTTCATGCCTTACCCGCACCTGTATCGTTGCCCGCTGGGCATCGGCGGCGAAGCCGGCGTCAAAGCCCTGACCTACTACTTCGAAAACCTGATCAACGACGTGGAGAGCGGCGTCCGTAAACCGGCGGCGGTTATCCTCGAAGCCGTTCAGGGCGAAGGCGGCGTGAACCCGGCGCCGGTCGAGTGGCTGCAGCGCATCCGCAAAGTGACCGAAGAGCACGGCATTCTGCTGATCGTCGATGAAGTGCAGGCTGGCTTTGCCCGTACCGGTAAATTCTTCGCCTTCGAACACGCCGGTATTCAGCCGGACATCATCGTGATGTCGAAAGCGGTTGGCGGCGGTCTGCCGCTGGCGGTGCTGGGCATTAAAAAGCAGTTCGACGCCTGGGAACCGGGTCACCACACCGGCACCTTCCGCGGCAACCAGCTGGCGATGGCTACCGGCCTGACCACCCTGCGTCATCTGCGCGACAACAAGATTGCCGACAAAGTCGCCGCCCAGGGCGAGTGGCTGAAAGGCAAACTGGCGGAGCTGCAGAAGCGCTACCCGGTAATCGGCCACGTTCGCGGTCTCGGTCTGATGATCGGTATCGAAATCGTCAAGCCGAACGAAGCGCAGGATCACATGGGTTGCTACCCGGCTGACGGCGAACTCTCCGCCCTACTGCAGAAGAAATGCTTTGAAGCGGGCCTGATTCTGGAGCGCGGTGGCCGTCACGGCTGCGTGCTGCGTCTGCTGCCGTCCCTGCTGATCAGCAACGCGGAACTGGATGTGTTCCTCGACAAATTCGAACAGGCCCTGCTGGCCGCCGGCGTAAAACCGGTCTGAGTGGAGTAAGTGACCACCATGTCCACATTGAATCCGATTCTTGCTGGTTCGGCGCAGAGCGTTGAGGCCTATCAGCAGGTTATCGAGCAGACCAGTCAGGCCGTTGTGCAGTGGCTGAAGCAACCTGAGATGTATCAGGGGAAAAGCGTTGACGAACTGCGTGAGCGTATCTCCCTTGAGTTTAACGAACAGGGTTTGGGTAACCAGGCGGCGATTGACCGTGCAATCGAGTATTTCCTGAAAGACAGTCTGTCGGTGCATCACCCGCAGTGCGTGGCGCACCTGCACTGCCCGAGCCTGGTGATTAGCCAGGCGGCGGAAGTGTTGATCAACGCCACCAACCAGAGCATGGACTCCTGGGACCAGAGCCCGTCGGCGACCATCATTGAGATGAAGCTGATCGAGTGGCTGCGCGCCCGGGTCGGCTATCCGGCAGGCGACGCCGGCGTCTTCACCAGCGGCGGCACCCAGAGCAACTTGATGGGGCTGATGTTGGCGCGCGACGCCTTCTTCGCCCGTCAGGGACACTCCATCCAGCAGGATGGGCTGCCGGGGGATATCCGCAAGTACAAAGTACTGTGCTCCGAAAACGCCCACTTCTCGGTGCAGAAGAACATGGCGCTGATGGGGCTCGGCTACCGCTCGGTCACGCTGGTGAAAACCGACGAATTCGCGCGGATGGACGTGGCCGATCTGCAGGCGAAGATTGCGCAAGCGCAGGCTAACGGCGAGCAGATCATGGCGATCGTCGCCACCGCCGGGACCACCGACGCGGGGGCTATCGACCCGCTGCGCGACATCGCCGGTATCGCCGCGGAGCATCAGATCTGGCTGCACGTTGACGCAGCATGGGGCGGCGCGCTGCTGCTGTCTGAGCAGTATCGCGACTATCTTGACGGTCTGGAGCTGGTGGATTCCGTTACCCTGGACTTCCACAAGCAGTTCTTCCAGACCATCAGCTGCGGCGCGTTCCTGCTGAAGGATGCCCGCCATTACGAGCTGATGCGTTATCAGGCGGCCTATCTCAACTCCGAGTTCGATGAAGAACACGGCGTGCCGAACCTGGTGTCCAAATCGCTGCAGACCACCCGCCGCTTCGATGCGCTGAAGCTGTGGATGGGCCTCGAAGCGCTGGGCCAGAAGCAGTATGCGGCGATCATCGATCACGGCGTCACCATGGCGAAAAACGTCGCGGAGTACGTGAAGTCTCAGCCGACGCTGGAGCTGGTGATGCAGCCGCAGCTGGCGAGCGTGCTGTTCCGTTCCCGTCCGGCGCAGATGGCGCAGAGCGACGCGGCGGCAATCGCCCTGCTCAACCAGCGCGTCGGCGACGCCCTGCTGGCTTCCGGCCGCGCTAACGTCGGCGTGACCGAGCACAACGGCGTTACCTGCCTGAAGCTGACCCTGCTGAACCCGGTGGTGACGCTGGATGATGTGAAGGTTCTGCTTAACCTGGTGGAACGCACCGCACAGGAGCTGCTGGCGCAATAATCTGCCTGAGCGAGGCGGCGCCTGTCGCCCCGCTCAGCGGCCAGCCCAGCCAGTACTAAGCCGATAAGTTCTCTTATCGGCTTTTTTTATGCCTGCCTGCGCTACTGACGCGCTTCTCGCCGTAGGTTCGTTGACGCCTGCCCGCCGCGATGCCACAGTATGGTCCCGATAATGGCAATCGCCAGAATCTAACGTCCCGGTAATAAGGATGATAATGGAGAAACGCTTACCCGGCCTCGATCTCGACGCCCTGCGCAGCTTTGTGACCGGCATGGAGTGCGGCAGCTTCGCCCTGGCGGCGCAGCGTCTGGCGCGCTCCACCTCCGCCGTCAGCGCCCAGCTTAAAAAGCTGGAGGGCCAGTGCGGCGCCGCGCTGGTGGTAAAGCAGGGGCGGCACCTGGCGCTGACCGCGGAAGGCGAAAAGTTAATGAGCTACGCCAGACGGCTGCTGGCGCTCAATGATGAAACCCTGCGCGCGCTGCAGGGCGAGCGGCTCACCGGCGAAATTCACCTTGGCATGCAGGAAGATTTTGGCGAATCGCTGATGCCGGGGATCCTTGGGCAGTTTACCCGCCACCATCCGCAGGTGCGGATAGTCGCGAGGGTGGATCGCAATGGCCCGCTGCGCCAGGCGCTGGCGGAGGAGACGCTGGATCTGGCGCTGCTGTGGCAAACCGAAGATCAGGGTCCGGGGCTGGGCCGCTGTCCGCTGGCGTGGATTGCGCATCCTGACTTTGACGTTCGCGCGCTGCTGGCGTCCGGCGAGCCGCTGCCGCTGGTGATGTTCGACAGCCCGTGCCTGATGCGTTCCCGCGCCATTGCCTGTCTCGATGCCGCTGGGATCCCCTGGCAGGTGGTGTTCGTCAGCCACAGCCTGAGCGGCATCTGGGCGGCGGTGCAGGCCGGCCTGGGGCTGACGGTTCGCACCCGCATCGGCATGCCCGGCAATCTGCGCCCCGCCGGCGGACTGCTGCCATCCCCTGGCAGTCTGGCCGTCAGTCTGCAACAAACCCCGCGTCAGGAACCCCATTCCGCCGCGGTCGCGCTGCTCGGCGAACTGATGACCGAGGCCCTGCAGGGGTGGGTTGAAAGGTGACAGTGTCACGATAACTCCCCTAACCCTCTCCCGAAGGGAGAAGGAACCGTTCGGCAGTCACCGGCAAGGGGTATTCTGCGCCGTTCCCGTTTCAGTGCCCGGTGGCAGCTGCGCCTTACCGGGCCTACACGCGGCTCCGTAACCCCGTAGGCCGGGCAAGCGCAGCGCCGCCCGGCAAGGGGCATCTGGCGCCGTTCCCGCTTCAGTGCCCGGTGGCGGCTGCGCCTTACCGGGCCTATACGCGGCTCCGTAACCCCGTAGGCCGGGCAAGCGCAGCGCCGCCCGGCATCAGGTATAAGGCCTGGAGGGATCCATCCGCCAGAGGCCTGCGCCGCGGGTCAGGCTTTGCTCTCCTGCAACAGCTGCTGGATCACCTGCTCCTGGCGGGCATAATCCCCTTCGCCGAAGGCGGTATAGCGAAGCTGCCCGCGAGCGTCAAAAATGTAATGCGCCGGCCAGTATTGATTGCCAAAGGCGTTCCAGATGCTGTACTCATTATCCGCCACCACCGGGTAGGTTATCCGCCACTCCTTCACCGCCTGGCGAAGCAGCGGCAGCGAACGCTCCCAGGGATATTCAGGGGTATGGACGCCAATCACCACCAGCCCGGCCGCGCGGTATTTGTTCGCCCAGTCGCGCACGTAAGGCAGGGTATGCTGGCAGTTGATGCACCCCCGGGTCCAGAAATCCACCAGCACCACTTTGCCCTTCAGACGCTCCGGGGTTAACGCCGGGCTATTGAGCCATGCGCTGCCCCCCACCAGCGAAGGCATGGCGCTGCTGGGCTTGGGCATAGCGATCGGTTGCAGAACCGTTTTCTGCGTCGGCTGCGGCAGACGGGCGGCCAGCCGCTGCTCCAGCGCCTGACTCCACCCTCCCGCGCTTTGCAAATAGCGGTCGCCGCCGCTGGCGATCAGCGCCACCGAGGCCAGCATCGCCACCCCCGCCAGCCGGCGCAGCCGTTCGCCGAACGCCAGCCCGCGACGCAGACGGGCAATCAACGCCGCGCCGCACCACCCGAGCAGGAATAACATCACCGCCCCGCCGCTGCCGTAGGCCAGCAGCAACCCGCCGGTGGTCGCCTGGCCCGGATGCACAAAGCCCAGGCTCAGTATCGCCCCCAGTACCGGCCCGGCGCACGGCGCCCACAGCAGCCCCACCGCCAGCCCGGCCAGCAACGAACCGATCCAGCCGCGCTGGCGTGAGCTGGCGTCGTTAAGCTGATTCCCCAGCACCACCAGCGGTGAGGTCAGCCGCTGTGCGATGCGCTGCGAAAGCAGACTCAGCCCGACAAGGGCGAAGAACGCCAGCGCCAGGCTGCGCCCAACCAGAGTCAGATTGACCACCCAGCCGCTGGCGACCGTCACCAGCCACGAGACAACGCCGAACATCAGCGCCATTCCCGCCAGCATGATCGCCAGCTGCCCCCGGCGGCCCCGGACGCTGGCGAACAGCAGCGGGATCACCGGCAGCGTACAGGGGCTCAGCAGGGTTAACATCCCGCCGAAAAACGCAATTAATATCGACATCGCCTTCTCCTCATTGTGTCGTCGCTGCCGGGAGTGGCAGCCACGACATTACAGCAAGGAGATGTAGGGCGGATGTGTCAGGAAAGCGGGAGAATTGTCGGCTTAGTTTTCCAACTGCGCCGGAGATACAGCAGGATACAATCCCTGCGCGGCGAGACGCACGCTGGCGTCCAGGCCGCCCTGCGGGCGGTTGGACAGGCGCAGCGTGCCGTTCATCTGCCTGACAAGCTGCGCGGCGATCGCCAGTCCCAGACCGGTGCCGCCGGTATCGCGATTGCGCGAGTCCTCCAGGCGAAAAAAGGGCTGCAGCACCGCCTGCAGCGACGCCTCAGGGATCCCCGGCCCCTCATCCAGCACATGGATAGTGATATCCCCGGCGGCGTCGCGGGTCAGGGTTACCGTTACCGTGGCGCCGAATTTCAGCCCGTTATCGATAAGGTTAGTCATCACCCGGCGCAGGGCCTGCGGTGGGATCCACACCACCCCGGCGCTCTCCTCGGGGCAAAACCGCACCGGCCGGCCAACGTCGGCATAATCGCAGGCGATACTGTCGAGAAAGGCGTCAAGGTTCAGCCGCTGGCGCGCCTCCGCCAGCGGCTGCGAGGTGCGGGCGAAGGCGATACCTTCGCGCACCAGGCGGGTCATATTGTCGAGATCCTGCAGCAGTTTGTCGCGCAGTTCCGGCTGGTCGGCCATCTCCACCCGCAGCTTCATCCGGGTGATCGGCGTTTGCAGATCGTGGGAGATGGCGGCGAGGATCCGCGCCCGCTCCTGCAGATGATCGTGGATGCGGGTCTGCATCGCATTAAACGCGCGGGCGGCACGGCGCACCTCCTCCGGCCCCTGCTCGGCCATGGTTCCCGCCGTGTCGCTGGCCGGCTCAAGCGCATTCACCGCATGGGTAAAACGGGTGATGGGCAGCAGTACCTGGCGAACCGCGTACCAGGCGCAGGCCAGCAGGAGGACAAACTGAGCGATCAGCACCACCGGTAGCCAGCGGGCGATGGGCGGTAGCTTTGGCCACAGGTCGAGGGTCAAGGGGGCGCCATCGTGGAGGGTAATATGGGCCTGGATATGCTGACGCGGACCGGGGATCGCCACAATACTCACCGGATATTGCGCGCTCAGCGCCTCCTGCAGGGAGCGCGCCGCGTCCCGGGCGCGCCAGCTGTCCGGGTAGTCGCCGCGTTCGCCGGCGTCCAGCTGATAGCGGTAGTTGCCGCGCGCCAGCTTCGGCAGCCATTGCGGGCGTTCAGCGGGCGGCAGACGGTCGAGGATCGCCACGCTGGTGGCGACATCAGACGCCAGATTGCCCAGCATCACACTGCGGGCGCTGCTCATTCGCTCATAAAACAGCAGCGACAGGGTTAAGGTGTTCGCCAGCAGCAGCGCCAGAAACAGCAGCGCCATCAGCCTCGACTGCAGCGAGACGGGCCAGAACCTCATTCATTCCTCTCGCGGATGGAGACCGGGACCGACAGCACATAGCCTTCGCTACGCACCGTCTTAATATAGGCCGGCTCCCGGGCATCCTCCCGCAGGCGCTGACGCAGTCGGCTCACCAGCAGGTCGATTGACCGTTCGAACAGTTCGGCGTCGCGTCCCTGGGTCAGATTGAGCAGCTGATCGCGGTTCAGCACCCGCTGGGGATGGTCGAGAAACACCCGCAGCAGTCGATACTCCGCCCCGCTGAGGGCGACAATCGCCCCGCTGTCGTCCAGCAGATGGCGGGCGGCGGTATCGAGCAGCCAGTCGCCAAAGGCGATCAGCCTGCCCGCCTCGGTGATCTGCAGGTTGGGCGGCAGCGCCCGGGTGCGGCGTAAAATGGCCTTGATGCGCGCCAGCAGTTCGCGGGCCACAAAGGGTTTAATCAGATAATCGTCAGCCCCCATTTCCAGGCCGAGGATCCGGTCGCTGTCGTCGGTGCGGGCGGTGAGCATCAGCACCGGAATATCCTGCTGCGGGTTAGCGCGCAGCTGGCGGCAGAGCGTTAAGCCATCCTCGCCCGGCATCATGATATCCAGCACAATCAGGTCAATTTGATGATTTTTGAGCACCGACCACATGGCTTTGCCGTTCGCCGCGCCGCTGGCGCGATATCCCGATTTTTCCAGATAGTCGACAATCAGTTCCCGGATGTCGCGGTCGTCATCGACGACCAGGATGTGGTCAACACGCTCCAAAGGCTGCTCCTGCGGCAAAATAAACTCTTCACAAGCATAAGCCGTGTTGCCGGAAGCGCAACGTCGCGCCGCCGGCAAGTCGCGGGTTACAACCGATCGGCGTCCACCACCGCCTGCACAAACGCCGTCGGATCCTCCTGCGGCGGGTTATGGCCTACCGCCCCCGGCAGATCCCGGTGCTCATATTTACCGGTAAATTTGGCCCGGTAGCTGGCCGGAGCCGGATGCGGCGCGCCGTTATTCGCCCCTTCCAGAGTGATGGTGGGCACGGTTATCGGCGGCAGCGCCGCCAGCCGTTGTTCATAGCCGGCATACTTCGCTTCCCCCTTCTCCAGCCCCAGGCGCCAGCGGTAGTTGCTGATGGTGATCGCCACGTGGTCCGGGTTATCCAGCGCCCGGGCGGTTTTGGCAAAGGTCGCGTCGCTGAATGGCCACTGCGGCGACGCCTGATGCCAGATAAATTTCGCAAAGTCGTGGGTGTTCTGCCGGTAACCGGCTTCGCCGCGCGGGGTGGCAAAATAGAACTGATACCACCACGACAGTTCCGCCTGCGGCGGCAGCGGTTTTTCGCCAATCTGCTGACTGCTGATCAGATACCCGCTCACCGAGACCAGGGATTTCACCCGCTGCGGCCACAGCGCGGCGACGATATCCGCCGTGCGCGCCCCCCAGTCAAAGCCGGCCAGATCTGCCTGCCTGATGTTCAGGGCGTCCATCAAATGGACAATATCGGCCGCCATCGCCGACGGCTGACCATTACGCGGCGTTTTCGCCGACAGGAAACGGGTGGCGCCGTAGCCGCGCAGATACGGCACAATCACCCGGTAACCCTTCTGCGCTAAAGCCGGCGCCACCTGGGCATAGCTCTGAATATCGTAGGGCCAGCCGTGCAGCAGAATCACCGGCTGGCCGTCCCGCGGACCGATATCCACGTAGCCAATATTCAGATCGCCAGCGTGAATCTGGTGGATTTTGTCGAACGCCCCCGCGTCTTCAGCGGCGCAAACGGCGGCGGACCACAGGGTGGATAACCCCAGCGCCGCGGCGCTGGCATACCGGATCAGGGATAATCTGTTCATCGCTTTCTCACCTTTTATCTTCATCAAGAGAGTACGTGACCAGTTAAGCGGAAATTTGTATCCGCCATGTGCCCGACCGGGGCCATTTTTATCTCTTAATGTCAGGAACCCGCCGCGGGATACAGTGTGATACACCGTTCACGTTGGCAATTGTTGCGGGCTTGTGAATTTCTGCTTGCCCCCGGGCATAAATCCGCTACCGTGTCAGCCATTTTTACCACCTGATAACCCAGGAGCCCGCTATGGCGATTTTTGATGGTCACAATGACCTGCTGCTGAATCTCTGGCTTCACCATCGCGAGGATCCGGTGACCGCCTTCTTTGCCGGGATAGAGAACGGCCACCTCGATTATCCGCGTATTCTCCAGGGCGGTCTGGCCGGCGGCCTGTTCGCCCTCTTTGTGCCGCCGCAGGAGTACATCGCCCGTATGGCGCCGCAGTACGCCAGCCAGGCGTGGGATCCCTTAACGATCCTCTGGCAGCAGCTGGCTATTCTCAAGGCGATTTGCGCCCATGACGCCAGCCGCGCGCGGCTGTGCCTGAGCGCGGCGGATATCGAACGCTGTCGTCAGGATAAGGCGCTGGCGATGGTGGCGCACATCGAAGGCGCCGGCGGGTTCGACGCCCAAGGCGACGATCTGCAGGCCTTTTATCGCGCCGGGGTGCGCAGCATCGGTCTGTTCTGGAATATCGCTAATCGCTTCGGCTGCGGGGTCACCGGCGCCTTTCCCGGCAGCCCGGACAGCGGGCCGGGTCTTACCGGCGAGGGCATCGCGCTCATCGCCCAGGCCAACGCCCTGAAGATGCAGATCGATGTTTCGCACATGAATGAACAGGCTTTTTGGGATACCGCCCACCATTCCCCCGCCCCGCTGGTGGCCACCCACTCCAATGCCCACGCCCTGTGCCCGCAGCCGCGCAACCTGACCGATCGGCAACTGCGGGCGATCCGCGACAGCGGCGGCGTAGTGGGCGTCAATTTCGGCAACGCCTTCCTGCGCGCCGACGGACGGCGCGATAGCGACACGCCCATCGCCACCATCGTCCGGCATATCGACTATCTTATTAACATAATGGGTGAGGATCATGTGGCCCTCGGTTCGGATTTTGACGGCGTCACCCTGCCGGACGCGCTGGGGGATGTGGCCGGCTTACCGCTGCTAATCAATGCTTTGCGTGACAGCGGCTATGATCAATTGGTGCTGGATAAGCTGCTGTGGCGTAACTGGCTGCGGGTATTAAAACATGTTTGGCAACAATAGGTTATATTGTAAACATAAAGTTAAATCCTTACAGATTCCGGGTTGATCTCTCACCCGGTGAAGCGCAATATGCGGCGGCCGTCACAGATCCTGCATTATCCGTGAGGCCTGTCGTTATTTTTAAGAGGAACAAAACATGTGGAAGAAACCTGCTTTTATCGATTTACGTCTCGGTCTGGAAGTGACGCTGTACATTTCTAACCGCTAATCGCCCCGCCCGCCGTTCGCGCGGGCATCTTTTTACATTACCCGGTCCGTCTTCATGTTCATTAAAGTCCTCGGTTCCGCCGCCGGTGGCGGTTTCCCGCAATGGAACTGCAACTGCGCCAACTGCCAGGGTCTGCGCGACGGCACGATCCAGGCCAGCGCCCGCACCCAGTCGTCGATCATCGTCAGCGATAACGGTCAGGAGTGGGTGCTGTGCAACGCCTCGCCGGATATCAGTCAGCAGATTGCCCACACGCCCGAGTTAAATAAAGCCGGCGTGCTGCGCGGAACGCATATCGGCGGCATTATTCTCACCGACAGCCAGATCGACCACACCACCGGGTTACTGAGCCTGCGCGAAGGCTGCCCGCACCAGGTGTGGTGCACCCCGGAGGTCCATGAGGATCTCTCCACCGGTTTCCCGGTGTTTACCATGCTGCGACACTGGAACGGCGGCCTGGTGCATCACCCCATCGCGCCGCAGCAGCCTTTTACCGTTGACGCCTGTCCGGATTTGCAGTTTACCGCGGTGCCTATCGCCAGCAACGCGCCGCCCTATTCGCCGTATCGCGACCGGCCGCTGCCGGGCCATAACGTGGCGCTGTTTATCGAAAACCGCCGCAACGGGCAGGCGCTGTTCTACGCACCGGGGCTCGGTGAACCGGATAAGACCATTCTGCCATGGCTGCAAAAAGCGGATTGTCTGCTGATCGATGGCACCGTCTGGCAGGATGACGAACTGCAGGCCGCCGGCGTTGGGCGCAATACCGGCCGCGATATGGGCCACCTGGCGCTCGGTGATGAGCACGGGATGATGGCCCTGCTGGCCTCCCTGCCGGCAAAACGTAAAATTCTTATTCATATCAATAACACCAACCCGATCCTTAACGAGCGGTCTCCCCAGCGCCAGGTGCTGACGCAACAGGGGATTGAAGTGAGCTGGGACGGGATGGCTATCACCCTTCAGGATACCGCATGCTGATCACCGACACGCTGTCGCCGCAGGCCTTTGAAGAGGCCCTGCGGGCCAAAGGCGCCTTCTACCATATTCACCACCCTTACCACATTGCCATGCATAACGGCGACGCGACCCGCGAGCAAATTCAGGGCTGGGTGGCGAACCGGTTCTACTACCAGACCACCATTCCGCTGAAAGACGCGGCGATCATGGCCAACTGCCCGGACGCGCAGACCCGGCGCAAATGGGTACAGCGGATCCTCGACCATGATGGCAGCCATGGCGAGGACGGCGGGATTGAAGCCTGGCTGCGGCTGGGAGAAGCGGTCGGTCTGAGCCGCGACGATCTGCTCAGCGAGCGCCACGTCTTGCCCGGCGTGCGCTTCGCGGTGGATGCCTATCTTAACTTCGCCCGTCGCGCCTGCTGGCAGGAGGCGGCCTGCAGCTCTCTGACCGAGCTGTTCGCCCCGCAGATCCATCAGTCGCGCCTCGACAGCTGGCCGCAGCACTACCCGTGGATCAAAGAGGAAGGCTATTTTTACTTCCGCAGCCGTCTGAGCCAGGCCAACCGCGACGTGGAGCATGGCCTGGCGCTGGCGAAGGCCTACTGCGACAGCGCTGAAAAACAGAACCGGATGCTGGAGATCCTGCAGTTTAAGCTCGACATTTTATGGTCGATGCTTGACGCCATGACCATGGCCTATGCCCTGCAGCGCCCGCCCTATCATACGGTCACCGACAAGGCGGCCTGGCACACGACCCGACTGGTGTAACCATGCAAAAAACCTCCATCGTCGCCTTTCGCCGCGGCTACCGTCTGCAGTGGGAAGCTGCCCAGGAGAGCCATGTGATCCTCTATCCGGAGGGAATGGCCAAACTCAATGAGACCGCCGCGGCGATCCTCGAGCTGGTGGACGGCCGGCGCGACGTCGCGGCAATTATCGCCGTGCTCAACGAACGCTTTCCGGAAGCCGGAGGCGTCGATGACGACGTCATCGAGTTCCTGCAGATAGCCTGTCAACAGAAGTGGATCACCTGCCGTGAGCCAGAGTAAACCCGCCGTCAATCCGCCGCTGTGGCTGCTGGCGGAGCTAACCTACCGCTGCCCGCTGCAGTGCCCCTACTGTTCGAATCCGCTGGACTTCGCCCAGCAGGACAAGGAGCTGACCACCGAACAATGGATCGAGGTCTTTCGCCAGGCGCGGGCGATGGGCAGCGTACAGCTGGGCTTTTCCGGCGGCGAGCCGCTGACCCGTAAAGATCTGCCAGAGCTGATCCGCGCCGCGCGCGACCTCGGATTCTATACCAACCTGATCACCTCCGGCATAGGGCTGACGGAGAGCAAACTCGACGCCTTCAGCGAGGCCGGGCTGGACCATATCCAGATTAGCTTCCAGGCCAGCGATGAGGTGCTCAACGCTGCGCTGGCCGGTAACAAAAAAGCCTTCCAGCAGAAGCTGGCGATGGCCAGGGCGGTAAAAGCGCGCGACTACCCGATGGTGCTCAACTTCGTTCTTCACCGGCACAACATCGATCAGCTGGATAAAATTATCGCGCTGTGCATTGAGCTGGAAGCGGATGACGTTGAGCTGGCCACCTGTCAGTTCTACGGTTGGGCGTTCCTCAATCGCGAGGGGCTGCTGCCGACCCGGGAACAGATCGCCCGCGCCGAGCAAGTGGTCGCCGACTACCGGCAGAAAATGGCCGCCAGCGGCAATCTCACCAACCTGCTGTTTGTCACCCCGGACTATTACGAAGAGCGGCCGAAAGGCTGCATGGGCGGCTGGGGATCGATTTTCCTCAGCGTTACCCCGGAAGGCACCGCCCAACCGTGCCACAGCGCGCGTCAGCTGCCGGTGGCGTTTCCGTCGGTGCTGGAGCAGAGCCTGGAGTCGATCTGGTATGACTCGTTCGGCTTCAATCGCTACCGCGGGTATGACTGGATGCCGGAGCCGTGCCGCTCCTGTGATGAAAAAGAGAAAGACTTCGGCGGCTGCCGCTGCCAGGCCTTTATGCTGACCGGCAGCGCCGATAACGCCGACCCGGTGTGCAGCAAATCGCCGCATCATCACAAAATCCTCGACGCCCGGCGCGAAGCGGCCTGCAGCGACATAAAAGTCAGCCAGCTGCAGTTCCGCAACCGTACCCGCTCGCAGCTGATCTACAAAACCCGGGACCTGTAATGACGCTGGCGACCCGCACCGTCACGTTGCCGGGCGGCCTGCAGGCCACTCTGGTCCATCAGCCGCAGGCCGATCGCGCCGCGGCCCTGGCGCGGGTCGCCGCCGGCAGCCACCACGAACCATCGCGCTTTCCCGGTCTGGCGCACCTGCTGGAGCATCTGCTGTTTTACGGCGGCGAGCGCTACCGGGATGATGACCGGCTGATGGGCTGGGTGCAGCGCCAGGGCGGAAGCGTGAATGCCACCACCCTGGCCCGCCACAGCGCGTTCTTTTTCGAGGTCGCCGCCGGGGATCTGGCTGACGGTGTCGCGCGTCTACAGGAGATGCTGCAGGCGCCGCGGCTGCTCAGGGAAGATATTCAGCGCGAAGTGGCGGTGATTGACGCCGAGTACCGCCTGATCCAGCAGCATGAGCCGTCGCGCCGGGAAGCCGCCGTGCGCCACGCCGCCAGCGCGCCCGCGGCCTTTCGCCGCTTTCAGGTAGGCAGCGCCGACGCGCTGGCGGGCGATCTCCCTGCACTGCAGGCGGCGTTACGTGATTTTCACCGCACCCATTACGTCGCCCGGCGGATGCAGCTCTGGCTGCAAGGGCCGCAGTCGCTGGAGGCGCTCGGCGAGCTGGCGGCCCGTTTCGCCACCGGGCTTGACGCAGGCGAGGCTCCGCCGCCGGCGCCGCCGCTGCGCCTGGGCGAATCCACTGCACTGCAGCTGGCGGTCTCCAGCCAGCCCGCGCTGTGGCGCTGCCCGCTGATCGCCTTAAGTGACAACGTCACGTTATTGCGCGAGTTTTTGCTTGATGAAGCCCCTGGCAGCCTGATGGCCGGGCTGCGCCAGCGTGGCCAGGCGCAAGAGGTGGCGCTGAGCTGGCTGTATCAGGATCGGCACGTCGGCTGGCTGGCGCTGGTCTTCGCCAGCGACCGGCCGGAACAGGTCGACCAGCAGATAACCCACTGGCTGCAGGTGCTACGGCAGACGACGCCAGACCAGCAGCAACACTACTATCAGCTGTCCTGGCGCCGTTTTCAAACGCTGTCGCCCCTCGATCAGCTGCGCCAGCGGGCATTCGGCTTTGCCCCCGGCGGGCCGCCCGTCGGGTTCGCCGATTTTTGCGCCGCCCTGCAGGCCGCCCCCACGGTCAGCCTGGCCTGCCAGACCATTTCCCCAGGGGAGCCTGTTGCCACCCAGGGCTTTAGCCTGCCGCTTAGCCGGTGGTGGCGCCGCCCGGTCTCTGACCCGGCGCTGGAATTCGCTTTTTATCCGCAAGCCGCTGGCGGCCTCGCCGCGGAAAACCCGGAGAAAGCTGCGCCGCTGCTCCACCTCCCGTCACCGGGCGAGCCGCCGAGGCTCCTGCTCCGACCGCCCTTCTACTGCTCGTCCGATCTGGCCGAAGGGCTGGCGCGCGGGGAACAGCTGCGCCCACTGCTCGCCGCGCTCCGCCACGCCGGGGGCCGCGGCGAGTGGCATCGCGTCGACGGCAGCTGGCAGTTGCTCCTGCAGTGGCCAGCGTCCGGCCAACGGCCGGCGGCGATTCTGCAGGCCATTGTGCGGCAGCTCGCACTCCCGGTCGCCCCGCTGGCCCCGCCGCCGGAGAGTATTGCTATCCGTCATCTCATGGCTTTGCTCCCCGATCGGTTGGGCGCATCAGAGCTTCAGGAAGGTTGGCTGGCGGCCCTGACCGGCGGCAGCGCAGAGGATGCGCAGTGGATCGCGCGCCAGCTGAGCCTGCTTAGCGCCCGGGTTAACCCGCCGGGCAACCTCCCCGTCCCCTGCCGCCGCGGCGTCGAACGGCTGACTTTCCCCGGGGGCGATACAGCGCTGCTGGTCTTTATTCCGCTGCCGGAAGGCGCCTCGCTGGCGGCCCTGCGGGTGCTGGCGCAGCGCTGTGAGCCACTCTTTTTCCAGCGCCTGCGGGTGGAGCAGCAGATCGGCTATGTGGTGAGCTGCCGCTATCAGCGCGTCGCCGATCGCGACGGGCTGCTGATGGCGCTCCAGTCCCCGGATCGCCGCGCCGTGGCGCTGCTGCGCTGTTGCAACACCTTTTTGCGCCAGCTGCCGCCGCTGGATGAAGCGACCTTCAGGCCGCTACAGCAGCGCCTGGCCGCACAGGTTCGCACCCGGACGCCGCCCGAGGCGCAAGCGCTGGCCGTCCTGCGTCAGAAGTATGGTTTAGCGGAGCTGACGCCGCAGGCGGCTGACGCGCTGCGCGTTGAAGAGGTCGACGACCTGGCCTACGAGATGTCCCGCCGTCGTCGCCGCTGGCGGGTACTGTTCACTGCCGGGGATTAATGGCCGGGGGCATCAGGGGGCAGATAGGCACTGACGAAGCGCGAGAGGATCGCCGCGGCCTGCGGGCTCTCCTGCACTTCATCGTGTAATCGTTTCGCGTCGATGCCCTCCGCCTGCAGCACCGCCTCCCGGTAGCGGATCAGCGAGCGGGCAATCGGCGCGGTGAATTCCGGGTGAAACTGCGTGGAGACCGCGTGCGGCCCGTAGCGCACGATCTGGTGGGGATCGTGGGAGGATGCGGCCAGCACCGTGGCCACCTCCGGCAGACGGGTCACGGTTTGCAAATGGCTCAGATGCGCGGGAAAAGCGGCCGGCAGGCCCCGCAGCAGCGGGTCGTCGACACCCCACGGCGATAGCGAAACGGTCTGGCTGCCGCTTTCCCGTCCGGCGGGATGATACGCCACCTCGCCGCCCAGGGCATGAGCCATCAGCTGATGGCCATAGCAAACGCCGAACAGCGGCATGCCGATAGCCACCGCCTGACGGATCCAGTCGGCGGTCCGTTCGCTCCATGCCAGACGGTCGGTCACCATCGCCCAGGAGCCGGTCAGCACCGCCACCGTCTGGCGATCCGGCGCCGGCAGCGGCTCGTCCTCAAACACCCGTACCGCGGTGAGCTGCGCCTGCCACGGCGCCAGCAGCGTGCGGAACCAGCGCGGCAGATCGCCATGCTCCTCACGGATGGCTGCCGGCGGCGTCCCGGTCTGAACCAGCAATAATCGGTTACGTGTCACCCTTCCTCCTCGCTCGTCATGTTCCTTAAAATACTATGCCGCCGGGAAGATGATGGGACAAATAACCAATTTCTATGAACGATGCGCCTGCGGAATAAGTCCAGCCGCTTACTGGGCGTCCGCGCTCTCCCGCTGCGGCACGTCGGCTGCGGCCGCCGGCGCCTGCTGCGGGACAAAAATATGGTCCAGAATGGCGCGCGCCGTCGGTCCGGCCACCACCCCATCCCCGCCGCCGTTCTCCAGGATTAGCGCCATCGCCACCTTCGGATGCTGATAAGGGGCAAACAGGGTATAGAAGATGTGATCCCGCAGACGCACCGGGATCATTTTGGCGTTATAGGTCTGGTTTTGCTTCAGACTGAACACCTGCGAAGTCCCGGACTTCGCCGCAATCTGGTACGGCGCGGTATGGAACAGCTTGTAGCCGGTGCCGTTGGGCAGATTCGCCATCCCATACATACCGTTGCGCACAATGCCCCAGTACGGGGATTTTGGATCGCCCACCTGCGGCAGGTTCGCCGGCTGCTGATAACGTTCCACATGATTGCCCTGCTTCATCGAATAGAGCAGATGCGGGTCCTGCACCTTACCGTTGTTCAGGAGCGTGGTGAGCGCTTTCACCATCTGGATGGGGGTGGCGATCCAGTATCCCTGGCCGATACCGACGGAGATGGTATCCCCCTGGTACCAGGGCTTTTTATGCACTCGCTGTTTCCACTCCCGGCTGGGCAGCACCCCGCTATACTCCTCATTGAGATCGATGCCGGTGGACTGGCCGTAGCCGAATTTGCTCAGCCACTCATGGATCCGGTCGATGCCCATCTCGAAGGCAACCTGGTAGAAAAAGGTATCCGCCGACTCTTCAATGGCTTTGGTCACGTTGAGCATGCCGTGGCCGGTTTTCAGCCAGTCGCGGTAGCGACGCTGCGTGCCCGGCAGGGTCCACGTCGGCGCCCCGAAGAAGGTGGTGTTCGGCGTGATCACGCCGGCGGAGAGCGCCGACAGCGCCATATAGGGCTTCACCGTCGAGGCCGGGGGATACAGCCCCTGGGTGACGCGGTTGATCAGCGGCCGGTCCGGGTTATCCAGCAGCGATTTATAGGCCTGATAGCCGATACCTTTGACGAACGGGTTAGGATCATAGCTGGGGCTGGAGACCATCGCCAGCACCCCGCCATCCCGGGGATCGACCACCACCACCGCCGCGCGCTGCCCCTTCAGTACCGACTCAATATACTGCTGCAGGTGCAGGTCAAGGGTCAGGTAGAGGTTTTTCCCGGCCACCGGCGGTACTTCTTTCAACAGACGCACCACCCGGCCGTGGTTGTCCACTTCCACCTCCTGGTAGCCGGTGGTGCCGTGGAGCGCTTTTTCGTAATAACCCTCGATCCCCTGCTTGCCGATATTGTGGTCGGCAGCATAGTTCTCCTCTTCGCCATCTTTCGCCAGCCGCTGCAGGTCGCTGTCGTTGATTTTCGACACATAGCCCACCACGTGCGCCAGCTCTGCGCCGTAGGGGTATTCACGCTGCTGATAGCTCTCCACCGTCACCCCGGGGAAACGGAATTCGTTGACCGCGAAGCGGGCCACCTCCACGTCGCTGAGGTCGGATTTGAGGGTAACCGCTTTATAGCGGCTGCTGTGGTGCATATCGTCGCGGAAGCTGGAGATGTCGTCCGGCGTCAGGTCGACAATCGGCGTCAGGGTTTGCAGCAGCGCGGCCATATCGGGAATTTTGCTCGGGATCACCTGCAGGCGATACAGGGTAATATTCTGCACCAGCGGTATGCCGTTGCGATCGAATATCAGCCCGCGGCTGGGGGCGATGGGCAGCATTTTAATATCGTTTTGGTTGGAGCGGGTCTGGTAGAAATCGTGCTGCTCCACCTGCAGATGGTAGAGGTTGAAAATCAGCACGCCAAAGCAGACCACCACCAGCAGAAAGGCGATTGCGGCCCGGCGGATAAACAGCATCTCTTCCGCGGAGTGGTCGCGAATTTCATCTCTCAAAAGGGGCATTAGCGGTACATCACCTGGATCACGGGAAAAGCCAACGGCGTAACGGCCGGGAAGCATAGCCTTATCGCGGCGTTAGCCCTACTGAAAGGTTGCTAATGATCTGGCAGAAATGTTTCAGCATGTTAGAGCCTTGAGAGCCTTTCTCTGTGGCAGAAAGGCATCAGGGTGCGAGGTTAGCCAGCGACGGATATCGCTGGCCTCCCTTTTCCCGACAAACCCGGTTATTTTCTGGCCTCAAAAGCGATCTTAACCGCCATTCCGGCCAGTACCGTCGCCATCAGCCAGCGTTGAAATTGTTGCCAGCCCGGCCGCCGGCTAAGAAATAACGCCACCTGCCCGGCCAGCAAGATAATCAGGCCGTTCACCGCCACACTGATTAATACCTGAGTACAGCCTAACATTAACGACTGGCTGAGCACGCTACCGAGTCCGGGGGTGATAAACTGCGGCAGCAGGGACAAATAGAGGATAGCAACTTTGGGGTTCGCCAGGCTGGTGATAAATCCCATCAGAAACAGCTTACGCCCACTGTCCGCAGGTAATTCACGCACCGCGAATATCGGCCTCCCTCCCGGTTTAATCGCCTGCCACGCCAGATAGAGCAAATAAGCGACCCCGCATAAACGCAAGGCATCGTAGGCATAGGGGACCGCGAAAACCAACGCGGTAATGCCGAAAGCGGCACACAGCATATAGAAGAAAAAGCCCACGGCAACCCCGGCAAGGGAGATAAAGCCAGCGCGTTTTCCCTGGCAAATCGAACGCGAAGTGAGATACATCATATTGGGGCCGGGGGTTAACACTAATCCCAGCGCCACCGCGGCAAAGGCCATTAATGAAGCGAATTCAGGCATAACTTATCTCCAGATAGCGGTAATGCCCAGGCGCGCGGCGACGTCGACCATGCTCCCCAACAGTATTCTGTCTTTAGCGCCAGTCACATGGTGTCTAAGTATTAGCTTATTCTGTGTCCGCCAACAACCCCTGCGCCGGGCATTCGTTACGCTCGCTCAGCGGAAAACCCTCATCCTTTTCTCATAGTAAAATTGTCATATCTCAAACAATTAGCATTCCTTCGGCCCGATTGACGCAGATCGTTTCCTTTGCCGTCTCGTTACGTCTATGGTTAATGGTGAGGTGTATTTTTTACCCCTGGATCCACCAGGTCATATAAGAGGGTGTTTCGCCCTTCGTTGAACGGAATTAGCTATTAAATCCGTAGACTCATTCAAATATCGCTTATTGGTAGCAGTGTATATCGTAACGGCATTCACAAAAGCAAACGGAGCCTGATATGAGCACGTCTAACGACCCATCCAACAACGCATCCGCCGGAAAGTGCCCTTTCCACGCCGAGACGCCCAAGCAGAGCGCCGGCAGCGGCACCGGCAACCGCGACTGGTGGCCTAACCAGCTGCGTGTCGATCTGCTGAACCAGCACTCCAGTCGTTCCAACCCGTTGGGTGAGGATTTTAACTACAGGGAAGAGTTTAAAAAGCTCGATTACTCCGCGCTGAAGGCTGACCTCAGAGCGCTGCTGACCGATTCGCAAGAGTGGTGGCCAGCAGACTGGGGCAGCTATATCGGTCTGTTTATTCGTATGGCCTGGCACGGCGCCGGCACCTACCGCACCGTTGACGGTCGCGGCGGCGCGGGTCGTGGGCAGCAGCGCTTTGCGCCGCTGAACTCCTGGCCTGACAACGTCAGCCTAGATAAGGCCCGCCGTCTGCTGTGGCCGGTGAAACAGAAATATGGCCAGAAAATCTCCTGGGCCGACCTTTACATGCTGGCGGGTAACGTGGCGCTGGAAAACGCCGGCTTCCGCACCTTCGGTTTTGGCGCCGGTCGTGAAGATGTCTGGGAACCGGATCTGGACGTTGACTGGGGCGATGAGAAAGAGTGGCTGGCCCACCGTCACCCGGAAAGCCTGGCGAAACAGGCCATCGGCGCCACCGAAATGGGGCTGATTTACGTTAACCCGGAAGGACCGAACGCCAGCGGCGAGCCGCTGTCCGCCGCCGCGGCCATTCGCGCCACCTTCGGCAATATGGCGATGGACGATGAAGAAATAGTCGCGCTGATCGCCGGCGGCCACACGCTGGGTAAAACCCATGGCGCCGCAGAAACCAGCCACGTCGGCGCCGAGCCGGAAGCCGCGCCGCTGGAAGCGCAGGGCCTGGGCTGGCACTCCAGCTACGGCAGCGGCGCAGGCGCGGATGCCATTACCTCCGGTCTGGAAGTGGTCTGGACGCAGACGCCCACCCAGTGGAGCAACTACTTTTTCGAGAACCTGTTCAAATACGAATGGGTGCAGACCCGCAGCCCGGCGGGCGCTATCCAGTTCGAAGCCAAAGACGCCCCGGAAATTATCCCGGATCCGTTTAACCCGGGGAAAAAGCGCAAACCGACCATGCTGGTCACCGACCTGACCCTGCGCTTCGACCCGGAGTTTGAGAAGATCTCCCGTCGCTTCCTCAACGACCCGCAGGCTTTTAACGAGGCCTTCGCCCGGGCGTGGTTCAAGCTGACCCACCGCGATATGGGGCCGAAATCCCGTTACCTCGGGCCGGAAGTGCCAAAAGAAGATCTGATTTGGCAGGATCCGCTGCCGGCGGCCACCCATCAGCCGAGCGCGGAAGACATCGCCAGCCTGAAAACCGCCATCGCCGGCGCCGGCCTGTCAGTGAGTGAGCTGGTATCGGTGGCCTGGGCCTCTGCCTCCACCTTCCGCGGCGGCGATAAGCGCGGCGGCGCCAACGGCGCGCGTCTGGCGCTGGCCCCGCAGAAGGACTGGCCGGTCAATGCTATCGCCAGCCGGGTGCTGCCGACCCTGCAGGCGATCCAGCGCGCCTCCGGCAAAGCGTCGCTGGCCGATATCATCGTGCTGGCTGGCGTGGTCGGCGTTGAGCAGGCTGCGGCGGCGGCCGGCGTCAGCGTCAACGTGCCGTTTACCCCTGGTCGCGTCGACGCCCTGCCTGAGCAGACCGACGTCGAGTCGTTTGACCTGCTGCAGCCGCTGGCGGATGGCTTCCGCAACTACCGTCGCATCGAGGGCGGTGTGTCGACGGAAACGCTGCTGATCGATAAAGCGCAGCAGCTGACCTTAACCGCTCCGGAGATGACGGTTCTGGTGGGTGGACTGCGCGTGCTGGGCGCCAACTACGACGGCAGCAAACACGGGGTGTTTACCGACCGCGTCGGCGTGCTCAGCAATGACTTCTTCGTCAACCTGCTGGATATGGCCACCGTCTGGAAACCGGCCGATGATCGGGCGGAGCTGTTTACCGGCAGCGACCGTAAAACCGGCGAAGCGAAGTACAGCGCCACCCGCGTGGATCTGGTGTTTGGCTCCAACTCGGTCCTTCGCGCCCTGGCGGAAGTGTACGCCTGCGCCGACGGGCAGCAGAAGCTGGTGCATGACTTTGTCGCCGCCTGGACCAAGGTGATGAACCTCGACCGTTTCGACCTGTGATCCCCTCGCCCCGGCACCCGCCGGGGCTTTTTTTTATACCGCCCGCGGCAGCTGTTGCAGGCGGCTCCGCGTTCGCTGAATATCCTCCAGTGCCACCCCGGCCACCAGCGTCTCCAGGTCGCAGCGGGTCACCAGCAGCAGGCGGATCTGCTTTTCATACAACACATCAATCACGTTGATAAAGCGCTGCTGGGCCGCCGGCCCAACCGTGGCTAGCGGCGGCACCTCGTCCAGCAACCAGACGGCATAACGTTCGCTGAGCGCCAGATAGTCCATCACCGCCGTGGCGGCCTGGCAGAGCTGGGCAAAAGAGAAATGGAGCAAGGCGGGTGACGCCGCGGCCGCCTGCAGCGTGCGGTAGCCTACCTCCAGCGGGACCGGTTCGGCAGGCAGCGAGGGCAGCTCGTACAGCTGACGCTGTGATTCGCCCGGGTTAACCCACAGCCGCCCGCTGCAGAAGGCGTTATCCTGGCTCAGATGCCGTTCGCGATAATCCTCCTCGCCGTTAAGCGCGACGACCGCCAGGTGGGCGCGGATCAGCGCGATCGACGGTAAAAAGCGATCGTGATACAGCGGATTAGGCAGCAGCATCTCCGGCGGGTAGTTAGAGGTAGCCAGCAGCACGATGCCCCGTTGAAAAAGGTGTTCCAGCAGCGCCTTCATCAGCATGGCGTCGCCGGGGTCGTGAAGATGAAATTCGTCGAAACACAGCAGGCGGCAGCCGGAGGTCATCTGCATCATCACCGTCTGCAGGCCAGGCGCGCCGGGGGCATTCAGCCGCTGGTGCAGTTCGCGGAAGAAGTGATGAAAATGGACCCGACGCCGGGCGGCAAGCGGCAGCCTGGCAAAAAAGTGGTCGAGAATATAGCTTTTCCCTCGCCCGGTGCGTCCCCAGACGTACAGTCCCTGCGGCGTGCCGGGCGCGGACAACAACTGCTGGCCCAGGGCGTCCAGGCGAGCGATGAGCGACAGCTGATCGTTGTCCAGCGTCAGACGGGCACGCGCCGCCTGCTCGGCCATCACGCGGGTAAAGCGAAAATCAGCCGTCGTCATAGTCTGGCCAGATTCCGACGGCACACATCCATTATTTAACATTCTTATAACCTCCGGCAGGAGGCCATTCTAGCCGCTTTCCCACGGGTTGGCGAATCGCGCGGCCAGCGGCCGTTTCCGCTGCCCCGCCGCCTGTCTCTATGCTTCTCCGACGCGCCAGTGTACCGAGGTGACGTTCTGCTGAACGCCAACCTGCGCCATAATCTGCGCCAGCGTTTTCTGATGCTGCTTATGGCTAATCAGCTCCGCGCAAATCTCCAGCTGATCCGCCGTGTCTGCTGCCGCCGACTGTAATCCCTGCAGGGTGAACCTCTGCTGCTGAGCAATATTCAGCAGCAGCTGACGCACGGCCTTTTCATGCTCGCGCAAACAGGTGACGCGTAAGATATAGCGTTTTTCTTCGTCACCGGCGCCCGGCAAGGCATGAATACGCTGCGCCGCTTCGCGGAGCAGGATATTGGCGCACAGAATAATCAGCGTCGCCGCCGTCGCGTTCCAGAACTGCCCCCGGCCGCAAAGGACACCGATACCGGCCGAGCACCACAGGGTAGCGGCGGTATTGAGGCCGCGAACGTTCATGCCATCGCGCATAATCACTCCCGCCCCCAGGAAGCCGATACCGGAGACGATCTGCGCCGCAATGCGCCCCGGGCTGTCCGGCGAGGCCGACATCGCGCTAAGAATAAACACCGCCGCGCCGGTGGCCACCAGCGCATTGGTCCGCAAACCGGCCATACGTTGCCGCCATTGTCTTTCCGCGCCGATCAGCGCTCCCAGCAGCATTGCCGCGAGTAAATGTGTCATATAAGGAAATACCATCGCGCCTTCCTCCAGATAACAGAAAGCAATAAAAATGTATTGATGTCGCGCTCAGCCGCGCCGGGCAATTAGCGGGCGGATGATGGTGGAGGAAATAAGGTGGTGGGAAACAGAAACATAACGATGCCTCTCGCGTTCGGTCGCGAATCACTACATTCAGGGAGGCAATCCGGTAATCAAAGATTGCTGCCCGCCGGTTCGGCAAGCAGCGAAAATAGTCGCGTTAACTTGCCGGAGAATAACAATAAGGATGACTGTCCAACGCATGACTCCTGTATGAAAGTGGGCACATTATAGCCCGGCGCAATAGCGGGTAAAGCGGGAAAACGCCGCCAGTGAGGATTCGTTTACTCTGTCTGGCCCTGGGCCTGGCCCTGCGCAGCGCGACATCGCCTGGCGGAGAACATTGCCGCCCACGGTGATTTACTTCAATTCTTCCCTTAGCGTGCGGCGAAAAGCAGCAGGAATATCATCTTTTACCCTGCATGGCGCGATCTTGCGCTAAAGATTGCCGTTAACGCTAAAGATTAAAAATTTAAAACTATTAACAATCACTTAACATTAGCAAGCAAACCATTCTTCCTGAGGAACACAACACCATGTCTACCACCCAGGTTCTCGGCGAATCGCCCTATGCTTCGCCAGGACAACCGCACGCCAGCTTAACCGGACGCATTGACGCGCTGCCCGCCTCCTTCGGGTTATGGTCGTTTATCACCCTACTCTCCCTCGGCGGCTTTTTTGAGCTCTACGATTTGTTCCAGACCGGGTACATCAGCGCGGGCCTGCTGGCGGAGGGTATTTTCCACACCGGCGCGGCGGGGATCTTTGGCATCGCCGATCAGGCGGCCTTTGCTTCCGCCACCTTTATGGGGCTGTTTATCGGCGCGAGCCTGCTGGCGCCGCTGGCGGACAAGCTGGGGCGCCGCCTGACCTTTATGGTGGCGCTCGCCTGGTACGGCTTTTTCTCGCTGCTGATGGCGACCCAGAGCAGTGCGGAAGGAGTGATCTTCTTCCGCTTTCTGGTGGGAATCGGCCTCGGCATTGAGCTGGTGACCATTGACACCTACCTCAGCGAATGGGTACCTACCCACCTGCGCAATAAAGCCTTCGCCTTTGCCTTCTTTATTCAGTTCTTGTCGGTTCCGGCGGTAGCGCTGATGTCCTGGATATTGGTGCCAACCACCCTCTTCGGCCTCAGCGGCTGGCGCTGGGTGATCATCTTCGGTGCGCTGTTCTCGCTGGCGATCTGGTTTATCCGCAAAAAGCTGCCGGAGTCAGCCCGCTGGCTGGAAAGCAAAGGGCGGCATGATGAAGCGCATGCGGTGATGTGCGCCATGGAAGCCCGCTGCGGCCTGACGCCGTCGCCGAAGCATGTGCAGGCGGCACAGAGCGTCGTCAAACGCGGCACCTTCGGCGAAATCTGGGCGCCGCAGTACCGGCAGCGAACCCTGATGCTGATGGTGATGAATTTCTTCCAGGCGATCGGTTTCTTCGGCTTTGGCAACTGGCTGCCAGCGCTGCTTTCCGGTCAGGGGGCCAGTATCACCCACAGTCTGCTGTACGCCTTCTTTATCACCCTCGCCTATCCGCTGGGCTGCCTGTTCTGCACCCGCTTCGTGCATCGCTTTGAGAACAAGTGGCAGATCGTACTCTCCGCGCTGATGACCGTCATCTTCGGCACCCTGTTTGCGCTGCAAAACAATCCTATCCTGCTGGTGATCTGCGGGTTTATGATCACCTGGTCCAACGCCTGGCTGACCATCAGCTACCACGCCTACCAGGCCGAGGTCTTCCCGACCCATATTCGCGCCCGCGCCGTCGGCTTCTGCTACTCGTTCAGTCGTCTCTCGACCGCGGTGACCAGCATCCTGATCGGCATTATTCTGCAATATGCCGGCACGCCGGGGGTGATTAGCTTTATCGTCGTCAGTATGCTGATGGTGATGCTGTCGGTGGGGATCTTCGGCCCGAGAACCCGGGGCATTCGACTGGAGAATATCTGAGGCTGGCCTCAGCCAAAAATCCCCTGCGCCTCGGCGAAGCATTTTTCCGCCAGGGACGAGACCGGCTCCTGCTGGCGCATAATCAGCGCCAGCTGCGAATCGACCTGGCTTTCGGCGATGGGCAGGATCTCAAGATTATCGCTTAGCGCTTCGAGGCCGTTGTTAAGCGGCATAATGGCGCAGCAGATCCCCGCCTGCACCGCCTGGATAATCTGAAACGTTGAATCGCTTTCAAAGACAGACGTCGGGGTTAGCCCTTTGGCCTTAAAGCTGATTTCAATGGATTCCCGGTAGTACATTCCCTTGGTCAGAAAGCCAAGGGGCAGCGCCGCCAGCGTATCCCAGCCCGGCGTCCCGGCGCTGAAGTCGAAATGGCGTTTATCGTGCAGCAGTCCCATCCGGGTTTGCGGCAGCCGGGCGATCTTAAACAGGCGTTCATCCAGATGCTGCAGGTAACAGATCCCCAGGTCCAGCTGGTTGCGGCTAACGCCATCGATAATCTGCTCCGAGGTCATTGACAGCAGGCTGAACTGCAGCGCCGGGTACTTCTCCGCGAGGGGTTTAATCAGCTGCATCGGGTTGAGGCTCGCCAGTGGCACCATACCAACCCGCAGCTGGCCGACCATCTGCCCGCGACAGATGGCCGCCTCCGCCGCCAGGCCGTCATGGGCGGCAAGCACCGCTCGCGCCCAGGCGAGAATCCGCTCCCCCTCCGGGGTAAAACCTTCAAAGCGCTGCCCGCGCTGGATAAGGGTCAGGTTCAGCTCCTCTTCCAGATTACGAATGCGCATGGAGAGGGTCGGCTGGGTAATATGGCAGGCTGCCGCCGCCTGGCCAAAATGGCGCGTCTGATCGAGCGCGATCAAATACTTGAGTTGCTTAATATCCATTCTCTTTCCCGTTTGAACCCCGCCGTTCACCCCCGGGGCCGCGCACAGGTTACCAGAATGTTAGTTTCATCACCGATAAATTCAAGCGAGGACAGGAGGGGCGACGGGGCGCAGGACGGCGCGACGCCGCCCAACGCCCTGCTTCTTTAACGCACGCCGGCCAGCGGGCGGATCTCTTTCGAGCGCAGCGTCAGGCGGACAGGAACTGACTTATAGGAGGGCGTACCGCTCTCTTCATCCAGATAGTTCAAGGGCACCAGCACGTTGGCTTCCGGATAATAGGCGCCGACGGTGCCGGGCGCGATGCCGTAGGCCACCACGGTGATATCTCTGAGCGTCAACGCGCTGCCCGGCAGCGCGGTGTGGATATCCACCCGATCGCCATGCTCCAGGCCCTGGGCGGCCATGTCCTGCTCGTTCATAAACAGCACGTCGCGACGGCCAAAAACGCCGCGGTAACGGTCATCCATAGCGTAGATGGTGGTGTTGTACTGGTCGTGGCTGCGCAGGGTCACTAAGCGCATCACATCCTCGCCCTCCACCACCACGTTCTCATGCACGCCTTTGAAAACCGAGAACATGGCTTTGCCGGTGGCGGTAGGCCAGATGCGCTCGGTCGGCGGCAGCGGCATGCGAAAGCCCCCGGGGTGACGAATGCGCTGGTTGTAATCCTCGAATCCCGGAATGGTCTGTTCGATCAGATCGCGAATGCGGTCGTAATCTTCCACCAGATACAGCCAGTCGACTTTGCTGGCCGGCAGAGTGGCCTTCGCCAGACCGGCGACAATCGCCGGCTCCGAGCGCAACGTCGGCGAGGCGGGCTTAAGCTTGCCTGAGGAGGCATGTACCATCGACATCGAATCCTCGACGGTGATCGACTGTCGGCCGCTGGCCTGCAGGTCAAGCTCGGTGCGGCCCAGACACGGCAGAATAAAGGTCTCTTTCGCCGTCAGCAGGTGCGAGCGGTTGAGCTTGGTGCCGACGTGAACGCTGAGCTCAAGGTTGCGCATCGCCGGGAAAGCGCGTTCGTGATCCGGCATCGCCACGGCGAAGTTGCCCCCGAGGCAGATCAGGGCTTTGGCGTCGCCAGCGATCATGGCCTCCAGCGCCTTCACCGCATCGTGACCATGATGCCGCGGCGGCACGATCCCCATCACCCGCTGCAGGCTGTCGAGGAAGGCCGCGGTGGGTTTTTCGCTGATCCCGACGGTGCGGTTTCCCTGCACGTTTGAATGGCCGCGCAATGGGCAGATCCCGGCTCCCGGCTTGCCGATATTGCCGCGCATCAGCAGCAGGTCGGCAATCAACCGGACGTTGGAAGTGCCTTTATTATGCTGGGTGATGCCCATGCCGTAGGTGACGATGGTGGCCGTGGATTTGGCGTAGGCCACGGCGACCTGGGTTAGCGACTCGCGCGTCAGGCCGGACTCCTGCTCAATGTCCTGCCAGCGGGTGGCGTGCAGATCCTCGGCGAAGGCGGCGAACCCCTGGGTATGTTGCGCAATAAACGCGTGGTCGAGCACCTGGCCCTGCTCCTCCTCCAGCTGCAGCAGCGCTTTGGCGATCCCTTTCAGCGCCGCCGCGTCGCCGCCGGCCCGTACCTGGTAGTAGGTCGACGCGATCGGCGTCGAGCGATAAGTCGCCATCTCCATCACGTTCTGCGGGTCGGCAAAACGCTCCAGCGCCCGCTCACGCAATGGGTTAAAAACGATAATCGGCACACCCCGGCGGGAAAGCTCATGCAGAGTGCCCATCATCCGCGGATGGTTGGTGCCCGGATTATGGCCGATGGAGATCACCAGCTCGGTCTGGTCAAAATCGTCGAGGGAGACGGTGCCTTTGCCAATGCCGATCGACTGCGGCAGGCCCACGCTGGTGGATTCATGGCACATGTTAGAGCAGTCGGGAAAGTTATTGGTGCCGTACTCGCGGGCAAACAGCTGAAACAGCCACGCCGCTTCATTGGAGGCCCGTCCGGAGGTGTAGAATTCAACTTCATCTGGCTGCAGGCCGCGAAGGATCTCGCCGATACGGGCGAAGGCCGCCTCCCACGCCACCGGTCGCAGCGTATCGCTGGCGCGGTCGTAGACCAAAGGATGGGTTAAGCGGCCATAGCCCTCCAGTTCAAAATCGCTTTTCGCCAGCAGGGAGGTCACGGTGTTAGCGGCGAGAAACGCTGGCGTCACCCGTTTGGTGGTCGCCTCCCAGGTAACGGCTTTGGCGCCATTTTCGCAAAACTGAAAAGTGGATTTATGCTCTTTATCCGGCCAGGCGCAGCCCGGGCAGTCAAACCCATCCGGCTGGTTAGTTCGCAGCAGCGTGGCGGGCGCCTCGAAGGCATCCATCTGGGTACGCACGGCAATGGCCGTGGCCTTCAGCGCGCCCCACCCGCCTGCCGGACCGTCATAGGGGTGAACACCGGGAACCGCGCGTCTTTTATTGGTCATCTTTTTACTCCTGCTGCTCTGTTCTGGCCGCCGCCGGCCGAAAAAAAGCGTGCGACGACCCCGGCGACGAGGCGTGGTGTGCGCGGCGTCACCTGATAAGAATGCTGTTTCTCAAGGATAGTACGATGGGAAAGCGTAGGTACTGCGTTTGTTAACCGAATAATAACATACGCCACAAATCTGTATAATTGATGTTATCTATCGGGTGTTAAATTTAACTTATTTGCAAATTTTGCTTTTATCGCCGCCCTCTGCGCGGCGGGTCACGCGGGGACGGGAAAGCGATGACCGGGCAGCGGAAACTGCCCGGCGCGCAGGGGTTCAGGTCAGGTTGAAGTAACGGTCCGGACGCAGCGTCTCCGGCAGCGGATGTTGACCGGTCATGTCGAGCAGATTGCGCTCAATGGTGTTGCACATCGCGTTCAGCGGCAGGTCGTTGGCGGCGGTGCCGAAAGGATCCTCCAGCTCTTCCGCCAGCGAATCCCAGGATAAAAAGGTGTAGGAGATAAAGACCGAGACAAACGGCGTCATGTAGTGCAGATCCCCGACCAGGGCGAACGGCAGCAGCGTGCAGAACAGGTACACGGTGCGCTGCAGGATCAGGGTATAGGCGAACGGCACCGGGGTGGTGGCCAGCCTTTCGCAGCCGCCCAGCACGTGCGCCAGCTCATCGAGCTTATTGTCCATCAGCCCGTAGGTGATGTCGCTCAGCTTGCCCGCCTCGCGCAGCTGGCCAATTTCGTTACCGGCCAGCAGCAGGATCCGGTTGGTGGGCATCGAACTGGCGAGGATCTCCGTCACCCTCTCCTCGGGCAGCAGCCGCCGCAGGTCAGCCGTCGGATCGGTTTTGCGCAGCTGGTGCTTCAGGCTCCAGCTGAAGGCCACCAGATAGCTGACGATGCGCTGATGGGCATCGTGTTCCGCCGGCAGGATATTGCGCAGCTGGCGCACCAGGGTACGTTCGGCGATAAGCACCGTCCCCCACAGATTGCGCGCCTCGACGAAGCGGCTATAGCTGGCGCTGTTGCGAAAGCCGAGGAAAATCGCTATCGCGATGCCCAGCAGACTGAACGGCGCCACCGTTAAGTGGATCCCCAGCTGCGCGTAACATTGATAGCTGATAATGGCGATGATGGACATCAGCACATTAAGCAGCAGACGAAAGATGATTTTTGACAGCACGGAGCCGTGCCAGTCAAATAGGCGAAGAAACCAGTGTTGTTCTGGCCGAATGATCATTGTCTGACTTCCTGAATTACCGCTCTGGTCATTATCTCGAAATAAAGAATAGAGATTATCTATGAACCGATTGGTTTATTTTATCGTTAACTGCAACGGGCAGATCTGCGCCATTATTTAGCGATGGTAATGGCCGGCTCAGTATGAGCCTTATTTATCGTTCAGGCAATCAATGCGCGGGCGGAAGGGGCGAGGAATAATGGCTCAGGGATAAAATAACCGCTGAGCCAGTCTATTTTCCGCTTATGACGTCAGGCAGTTTGCCTCCCCCGGCGAACTGGCAACCGCCGCGCAGGGATCGAGATGCACCATCACATTAAGCACCGGATGCTGCGCCATGACCCGCTCCCGCGCCTGCCGGGCAATCTGATGCCCTTCAGCGACCGACAGCTCTCCGGCAACCTCGAGATGGACATCCACCAGCACCAGATCCCCCGCCTTACGGGTTTTCAAATCGTGCAGACCCGCCACGCCCGGCGTGGCCCGCAGCGTGCCGGCGATTGCCCGCTGCGTCTCTTCATCGACAGCGCGGTCCATTAAATCGTGCAGCGCGGTGGCGGCGAAACGATAGCCCATCCGCGTAATCACCAGCCCTACCGCCAGCGCGGCGAGCGGGTCGAACCAGGCGAACCCGGCCAGATTACCGATAATCCCCAGCGCCACCACCAGGGATGACGCGGCGTCTGAGCGGGCATGCCAGGCGTTGGCGATGAGCAGCGAGGAGTTCAGCCGCCTGGCGGCCGCCAGCATATAGCGAAACAGCCCCTCTTTGACCACCAGCGCCGTCAGCGCCATCCACAGCGCCACGCTGTGCACCGGCGGAATCGTCTGCGGTTGCGCGAGATGACCCGCGGCAGACCACAGCATACCGACCCCGACCAGCACCAGGATCGCGCCGAGGACCAGAGAGGCGCCGTTCTCATAACGCCAGTGGCCATAATGGTGATCGTGGTCAGACGGTCGGCGACTCTTTTTATTCGCCACCAGCACGACGCCATCGGCGAGCAGATCGGAAAAAGAGTGCATACCATCGGCAATTAATCCCTGGGAACCAGAAAATATTCCCACCGCAATCTGCAACGCGGAGAGAAAAATATTGACCACCACGCTAACCAGGGTACTCCTTCGCGCCTGCTCAGAACGCTGATGATATTTATTATCATTTTCAAAATTATGTTGTGCCATTATTTCTCTCCCTCAGTGAGCGGGAAGAATAAACTGACAAGCTGAGTTTATGCTTAACAATATAAAAGCCATTGCCTTGCTGTTTAACGAAATCGCTGCGGTCGTTAATTACTGTATTCTGAAAGTGTGGCCCCGGAGGTACAACCGCGCGCGGATGGACTATCTTATCACTGGCGACCGACAGGTCGGGCCACCTTCTCTTAGCCACCACAGGAGTCAGCGATGTCAGCAATCACACCATCCCGGCTGCGTTTTGCCATTAATCTGGGCAATGCGGTACTGGCCCATCCTGGAGAAAACGGCGAGCCGACAGGCATTACCCCCGAGCTCAGCCATCGACTGGCGCAGCGCTGGGGCGTCGTCGCCGAGTTCGTCACCTATCCTGCCGCCGGTAAAGTGGTGGCCGACGCCGGCGGCGAACGCTGGGATATCGCCTTTCTGGCCATCGACCCGGCGAGGGAGGCGACCCTGCGCTTTACTTCTCCCTATATCACCATTCAGGGGACCGCGCTGGTGAGAGCCGGTTCGCCCTGCCAGAGCGTGGCCGATATGGATCGCCCGGCAACCACGATTAACGTCGGGCAAAACGCCGCCTACGATCTGTGGCTCACCCGCCATTTGCAGTACGCCAGCCTGAATCGTCTCCCCTCCTCGCAGGAGGCCATCGACGCCTTCCTCGCCGGTGAAGGGGATATGGTCGCTGGCATCCGTCAGCCGCTGGAGGCGACAGCGCGCCGCCATCCGGGGGTGCGGGTCTTAGCGGATAATTTTACCGAGATCCAGCAGGCCATCTGCGTCGCC
Organism: Klebsiella sp. Q2; assembly: GCF_009900705.1. Lineage (NCBI taxonomy): Bacteria > Pseudomonadati > Pseudomonadota > Gammaproteobacteria > Enterobacterales > Enterobacteriaceae > Klebsiella > Klebsiella sp. Q2. Next base: position 506,319 of record NZ_JAAABE010000002.1, on the reverse strand, counting down.
CGGGATGATGTGGTCCGCTTTAACGCGGTGAATGACGCGTTGGACGAATGGCGGGCGGACGGTAGCCTGGAGGCGCTGATTGCCCGGCACCTGGGCAAGGCGGGCTGAATCACGCCTCCGCCATCCGGCGCATGGCGCAATGCCAGGCGCCGTTACGTACCGAGGCGCGAAGCACGCGGGCGATCGCCAGTACCATCAGACGCGTCGTGCGCCGCTGCAGCGGCGACAGCGACAGTCCCAGCATCTCCTGCGCCCATGGCGGCAGAAGATCGATCCCGGCCCGCATCATCACCTGGCCAACCGGCTGACTCAGGCGACCCGGCAGACGGGTGGTGAGCAGTACCTCGGCTACCTCCCGGGTACGTTCGTCACAGCGCAGCTGCGGACGCATCGCCTCAAGATAGTCCGCGACCTCATTCGGCGTCTGGGGAATATCTTTGGCTCCCAACCGACGAGCGATCTCCGCCGACTCGCGAAAATAGTCCTCCTGGCGCTGGACGCTGACCACCGTCCGCTTGTAGCGCAGGTGGGAGGCCATAAAGCGGCTGCACTCAGCGACATGCACCCAGGTCAACAGCGCCGGGTCGCTTGCCTGATACGGCGTGCCGTCCTTGTCCACCCCGGCGATCCGCTGATGGATCCCCTGCACTTTGGCGATCAGCCGCTCGGCGTCGGGGGTGGCGGCGAAGGTGGTAGCGGAGATAAACTGACTGGTGCGACGCAGGCGGCCAAAGATATCCTCGCGGAAACGGGAGTGGTCCCAGACGCCGGCCAGCGCCAGGGGGTGCAGCATCTGCAGCAACAGCGCGCTAATGCCGCCGCACAGCATTGAGGTAAAATCGCCATGCACCTGCCAGATGGCTGATTGCGGACCAAAAAGCCCCGGCTCCCCTTTGGGCTGTTCAAAATCAATCTCTTTTAGCGCCATGCCGGTCAGGCCGAGCACCTGCGCCTCGATCATTCCGCGAATGCCGATCATGCTGGAGTCCCTTACGTTTACCAAAGGACCAAAGATACCACTATTGCGCAGCGGAGGCAGTGACAGGGAGAGAGATCGCGGGAACGGTGCCCGCAGAGTGCGGGCACAACAGCTTATGGATTCAGCTGGTAGTCAAGGGTGATATTGGCTTTCAGCACCTGTGATACCGGGCAGCCGGCCTTCGCTTTCTGGATGATCTCATCGAACGCCGCCGGCGCAACGCCGGGCAGGACAATCTGGCTTTGCAACGCGATGTCGGTTATTGCAAACCCACCGTCGGTTTTATTAAGGGTGACCACTGCGGTGGTGTCGATGGACGTCGCGGTATAGCCCTCTTCGCTGAGCATCAACGATAGGGCCATCGAGAAGCAGGCGGCATGTGCGGCGCCGATCAGCTCTTCGGGGTTGGTGCCTTTCACCCCCTCAAAACGGGTATTAAAGCCGTAGGGCTGCTGGCTCAGCGCCCCGCTCTCCGTCGACACGGTGCCTTTGCCATGCTTGAGATCGCCTTCCCAGTGCGCCAGCCCTTTCTTATGAATCGCCATATGACTCCTCCTGTGATGATGTCGAACAAAAAGTATAGTGCCTGATGCTGAACCTGCTTCTATTCTGCGGCCCGCCGCATCAGCGTTCCCAAAAAGTTCCCGTTGCGAATGACGCTAACGGCCATCGTGAGGATGGTAAGGATCGGTTTTGTCATCCTCGCTGTCGTCCCGTTTACGCGGCACTTCGCCATGTTCGTCAGGCGCCTCGCGCGCAGGGTGCTTCCCGCGCTCCTCGTCATGCGGGTGGGATGTTGTGCTCATACCGGTAAGCTCCCCTTACTTAGGCGACTGTTTGAGCAGGCGATCGATACGTACTACCGGCGGCGTCATTTTGCGATCAAGGCTGCCGTTAATACTGACCAGATCGTCAGGCTCTACGTGCTGTTCATTAAACGCGGCAACCGGAATAATGGCGGTGATGGTGCCGCTTTTATCGCGAAACTGATAACGGTCATCCCCCTGTCGGGTGAGCAGATTGCCGCGCAGGGAAACCGTGGCGCCGTCGTGCATGGTTTTCGCCTGCTCAACGGTCATGATCCGCCCCTCCTCGACGCCGCGATAGCCGTCATCGAGTTTGTGCGGCGGCGGCGGCGCGGCATCCTGGCTAAAACCGCCTTTATCGTCCGCCTGCGCGACCGCGGCGGCAAACAAACAGGCCATGGCCAAGGCTAATTTTTTCATCATGCCTCCTTGTTTTTGCTGATGAACAGATTAAAGCCTGGCTGAGGCTGGCCATTTTTACAAAGTCAATTGTTCTGATATCGTCTAATATAAGAATGTCCTTATCGTTACGCTGATGGCGAAACGAAACGCGGGGAAATAATAATGACTGAGAATCAACAACCTTGTCACATCGTCGACGAGAATGAACAGGCCCGCCGCTTTGAATATCGCTTCAGGCGCTATGGGATAATTGTTCTCAGCCTCATCATCCTTACCGCATTGAGCGGCCTGTGGTCCTCCGGATATTTCAGTGAGGCGCACCGGGAAAGCCCTAATGGTGAATTACGCGTCGATTACCAGCGTTATGCCAGACTGATGAGTGAAACCGAACTGAATATTCAGATCAAACCCACGCAGGAAAATGACACGACGATCAGTTTCGCCGCCACGTTATTAACCCGTTACCAGGTTGGCGATATCCGCCCGCAGCCGGATAAGATGTACAGTGCCGACGGGAAATTACATCTGGTGTATCAGCGGACAACCAGCCGCTCGCCGCAATCGGTATGGTTATCTATTACCCCCAAAACGATAGGCAATATTTCCCTGCAGGCGGCAGTCAACGATCGCCCTGCCGTCAGCTGGCAACAGTTTGTCTATCCGTAGGAGTCGCGATGGAAATGGTCCTCAGAGCCGCAGCAATCTATCTGATCCTGCTGATTATTTTCAAGATTGCCGGTAGACGAACCCTGATGCAGTTAACCAATTTTGACCTGATACTGCTGCTGATTATCAGTGAAGCGACCCAGCAGGCGATGCTCAGCACAGACTATTCCGTTACCGGTTCGATGCTGACTATCGTCACCCTGGTCAGTATTGATATTTTATTCGGCTATATTAAGAAAAAATTTGCCCAGGCGGAAAATTTTCTGGATGGCACGCCGGTTATCGTAGTGGAAAATGGTGCTGTCATCGATGAGAAAATGAAGCTCGTCAATATTTCTGTCGATGATATCCTGCTGGCGGCCAGGCAGCACCATGGGATTTATGAACTGAAAGCGATAAAATTCGCTATTCTCGAACGTAACGGCCAGATATCCATTATTCCGGAACAGGAATAACACCGGCTTAGCTATTTATCGCGCTCCGGTTGTTTATCCCCCGATTCCGGGGCGCGGGTGGCGTCGTCCTCTTCTTTTTCAACGCTACGCGTGTTTACTGTCAACATTTTTCCTCCTCGCGGGTTGTCAAGTATCTTACAGATTATAGAACCTTAACGCCTGCTTATGCAGAAACAGGCCAGAGTCATCAGGATATGTCGCCTGATTCACACTGCGCTTATTCCAGGATATTTCCCACCTCACCGTCGTTATTTATGCTTAATAATGATTCGATCCGTGCAGCTTAAATTTACGATAGCGAAACAATTAATGAGGTCACTATGTCCGTGATGGTTATTACCGGCGGAACCGCCGGGGCAGGAAAAGCCACCGCGCTGCGTTTCGCCCGCGCAGGGTATCACGTGGCGCTGATCGCCCGCGATGAAACGGGTCTGCAGGAGACGCAGCAGGCTTGTGAACGTTTCGGCGTCAAAACGCTGGCGATTAGCGCCGATGTCGCCGATGCCGGGGCCGTGCAGCGCGCCGCCGCCGAGGTGGAAGCCACCCTCGGCGCCATCGACGTCTGGATCAATAACGCCATGACCACCGTGCTGGCGCCCTTTCGGCAGATGAGCGACGACGAATTTCGCCGGGTGACGGAGGTGACCTATCTCGGCTATGTCAACGGTACCCGCGCGGCGCTCGAGGTCATGACGCCCCGGGATCGGGGGGTGATTATTCAGGCTGGATCGGCGCTGGCCTGGCGCTCGATCCCCCTGCAGTCGGCCTATTGCGGCGCGAAAGCGGCGATCCGCGGCTTCACCGATGCCGTGCGCACCGAGCTAATGCATGAGAAAAGCCACATCCAGTTGACCATGGTCCAGCTGCCGGGGATGAACACTGCTCAGTTTGGCTGGGCGCGCAACAAAATGGAGCAGGCCATGCAGCCGGTACCGCCGGTCTATCAGCCGGAGGTCGCCGCTGAGGCCATCTACAGCGTGATCCAGCGGCCGGTGAACGAGCTGTGGGTGGGGAAAAGCACCATCCAGTCGATCCTCGGCCAGGTCTTCTTCCCTCGTCTGCTCGATCGGCTGATGGTGAAAAAAGCGTGGGAGGGACAGTTTACCGGCCAGCCGAAGCCGGCAGAACATCAGGACGACCTGTTCACGCCAGTGCGCGGCAATCATCCCGGACACGGCCCCTTTAACGATGGCGCGCGGAGTAAAGCGGTGACCATCAGCGCCGATCTTCCGGGTAAAGTGGCTGCCGGCGTCGGTGTGGCGGTGGCGACGATGGCCCTGCGGGCGTTGTTCCGCCGACCAGGAAGACGGCGCTAAAGCAGGCTGCGGCTGAACCAGCGGTAACCATAGCCGGAGAGCGCCAGCCGCGCCTTTTCCCCGCCGTATAGCCCGTCCTGGTAGAACTTATCTTCCAGGATCGGGCTCCAGTAACCCTCGGCCAGCGGCGGGAGCTGGACCTCCACCGCCTGCTGGCTGCAGTTCGCCAGCATCAGCACCTCCCGCGATTCGCTGCGATAGCACAAGCCCAGCACCGCGGCTGGCTTCACCGTAATAAGGGTAAAAGGGATGGATCCCGGTTCAGTATATTCCGTGCGCGCCAGCACCATATTGCGTACCCGATGCAGTAGCGACCGGGGGTGGCGCAACGCCGCTTCGACATTGATCCGCTGGTAGCGAAACCGTCCACTGGCCACCGGTTTCACCGGCAAATCATCCGGCGCCGCCCGGGAAAAGCCGCCGTTGGGCGCGCCCGACCACTGCATCGGCGTTCGGACCGCGTAGCGCTCCGGTAAGCGCAGATCGTCGCCCATACCAATCTCGTCGCCATAGCGCATCACCGGCACGCCAGGCAGCGCGAGCAGGATGGCATGAGCCAGCGCGATGCGTCGGGTATCGCCATCCAGCATCGGCGCCAGCCGCCGGCGCACGCCGCGCTGGTAAACCGACATCGATTTATCAGGGGCAAAGGTGCGGATAACCTGGCGTTTGTTGCGTTCGCCAATCCCCTCAAGGTCCAGTTCATCATGGTTACGCAGCCAGTTGACGAAGCAGCATCCGTCCGGCGGGGCCACCATTGCCTGCAACGCCTTCACTACCGGGGTGGCGCGCTGCTGCGCCAGGCTGACATAGAGATATTTATTAAGCCAAAAATTGAGCACCATCTGCAGCCGATCGCCGCGGCCGAAATAATGGCGATAATCTTCCACTTCCACGTCCACTTCACCCAACAGTATCGCGTCGGGATTGAGGCGCTGCACGACCTGCCGGAGATGCGTCAACAGCGGGTAGCCCCGCGCCTCGTCGCCCTTCCCGGCCTGCTTCACCAGATGTGACGCCGCATCGAGGCGAAATCCTGACACCCCGGCCTGCAGCCAGAAGGTGATGATGTTTTCAATTTCAGCGATCACCGGCGGATGAGCGAGATTCAGGTCGGGCTCATGGCGATAAAACATGTGGCGATAGTATTGTCCGGCCTGGTCGTCCCAGCTCCAGACGCTCTCCTCGACGCCGGGAAACATGGGAGGATCGTCGTTCTCCGGGGGCCGATCGGCCCAAAGATAGTATGGCCGCCACGGCGACCGGGGATCGCGTCGCGCCGCCTGAAACCACGGGTGCTGGGCAGAAGTATGCTGGATAACCAGCTCAACAATCACCCGCAGCCCCAGCTCCCGGGCGCGGGCAATCAGCTCAATCACGTCGGCGATGGTCCCGAAACGGGGATCGGGCTGCAAATGGTCGCTGATATCATAGCCATCATCCTGCAGTGGGGTAAGATAGAAAGGGGTCAGCCAGAGCACCGTCGCCCCCAGGCTACGAATGTAGTGCAGCTTTTGGCGTATACCGGCAAGATCGCCAAACCCATCGCCGTTGGCGTCGTAAAACAGAGCACTGTCAACCTGATAGATGACCGCTCTGTGAAACCACTCTTCCTGTTGCATCACTATCACCTTGCGTTCTGCCCGCCACTGTCAGCGTCCTCAGCGCGCCCTGCTGGTTTTCGTGCGCGTTTTGTCGACTGGCGATACGGGGCCGTGCTCTGCAGGTGGCCCCCTGTTCGCCACCGCGTCCACCAGAGCCTGCTGCCTGGCGGTTAATTTCAGCGGAACCGCTTTATCTGTGGCGAGGATCGCGATGGTGTGGCGCTTAACCATGATTGACTCCGGCGGCTTATTGTCCGGCCTCAACGCCGGGCAGAGAGTTATGCATCAGATATTGTCCGGTCAGCGCCGGCAGATGATGCAGCAGCCAGTCAGCCATCCCTCTCTCTTCGGCAAGGATCCCTTCCAGAGTCGGCATCGCACTATGGTCCCCCACGCGCTTCGCCGCCGTTAATAAAGCGGTATAGCAGGCGACCTCAAAATGGGCAAAAACGTAGGCGGTGATAATGAGTTTAATGAGCTCATCGCCGGGTAGCATGATGCCGATAGTCTGGCCCAGGGCTGCGACCCGGCTCATCGCATCCTTCAGCGCCGAGCGGGAAATATGGTTGCGGGCGATAAGGTCCTGCAGAGCAGACAGTTGCCGACGAGTTTCATAAAGATGTTGTTCAAGGCGGGTTCGCAGTTGCGGTTCATTATCGAGGCGTCTGATGGTGGCCATAAGCAGTGACTCGGCCTGTTTTTCCATGGCATGGGCATCGCGAAGCCAGTTGTGGTAATTTTCACTATCCGTCATATACACCTCTGATCGTTAATTATTTATTTTGACGGGGAATCTTCATTCTCTTCCGCCGCCTGGTCAGCTCGCGCTGCGCTATATCCGGATAAATGTCCAACAATATTGGCATAAATACTGATGAGAATGACCCACAGGACGCTGTCTTTCCACCAGATTAACGAGGGTATCGCCAGGCCCACCCACATAACGGCGGCCACAAGATGACAGCGCTTAATAAATACCGGCGTCAGTTTCATTTTATTACCCTAGATCTGAACAATATTTAGCAAGCGGATGTGTTGCTACCCGCCCCTGGCGTCCGACGATTGACACCAGGCTTAAAATAGCTTACTTATGCACAGCGATAAAAAGCAGTACTGTTACGTGTTGCTCCGAACCGTTATTTACTCACTCTTAGCGCTTCGCCGGCACAATGCCGTTGCGGTAATCAGTATTTAATTGTTAAGATGGCTGTAATTAAATTATTCTGCACCTCTTTTCCCGTCGCGGACAATAGACAATAGCTGAGGAAAGCGTTTGCAAATAAACAGAAACCTGCGGACCCACAGGCCCACAGGTTTCTTTCCCGACACCGTCATAACGGCGTCACGGGTCATCAGTCATCAGCTGTCGCCGGATTTACGGCCGCCGCCATGGCTGTTCTTACCACCCTTTTTACCGGCTTCGGATGCACGCTCAGGATCATTTTTGAAGTTCCCGCCGCTGTGCTGCCCACCTTTACGCCCGGCTTCGGATGCTTTTTCACGATCTTCTGCAAAATTACCTGAACCGCCTCTATGCTCTGCCATAATTTTCACCTTTGGTTTGATCAATATCGGTTGGTAAATGGAAAATGACCCTGTTACAAATCATCACCCTCGATATCTAACACTAGAGGAATACCCGCAGGAGTCAAATTAATCTTGGCCATCACCCAGCGCATCAACAAAATAAATTAACCACAGCGAAGCGGCATTAAAAATTAATTTTTACGCAACTCCCTTATTCGCTTTGGGTTATATGTACCTTGTGAACTGTACTGTGGACATTGGTTCACGTTTGTAAACTAATGAAAATAATCTGATGAATAAATGTTTCTACAAATCCCGGGCTGCCACCCTTCCAAAAATTAACACCAAAGAGGTATACCATTATTATCCATGCGTAGCGGATTACCCTATTATTCCCCTTTTCACTTTGTCTCCCTCTCTGCCTTTAAAAAATCTCCGCCGCGCAGCAAATAAAATAGCCAGCCCGCATTAAGTCATGATGGAATAATCCTAATTTAACCCCGGCAATGATAACGCAGCGCTATTTGCTTAAATACGCCGGGGATCAGTCGGTTAAGGAATAACAATGCGTCTTTTCGCGGCCATTCACTGGCCCTGGGTGAGTCATCCGGGGTCTGGCGACGGGGGAACCTGACCTATCCTTACAGCTGGCCCGTTCTGTCTGAAGGAGATGACTATGCAAGATGAAAAACCGCCCATGAAGAAACTACCCACCTCCATGTTGCCAGAAGAGACGGCTCCACGTCCGGAGTTCCCGGAGCAAGAACAGAACCCGCCGGGTCTGGATGCGGAAATGGAGCCGTCACCGGACCATGGGGAAACCAGCTACACCGGCACCGGGCGGCTGGCCGGTAAGAAAGCGCTAATTACCGGCGGCGACTCCGGCATTGGCCGCGCGGTGGCGATCGCCTTTGCCCGCGAAGGGGCCGATGTCGCCATAAGCTATCTGCCGGAGGAGCAAGAGGACGCCGATGAAGTCATCGCTCTGATCAAAGCCGAAGGCCGCACCGCGGTGGCCCTGCCGGGGGATATTCGCTCCGAGTCCTTCTGTCAGTCGCTGGTGGCCGACGCGGTGCAACAGCTGGGTGGCCTGAGCATCCTGGTCAATAACGCCGGACGTCAGCAATATTGTGAGACCCTTGAGGAGCTGACCACCGAAGACTTTGACGCCACCTTTAAGACCAATGTCTACGCGCCGTTCTGGATCACCCGCGCCGCGCTGCCCCATCTCCAGGCCGGGAGCGCGATCATCAACACCACCTCGGTGCAGGCCTATAAACCCAGTCCGATCCTCCTCGATTACGCCCAGACCAAAGCCTGCCTGGCGATCTTCACCAAATCGCTGGCCAAACAGGTGGCAAAACGCGGCATTCGCGTTAACGCCGTAGCCCCCGGCCCTTACTGGACGGTGCTGCAGTCCAGCGGCGGTCAGCCGGACGAGAAAGTGAAACAGTTCGGCAAAGACACGCCGATGGGGCGCCCGGGGCAGCCGGTCGAGATCGCCCCACTGTACGTCACCCTGGCATCCGATGCCTGCTCATATACCTCCGGCCAGGTGTGGTGCTCTGACGGTGGAGACGGGGTAGTCTAAGCCTCCTGGCAGACCGGCGTGCGACATCGCGCGCCGGTTTTACCCTCCGTCCCCCGGGGAGCGATATCTGCCCTCTCGCCTCGCCGCCGCAGCGATTTTTCCTCTCCTGCAGCCTACCGGCTGCGTGCTATGATACTCGCCCGCCGCTGTGCGCTAACCCCGGCCCTGACGCCAATCCTGAGGACGACAGATGAGTAACGACATTCCCCTGAAATTTTATGACATCGTGGACGAATACGAGACCGAAGCGGCTGCCCCGGTTAAGGATGAGGAACGCGATGCGCTGGCGCGCTATTTTCAGCTGCTGATTGCGCGATTAACCAACAACGAAGAGATCGATGAAGAAGCGCAGCAGGAGATGGCCCGCGAGGCGGCCATTGACGAACGCCGTATTGACGATATCGCCAACTTCCTTAATCAGTGGGGCAATGAGTAAGGTTGATCCTTGGCTTTCCGACAGGGCAACCGCCCGCCGGCGCTGCCGCTGAAGGCGGCGCCGTTGCTCAGGCATCGGCGAGCGTCTCCCCCAGCCGTCGCTGCAGCGCATCCAGAAACAGCGGCAGCCCATCGGGCTGATAGTCGCGGGAAAGATAGATGCCGTAAACGCTCAGCGCCTTCGGCGTCCAGTCAGGAAGCACCACCTCCAGCGCGCCGCTGGCAATCGCGCTCCGCGCCTCCAGTTCGGGGAGCATCGCGATACCGCACCCCGCGACCGCCGCCTCCAGCAGTAAGGAAGAGATCCCGGCGCTCAGATTACCGTTCACTGCCACTGACGCCTCCTGACCCTGTGCATCGCTGAATTGCCAGCGCTGGCCGGCAAAATGACTGTATAACAGGCAGTTATGCTGTTGCAGATCGTCAAGGGTCGTCAGCGGACCATGCTGGCGGAGCCAGCGCGGCGCAGCGCAGAGTAGCGACCGGCACACGCCGAGGCGGCGAGCGATAGCCCCCGCCTCCGGATTATCGGTAATGCGAATAGCCACGTCGATGCGCTCGCCGATCAGGCTGACCGGATGGTTATTGATATCCAGCTCCAGACGCAACAGCGGATAACGGGCAAGAAAATCCGGCAGCAGCGGGGAGATCAGCTGCATCGCGGTAAAATGCGCGCACGCCACCCGCAGCGTGCCGCTGGGGTCGGCACGCTGGCGTTCGCCGGCGATTTCATCGGCGATCCGCGTCAGGCCGCGGGTCTTGAGCAATACCTTCTCCCCGGCCGGGGTTAGCGTCAGCCGCCGGGTTGAGCGATGGATCAGCCGGGCGCCGGCCCAGCTCTCCATCTGTTCCAGATAGCGGCTGACCATCGGGCGCGACATCCCCAGCGCGCGCGCCGCGGCGCTGAGGCTTCCCAGTTCGCAAATTCGCAGATACACCTGCGCCGCAATCACCCTGTCCATCACGCCCCCTTTATCTGCACGATTTATGAAACTCAGCATCTCTTATTTCAGGAATTCTATCAAATGGCGAAATCCGTACAATGCTACGCATTCCCCTGTCATTGAGAATGAATCATGAAATTATCTGCTCTTGCTATTGCCACCGCCCTGTTCAGCGGCGCGGTCTTCGCGGCGCCGCTGACGCTGCAGACTTACAACCCTCAGGAGAAAGGTCTTTTTGCCGTCAACTCCACCCTCGTTTCCGGCCCGCATGAAGCGGTGCTGTTTGACGCCCAGTTCAGCGTCAAAGACGGCGAAAAGCTGGTAGACATGATCAAGAAAAACGGCAAACCGCTGTCGCGGATTGTGATCACCTCCGGCGATCCTGACTTCTATTTTGGCCTTGAGCCGCTGGTGAAAGCCTTCCCGCAGGCGGAAGTGGTCGCCACGCCGGAAGTGGTTAAACATATTGCAGCCACCAAAGCGGCAAAGCTGGCGTACTGGGGACCACAGATGAAAGACGGTGCGCCGACGCAGGTATACGTCCCGCAGGCGCTGAAAGCCAACAGCTTTACCATCGATGGCGAAAAAGTGACGATTATGCAGCCCCATGACTACGCGGCGTTCGTTTGGATCCGGGCGAACAAAACGATCCTCGGCGGCACCGGCGTGGCCTGGGGCATGCATCTCTGGACCGCCGACACCCAGACGCCGGCCAGTCGACAGCAGTGGCGCACTACGCTGGACCAGATGATTGCTCTGCACCCGCAGCAGGTGATCCCGGGACATTACCTCGGCACGCCGCCGGAGGGTGACAGCGCGGTGCGCTTTACCAAAACCTACCTCCAGCAGTTTGAGCAAGCGCTGAAGACACATAAGGACTCCGCCGGGGTGATCAAGGCAATGGAGACACAGTGGCCAGGGCTGGCGGAAACCAGCTCGCTGGAGCTCAGCGCCAAAGTTAATACCGGCGAGATGAAGTGGTAACGCCGGCGCTGCGCGAGGGAGACTGTTCTTAATCTGGCGCACTAAGGTTGCTATTGCCCTGAAAATGGACCACCCTACCTGTGGCCGCATAAAAAACGTGCGGCCAACTTTGGGTTACATTTCATCCGGTCACCACCGGGTTTGCCCTTGAAACCAGAACAGGATAAAGGAGTCAGAATGAAATCGAACCATCAGGCACGTCATCTTCTCGGTCTGAACTACAAGCTTTCCCAGCAGAAAAAAGTGGTGCTGGAAGGCGATGAAGCAACCACCCTCAACCATATCCATGCTACCGGCCGCAAACGCCGCGGTGGTTAATTTTCAGCCTGAGTGATGATAAACAACACCGTCCTGTTGCCAGGATGGTGTTTTTTTATGGCAATTGACGGCTTGTTTACCCGCTTGAAGACCTTCTGCTCTATACTCTGCCCGCTGCTTTTCCCTCCGCCCTTCGCTTATCGCCGCGCCGGGACTGTGGACACGATCAAGGAGTTAGTGCGATGCAATTTACCCATAAGAAAAACCGTTCCCTGTACATCCCCTACGCGGGTCCCGTTCTGCTTGAATTCCCCCTGCTCAACAAGGGCAGCGCCTTCAGTATGGAAGAGCGCAGCAGTTTCAACCTTCTTGGCCTGCTGCCGGAAGTGGTTGAAACCATCGAAGAGCAAGCGGAACGCGCGTGGATCCAGTATCAGGGATTCAAAACAGAAATCGACAAACACATTTACCTGCGTAACATCCAGGACACCAACGAGACCCTTTTCTATCGCCTGATTGGCAACCATCTCGAAGAGATGATGCCGGTTATCTATACCCCGACGGTAGGCGCCGCCTGCGAACGTTTCTCCGAGATTTACCGTCGCGCCCGCGGCGTCTTTATCTCCTACCAGAATCGCCATAATCTTGACGACATTCTGCAGAACGTCCCGAACCATAACGTCAAAGTGATTGTGGTGACCGATGGCGAGCGTATCCTCGGCCTCGGCGACCAGGGCATCGGCGGGATGGGGATCCCGATCGGCAAACTGTCGCTGTACACCACTTGCGGCGGCATCAGCCCGGCTTACACCCTGCCCATCGTGCTGGACGTCGGAACAAACAACCAGCAGTTGCTGGACGATCCGCTGTATATGGGCTGGCGCCACCCGCGTATTACCGATGACGAGTACTACCAGTTCGTTGACGACGTGATCCAGGCGATTAAGGCCCGCTGGCCGGACGTGCTGCTGCAGTTTGAAGACTTTGCGCAGAAGAACGCTATGCCGCTGCTCAACCGCTACCGCAATGAGATCTGCTCCTTTAACGACGATATCCAGGGTACCGCGGCGGTGACCGTCGGGACGCTGATCGCCGCCAGCCGCGGCGCCGGCAGTCAGCTGAGCGAACAGAAAATTGTCTTCCTCGGGGCGGGCTCCGCCGGCTGCGGCATCGCCGAGCAAATTATCGCCCAGATCGTCCGCGAAGGACTCAGTGAAGAAGAGGCCCGCCAGCGTGTGTTCATGGTTGACCGCTTTGGCCTGTTAACCGACGGCATGCCTAATCTGCTGCCGTTCCAGAACAAGCTGGTGCAGAAACGCGAACATCTGCAGGGCTGGGATACCACTAACGATGTACTTTCCCTGCTCGACGTGGTGCGCAACGTGAAACCGAACATCCTGATCGGCGTTTCCGGTCAGCCGGGGCTGTTCACGGAAGAGATTATCCGCGAAATGCACAAGCATTGCCCGCGGCCAATCGTGATGCCGCTCTCCAACCCAACGTCACGGGTGGAAGCCACGCCGCAGAATATCCTGAGCTGGACCGACGGCGAGGCGCTGGTCGCCACCGGCAGTCCGTTTGCCCCGGTTACCGTCAAAGGCAAACAGTACCCCATCGCCCAGTGCAACAACTCCTATATCTTCCCGGGCATTGGTCTGGGGGTGATCGCCTCCGGCGCGTCGCGGGTCACCGACGAGATGCTGATGGCCGCCAGCGAAACCCTGGCGAAACACTCGCCGCTGGTGAACAACGGTGAAGGTCCGGTGCTGCCGGAGCTGAAGGATATCCAGACCGTCTCGCGGGCGATCGCCTTCGCGGTCGGTAAGGTGGCTCAGGAGCAGGGCGTGGCGGTGAAAACCTCCGCAGAAGCGCTGCTGCAGTCCATCAGCGATAATTTCTGGCTACCGGAATATCGTAATTACCGCCGCACCTCAATTTAATCGCGCTCACCGGGCCGAACGATCGGCCCGGTTATTAATAGCGTCCGGATAATATTTCCCACCACAGAAACGCCTTTTCCGCCCATATTCATTTATCGTAAAAATAGAAAACGGATAGCATTTGCCGCGCGCCCTCCGCTGTGCAAAATAGTTGTTTCTCACCCCCTCACAACGGAATGTGAAATGCAAAAATTAACCCCTGACGCGAATAAAGCGAAGGCTATTCTGATCCGGATTGTCTTACTCCTCACGGGTAGTATCGCCATCATCGCCGGCCTGTGCCTCTCTGGCGGCGATATGTGGATGCTCACCCCGCGCGCTGAGCAGTATCAGCCCGCTACCGGCGATCTGGTGGACATCGTCATCTATACGCCGAGTAAATTCTTCTTCGCCCTGCTCTACGTGTTGTTTCTGACTCTGGTCTGGCTGTTGGCGGTGCGTAATATTCCCTGGCGGCCGATACAGCATCCGCTATTCCCGCTGATGGTACTGATTGCCGCCGGGATCTTTATTTTCCTCCATCCGGAGGTCACCCCCGGACGGGATGCCAGTATTCAGTACGGGAAACACAACGTTTACTACACTGCCATTTTCTGGATGAAGACAAATTCTAACCAACGTATCACTCAGCCCTCTAAATATGAGATTTTTGTTGAAGCGAAAGATCCGCGCTGGCCTGTCGACAGGGATAATCTTCGCCGCGCCTGGCGCTGTGAAGTACAGCGGCACAGCCAGTTTTACACCCTGTCATTCAATGAGGGCTGGTTTCCGGACCGCGATCCGCAGGTCATGGCCCGCCAGTGTACTCAGGTAAGCGATCTGAACGCGCTCAGCGACACGGCAATCATGATTGCCCGCCCGATCGCCACCGTTCCTGTGGAGGCACCATAAATGAGCCAGCAAAAAATGGTTCTGCAACCGCTATTACGGGTCTGGCTGGGGTTGTTTAGCGGGCTGCTGCTGGTGAGCGCCATCAGCGGCTTTCACGGCGAGTACTGGTATTTCGGCGATAAGCAGGCGCTTTACGCGGCGAAAGCCGGCGAGGTGTCGGTGCATGAACTCTACACGCCGGCGAAAATCCTCTTCGCTATTATCGTCAGCCTGATCCCGCCGCTGCTGTGGCTGCTGCTGGTCAACCGTCTGCCGCAGCGGCCGCTGACCCACCTTCTCCCGCCATTGCTACGGCTGCTGGCGGGACTGGCTTTTTTCTTCCTCAGACCCGACGTGATTCCCGGCGGGGAGACCGCCGTCTATCGCTACGGCGAGCGGGAGCGCTACTACCAGACGGTCCGCTGGCAGAAACCGGAGCCGGGCGCGTGGCGGGGTATCCGCTCTGAGTACAACGTGTATATCGAATATCGCGATCCCAAGGGATATCGCAAAGCCGACAATATTAAAAACGCCTATACCTGTGAAACCCACCGGGAGTCTCGCTTTTTTACCTTAACGACCGAAGAGGATTGGTATCCGGATGCGTATCCGAATATTCTCGAGGCTCCCTGCCAGGCGATAAAGGATCCCCAGGCGATGACGGAATATACCCGCGACCACGCCCGCTGGTTTCCCATTATTTTTTAAATAAATCAATGATAATACTTTCAATGATTCTCACTACTAAGACAAACAAGGAACGTTAATATGCCCCACCAGGTTGCGACAAAAAATATGACGAATAGGATGATCATTTTATATTTAGCACTGACAGGAATAACAGGGTTAGTCTATGGCTTATGTTCACTGAGTGGTGAAACACTGCATTCCCCCTTTGAAATCAGTTCATATGATGCCGTTGCTGGTGATCTTATCGAACATAGTCTGTACACCTTCTATAAACCGTTTGTCGCTATTCTCTGCTCACTCGTTATACCGTTGATTTGGCTGTTATCAACGAGAAAATCAACGCATCGTAAACTGCGTCATCCGGTTATTCCCGTTATGCTATCTTTGCTGATTTTCATCTTTTTTGGATTGTTCCCCGGCGTTATTCCCGGTGGAGAGACAACCCGTTATCGTTACTTCCTTCATGATAAGCATTATCTCAGTATTGTCTGGGCAAGCATGGAACCAGATAATTATTTTGAATCCAGATCCCACTATGAAACTTACATAGAATACAGAGACCCATATGGATTCCGAAGAATTGATAACATTAAAAATGCCTATCACTGTGAGCAAACACGTGAAACTGTTTTCCTGACGCTTTACATTTCTCAACGCTGGTTCCCGAAGGGTAAACCTGATGTCCTCGAAGCCCAGTGCCAAAAAATAACTGACGCTAATACCCTGACCGAAGCGGTACTGGCAAAAGCGTATTGGTTTCCCTTTGTACGCTAAACTCTGAGGGGCGCCGCGCTCGCCCCCTGCCAGTTTTGTCACTGGCGCGCTTTTCCTTTCCCCACTACACTGCCATCACCCATTCACTAACTGAATATAAAAGGAGGCCCCCCATGCTGTATTGTGAAATGTTTATTGTTTCACATGCCTTAGGCAATGGCGCCAGCTCAAGCGTTATCGGTATCGTGCTGCGATAACTTTGGCTTGAGCGAAGACCCTTCACAGAATCCCTTCTCTCCGGCTTACCGGGTTATCGTCAGCGAGTTTTGACGAGGCATTCGCATGCCTGTAACTCTTGAGTAAGTTGACTATGAGTACATTACTAACTGCCCATGCGCTCCACGTGGAGACGGCTTTTGGGCCGCTGTTTAACACCCTCTCCTTCACCCTGAAGAAAGGCGACCGTATCGGTCTCATTGGCCATAACGGTTGTGGCAAAAGCACCCTGCTGCAGGTGCTGGATGGCACTCTCGCGCCCACCTCGGGCAGCGTCTCGCTCGCCGGTCAGTGTCTGATGGCCCGCGTTGAACAGCATCTGACGGAGGCGCTGCGTTCGCAGTCACTGCTGCAGGCGGTGCTGGCCCCGTTACCCGCCGACGCCCGGGAAGCACAGCGCTGGCTGGCCGAACGCCTGCTGGCGCAGATGGGCTTCACGCCGGCGGTGATGGCGCAGCAAACCAGCACCCTAAGCGGCGGGCAGCACACGCGCCTGCTGCTGGCCCGGGCGCTGATCCGCCAGCCTGACCTGCTGCTGCTGGATGAGCCCGGCAACCATCTCGATCTGCCCACCCTGTTGTGGCTGGAAAGCTTCCTGCAAACCTGGCAGGGGAGCTTCGTGCTGGTGTCACATGACAACACCTTACTGGATGCTGTAACTAATGCCAGTTGGATCCTTCGCGACCAGACGCTGCACAGCTTCGCCTTGCCCTGCAGCGCTGCCCGTCAGGCACTGCAGGAGCAGGATGAAAGCGCCGCATTACGTCATAAGGCCGAGCAAAAAGAGATCGACCGGGTCAGCGCCAGCGCCCGGCGGCTGGCCACCTGGGGTCGGGTGTATGACAACGAAGATCTCGCCCGCAAAGCCAAACAGATGGAGAAGCAGGTCGCCCGCCTGAAAGACGAGCAGACTGAGCTCAGCGTCGGCCCGCCGTGGCGCCTGGTGTTGCAAGGGGACGCCCTGCCGGCGGACCGCCTGCTGGAGATGGACAGGCTGCCGGTGGCCCCCGCGCCGGGACTGCCGGCCCTGTTTACCGCCGGCGTGGCGCGACTGCGCAGCGGAGATCGCGTGGCCATCATGGGGCGCAACGGCGGCGGTAAATCGTCCTTGCTGCGCCTGCTGTGGCAGCAGATGAACGACGCATCGCCTCTTCCGGGGCTGCGTCTGCACCCCCGGCTTCACCCCGGGTATTACGACCAGACGCTGGCGCAGTTGCCGGACGATGCCAGCCTGCTCGACGCCCTGACGCCGTTCGCCCCGTCGGCGGACACCCGGAAACGGGCGCTGATCGCCGCTGGATTTGGCTGGGCGAGGCATGGTCAGAAGGTCAGCACTCTCAGCGGCGGTGAGCGGTCGCGGCTGCTGTTCGTCGGCCTGTCGCTGGCGCGCTACAGCCTGCTGCTGCTGGATGAACCCACCAACCATCTTGATATGGAGGGCAAAGCGGCGCTGGCGCAGACGCTCCGCGACTACCCCGGCGGCGTGCTGCTGGTTAGTCATGACCGCCAGCTTATTAGCGAAAGCTGTAACCGCTTCTGGCTGATCGACCGCGCCGGGCTAACGGAGTGGCACAGTCTGGAAGAGGTTTATGCCCGTCTGCAGACGCAGCCCTCCACCCCGACGGTGGCCTACTCACCTCAGGAGCCGTCACTCGCGGCTGATGATGAAGAGGCGCTGCTGGCGCGCCTGATCGCTCTGGAGCAATGGCTGGCGGACGACATGGCCCGTAAGCCGAAACATCAAAAGCCTGCGCTGCAGGCGCAGTGGCGAGAGGAGATCGCCCGGCTGCTAAATCAACTGGGGTAATCTTCGCCCCCCCGCCGGCTAAGGCACCCCGCCCTTAGCCGGCGTTGCCTGGCCGGGTAAACTGCTGCTCGGTCATCACCTTTCCCCACTGATCCCCCTGCCATTCGCGGGTTAACGTGAAGCCAAAGGACTCATACAGTTTGCGGGCCGCGTCCAGACCTTTAAACGTCCACAGCTGAACGGCGCTGAACTGACGACTATCGCAGAAAGCCATCGCCTCACTGAGGAGCCGCCTGCCAATGCCGGTTCCCCGACAGCTGTCATCGAGAATGAACCAGCGTAGATGCGCCTGCTGCTGGCCGAGATCCTCGCCATCGATCGCCACCGAACCGACAATCTTCCCCTCGCGCATCGCCAGCCAGATCTGGTTGGCCGGCGAGGAAAGCCGGGTGGCAAATTCCGCCACGCCGCTGGCGACCTTGCCTTCAAAAAAAGCGCCAAAGTCATGGTGCCGGGCGTAATACTCCCCGTGCATCTGGGCTATCCGACCGATCATTCCCGGCTGATAGCCGGTCACCAGCGAAATCTGCGGGGTCGTATCCGCCAGCGCAGTATCCCGACACTGCGCCAGCGCCTGCGCATAGGCCGCCAGTCCGCTGGCGACGGTCCGCTGCTGCGGCTCATCCAGATGGCCTAACGTCTCCACCACCCGGCGGGTAGCCCACGCGTTGATCATCGCCACCGTATCGTGCCCCTTGGCGGTCAGCGCCAGCGATTTAGACCGCGCATCCTCCGCGCAGGGACGTTCCTCCAGCTCCCCGGCCGCCAGCAGACGGGCAATCATCCGGCTGACGCTCGATTTTTCCAGGCCCAGCAAAGTCACCAGCTGGGCGGCGGTCATCGCCCCTCTCACCGACACTTCGAGCAGGGTATGCACCGCCGACGGCGAATAGTGGGTGGCGGCCAGCGTGGTGTTCATAAAACCCAGCTCGCGCACCATTAACCGTGAGGCGGTACGGATCTGTTGGATTAAGGAGGTGTCAGCCATAGCGATGCGTCCAGATCAAGATATAGTTGTATTATACAACCATCTATCGCAGGACGCGTCAAGAGGATAACCCCTCCAGTACGGCTGGGTAGCGTATCGGATGATGGAATGCTGCGGGCGCCGGACTCCGCCCGCGATGAATATTATTGCGGGTTCTTCCCCTTCCAGGCTTCCCAGGCCGATTTGATCTCCTGCTTCGCGGCGGCGGCATCATTAAACCCGGCCAGCTCGACCTTTTTCCGCCCCTCCGGCAGTTCTTTATAGACCCGGAAGAAGGCCTCCAGCCGCTGCTGCTCGATTTTCGGCAGATCGGCGATGGTCTTGATGTCGTCATAGGTGGGATCAATTTTGCTGGCCGGCACGGCGATGATTTTGTCGTCTTTCTCACCGCCGTCTACCATCTTAAGGACGCCGATCGGCCGCAGCTTAATCAGCGTGCCCGGGGCCATTGGCGCGCGGGTGTAAAACACCACGTCCAGCGGGTCGCCATCCCCGGCCAGCGACTGGGTTAATGAACCGTAGTTTGCCGGGTAAGCCACCGGCATCGACTGAAAGCGGTCGGCGATGATAAATCCTGTTTTGGCGTCGGTTTCATACTTAATGATCCCGCCAGCCGGGATCTCGGTAACCGCGTAAAACTCTTCGGGATTGTTTTCCGGCTGCGGGAATTCCAGCACATTGTGAGCCTGTGCGGCGGCGGAAAAAAGCAGACCGGCAGTGAGGAGCGTTTTGACCAGATGCATTGTTGTATCACTCTGTTGTTATAAGAAATTGATGCGCAAAACAATAGTGTTGAGTGATGAAGAAAACATGACCATTCAGTGACGCTATTATTACCTACCAAAATTAGAGGTATTGTCTGAATTTTGTGCTATCGTTGTAGCAAAAAACCACATCCTGTACTAAAGCGCCTTGTTTTTTTCCCCATAGCGTCTAATCCTTATTAGGTAGTATTGCATTAATAAAATTAATCATTCCCCTCACAAGGAGACAGGCATGAAGGCAGCTGTTGTTACCCACGACCATCAGGTTAACGTTACGGAAAAAACGCTGCGCCCGCTGGAATACGGCGAAGCGCTGTTGAAAATGGAATGCTGCGGCGTGTGTCATACTGACCTGCACGTGAAAAACGGCGATTTTGGCGATAAAACCGGCGTTATTCTTGGTCATGAAGGGATCGGGGTAGTACAAAAAGTCGGCCCTGGCGTCACCTCCCTGAAGCCGGGCGATCGCGCCAGCGTGGCGTGGTTCTTCGAAGGCTGCGGCCACTGCGAATACTGTAACAGCGGCAACGAGACGCTGTGCCGCTCGGTGAAAAACGCCGGTTATACCGTCGACGGCGGCATGGCGGAAGAGTGCATCGTCACCGCCAACTACGCGGTCAAAGTCCCGGACGGCCTCGACTCCGCCGCCGCCAGCAGCATCACCTGCGCCGGGGTCACCACCTACAAAGCCGTTAAGGTCTCCCACATCAAACCGGGCCAGTGGATCGCTATCTACGGCCTCGGCGGCCTGGGCAACCTGGCGCTGCAGTATGCCAAGAATGTCTTTAACGCCAAAGTGATCGCCATCGACGTCAACGACGGCCAGCTGGAGCTGGCGGCCTCGATGGGCGCCGATCTGACCATCAACTCGCGCAATGAAGATGCGGCGAAAGTGATTCAGGAAAAAACCGGCGGCGCGCATGCTGCCGTGGTGACCGCGGTTGCTAAAGCGGCCTTTAACTCGGCGGTGGATGCCGTTCGCGCCGGCGGCCGCGTGGTGGCGGTAGGCCTGCCGCCGGAAGCAATGAGCCTCGATATTCCACGTCTGGTGCTCGACGGCATCGAAGTGGTCGGCTCGCTGGTCGGTACCCGTCAGGATCTGGTGGAAGCCTTCCAGTTCGCCGCCGAAGGCAAAGTGGTGCCGAAAGTCACCCTGCGCCCGCTGGAAGATATCAACGCCATTTTTAAAGAGATGGAGCAGGGTCAGATCCGCGGCCGTATGGTTATCGATCTACGTAGCTAATCGCCAGCGCCTCTCCCGCCCGGGAGAGGCGCTTCCCCTCGCTTCCCGCCGCGAAAAGTAAATGCAATTTCCGCAAATGCTTAGCGCAATTCCTTGGTTCCTTTGTTTTTAGCCGCGCCCGATGATGGCAAGACAATAGATAACAAAGGAATTCACCATGCATCGTCATTTTCGCCTGCCCGCGCTGGCCGCGCTGTTTCTTTCCGGCGCCTTTTCCGTCTGGGCCGCCGACACGCCGGTTAAAGGCGGTACCTTAATTTATCTGGAGCAGCAACCGCACACCAATCTCTATCCACCCGCCGGCGGCTTTTATCCAAACGGCGGCATTCTCAATCAGATCACCGACAAGCTGACCTGGCAGAACCCGAAAACGCTGGAGATTGAGCCGTGGATCGCCGAGAGCTGGACCAGTAATGCCGATAAAACCGAGTACACTTTCCACCTGCGCAAAGGGGTCACCTTCTCGGACGGTACGCCGGTGGATGCCGCCGCCGTCGCCAAAAACTTCGACACCTATGGGCTGGGCGATAAAGCCCACCGCCTGCCTGTCTCGGAGGTGATCAATAACTACCAGCGCAGCGAAGTGATCGACCCGCTGACGGTGAAATTTTACTTCAACAAACCGTCGCCGGGCTTTCTGCAAGGGACCGCCACCATCGGCTCCGGTCTGGTGTCCCTCAGCACCCTGCAGCGCAATTTTGAGGAGCTGGGCGATGCCCGGCATATCATCGGCTCTGGTCCCTTTGTGGTGCAGGATGAAAAACCGGGCCGCGAGCTGACGCTGGTGGCGCGCAAGGATTATCAGTGGGGGCCGAAAAACATCGCCCAGCAGGGGCCCGCCAACCTCGACGGCATCACCTATATTGTGACCCCGGAAGACAGCGTGCGCATCGGCGCGCTGCTGGCCGGCCAGGCGGGCTTTATTCGCCAGGTGCAGGCCTACGATGAAAAGCAGGCGACCGATCAGGGATTTAAGGTCTACGCCGCCCCTACCCGCGGGGTCAACGACAGCCTGAGCTTCCGCCCGGATAACCCTCTGGTCGCCGACCTGCGGGTGCGCCAGGCCCTGCTCCATGCCACCAACGCCAAACAGGTGGTGGAGACGCTGTTCTCCGCTAACTACCCGCAAGCCACCTCCGTGCTGGCCAGCTCTGCCGCCGGCTATGTCAATCTGAGCGATAAACTGACCTTCGACCAGGCCAAAGCCCGGCAGTTGCTGGATGAGGCCGGCTGGAAAGCGGCCGCCGACGGGATTCGCAGCAAAGACGGGCAGCGGCTGGCGCTGACGGTCTATGAGTCGCTCCCGCAGCCGCAGAATAAAGAGGTGCTGCAGCTGATCGCCCAGCAATGGCGCCAGGTGGGAGTCGCGTTAACGGTCAAAGCCGGGGATGCCGGCAGCCGTACGCTTGACAACCTCGACCCGCAAAAAACGCCGCTCACCGTTTCGGAAGTGGGCCGCGCCGATCCGGATGTGGTAAAAAGCATGTTTTTCCCCAACAACCGCGACGCGCTGCTGCAGAAAGGCGGCTCCAGCGATAAAGTACAGCACTTCCGCGATGATAAGCTGAACGATCTGCTGACCGGCATCTCCGCGGCGGTGGAGCCACAGCAGCGTCTGCAGTTAACCGGCGATGCCCAGCGCTATCTGATCGAAAACGCCTATGTGATCCCGATTTTCGAAGAGCCGCAGGTGTTCGCCGGCGCGCCGTGGGTGAAAGGCGTCAGCTTCGAGGCCGTCGGTCGTCCGTCGTTCTACAGCGCCTGGCTGGATAAACATTAAGAGGCCGGATATGAGCGCTTATCTTCTGCGACGGTTCGGTCAGGGGCTGCTGGTCCTGTGGGCGGCCTTTACCCTCACCTTTTTCCTGCTGCAGGTGCTGCCAGGGGATGCGGTGCTGATCAAGTTTCAGAACCCGGACCTCGGTCTGAGCCCGGCGCAAATCGCCGACATGCGGCTGGCCTACGGCGCCGACAGCCCGCTGTGGCGCCAGTACCTGCACACGCTGCTGGCAATGCTGCACGGCGACTTTGGCTATTCCCTGCAGGCGGGTCTGGCGGTCAGTAGCCTGATTGCCAGCAACCTGCCGGATACCTTAAGCCTCGCCCTGCCGGCCTTCCTGCTGGCCGTGATCCTGGCGTTCACCCTCGCCTTCGCCTCGCGTCTGCCGGGGCTGCGCTGGCTGAGCAACCTCCTGCAGTCGCTGCCGGTGCTGTTTATCTCGCTGCCCACCTTCTGGCTGGGTATCGCCCTGATCCAGCTCTTTTCGTTTCAGTTGCGCTGGATCCCGGTGATCAACCCCGGTCCGCTGGAAGGGCTGATTTTACCGGTTATCGCCGTCGCGCTGCCCATCTCCGCCCCGCTGGCGCAGATCCTGATGCGCAGCATGGATCAGGTGGCGGTTCAGCCCTTCGTCGCGGTCGCCCGCGCCAAGGGAATGAGCGAGACCGGCGTCCTCTGGCGCCATGTGATGGGTAACGCCCTGCTGCCTGCGCTGAACATAACCGGGCTGCTGCTGGGCGAGCTGATTGCCGGGGCGCTGATCACCGAGACCGTCTTCGGCCGCAGCGGCCTCGGGCAGCTGACCCAGCAGGCGGTGAATAACCAGGATATTGCTGTGCTGCAGGCGGTGGTGATGATCTCCGCCCTCGGTTTCGTCCTGATCAACCTGCTGGTCGACCTGGTCATGCCGCGGCTGGATCCCCGACTCCAATTACAGACCGGAGGTGTGAAATGAGCCTGGTCGACTATGCCATCGCGGTTCGCCGCCGCCCGGAGTGGCGCAGAGTGCGTCTGCAGCCAGGCCTGTGGCTGGCGTGGGCGGTGATGATCACCGCCCTGTTAATGGCCCTTGCCCCACAGTGGTTTACCTCCGCTAACCCACTGGAAGGGATCCCCGGCGCTCAGCGCCTGGCGCCGCAGGCGCACTACTGGCTGGGCACCGACCAGTTGGGCCGCGACCTGTGGACGCGGGTGGTTTACGGCGCGGTACATTCTCTGTCGGCGGCGCTAATCGCCGTGGCCATCGGCCTGGTGGTCGGCACCGCCCTTGGCACCCTCGCCGGGGCACTGGCCGGACGCGTGGAATCCACCCTCATGCGCCTGGTGGATGTCCTGCTGGCCATCCCCTCGCTGCTGCTGCAGCTGACGGTGATCATTCTGCTGGGTTTTGGCACGGTGAATGCGGCGGTGGCGGTCGGCGTCGCGGCTATCGCCAGCTTCGCGCGCCTGGCGCGGGCGGAAGTGGTGCGCGTGCGCCACAGCGATTACGTCGAAGCGGCCCGGGGCAGCGGCGGCACCTTTCTCGCCATCTTCTGGCGTCATATCCTGCCCAACTCGCTCACCGCGGTGCTCGCCTTCGCAACGCTGCAGTTTGGTTCCGCGATGCTGGCTCTGGCCACCCTCAGCTTCCTCGGCTACGGCACCCCGCCGCCGGTCCCGGAGTGGGGATTACTGATCGCCGAAGGTCGTAATTACCTGTCGACCGCCTGGTGGCTGACCACCTTCCCCGGCCTCGCCGTGGTCGCGGTGGTCCTTGCCGCCAATCGTCTTAGCCGCCAGTGGAGTGGAGTACGCCCATGAACGTTCTGTCTGTTGAAGATCTGCGCATCAGCTACCGCTCGCGGGGCGAATGGCGCGAAGTGGTGCATAACGTCAGCTTTTCCATTCAGCGCGGCGAAATGCTGGCCTTCGTTGGGGAATCCGGCTCGGGGAAAACCACAACCGCGCAGGCGATTATCGGCCTGCTGGCGGATAATGCCCGCCGCGACGCCGGGCGAATTATTCTCAATGGCGAAGTGATTAGCGACTGGTCGGCAAAACGCCTGAACCGCCTGCGCGGAGTGAGCATCAGCCTGGTGCCGCAAGACCCAGGCAATTCGCTTAACCCAGTAAAAACCATTGGTCAGCAGGTGGAAGAGATTCTGCAACTGCATCAATCCCTCTCCGCCGCCGAACGCCGGCAGCAGGTCCTCAACCTGCTCGCTAAAGTCGGGCTCAGCCACCCGGAACAGCGTCTTGACCAGTACCCGCATCAGCTGTCGGGCGGGATGAAGCAGCGGGTGCTGATCGCCATCGCCATTGCCCTGCAGCCGGATCTGATTATTGCCGACGAGCCTACCAGCGCCCTTGACGTCACGGTGCAGAAGCGCATTCTCGACCTGCTCGATATCCTGCGTCGCGAGTCGGGAACCGCCGTGCTGTTTGTCACCCACGATCTGGCGCTGGCCGCCGAACGCGCCGACCGGATCATGGTGTTTCGCCAGGGCGAGATTCAGGAACAAGGCGCCACCGAGACGATTGTCCGGCGTCCGCAGCACCCTTACACCCGCCAGCTGCTCCGCGATCTGCAGGACGCGCCGCTGAGGCTGACGGCGGATCGTCCTCGTCCGCTGGCCACGCCGGCCATTCGCGTCGACGGGATCAGCAAACGCTTCTCGCTGGGCAAACAGGCGCTGCAGGCGCTCGACAGCGTCAGCTTTGAGGTCAGGCGCGGCAGCACCCATGCGCTGGTGGGCGAGTCCGGCTCCGGAAAAACCACCCTGGCGAGGATCCTGCTGGGCTTCGAGCGCGCCGACGCCGGACAGGTGACCATCGACGGTATTGACGCCGGGCATCTTAGCCGCGAGGCGCAGCGTCAGCTGCGGCGCAAAATCCAGTTCGTCTATCAGAACCCCTTCGCTTCGCTCGACCCGCGCCAGACGCTGTTCGCGATTATCGAAGAGCCATTAAAAAACTTTGAGCGCCTCAGCGCGGCGACGCGTCGCCAGCGTGTGGAGAGCGTCGCCGCCCGGGTGGCACTGGCCCCGGAGCTGCTGTCGCGGACGCCGCGGGAGCTTTCCGGCGGCCAGCGGCAGCGGGTGGCGATTGCCCGGGCGTTGATCCTCGAGCCGGCGATCCTGGTCCTTGACGAAGCGACCTCGGCGCTCGACGTCACCGTTCAGGCGCAGATCCTCGCCCTGCTAGAGCAGCTACAGCAGCAGCTTGGTCTGAGCTATCTGTTCATTACCCACGATCTGGCGACGGTGAGGCGGATTGCCGACAGCGTCACGGTGCTGCGCGCCGGCCAGGTGGTGGAGCATGGCGACGTTGGCCGCCTGTTCGCCGCCCCGCAGCAGGCCTACACCCGCGAGCTGATCGCCGCTATCCCCCAGGTTTCCCCCCGCTTAGCGCAGCCCTATACGGAGAACGCATAATGCCTAAACGCCTCGGCTTTTTTACCCGTCTGCTCGACCAGGGCTCTGCGCAAACGCGCTACCTGCTGGCGGCCGAACAGATCCGCCACGCGGAGCGCGTCGGCTTCGACAGCGCATGGATTGCCCAACACCATTTTCATGAACAGGAAGGCGGCCTGCCTTCCCCGCTGGTGTTTCTCGCCCACGTCGCGGCGCAGACTGACCGCATTCGCCTCGGCACAGCCATTATCACGTTGCCGATGGAAAATCCGCTGCGCGTCGCCGAAGACGCGGCGGTGCTGGATTTACTCACCGACGGGCGTCTGGAGGTGGGGTTTGGCTCCGGCGGCACGCCAACCTCATTTCTGCCCTTCGGCCTGACCAGCGAGCAGCGCGGAGCGGTGTTTGCTGACCATCTGCACCTGATCCACAGCGCCTGGCGCGGCGACACCCTCAGCCACCCGGACAACCATCTCTATCCGCCGGCGCCGCAGCTGGCGGCGCGAATCTGGATCGCCACCTTCTCGGTGGAGGGCGCCATCCGTGCCGGTCAGGCGGGACACGGGCTGATGCTGTCCCGCACGCAGCCCCGGCCGCCCGGTGAGCCGCGCCTGCCGCTGGACGCCATTCAGAACCCGATCATCGACGCCTATCTGTCGGCGCTGCCGGACGGCGTTGCGCCGCGGATCCTCGCCTCGCGCACCGCCTTTGTCGCTGACAGCCACGCCCACGCCCTGCAGGTCGCCGAACCCGGCCTGCGCAAACAGGCGGCACAGCACCGGGAAGCGGGTCATCGGATAGAAGGTGACAGTGTCACTGACTATCTGCAGCAGCTGGATGCCCACGTCGGCGATCCTGAGCATGTTATCGCCTCCCTGGCGCAAGACAGCGTACTGGCCCGCGCTACCGATATTTCGTTTCAGGTGCACTCGGTGGAGCCTTCGCACCGGGATACGCTGCGTTCCATTGAGCTGATCGCTCAGCATATTGCCCCCCACATCAGATAAGGAGTCACCATGACGCTGAGTCAGGATATTCTGGCCGAACTGGCGGAGATCGCCATCGGCTCCCCGCTCGATCAGGCGCGCGCAATCCGCGACGCCGCCACCCGTCACGCCCAGGGAAGTTATGAAGTGCTGTTCAGCCAGCAGGATACTGACTTTCCTCTTGATGAACGCTTCGCCGTGGCCGCGAAGGTGGCGAAACTGCACCAGGCGGACGCGCTGGCGGCGCACTATGCCGGCTTCGGCCTTGCCGACCCGACCACGGACCGTCTGGTTCCGGCGCTGGCCTTTGCCCGCCTGCTGACCTTCACTCCTGTCGAAGCGACCCCCGCCGCGCTGCACGCTCTGACAAAAGCAGGCTGGAGCCTGCGGGGCATCGTCACCCTGGCGCAGCTGGTGGCCTTTATCGGCTTCCAAAGCCGCCTGCTGCTGGGCCTGCGGGCGCTCAACCATCAGCCCATCGTCAGCGCCGACACACCGGTGGTGGCCGGGTACTGGCACACCACCCCACAAACTCAAAGCGGCAAAGCGGCCCCGGTGCGTTTCACCCGTGATGAACTGCATTGGGAACCCTGGCTGGCGGATAAACCGCTGGCGGAATTTAGCCCTGAAGAACAGGCGATCCTGGCAAAATATGGCCATAGCGATTCGCCTTACTTCCGCCTGCTGGCGCGCAACCAGCCGGTGCTGGAGCAGCGGACGCTGACTGATAAAGGCATTTTCTATACCCCAGGGGGGTTGCCGCGCGCCGAACGTGAACTGGCCGCCACGGTGGCCAGTAAAATCAACGGCTGTATTTACTGCGCCTCGGTACATGCCCGCAAAGCGGCGCAGCTGGCGAAGGACGAGACCGCCGTCGACACGCTGCTGGCGGTGACGCCGGGAGACGATCTGCGCGGCGGGCAGTCGCCGCGCTGGCAGGCGGAGATCGATGCCGCCGCCGCGCTGTCGGTGACGCCGCCCGCGCTGAAAGCCAGCCATCTGGCTGCGCTTGATGAGCAGGGCTTAGATACCCTGGCCCAGCTGGATCTGCTGCAGTCAGCGGCCTTTTTCGCCTGGGCCAACCGGCTGATGCTGACGCTCGGCGAACCCTGGCGTGAGTAAGCGTCGTTAGCAAGCCTGTCGGCGCTGATGGCGACCGTAGATGAGCAAGGCGCTCATCGCCAGAAACGACAGCGTGGCGGCGGGAAGCGCCACGCTGTTCCAGCCGAACCCCTGGGCAATCATCATTCCGCCGCAGAAGGCGCCGATGGCGCTCCCGAGGTTAAAGGCGATCTGCCCCCCTGCCGCCCCCAGCATCTCGCCGCCTTTGGCGTTCTGCAGCAGCAGGATCTGCAGCGGCGCCGACAGGGCAAACAGCCCGGCACAGCAGAAAAACGCCAGCGTCAGCGAAGCGACTTTATGCTCCCCGAAGGCAAAGATCAGCAGCAGCGTCACGGCGATCGCCCCGTCAGTCATGGCCGCGATGCGCAGCGGACTGTAGCGCCCGGAAATTTTACCGCTGAACAGATTGCCAACCACCATACCCAGCCCCGCCAGCATCATAATCAGCATCATCCGGCTTTCGGCAAAGCCGGAGACGTTGAGCATAAAGGGCTTGATATAGCTGAACCACGCGAACACCCCGGCGTTACCGAACATGGTGGCGGCAAAAATCAGCCACGGCGCCGGGGAAGCCAGAAAACGGAACTGCTCGCGCAGCCGCGTGCTGGCCCGGTCATACAGCGTGGGCACCCAGCAGCAGATGGCCAGAAACACCGCGACGTTAAACACCGCGATAAGTGCGAAGGTATAGCGCCAGCTAAAGTGATGCCCAAGCCAGGTGCCGCCGGGGACGCCCACCAGGTTAGCGATCGTCATGCCGCCAATCATCCCGGCCACCGCGGCGGTCACCTTCCCTGGCGGCGCGATTTTCGACAGGATAATCGCGCCGACGCCAAAGAACGCCCCGTGGGGAAACCCGGAAACCAGCCGGCCTAGCGCCAGCATGGCGTAGCTACTGGAGAAGGTAAACAGGGTATTGCCGAGAATGCACAGGGCGGCGAGAAACAGCATCACCGATTTCAACGAAAACCGACTGGAGAGCAACGCCATGATCGGTGCGCCGATCACCACGCCGAAGGCATACCAGGCAATCATATTGCCGGCGGCGGGAATGGAAATCCCGACATCGCGCGCCATGTCCGGCAGCACGCCCATAATGCCAAATTCCGCCATGCCGAGTCCGAAAGTGCCCAGCGCCAGTGAAAAGATCGTTTTTTTCATACATCTTATAGGGGTATTGAGAGACGGCCGGCATTATTGACCATCCCGACTCGCCACACCAGCTAAAAACGCCCGACGGCAGTATCCTCCATATAACGGCCTGATTCGTTCATGCGCTCGCCAGCGCCACTGTTGGCTTTCCTGCCGACGGCAGAGGCGCCTGGCGGTGGATAATCCCCTGTAAAAATTGGTGGGCACGCAGGGATACATCGCGGATTGATCTCAAGTTAACTTGAGGTTGTAAAGTCGAGACATCGTTCACCTCGGGAGAATCATCCATGCAAAATGTTGATGTCGGCTTTACCCATGTCGCCTTTACCGTCCGCTGTCTGGCCAGCAGCATCGATTTTTATACCCGCTATACGGCGATGACCGTTATTCACCAGCGCGAACCCGACCTCCCCTCGGCGCGTAAAGTGGCGTGGCTCAGCGATCGCACCCGACCTTTCGCCCTGGTGCTGGTGCAAAGTGATGACCCTGCCGACACGCCGCTGGGTCCGTTCGGCCATCTCGGCGTCGCCTGCGCCACCCAGGCGGAGATCGATGAGAAAGTCGCTCAGGCGCGGCGGGAAGGCGTTTTGCGTCGGGAACCGGAGCAGTTGGGCGATCCGGTAGGCTATTTCGCTTTCTTTGCCGACCCGGACGGTAACACCCTTGAGCTGTCGTGGGGGCAGCGGGTGGGACTGGAAGTCATCGCCGCGGGGAGCGCCCGCTAACCCGTCCCGGGCGGAATATTTTCCACCGCCTCGCCGGTGAAGGATTACACTTCAAAGGGATACCTCGGCAACACGGAGCATGGCGATGGGTAATAAGAAAAGCGGTAATCCGGTCGACGCGGCGGTGAAGATCGCCCCGCTTGACAATAAAGCGTATGAGAAGGCGTTGCGCAAGCTCCACGTGGAGCTGGTGAAACTGCAGCGCTGGGTGGTGCATAAAGGGTTGAAGGTGTGCATCGTCTTTGAAGGCCGGGACGGCGCCGGCAAAGGCGGCACCATTAAGGCGATCACCGAGCGCGTCAGCCCGCGTATCTTCCGGGTCGTCGCCTTACCCTCGCCCACCGAACGCGAGAAAAGTCAGCTCTATTTTCAGCGCTATATCAAGCATCTCCCGGCGGCTGGGGAAATCGTGATTTTCGATCGCAGCTGGTACAACCGCGCCGGCGTCGAACGCGTGATGGGCTTTTGTACCCCGGAGGAGGTGCAGAAATTTCTCGACGGCGCGCCGATGGTGGAGCGCGGCATGGTCGAGTCGGGCATTATCCTGCTCAAGTACTGGCTGGAGGTCTCCCCGCAGGAGCAGGAGCGGCGCCTGCGGGATCGCATCGACGACGGGCGCAAGATCTGGAAGCTCTCGCCGATGGACATCAAGTCTTTCAATCGCTGGGATGAATATACCGCCGCCCGCGACGCCATGTTCGCCGCTACCGACACCGCCTGGGCGCCGTGGTTCGTCGCCCGCTCCGAGGATAAAAAGCGGGTGCGTCTGAATATCATCACCCACCTGCTGTCGCAGATCCCCTACGAAGCCTTGCCAGTGGAGCATGTCACGCTGCCGAAGCGCAAAATTGGTAAAATGAAACAGACCAATTTTCCCTTCCGCTTTATTCCGGAGAAGTTCTGATTATTTCCCGCCGCGCTGGTTAATACCAGCGCCGGGTTTATTACTATAACCATTAATATTTCAGGCGATTACTTTCCTCTGGAAGCTGCCTCGCAAAATAAACATTAAAATTACTGCTGGCATTTATCTTTTAGTGAGTAAAGTGAATAATCACAGAACCAACCGCAAGGAGCCTATGATGAAAAGTAATACGCTACGTAAAAGACCCACTGACGTACCCGTCCAGAAGGTGTCAGTACAGCCAGGTAAGGATTTACGAGAAGCAGATAAACAGAGACAGCACAAGGAATTCATTGCCGCAATGAATGAATTTATTGCAAAAGGAGGCACTCTTACTGATGATGAATTTTTCAGGGTACTATGATGCTTGAACAATTCAATGTTTATCGAAATTGTTCTGCTCAGACAAATAAAACCCTGCCATATTATATGATTGTGCAGAATGATTATTATGCAGACCTGGCCACGAGAGTCATTATTCCTTTAATGCGACCACAACAGTTACCACGCTGGCATCAGCATGTCGTACCAAGGATAAATATTGAATTTGACAGCTTTTTACTTTGTACGCCAATGATCAGTAACTTAAATAATAAACGGATCCAGCCACAGGATTTCGTCTGCAATCTGAGTCATGCGCGCCAGGGCGTTATCGATTCAATCGATACACTTATCACGAACTGCTGACTGCCGGGAACCCGCTCCGACATCTCCGGAGCGGGTTTCGCGCCGTGAAGGCTTACTTCATCCCTTCGCGACTCTCTTTCATCGCTTCAAGGCGTTCGACATCGCGATACCAGCGCGGGTGGTGTTTCTTCGCCCAGCGGCGGCTGACTTTGCCTTCAATCATCCCCTTAATCGACCCCTTCACCCAGAACGCCATATACATATGGATAAGGATGGCGTGGATCAGAATAATGGCCGAAGTGGCGTGTATCAGCAGGCTATAGCGAATCACCGGAATCGGGAAATATTGGGCAAACCAGGGCCGCCAGATAATCACCCCGGTCACCAGCAGCACGAAAATCATGCTCATGATGGTCCAGAACATCATCTTCTGCCCGGCGTTATATTTACCGACGCGCGCCACCTTATGCTCGTTGCCTTTCAGCACCTCGACGATACCTTTCAGCCACGGAATATCCTGTTTATCCGGGATGTTGTGGTGGACAAAACGAACGAACATAAACATCAGGGCGACAAAAATCAGCACGCCAAAGAAGGGGTGCAGAATACGCCCCATCTGCGGGGTACCGAAGGTTTCCGTCAGCCACTGCAGCGTCGGGAAGAAAAACGATATTCCCGACAGCGCCACGAGGAAGAAACAGATAACCACCGTCCAGTGACAGGCGCGATCGATAAAGGTCGTGCGCACTATCATCTTCGATTTACTCATCATGCTTCTC
The DNA here is from genome assembly GCF_009900705.1 of Klebsiella sp. Q2. NCBI lineage: Bacteria > Pseudomonadati > Pseudomonadota > Gammaproteobacteria > Enterobacterales > Enterobacteriaceae > Klebsiella > Klebsiella sp. Q2. The sequence goes on along the minus strand of NZ_JAAABE010000002.1, from coordinate 473,593 downwards.
CTCATCGTCGTCAACTTCCTTGTTCGGCCCGATACCGATGTAGTGATAGATAAGCCCGGCAAAGGTGGCGATAAAGCCCGCCGCCGACAGCGGCTTCAGCGCCCCCTTCCACAGATTGATACTGGTATCGATCTGCGGTTCCTTCGGCAGCTTGTGATACAGCTCGGGCTGGTCGGCATGATGCAGGACGTACATCACGTGGGTGCCGCCGACGCCCTGCGGGTTGTAAATCCCGGCCCTGGCATAACCGCGTTTTTTCAGCTTAGCCACCCGCTCCTCGGCCACCTCCAGCATCTCTTTCTTCGTACCGAAGTGGATCGCGCCGGTAGGACAGGTTTTCACGCACGCCGGTTCCTGACCGACGCTGACCCGGTCCACGCACAGGGTGCATTTATAGACCCGGTTATCCTCTTTATTGAGACGCGGTACGTTAAAGGGACAGCCAGCAATGCAGTAGCCGCAGCCGATGCAGTTTTCCTGCTGAAAATCGACGATGCCGTTGGCGTACTGAATAATCGCCCCGGCGGATGGGCAGGCCTTCAGACACCCCGGCTCTGCGCAGTGCATACAACCATCCTTGCGGATAAGCCACTCCAGCTTGCCGTTCTGTTCGGTCTCGCTAAAGCGCATTACCGTCCAGGATTTGGCGCTAAGATCCGCCGGGTTATCGTACACCCCGACGCAGTGCCCCACGTCATCGCGGATGTCATTCCACTCGGAGCAGGCCACCTGGCAGGCTTTACAGCCCACGCAGGAGGAGACATCGATAAGCTTGGCGACTTCCGCCTTATGGTCCCGCGCGCGCGGCGCGGGGGTGATCGGGTTGGTCGCGGAGCGTTTAATAATGTCTTGTGTTTCCATCGCCATTGAATCGCTCCTTACGCTTTCTCGATGTTGACCAGAAACGCCTTATATTCCGGCGTTTGCGAGTTGGAATCGCCAACGTTCGGCGTCAGGGTGTTAGCGATATAGCCTTTGCGAGCCACGCCTTCAAAACCCCAGTGCAGCGGGATCCCGACGGTCTCCACCTGCTGGCCGTTGACGTTGAGCGTTTGCAGGCGACGCGTCACCACCGCTACCGCGCGAATAAAGCCGCGCTGGCTGCTGACTTTCACCCGGTCGCCGTTGGCAATCCCTTTCGCTTTTGCCAGCCCTTCGCTAATTTCGACAAACTGTTCCGGCTGCGCGATGGAATTGAGCAGCGCATGCTTGGTCCAGGTATGGAAATGCTCGGTCAGACGATAGGTGGTCCCGACATACGGGAACTTATCCTTCTTACCTAAGCGGATGGCGTCCTCTTCATACAAACGCACCACCGGGCTGGAGACCACCTTCGGGTGCAGCGGGTTAGTGCCAAGCGGGGTTTCCATCGGCTCGTAGTGTTCCGGGAACGGTCCTTCCGCCAGCTTATCCAGCGCGAACAGGCGACCCAGCCCCTCCTGCTGCATGATAAATGGCCCGGTGTTGCTCCCCGGCGGCGCGGTATTGAAGTCCGGAATATCATTCCCGACCCACTTGCTGCCGTTCCACTGGATCAGCATCCGCTTCGCATCCCACGGCTTGCCGTTGATATCGGCCGAAGCGCGGTTATAGAGCACCCGGCGATTAAGCGGCCACGCCCAGGCCCAGCCCAGCGTATTGCCCAGACCCGAAGGGTCGGCATTATCGCGATTCGCCATCTGGTTGCCCTGCTCCGTCCAGCTGCCGGCATAGATCCAACAGGAAGACGCCGTCGTCCCGTCGTCACGCAGCAGCGCGAAGCTGTTCAGCAGCTGGCCTTTTTTCGCCACCAGGGTGCCGTTGGCGTCATAAAGATCCGCCAATGCGTAGCCGTTGTTCTCTTTCGCGACTTCTTCCGATTCCGGATGGTCCGGCTGCTTATAGCGCCAGCTCATCTTCAGCAGGGGTTCCGCACCCTTCCCGCCTTCGGTGCGGTACAGTTCGCGCAGGCGATGGTAAATCCCGGCCAGGATCTCGCCGTCGTTACGTGCTTCACCTGGGGCATCCTGACCTTTCCAGTGCCACTGCAGCCAGCGGCCGGAGTTGGCGATCGAACCGTCCTCTTCGGCAAAGCAGGTCGATGGCAGGCGGAAGACTTCCGTCTGAATCGTCGACGGGTCGACGTCATTAGACTCGCCGTGGTTCTGCCAGAAAGTGGAAGTTTCGGTGACCAGCGGATCGATAACCACCATATACTTCAGCTTGCTCAGGCTGCGAACCACTTTGTTTTTGTCCGGGAAGGACGCGACCGGGTTAAAGCCCTGGCAGATATAGCCAGTGACTTTGCCGTTATCCATCATGTTGAAGTATTTGATAACGTCGTAAGCCTGGTCCCACTTTGGTAACCACTCAAAGCCCCAGTCGTTCTCTTTTTGCGCCGCCTCGCCGTAGAAGGATTTCATCAGGCTGACAAAGAATTTCGGGTAGTTGCTCCAGTAGTTCACCTGGTCCGGCAGGGTCGCTTTTGGCGTGTTGGCCGCCAGGTACGTCTGCAGATCCGGCTGCTTTTCAGAAGGCAGGGTCAGGTAGCCTGGCAGGCTGGTAGACAGCAGGCCAAGGTCGGTCAGCCCCTGAATATTAGAGTGACCGCGCAGGGCATTCACGCCACCGCCGGCCATGCCCATATTGCCGAGCAGCAATTGGATCATCGCCATGGTGCGAATGTTCTGCGCGCCGACGGTGTGCTGCGTCCAGCCCAGGGCATACAGGAAGGTGGTGGTGCGATCGGCGGCGCTGGTTGAGGCCAGCACATCGCACACCTTGAGGAAGTCCGCTTTCGGCGTACCGCAGATGTTTTCGACCACCTCTGGCGTGTAACGGGAAACGTGCTGCTTCAGCAGATTCCACACGCAGCGCGGATGGCTTAGCGTCTCATCGCGTTTAGCGTAGCCGTTTTCATCGAACTGGTAGTTCCAGGACGATTTATCATACTGGCGTTTGTCCGCATCATAGCCGCTGAACAGCCCCTCTTCGAAGGCAAAATCATCCCGCACCAGCAGGCTGGCGTTGGTGTAGTGCTTCACGTACTCGGCATTGATTTTGTTATGTTCGATCAGGTACAGCAACACCCCCGACAGGAAGGTAATGTCGGTACCGGAGCGAATCGGCGCATAGATATCGGCCACCGACGCAGTGCGCGTAAAGCGCGGGTCGACGACGATAAGCGTGGCGTCGTTGTTGTTCTTCGCCTCCATCGCCCAGCGGAATCCCACCGGGTGGGCTTCCGCGGCGTTACCGCCCATCACCACCACGACGTTCGCGTTTTTGATATCCACCCAGTGGTTAGTCATCGCACCGCGACCAAATGTTGGAGCAAGACTTGCTACCGTTGGTCCGTGTCAGACGCGCGCCTGGTTGTCTACCGCCAGCATGCCGAGAGATCGCACAAATTTTTGCGTCAGCATGCCGGTCTCATTACTCGCCGCCGAGGCGCACAGCATACCGGTGGAAAGCCAGCGGTTAACCGTCGCGCCCTGCTCGTTCTTTTCCATAAAGTTGGCGTCGCGGTCGGCTTTCATCAGCCGGGCAATGCGGCTGAAGGCTTCATCCCAGGAGAGTCGCTGCCATTTATCGGATCCCGGGGCGCGGTACTCCGGGTAGCGCAGGCGGTTGTCGCTGTGGACATAGTCCAGCAGGCCGGCGCCTTTCGGGCATAGCGCGCCGCGGCTCACCGGATGGTCCGGATCTCCTTCGATATGGTAAATCGCTTCTTTGGCGTTTTTCGCGCCGTCGCCGAGGCTATACATTAATAGCCCGCAGCCAACGGAGCAGTAAGTGCAGGTGTTGCGGATCTCTTTCGCACGCAGCAATTTGTAGTTGCGTGCCTGAGCCAGCGCCATTTTGGGGGCAAAGCCCAGGGCGGCAGCTGTGGTTCCGGCCATACCGCCTGCGCAGATCTTAAAGAACTTTCTGCGGCTGACGTCCATTGCATTCCTCCATGCAGGATGTTGATTCATCGCGCGGAGGAAACTAACAGTAAAATCCCGGGAAAATTTGCGTCAAATCAAGGAGCAAAACCCACTCCCCCTTAATCGCCAGCCGCGGCCGTTTTCACTAATCCCCAGGGGTTACCCATGGCGGAAAATTTCGCCCCGCGGCGGTCAAAAGATGATATATATGCCGGCTGCATTCGCGTAACCCTCAGGATAAGCATGGAGAAAAAGAGAGCCACGACCATCGGCTTCGCCGCCATTATTTTATGGAGCACGATGGTCGGATTGATTCGCGGCGTCAGCGAAGGACTGGGCCCGGTCGGCGGCGCGGCGATGATTTACAGCCTCAGCGGCCTGCTGCTGATTTTTACCGTTGGTTTTCCCAACCTGCGCCAGATCCCGCGCCGCTATCTGCTGGCCGGCAGCGTGCTGTTTGTCAGCTATGAAATCTGCCTCGCGCTGTCCCTGGGCTATGCCGCCAGCCGTCAACAGGCGATTGAGGTGGGGATGGTCAATTACCTGTGGCCCAGCCTGACCATCCTGTTCGCCATCCTGTTTAATGGTCAGAAAAGCAGCTGGCTGGTGATCCCCGGTTTGCTTCTCGCCCTGCTTGGCGTCGGCTGGGTGTTGGGGGGTGAGCACGGCCTGCAGCTGGAGGAGATTATCAGCAACGTCATCTCCAGTCCGCTCAGCTATCTGCTGGCCTTTGTCGGCGCCTTTATCTGGGCGGCCTACTGCACGGTGACGGCCAAATATGCCGGCGGCAAAAATGCCATTACCCTGTTCGTCCTGTTAACCGCGCTGACGCTATGGCTGAAGTTTCTCGCCACGCCGCAGCCACCGATGGTCTTCAGCTGGCCGGTCAGCATCAAGCTGCTGACGGTAGCGGTGGCGCTCGGTCTGGCCTACGCCGCGTGGAACGTGGGGATCCTCCACGGTAACGTCAGCCTGCTGGCGGCGGCCTCCTACTTCACGCCGGTGCTCTCCTCCGCGCTGGCGGCGATCCTGCTTAGCGCCGCGCTATCATGGTCGTTCTGGCAGGGGGCCGGGATGGTGTGTCTCGGCTCCCTGCTCTGCTGGTACGCGACCCGCCGTTAGCCGAGATCGCCGCCCGCCACCGGGAGGGTGACGCCGGTGATATAGCTGGCCTCATCGCTGGCGAGAAACAGGATCGCGTTTGCCTGTTCCGCCAGCGTGCCGTAGCGGTGCATCAGACTGCTGGCCACCGTCTGATCGACCACCTGCTGATACCACGCCTTCTCCTGCTCACTGGGCTGCTCGTCGTTACGCGGCGTCAGGCGCGGCGGCGCCTCCGTCCCGCCCGGCGCGACGGCATTGATGCGGATACCGCTGCCGCTGTACTCCATGGCAATCGACCGGGTCAGCGCATTCACACCTCCCTTCGCCGCCGAATAAGGCACCCGGTTGACCCCCGCCGTCGCCACCGACGAGATATTGACGATGCAGCCTTTGCCCTGCTTCAGCATCCACGGCAGCGCCGCGCGGCAGCCCCACAGGGTGGGAAACAGCGAGCGGCGGATCTCTTTCTCAATCTGCTCCGGTTGGTATTCGGCAAACGGCCGCGCCCAGATGGTCCCCCCGACGTTATTGATTAACACATCGATGCGGCCAAAATGCGCCACCCCGTCGGCAAACGCCTGCTCGGCGCTCGGCCACTGTTCCAGGTCCGCCTCCAGCGCCAGCACCTGACTGCCGGACTGAGCCAGCGTCGCCGCCAGCTCATGCACCCAGGGCGAACGATCGATGAGCAGCAGAGCCGCGCCTTCCGCAGCCGCCTGCTCCGCGGTTTGTCGGCCAATGCCCTGGGCCGCGCCGGTGATGGCGACCACTTTATCGCTAAAACGCATACTGCCTCCTTATGCCGCCGCGCTCTGGCTGGCGATAAATTTCTCGTACCAGAAGCCCGCCGGGGTGATCCCTCGCTCACGCAGCGCCGTGGCGACCGCGTTGACCATCGGCGGCGGGCCGCAAAGGTAGATATCGACCTCGCCATTATTCAGCATGGCGTCGTCAAGATGATCGGTGACGAAGCCGCGCTGCGGGCAAGGACTGTTTTCCTCCGCCACTACCGGCAGCCAGCGAAAGTTGGTTAACTGCTGACGGAATGCCTCCAGCGCCTCGGTCTTCACCAGATCCGCGTCGCGCGTGACGCCATACATCAGGGTCACCGGGCGCGCGGCGTTCTGCGCCTGCAAGGTCTCGAGCATGGAGAGCAGCGGCGCCAGCCCGGTACCGCCGGCCAGCATCAGCAACGGACGTTCGCCGTGGCGCAGATAGAAGCTGCCCATCGGGCCGCTGAGGGTAAGACGATCCCCGGGCCGCGCCTGCAGGGTTAACCACTGGCTCATCATGCCGCCGGGCACGTTACGGATCAGGAAACGCCCTTCTGCCGAGCCTGGCCGGGAGCTGAAGGAATAGGCGCGAACGTGCGGCGTGCCTGGCACCTGAATGTTGACGTACTGCCCCGCCAGGAAGTCCAGCGGCTCATCGAGGGCGACCACCAGCTCGATGGCGGTATCGGACAGACAATTCACCTGTCGCACCTGCGCCCCGGTGTTCGTCAGGGCGGTTTTACACTGCGCGGCGGCCACCGGCACATCGACAACGCAGTCGCTGGTGGGCACCATCTGGCAGGTCAGCACCTGGCGGGCCTGCGCTTCCTCATCGCTTAACGCCTCGTCGAGATACTCCTCGCCGAGATCGTATTCCCCGCTGACGCAGTGGCATTTGCAGGTGCCGCACACGCCGTCCGAGCAGTCCATCGGCAGATTCACCTTCTGCCGATAGGCAGCATCCAGGACTTTCTCTCCGGCATGGCATTGAATAAAGCGGGTGATACCGTCCTCAAAATTAAGAGCAATAGTGAAGGTCATAGGCGCCTCTTAAATGTGGTAAACGTCAATCACCTGACGGATATAGTCGTTATTCAGGCGCACGGTTTTGCGCACGATCTGCGGCCGGCCGTCCTGCTCGGTCAGCGTGCAGCAGGTGGCGCCGAAAAAGGCATCGGTGTGCTGATAGCGGTGGCTCCAGGTCACCCAGCTGTAGCGCACCTCCAGCCCCTCGTCGCTCTCCCCCAGCAGTTCGACGTTGCTGATGATATGGGTGGTCCGCGGCTCCGGCGTGCTGGCGCCGGAACGTTCGGTTTTAATGCGATAGACACGATCCTCCAGTCCTTCCCGGTTGGGGTAGTAGATAAGTGAAATCTCTTTTTGCGGGTCGCGCGTCAGCTGATCGTCGTCGCCCCACGCCGGCATCCAGTAGATCACCTGCGGGCTGTAGCAGCTGAGCCATTCATCCCACTGACGGTCATCCAGCAGACGGGCTTCGTAATAGAGAAACTGGCGTACCTGTTCGAGGTTCAGCATCAGGCCACCTCCACGCGCTGGGTGATCGACTGGTCATAGCGCTGCTGCTCTTGTTCAATCGCCGCGAGCATCAGCGTCTGCCAGTGATGGTGATGGGCGATGTACAGCGCCTCGTCCTCCGATTTCACGCCGCTTAAGCGCGGATTAAATCCGGCGTGCTGCGCATGCTCATCCGGACCATCGACCCAGCGCAGCGCGCCGCGGCTGAGATCGCTCCACGCCAGATTTTCACCGAGATAGCCGCGCTGACAGGCGCTGAACTCTTCGAGATCGTCCGGGGTGCCCATCCCGCTAACGTTAAAGAAATCTTCATACTGGCGGATACGCAGGGCCCGCGCCTGGTCGGATTCCCCCTTCGGGGCAAAGCACCAGATAGTGACTTCGGTTTTGTCCACCGCCAGCGGACGAATGACGCGGATCTGGGTGGAGAATTGATCCATCAGATAGACGTTGGGGTACAGGCACAGGTTGCGGGTTTCGTTGACCATCTGGTCGGCGCGCCGTTCGCCGAATTCCGCCTGCAGACGCTCGCGATGGGCATACACCGGGCGCACCTCCGGGTTCAGCGCCCGGGTCCACAGCAACATGTGGCCGTTGTCAAATCCGTAGCCGCCGCCGAGGCTTTTTGACCAGCCGTTGGCGTCCACCGCATGGGTGCCTTGCGCTTCATAGTTGCGTCGCGACATGGTGGAGGCGTAGTTCCAGTGCACCACGCTGACATGGTAGCCATCAGCGCCGTTCTCCGCGCCCAGCTTCCAGTTGCCTTCGTAAACGTAGCTCGACGAACCCTTGAGCACTTCCAGCCCCTCCGGCGCCTGGTCGACGATCAGATCGATGATTTTACAAGTTTCCCCGAGATAGGCTTCCAGCGGCTGCACGTCGGCATTGAGGCTACCGAATAAAAAACCGCGATAGGACTGAAAACGCGGCAGCTTTTGCAGGTCGTGAGATCCTTCCTGTTTGAAGGTGTCAGGATAAGCGCCGGTGCTTTCATCTTTGGCTTTTAATAATTTGCCGTTATTGCTGAAGGTCCAGCCGTGAAACGGACAGGTAAAAGAGTTTTTATTCCCGGTTTTCCGTCGACATAACATGGCGCCGCGATGAGCGCAGCTGTTAATTAACGCATGCAGCTCATGCTTTTTATCGCGGGTAATAATCACCGGCTGACGCCCCAGCGTCAGGGTATAATAATCACCCGGTTCGGCAATTTGGCTTTCATGGGCGAGAAATACCCAGTTACCTTCGAAGATATGCTTCATTTCAAATTCAAACAGCTGCGGGTCGGTAAATATCGACCGGTGGCAGCGGTAAATATGATTTTCACGATCGACAATTAAGGCGTTGTTAATTTTGTCTTTAAGCGCTGATAGCGTTTTTTGCATGAGTCAGTCCCTCCTGCGGTATTCAGGATGAAATAAACCGGGTGAATTGTTAGCTTTCAGGTGCAATGTCTGGCCCGGGCAACCGCGTGCCCGGGGCCGTTACAGCAGATTACGCTTTGGCGCGCAGGCGGGCGCCGCGCTGCTCTTCGTCGGCGCTGAGCGCTTTACACAGGGTGAAATCAAAACAGACCTCAGTGTGCTCTCCCTCAAGGTCGCGCTGCGCGATAGTCTCGCGGTCCGTCACTTTAATCGGGTCGGCAATCAGACCGTCGCGGGTGGCAAAGGCAAAATCATCCCACAGGTATTTATCGCCGCTGAGGTTGATCTGGCTGGTGAGATGTTTATGCCCCGACGCGGAGACGAAGAAGTGAATATGCGCCGGACGGTTGCCGTGGCGGCCTAACTGATCCAGCAATTTCTGCGTTGGTCCATCCGGCGGACAGCCGTAGCCGGAAGGCAGGATGCTGCGCACGCTATAGCGGCCATCGGCGCCGGTGCGGATCCGACGGCGCAGGTTGTATTCGCTCTGGCTCGGGTCGAAGAAGGAGTAATTGCCGAGGGTATTGGCGTGCCAGATATCGACGATGGCGTTGGCCACCGGCCGGCCCTCGGTATCTTTGACCTGGCCATGCAGCCACATCACTTCCCCCGGGTCGGCGCCATCATCCATCCGGGCGTGACCTTCGGCCAGCGGCGCATTGGCCACATACAGCGGCCCTTCGATGGTGCGCGGGGTGCCGGTTTCCCGGCGCGCCGCTGCGTCGATGGCGTCCTGACGCAGGTCGAGGAAATGCTCCAGACCCAGCCCTGCCGCCAGCAGCGCCGCCTCCTGACGACCACCCAGCGCATGCAGATAGTTCACCGCATGCCAGAACTCTTCTTCGGTGATGTTATAGTCGTCGATCAGCGTACAGATATTCTCCAGCAGACGGTGAATAATGGCTTTAAAACGTTCGTTTCCGCCAGGGACGTGTAAACCCGCCCCTTCACGTAATAATTTCTGCACGGCTTCTTGTTGTACGAAAGCATTACTCATTATTATTCTCTCTTATCGTTGTAGGGTATTTACCGGGTCACCCCGGCATGAGGTCAGGTGTTATTATTATTAGCTATCATCGTCACGAACAGACGAGGGATGGCGGCACAGCGCCTCGACGCGAATATCCATAAAAGGATACAGCGGCAATCCCATTAATATTTGATGTAACTCTTCGGTATCTTTGACATCGAAAATACTGACATTGGCGTAAAGACCGGCGACGCGCCAGATATGTCGCCATTTGCCTTCCCGCTGTAATTGTTGCGAATAGGCTTTTTCGCGTTGTTTTATTTCCTCCGCTTCGGCGACGGGAAAGCCGAGCGGTATATTCACGGTCATATCCACTTTAAATAGCATCTGTTTCTCCTGTTTCCCGCTACGCCTGGCGGGTGTAAAAACGCAGTTTGTCTTCATCCAGCTCGACGCCAAGACCCGGGATTTGCGGGAGCACCACCTCGCCGTAGGCAAAGGAGAGCGGTACGCTGACGATATCGTCTTTCAGCAACAGCGGGCCGAACATTTCGGTGCCCCACTGCAGCGGCAGCGTCGACCAGGCGTGTAGCGAGGCGACAGTCCCGACGGTCCCCTCCAGCATGGTGCCGCCATACAGGCCAATACCCGCCGCCTGGGCGACGCGGGCCAGCGCCAGTACGCTGTTCGGTCCGCCGGCCTTGGCGATTTTCAACGCGTAAGCGCCGGTAAAGCCCTGCTGCGCCAGTTGATAGCCATCGTAAGCGGTGGCCACCGCTTCGTCGGCGAGGATCGCGGTTTCAATATGCTGGCTTAACCGCACCAGCGCCGCGTTGTCGTGGGCGCTGACCGGCTGTTCGATGAGGTCGACGCCCATCGCCGCCAGCTCGCGGCAGCCTTTCGCGCCGGTTGCGGCGTCCCAGGCCTGATTGACGTCGACGCGGATGCTGGCGCGATCCCCTAGCGCCTCCACAATGGCGCGAGTATGGCGCAGGTCGGTCGCTAATTCGCGTGCGCCAATTTTCAGCTTGAACGCCTGATGGCGCCGCTCGGCTAACAGTTTTTCCCCTTCGGCAATATCTTTCGCGGTATCGCCGCTGGCTAACGTCCACAGCACCGGCAACGCCGTTTGCAGCGCGCCGCCGAGCAGCGCCGACACCGGCAGCCCCAGCGCTTTGCCCTGAGCATCCAGCAGCGCGGTTTCAATGGCGGACCTGGCAAAAGTGTTGCCTTTAATGGCGCTGTTCATGCGGGCGGTCAGCGCATTCAGGTTATCAGCCGGTTGCCCCAGCAACAGCGGCGTCAGGTAATGCATTATCGCCGACGAGATAGCCTCCGGGCTCTCGACGCCATAGCTCAAGCCGCCGATGGTGGTGGCCTCGCCAATGCCGCAGATGCCGTCGGAGCGGGTAAGGCGCACGATCACCAGCGTCTGACATCCCATGGTGGTCATCGACAATTTATGTGGCCGGATGGTTGGGACATCCACAATCCAGCTCTCAATACGTTCTACGGTGGCAGTCATTTTCGCTTCCTGATGAGATGTATAACTTTTTGTACCCACATCCATAACGGGGAGGGCTGTGCCATTGACAATAGGGTTCGGCCTGGCGGATGGTCAACGGCGATAATCGAAATGTTGTGCGATTATCGACGCGTTTGTTAAAAGACGGTTATTAATGTGATCGTGGTGGTAAAACCGGCACAATTCAGCGCGCCCCATTTTGCGCAAGGTATAGTGATCTGCCGTGAGCTTTACGCTGCAACGGAGAAGGATGCGATGAGCGACAATATCCCCAATACGCTGAGCGCCAGGCAGGCCGAGCACGATCCCAACTTTATGCTGTCTCTGGCCCGCGGTCTGGAGGTGCTTAACGCCTTCACCCCACAGCGTCAGCGGCTGACCATTTCCCAGTTAAGCCAGAAAACGCAAATTTCCCGCGCGGCGGTACGCCGCTGCCTGTATACCCTCGCCGCGCTGGGCATGGTCCATAGCCCGGATGGCCGCCATTATGAGCTGCTCCCCCGGGTGCTGGCGGTGGGCCATGCCTATCTCGCCGGCACCCCGCTGGCGAAAGTGGCGCAGACGGCGCTGGACAGCCTCGGCAAAGCCCTTGGCGAATCCTGTTCGGCGGCGACACTCGACGGGGATAACGTGCTCTATATTGCCCGCGCGGCGGTGAATAATTTATTGAGCGTCGATATCGGACGCGGCAGCCGCCTGCCGGCGTGGGCGACGTCGATGGGTCGGGTATTGCTCAGTGCGCTGCCGGAAGAGCAACTGGAGGTGACACTGTCACGAGCCGTGCTCATTCGCTACACCCCACACACCCTGTGCGATATGGCCGGGCTACGCGCGGAGATTGATCGGGTGCGCATGCAGGGCTATGCCCTCGCCGACCGGCAGATAGAGGTGGGCCTGTGCTCGCTGGCGGTGCCGGTGCTGTCGCGTCATGGCCAGGTGGTGGCCGCGCTGAATGTCGGGGTGCCGGCCGCGACGGTCAGCGCCGCGGCGTTAAAAGAGAAGGCCCTCGCCCCGCTACGCCGCGCGGCGATGGACCTGTCGCTACAGCTATAGCGCCGTCTGCGGCTTCTTCACCGTGGCGAGGCTGCGCCAGATCCCGGCGGCCAGCAGCAGAAGCATGACCCCCGCTGTCGCTAGCACCAGACTGTGCGCCTGGGTAAAGGCCGCCTTCGCCGCCGCCATCAGCGCCTCCGCTACCCCGGCGGGTAGCGCCTGGGTCAGGCTAACCGCCTCGCCGATCGATGACGACGCCCGCTGCGCCATGGTCTCATTCAGCCCGGGCGGTAGCACAATGGTGGCGCTGTAGCTGCGGGTCAGGATCAGGCCGAACAGGGCAATGCCGAGGCCAGCGCCCAGCTCATAGGCCATGGTTTCGATCGCCCCGGCCGCCGCCGCTTTCTCCTTCGGCGCCGCCGCCATAATGGCGGAGCTGGAGGCCAGCAGCGCGCTGGCGACGCTAAAGCCGAGCAGCGTCATCAGCCCCCAGGGCAACCATTGCTGAGTGCTGAAATCGGTCAGCGCCAGGCCCAGAAAGCTGAAGGCGCTGAGCAACATCCCGCCGGTCGCCACCTCGCGCAGCCCGAGCTTCGACACCAGCATCCCGGCAATCGGCCCGCTAAAGCCGCTGGCCACCATCACCGGCAGCATAAACATCCCCGCCTCGAACGGCGTTTTCTGATGCACAAACTGCAGCTCCTGAGCCATCAACAGCTCAAAACCCACCAGGGTAATCAGGGCGGTCATCGCCATCATCACCCCGCTTAAAATAATGCGATGAGTGAACAGTCGCATATCCACCATCGGCCGGACCGCCGACAGCTGTTTGCGGATAAACCAGGTGAGCATCGCCGCCCCGCCGATCGCCACCAGCGCGGTGAGCCACAGCGCCAGCTGGCCCTTCAGGGCCGATTTGGCGCTAAACACCAGCATCAGGATCGCCGCAATCAAAATGAGCGCCTGCAGCAGGTTCAGCGGCTGGTCGCGGCGCGCGGGCTGACGCGGCACCACTTTGGCGTTAATGGCGATAACCACCAGCACAATCGGCACGTTGATCAGGAACACCGATCCCCAGTAGAAATGCTCCAACAGCATGCCGCCCACCAGCGGGCCAAAGGCCGCGCCGCCGGAGCCCACCGCCGCCCACAGCCCCAGCGCCATATTGCGCTGGCTGGCCTCGGCAAAGGTGCTGCGGATCCCGGCCAGCGTCGCTGGCACGATCATCGCCGCCCCCACCGCCAGCAGGGCACGGGAGGCAATCAGCGTCAGAGCCGTCGGCGACAGTGCGGCGCACAGCGAGGCGACGCCAAAAATAGCGCTGCCGAGCAGCAGCAGACGTTTAAAGCCGATTTTATCGCCAAGGGCGCCCATCGGCAGCACCATCCCGGCCATCACCAATGAATAGATATCAATGATCCACAGCAGCTCATTGCCGCTGCTGCCCAGCGCGACGCTGAGGGTCGGCGCGGCCACATGCAACACCGTGGCGTCAATCGCCACCGGAATATAAACCAGCAAAATCGCCATCAGCGTCATCCATTGCCGTGACATAGCTTGTACCTCAATGTTAGAACTTGGACACACGTCCAGGATGGCGATCCTGCCGGATTGTTGAACGCATGTCCAACTTTTTGTTACACTCGGCCAAAGCCAGATATCAGCGGGGTTCTATGCACTATTTACAGCGGGATGAGCGACGGGAAGGGATTATGCAGGCCGCCATGCGCCTGGCGCTGCGCGGCGGCTTCAGCGCCATGACCGTGCGGCAGATCGCCCGCGAAGCGCAGGTGGCCGCCGGGCAACTGCACCACCACTTCGCCTCCATAGGCGAGCTGAAGTCCCAGGTGTTCATCCGTCTTATCCGCGAGATGCTCGACATGCCGCTGGTGGCCGAGGACGCCAGCTGGCGCGAGCGGTTATTCTCGATGATCGGCAGCGAGGATGGCCGGCTGGAACCCTATATCCGCCTGTGGCGGGAAGGCCAGGTACTGGCCGACAGCGACCCGGACATCAAAGCGGCCTACCTGCTAACCATGACCATGTGGCATGCCGAGACCGTGGCGATCGTTGAGCAGGGCCTCGCCTGCGGTGAGTTTCATTCGACCGAGCCGCCGGCGGATATCGCCTGGCGTTTTATCGCCCTGGTGTGCGGCCTCGACGGGATTTACGCCCTCGGCACCCAGACCCTGGACGAGACGGCGTTTAGCCGTTACGTCAATAAGATGATAACCCTGGAGTTATTTTAGTTAAATTTTACATTTAGTAACAATTAATCCCGCTACGCTCTCCACGTGCTCTCCGACAGCACGTTTTTTTTATCTACGCTTTTTAGATAACGCCAATTAAGGGTTATTCACCGTCACCTTGTATTCAGCTGTTGACCTTATTTATTTACTCCATTCCGGGCAATTAGAGGGCAATATGTCGGTACAAAATGAGAAAGATAATCATTACCTTTTGAAAAACTGGCGGCCAGAAAATAAGGCCTTCTGGGAAAACAAGGGTCAGGCCATTGCGAGAAGAAACCTCTGGATATCAGTCACCTGCTTACTACTTGCTTTCTGCGTATGGATGTTATTCAGCGCCGTGGCGGTCAACCTTAATAAGGTCGGTTTTCATTTCACTACCGACCAGCTTTTTTTATTAACCGCACTTCCTTCACTTTCCGGCGCGATATTACGGGTCCCCTACTCCTTTATGGTACCCCTCTTCGGCGGGCGCTACTGGACCGTATTAAGTACAGTGATCCTAATTGTGCCTTGTATTTGGTTAGGCGTGGCGATCCAGAATAGCGCTACTCCATTCTGGGTATTTATTGTTATTGCGCTGCTGTGCGGTTTTGCCGGGGCTAATTTTGCTTCCAGTATGGGAAATATCAGTTTCTTTTTTCCCAAAGCCAAACAGGGCAGCGCGCTGGGGGTCAACGGCGGCCTGGGCAATCTCGGGGTCAGCGTGATGCAGATGGTCGCCCCGGCGGTGATCTTTCTGCCGATCTTCACCTTCCTCGGCGTCCATGGCGTCACCCAGCCCGATGGCTCGACCATGGCCCTGAGTAATGCGGCGCTCGTCTGGGTACCCCTCCTGCTGCTTGCCACCGCTGCCGCCTGGTTCGGTATGAATGATATCGCCAGTTCGAAGGCCTCGATTCGCGATCAGCTTCCCGTACTCAAGCGCCCGCATATGTGGCTGTTGAGCCTGCTCTATCTGGCGACTTTCGGCTCATTTATCGGCTTCTCCGCCGGCTTCGCCATGCTGGCGAAAACCCAGTTTCCTGCGGTCGACATTCTCAAGCTGGCTTTCTTTGGACCGTTTATTGGCGCGCTGGCGCGCTCGTTCGGCGGGATCATCTCCGACCGTCTGGGCGGTGTGCGGGTGACGCTGGTCAATTTCGTGCTGATGGCGCTCTTTACCGGTCTGCTGTTCCTCACCCTGCCGGGCAGCGGATCCGGCAGCTTCCTCGCCTTCTACGTGGTGTTTATGGGTCTGTTCTTAACCGCCGGGCTCGGCAGCGGCTCCACCTTCCAGATGATCGCCGTCATCTTCCGTCAGCTCACCATCGAGAGCGTGAGGCAGCGCGGCGGCAGCGAAGAAGAAGCGCAGCATGAAGCCGTGACCGATACCGCTGCCGCGCTGGGCTTTATCTCGGCAATTGGCGCCATCGGCGGCTTCTTTATCCCGAAAGCCTTCGGCACCTCGCTGGCGATGACCGGTTCGCCGGTCGGGGCGATGAAGGTCTTCTTCGTTTTTTACGTGGTTTGCGTATTGGTGACCTGGCTGGTCTACGGCCGTCGTAAACCCGCTTAACCATAACGATTTATCTGCCGGATGGCGGCTTCCGCCTTATCCGGCGTACGCGTTCGTTCGCTCATCCGGCCGGGTGGCACGATGCCGGACATCATCGGAGCAGGAGAAATGTCATGAGTAAACTACTGGATCGCTTTCGCTACTTTAAGCAGAAAGGCGAAACCTTTGCCAACGGCCACGGTCAGGTCTACAACAACAACCGTGACTGGGAAGACAGCTACCGTCAACGCTGGCAGTTCGACAAAATTGTCCGCTCCACCCACGGCGTGAATTGCACCGGCTCCTGCAGCTGGAAAATTTATGTCAAAAACGGTCTGGTGACTTGGGAAACCCAGCAGACCGATTATCCTCGTACCCGCCCGGATCTGCCGAACCATGAACCACGCGGCTGCCCGCGAGGCGCCAGCTACTCCTGGTATCTCTATAGCGCCAACCGTCTGAAGTACCCGCTGGCGCGTAAACGGCTGATTGCGTTGTGGCGCGAAGCACTGGCGCAGTTTCCCGACCCGGTGCAGGCCTGGGATAGCATCATGCAGGATCCGGCCAAAACCACCAGCTATAAAGCGGCGCGCGGCAAAGGCGGCTTTGTCCGCTCCAGCTGGAAAGAGCTGAATCAGCTCATCGCCGCCGCCAACGTCTGGACCATCAAACACTACGGCCCGGACCGTGTCGCCGGGTTCTCGCCGATCCCGGCGATGTCGATGGTCTCCTACGCGGCGGGTACCCGCTATTTATCCCTTATCGGCGGCACCTGCCTCAGCTTCTACGACTGGTACTGCGATCTGCCCCCGGCCTCGCCAATGACCTGGGGCGAGCAGACCGACGTGCCGGAATCCGCCGACTGGTACAACGCCAGCTACATTATCGCCTGGGGCTCCAACGTGCCGCAGACCCGGACCCCGGATGCCCACTTCTTCACCGAAGTACGCTACAAAGGCACCAAAACCATCGCCATCACCCCGGACTATTCGGAAGTGGCCAAACTGTGCGACCACTGGCTGGCGCCGAAGCAAGGTACCGACAGCGCGCTGGCGATGGCCATGGGCCACGTCATCCTCAAAGCCTTCCACCTTGATAATCCGAGTGATTACTTTCTTAACTACTGCCGCACCTATACCGACATGCCGATGCTGGTGATGCTTGAGCCGCGCGACGATGGCAGCTATGTGCCAGGCCGCATGCTGCGCGCCTCCGACCTGCTGGATGGACTGGGCGAAACGAATAACCCGGAATGGAAAACCGTCGCCTGCACCGCCGACGGCGAACTGGTGGCGCCAAACGGTTCCATCGGCTTTCGCTGGGGCGAAAAAGGGAAATGGAACCTCGAACCGCTGGCTGACGGCAAAACGGTGGAGCTCACGCTGTCTCTGCTGGATATTCGCGACAGCGTGGCGTCAGTCGCCTTCCCCTACTTCGGCGGCAATGAAAACCCGCATTTCCGCAGCGTGCCGCAGGCACCGGTAACCCTTCATCCGCTCCCGGTGAAACAGCTGACGCTGGCCAGTGGTGAACGCGGCCTGGTGGTCAGCGTATATGACCTGATTCTGGCTAACTACGGCCTGGACCGAGGGCTTGATGATGTCAATGCGGCGAAAGATTTCGCCGAGGTTAAAGCCTATACCCCGGCGTGGGCGGAGCAGATCACCGGCGTGCCGCGCCAGCATATCGAACAAATCGCCCGCGAGTTCGCCGATACGGCGCATAAAACCCATGGCCGTTCGATGATTATCCTCGGCGCCGGGGTAAACCACTGGTACCACATGGATATGAACTACCGGGGGATGATTAACCTGCTGGTGTTCTGCGGCTGCGTCGGCCAGAGCGGCGGCGGCTGGTCGCACTATGTCGGCCAGGAGAAGCTGCGCCCACAGACCGGCTGGCTGCCGCTGGCGTTCGCGCTGGACTGGAACCGCCCGCCGCGGCAAATGAACAGCACCTCCTATTTCTACAATCACGCCAGCCAGTGGCGCTATGAAAAACTGACCGCGCAGGAGCTGTTGTCGCCGCTGGCCGACGCCAGCAAATTTAGCGGCAGCCTTATCGACTTCAACGTCCGCGCGGAACGGATGGGCTGGTTGCCTTCTGCGCCACAGCTCAACGTCAACCCGCTGGCCATCAAGCAGCAGGCCGAGGCCGCCGGGCTATCGCCCTCGGCGTTCACGGTGCGGTCGCTAAAATCCGGCGAGATCCGCTTTGCCGCCGAGCAGCCGGACAGCGGCAAAAACCATCCGCGGAACCTGTTTATCTGGCGCTCTAACCTGCTGGGATCGTCCGGTAAGGGGCATGAGTACATGTTGAAATACCTGCTCGGGACCGACAGCGGTATTCAGGGGGATGAACTGGGCGCCAGCGATGAGGTGAAACCTGAGGAAGTCGAGTGGCAGACGGCGGCTATCGAGGGCAAACTCGACCTGCTGGTGACGCTGGATTTCCGCATGTCCAGTACCTGTCTCTTTTCCGATATTGTTCTACCGACCGCCACCTGGTACGAAAAAGACGATATGAACACCTCGGATATGCATCCGTTTATCCACCCACTTTCCGCCGCCGTCGACCCGGCGTGGGAGGCAAAGAGCGACTGGGAGATTTACAAAGATATCGCCAAATCCTTCTCGCAGGTCTGCGTCGGCCATCTCGGGAAAGAGACCGACGTGGTGCTGGTCCCGCTGCAGCATGACTCTCCGGCTGAGCTGGCGCAGCCGTTCGAGGTGCTTGACTGGCGCAAGGGCGAATGCGATCTGATCCCCGGGAAAACCGCTCCGTCGATTGCCCTGGTGGAGCGCGACTATCCCGCCACCTGGGAACGCTTCACCTCTCTCGGGCCGCTGCTCGATAAGCTTGGCAACGGCGGAAAAGGCATCTCGTGGAATACGCAAAGCGAAGTCGATTTCCTCGGCAAGCTTAACTACCTCAAGCAGGACGGTCCGGCCAAAGGCCGGCCGCGGATCGACAGCGCCATTGACGCCTCAGAAGTTATTCTCAGCCTCGCGCCGGAAACCAACGGCCAGGTGGCGGTGAAAGCCTGGCAGGCGCTGGGAGAATTTACCGGTCGCGACCACACTCATCTGGCGCTGAATAAAGAGGATGAGAAGATCCGCTTCCGCGATATTCAGGCGCAGCCGCGCAAGATCATCTCCAGCCCAACGTGGTCCGGACTGGAAAGCGAGCACGTCTCCTACAACGCCGGTTATACCAATGTGCACGAACTGATCCCGTGGCGCACCCTCTCCGGGCGGCAACAGCTGTATCAGGACCATCCGTGGATGCGGGCTTTCGGCGAAAGCCTGGTGGCTTATCGCCCGCCCATTGATACCCGCAGCGTCAGCCAGATGAAGGCCGTGCCGCCGAACGGTTTTCCGGAGAAAGCGCTGAACTTCCTGACCCCGCACCAGAAATGGGGGATCCACTCCACATACAGCGAAAACCTGCTGATGCTGACGCTGTCGCGCGGCGGGCCGATCGTCTGGCTCAGTGAAACTGACGCCAGAGAGCTGGGCATTGAAGATAACGACTGGATTGAAGCGTTCAACGCCAACGGCGCCCTCACCGCCCGGGCGGTGGTGAGCCAGCGCGTGCCGCCGGGGATGACCATGATGTATCACGCTCAGGAGCGGATTATGAATATCCCGGGTTCGGAAGTGACCGGCCGCCGCGGCGGCATTCACAACTCCGTTACCCGCGTCTGCCCGAAGCCGACGCACATGATCGGCGGCTACGCCCAGCTGGCCTATGGCTTTAACTACTACGGCACCGTCGGCTCCAACCGCGACGAGTTCATCATGATCCGCAAAATGAAAAATATTGCCTGGCTGGATGACGAAGGTCGCGATCAGGTACAGGAGGCGAAAAAATGAAAATCCGTTCTCAGGTTGGAATGGTGCTGAATCTGGACAAATGCATCGGCTGTCACACCTGCTCGGTCACCTGTAAAAACGTCTGGAGCAGCCGGGAGGGCATGGAGTACGCGTGGTTCAATAATGTGGAAACCAAACCGGGCATTGGCTACCCAAAAAACTGGGAAGACCAGGAGAAGTGGCAAGGCGGCTGGATCCGCGGCATCAGCGGTAAACTGACGCCCCGCCTCGGCAATCGGGTTAGCGTGCTGTCGAAGATATTCGCCAACCCGGTGCTGCCGGCGATTGACGATTACTACGAACCCTTCACCTACGATTACCAGCACCTGCACAACGCGCCGGAGGGAAAATATCTGCCTACCGCCCGCCCACGCTCGCTGATCAGCGGCGAGCGGATGGATAAAATTGACTGGGGCCCGAACTGGGAGGAACTGCTCGGCGGTGAGTTCGAGAAACGCGCCCGCGACCGTAACTTCGAAGCCATGCAGAAAGAGATGTACGGCCAGTTCGAAAACACCTTTATGATGTACCTCCCGCGCCTGTGCGAGCACTGCCTCAACCCGAGCTGCGTGGCCACCTGCCCGAGCGGCGCCATCTACAAGCGTGAGGAAGATGGCATCGTGCTGATCGATCAGGACAAATGCCGCGGCTGGCGGATGTGCATCAGCGGCTGTCCATATAAAAAAATCTACTTTAACTGGAAGAGCGGTAAGTCGGAAAAATGCATCTTCTGCTATCCGCGCATTGAGTCCGGGCAGCCAACGGTGTGCTCCGAAACCTGCGTCGGGCGCATCCGCTATCTCGGCGTCTTGCTGTATGACGCCGACCGTATCGAAGAGGCTGCCAGCGCCGAGCATGAAACCGACCTCTATGAGCGCCAGTGCGAGGTATTCCTTAATCCAAACGATCCGGCGGTCATCGAGGAAGCGTTAAAACAAGGCATCCCCCACAATGTCATTGAGGCGGCGCAGAAATCGCCGGTCTATAAGCTGGCGATGGACTGGAAGCTGGCCCTGCCGCTGCATCCGGAGTATCGCACCCTGCCGATGGTCTGGTATGTGCCGCCCCTGTCGCCGATCCAGTCGGTTGCCGACGCCGGCGGCCTGCCCAACAACGGCGCCATCCTGCCGGCGGTGGAGAGCCTGCGCATTCCGGTCCAGTACCTGGCGAACCTGTTGAGCGCCGGGGATACCGGACCGGTATTGCGCGCGCTGAAACGGATGATGGCGATGCGCCACTACAAGCGCTCGCAAACCGTTGAGGGCGTGACCGATACCCGGGCAATTGAAGAGGTGGGACTCAGCGTTGAGCAGGTCGAAGAGATGTATCGCTATCTGGCGATCGCCAACTACGAAGACCGCTTCGTGATCCCCACCAGCCATCGCGAACTGGCGGAGGATGCCTTCCCGGAACGCAACGGCTGCGGCTTTACCTTCGGCGACGGCTGCCACGGGTCAGATACGAAATTCAACCTGTTTAACAGCCGGCGGATTGACGCCATCGACGTCAGCGGCGTGCGTAAGCATGGGGAGGGAGAGTGATGCGGATCCTGAAAGTGCTCGGTCTGCTGCTGGAGTATCCCGACGAGGTGCTGTGGGAGAACCGCGACGAAGCCCTGGCGCTGGTCAGCGCCGATATCCCTTCCCTGACGCCCTTTGTCGGGGAGCTGCTGGCGGCGCCGCTGTTGGATCGCCAGGCCGACTGGTGCGAGGTGTTCGAGCGAGGGCGCGCCACCTCGCTGCTGCTGTTTGAACATGTGCATGCTGAGTCCCGCGACCGTGGCCAGGCGATGGTGGACCTGATGAATCAGTATCAGCAGGCAGGTCTGCTGATCGATTGCCGTGAACTGCCCGACTATCTGCCGCTGTATCTGGAGTATCTCAGTATTTTACCCCTCGCCGACGCCCGCGAAGGGCTGCAGAATATCGCGCCGATTCTGGCGCTGATCGGCGGCCGCCTGAAGCAACGAGAATGCTCGTATTATCAACTGTTTGACGCCCTGCTGGCGCTGGCAAAAAGCCCGCTCACCAGTGACAGTGTCACCAAACAGGTGGCGGGAGAAAAGCGCGACGATACCTCTCAGGCGCTGGACGAAGTGTGGGAAGAAGAGCAGGTGAAGTTTATTGAAGATAATGCGACCGCTTGCGACAGCTCGCCTATGCAAGCTTATCAACGACGCTTTAGCCAGGATGTGGCGCCGCTGTACGTCGACATCCGCGCCGGAGGCCCGAAATGATCCAGTATCTGAACGTCTTCTTTTACGATATCTACCCTTACCTTTGCGGCGCCGTGTTTCTGCTCGGCAGCTGGCTACGCTACGACTATGGGCAGTATACCTGGCGCGCGTCATCCAGCCAGATGCTGGATAAACGCGGGATGGTGCTATGGTCGAACTTGTTTCATATCGGCATTCTCGGCATTTTTTTCGGCCATCTCTTTGGCATGCTGACCCCGCACTGGGTCTACTCGTGGTTCCTGCCGATGTCGCAGAAGCAGCTGATGGCGATGATCCTCGGCGGCGTGTGCGGGGCGCTCACCCTGGTGGGCGGCATCGGCCTGCTGGCGCGCCGCCTGACCAACCCGCGCATTCGCGCCACCTCCACCACGGCTGATATTCTGATCCTGTGCATTTTGCTGATTCAGTGCGCGCTGGGGCTGACGACGATCCCCTTCTCCGCCCAGCATCCGGACGGCAGCGAAATGCTCAAGCTGGTGGACTGGGCGCAGGCGGTGGTCACCTTCCACGGCGGCGCCTCGGCGCATCTGGACGGCGTGGCGTGGATTTACCGCGTACACCTGGTGCTGGGGATGACCATCTTCCTGATCTTCCCGTTCACCCGTCTGGTTCACGTCTGGAGTGCGCCGGTGGAGTATTTCACCCGCCGTTACCAGGTGGTGCGCTCCCGACGCTGACGGCGTTTATCATTCATCCTTACCGGTAGCCCGGACGAGGCGCTCGTGCCGACTCCGGGTCATATTTATCGGCCCCGGTTCCAGCCTTTATGCCGGATGGCGGCTGCGCCTTACCCGGCCTACAGGATCCACTCACAGGCTCACACCCCGTAGGCCCACGCAGGCGCAGCGCTGCCGGGCAAGATATCAGGCACGGTATCCTTGATTTCGCCGGGTGGCGGCTGCGCCTTACCCGGCCTACAGAATCCACTCACAGGCTCACATCCCGTAGGCCCGCGCAAGCGCAGCGCCGCCGGGCGATGACTGTGGGCACGGAGCCACTTTTATGCCGGGTGACGGCTACGCCTTACCCGGCCTACAGGATCCACTCACAGGCTCACACCCCATAGGCCCACGCAGGCGCAGCGCCGCCAGGCGATGACTGTGGGCACGGAGCCACTTTTATGCCGGGTGGCGGCTGCGCCTTACCCGGCCTACAGGATCCACTCACAGGCTCACACCCCGTAGGCCCGCGCAGGCGCAGCGCCGCCGGGCGATGACTGTGGGCACGGAGCCACTTTTATGCCGGGTGACGGCTGCGCCTTACCCGGCCTACAGGATCCACTCACAGGCTCACACCCCGTAGGCCCGGCCGCCGGGCATGAGGAAATTTACTTCCCGGCTTCCGGATGCGTATCGAAAGCCGCCATCACCGCCGCCAGCGCCGCTTCGCTGAAGCCATGTTTAGGATCGTCCACGCCCAGGCCGAAGCGGGTTTGCAGCCCTTCGTACAGCGCGGAGACATCGGCAAAATCGACCTTCTCCACCACGTGGTTATTTTCCCAGTGGGTAAAGTGGAAATTGGTAAGGGTCATTTTGCCGCCGTCCGGCAGATGACGACACATCAGCAGGTGGTGACGAAAGTGTGACTGCGGCCAGTGCGCCGACCAGAAGTTACCCATCACATAATCAGACGCATACTGGCGACCTAAATCGAAATGGTACATCGACTGCCAATGCTCGTGATGGTTGAACTGCAGCGTCCACTCATCCCCTTCATGCACCAGACGATAGCTGCCGTGCGGCGTCTGCTGCGGGATATCGGCCAGCAGCTTAATCGGCGCGGTCAGCGTCTGGCCACCGAAGCCAACGTCGGCGATCCAGCGCTCACCCGCCACTTCCACCAGCAATAAACGATGGGTGCGCGGCGGCATCTGCGGCGGATTGGCCAGCACCACCCGGCCCAGCAGGCTGCGGACATTAAAACCTATTTCGCGTAGCGCGCGCTCCAGCAGGCCATTTTGTTCAAAACAATACCCCCCGCGTCGGCCGGCGATCAGCTTCGCTTCCAGCGCCAGGTCGTCAAGATGGATCTCGCGCGGCAGCAGGACGTCGAGGTTTTCGAAAGGGATAGCGCTGTTATGCTGCAGATGCAGTTGGCGCAAGGTATCAATAGAAACATCAGGCTCTCCCGTCCAGCCCAGACGGGAAAAATAGGCGCGTAAAAAGGGACTCATCAGGGTCTCCAGCTGTTGGTGTCCGACATTTATAGCCTATATTCCCGCGCCGACCCTCTTTTTTGTGCGCTTGTCGTTAACCGCGCGTGCTGCGCTGCATCAGCGCCAGCGCCGTCAGCATCAGGAGCAGACCGGTCAACAGCGTCAGGCTGGCCATCGCCATGCCCTGACCAACGGATCCCTGTTCGAACTGGCGCCAGATAAACACCGCCACGGTCTGCGTGCCGGCGGGCGCCAGCAGCAGCGAGGTCACCAGCTCCCGGGACGCCACCGCAAACACCATCAGCATCGCCGCCAGCAGCGCCGGAAAGACCAGCGGCAGAACAATTAGCCGCAGCGCCTGCAGCGGCGATGCGCCGTGGACCCGGGCGGCGGGCTCAAGATTGGGGCCGAGTTGGCGCAGCGCGCTGCCGACATAGCGCACCGGCCAGGGCAGCAGCAGGCAACAATAGGAGAGCAGCAGCATCCACAACGTGTTGTAGGGCGAGCGCGGCCAGAAGGGCTGGTTCCACAGCAGGATCAATCCCACCCCCACCACCACGCCCGGCAGCGCCGCCGGCATCAGCGACAGCGCATCCACCACCCCGCGCCCTTTGATCTTCTGCACCATCACCAGCCAGGCGGCCAGCAGCCCCAGCGCGCCGACGATCAGCGCCGAACCTAGCGCCAGAGACAGGCTGACGCCGAGGGCCGACAGGGCATCGCCCTGCTGGTCGAATAGCGCCGCGAAGTGACGCAGCGTGACATTCTCCAGGCTGACTCCGCCCGAGAGGGTGCCCATCAGGCTGGTGAGCATCATCGAGACGGCGGGGACCCCGACCGCCAGGCCGCCGACGGCCGCCATCGCCAGCAGCGCGGGCAGCGTCATCCAGCCCAGCGACGTCCCACGGTTTTCTCCCGGTTTGCCGGTGACGCTGGTGACCTCCTTCTCCCCCACCAGCCGCGTTTGCAGCCACCAGGCGAACAGCGCTACCGTCATCAGCAGCAGCGACAGCAGCGCAGCGCCGGTGAGATCCACCGGCCAGTCGGCCAGCTTTTTCTCAATGCCCACCGTCAGCATCACCACTCCCGCCCGGCTGCCCAGCGCCGCCGGTACGCCAAACTCCTCGATGGCGAGAGTAAACGCCAGCAGCATCCCCGCCGCCAGCGCCGGGGAGAGCATCGGCAGCGTCACGTGCCAGAAGGCGCGCCAGGCGCTGGCGCCATGGACCCGGGCGACCATCGCCAGCCGTTGCCCGCTCGCCAGCAGGCTGCGGGAGACAGCAAAGTAGACCACGGGAAAAATATTAAAGGTCATCACCAGCACGATCCCGCTGCGGCTGAATAGCAGATCGTTTAGCTGCCAGCCGGTCAGCTGCTGCAGATAGCCCTGGCGTTGCAGCGCCAACATCCACGAGAGCGCCGAGATATAGGGCGGCGTCAGAAAGGGGATCAAAAACAGCAGGTCCCATAGCTGGGGCAGCGGCAACGAAAACATACCGCGCAGAATGCCGAGCGGCAGGCCAATGAGGACGCTGGCCAGCGCCACGCCGCCGGCGATCCACAGCGTACCGCCGAGCATCGACATCAGCTGAGGGTCCGCCAGCAGCGGCGAGACGCCGCCAAAGGCGTCATGGAGCGAACCGGCGCTAAAATGGGGAAAAATCGCCTGCAGCAGAATAAACAACAGCGGTAACGCGACCAGCAGCGTCAGGGCAGCAAGGGTCACGCCGGAAAGGAATTTTTGTTTCACAGCGGTTCCTGAAACGAAGCGTTCTCCGGCGGCCAGCGCCGGAGAACCGTGTCAATTATTGGGCATACAGCTGACTGAAGCGGGTCAGGACGGCGCTACGCTCGCTACTCCCCTCGCCGCTGGTGGGCAAGACCTTCAGCGCGTCCAGCAGCGGGCGTTTAGCGGCCACATCGCGGCGAGCGGGCATCAGCCAGGCGTCGGCGACCCGCGCCTGACCTTCCGGCGACAGCACGTAATCGATAAAGGCTTTGGCGTCGTCGGCATGCTGGCTGGTTTTGAGGATCATCATCGGGCGTGGGGCAATCACCGTCCCGCTGGGCGGGAAGATCACCTTCAGCGACTCGCCCTGCTGAATATTGCCGTAGGAGACATAATCCACCGCGCCGAACACCGCCGCTTTCGCCCCCTGCATCACCGGCGTCACCGCCTGGGCGTTGGGGCCGCTGACCACCATGCCGTTCTTTTTCAGATCGTCAAACAGCTGCCAGGCCTGGTCGCCCATGCTGTTTTGCAGGCCAATCAGCAGATCCAGCGACGCGCCGGAGAGCGCCGGGTCAGGCGTCGTCACCTTATCTTTAAACGCCGGCTGGGTGAGATCCCGCCACTCTTTCGGCTCCGGAGTGCCGCTTTTGCTGTTCCAGACGATGCCAAGCGCCGAGACCCCCTGGGCGATATAGTCCGCCGATTTCAGATTAGCCGGTACCTTGTCGGCATTGGCGCTGTGAAAAGGCAGCAACCAACCCCGCTGGTGCAGATCCTCCGCGGTATCCCATGAAGCGGAGATCAGCACATCCGCCTGTGGGTTGGCCTGCTCGGCCTCCAGACGGGCCATCACTTTGCCGGTGGTGGCCTGGAAAACGGTCACCTTCACCCCGGTCTGTTGTTCAAAACCGCTGGCCAGGCTTTTCGCCAGCGAGCCAGGGCCGGCGGTGTAAACGGTCAGCGCATGGGCGCTTGAGAGCATCATGGCGGAGAGAGCCATCGCGAGTACCACTCCTTTCTTAACGGTCATAACGGTGTTCATACAACGTCCCCTGAGGTTGGCGTAACGGCGCGGACAGCGGCCACGCGGCCCGCGGATAAATGGACTATCCGGTCGGCTAACAGCTCGGCTTCACGGCGGTCATGGGTAACATACACGGCGGTGATGCCGAGCTGGCGCAGCAGGCGGCTCATTTCGCCACACAGCGATTCGCGCAGTTCGCTGTCCAGGTTGGAGAGCGGCTCATCAAACAGCAGCACCCGCGGCGCGGCGACGATCGCCCGCGCCAGCGCCACCCGCTGCTGCTGGCCGCCGGAAAGGCCTGAAGGTTTACGTTCGGCAAAGCCGTCGAGGCCCACCCGCGCCAGCGCCTCGCTCACCCGGCGCTCGCGTTCGGCGCGGGCAATGCCGCGCATGCGCAGCGGAAAGGCGACGTTCTGCGCCACGCTCATATGCGGCCAGAGGGCGTAATCCTGGAAAACCATGCCGATATCGCGTTGTTCCGGGGGCAATCCCCAGCCTGCGCGGGCCACCAGCCGATCGCCAAAGCGGATTTCACCGCTGGCCGGCACGCTCAGCCCCGCCAGCAGGCGCAGCAAGGTGCTTTTGCCGCAGCCGGACGGGCCCAGCAGCGCCACAATGCTGCCGGGTTCGATATGCAGCGAGAAGCGATCGAGAATGGGGGTCTCTGCGAAGGCGAATGAGACCGCCTGCAGAGTGATAGGGGTCAGCGCGCGCATTGTCGCCCTCCCTTGCGGGAAAGCAACCCCTGCCCGGCGGTCGACATCCGACGGGGCGCGCTCACCTGGGATAACATCAGGGGAGCCAACATATTGTGATCCTCTTTGGGACTTTGTGCTGGCGACTATAGTCAGACGAGATGACGTATTGATTACATTTTCATTGCGGCTTAACGTATTACCCGCCAACCGACCCATTACTCAAGGAACGCCTATGAGCCGCTTTCGCCACGTGGAACTGCAGTATGCCAGCCGCCTGCTCAACCACGGTCCGACCATTTTGATCACCAGCTACGACGCTGCGTCCGACCGGCGCAACGTCATGGCCGCCGCCTGGTCGATGCCGGTGGAATTCGCCCCACCGCGGGTGGCTATCGTGGTGGATAAAAGCACCTGGACGCGGGAAATCATCGAGCGCAACGGCACCTTCGGCATCGTGGTTCCCGGCGTGGCCGCCGCCAGCTGGACCTACGCCGTCGGCAGCGTCAGCGGCCGCGATGAAGACAAATTCAATGCTTACGGAATTCCGGTGGTGACCGGTCCGGAGCTGGGCCTGCCGCTGATCGAGGAGAAGTGTCTGGCATGGATGGAGTGCCGCCTGCTGCCGGCGACGGCGGCCCAGACCCAGTACGACACCCTGTTCGGGGAGGTGGTGTCTGCCGCCGCCGATGAACGCGCATTCGTCACCGGACGCTGGCAGTTCGATGACGATAAGATCAATACCCTGCATCATCTGGGGACAGGCAATTTTGTCGCCAGTGGCCGCCACGTGCGGGCAAACTCCCTCGACGAATAAGCGTGACCTGCCGCGGGTGGCAGATTTTTCCCCTGCCCGGCCTGCGGCCCCCCTTTTAACCCGGTGGGCGGCGGCGATCGGCGCTTGGGGTCAGGCCAAACACTTTTTTATACAGGGTGGTAAAGTGGTTGCTGTTGGCGAAGCCGCACAGATAAGCCACTTCGGTAATGGTCATCTCCGTTTCGCGTAATTTGACCCGCGCGGAGACCAGTCGCAGACGTTTCAGATAATTATCCGGCGTTAATCCGGTGGCCTCTTTAATATGGCGAAACGCCGTGCGGGTGGTGAGATGAAATTGCTCCGCCAGCTGCTGCCAGTTATGTTCTTCGAAACAGTGCTCCTGCAGCCAGGTGAGTAATTTATGCAGTTTATAGCGGGTGCTGCTATATTCGGCTTCCGACTCGGCTGTGAGAATGGTGGTCACCAGCTGGAAAAAGAGAGACTCCCGTTGCGGGGTATTATCCGCCGCCCTCAGCGCCGGGGAAAATATCTTTTCCACCAGTTCCCGACAATAGCTGCGGGTCTCCGGTGCCAGCCAGCCATAGCAGGCGGCGCGCTGCGCCGATAATTGCTGCAGCAATCCCTCCATCTGCTGTAAATAGCGAAAGGCCACCGCCGGATTAATTAAGACATTAATCAACTTCAGCGTCCCCAGCTCATCATAATAGTGGACATCGCCAGGCTGGACATAAAATACATCGCCCTGCTGGATATACAGCGGGCGGCCATTAATAACGTGTAATCCATGCCCCTCCTCGACGATCACCAGCTCGGCAAACTCGTGGCCATGTTCCTGGCTATTATCTTCCGGGTCGCTGGCGTACATGCCGAGCTTATCCTGGGGGTGGGTGAAATAATACTCAACGGTCAGTGTCATCATTACAGCAAATCCTGAACAGCCTGGTGCGCAGGGGCACGATAATCTATTCCGGCCCTCGGCACGCGCCCGATGTGCGGATTTGTGATCGCCAGCGCCCCCACCTCATTATTCCTGCCATTTTCACTGACGGTTTGGCATTGCCAGAGTGGTGGTGCCGCCGGACGACGGCCTATGCTGCGCCTAACCTAATGGAGAGGACGCAGTATGTCACAGGCAATTCAATACAATTCCAGTGTGGCGATGACCCGCCATCCGCATTTATTAGAGCGTGCGGCCGCCCTAACGCCCGCGCTACATCGTCAGCGCCAGGCGCCGCAGGCCATCGTCGAGGCCGTCGCCGATCCGGCGGCGCTGAACGGCTGGCGGGGACACACCGTCTGCACGCCTGAGCAGTTTTATCAGCAGCCGCTTCGCGTCGGCGACAGCATTATCATTGACTTTGGCAGCCATTTTGTTGGCTACCTGCAGTTCAGCTGCCGCAGCGTCGGCAGCCCGCCGGATGCCCCGGCCCATCTGCACTTCACCTTCGGCGAAACGCTGAGCGAAGTCTGCGAGCCGTTCAGCGAGTACCAGGGGTGGCTGAGCAGTAGCTGGTTGCAGCAACAGGATCTGTGGCTCGACGTCCTGCCCGCCCGGGTTGACCTGCCGCGTCGCTACTGCCTGCGCTACCTGAAGGTGGAAATCAAAGCGCTGTCGCGCAAATTTCGTCTGCAGTTCGATGAGATAGCCCTGGAAACCGTTACCTCAGCCGGCAGCCCGCAGCCGGCGGTCATCGCCGATTCGGAGCTGAAAGCCATTGATGACGTCGCGGTTCGCACCCTGCAAAACTGCATGCAGGAGGTGTTTGAGGATGGGCCGAAACGCGACCGTCGGCTGTGGCTCGGCGACCTGCGCCTGCAGGCGCTGGTCAATGACGTGACCTTCGGCCACCACGATCTGGTCCGCCGCTGCCTGTACCTGTTTGCCGGCCATACCCGGGAAGATGGCATGGTCTCCGCCAATGTCTTTGTTCAGCCTGACGTGCGTGCCGATGACACATTTCTCTTTGATTATTCATTATTTTTTGTCGACGTACTCTATCACTACCTGCAAAGCACTGGCGACATGGAAACCGCCCGTGAACTGTGGCCCACGGCGCGACGGCAAATCGAGCTGGCGCTGACCCGCTGCGATCCCCAGGGTCTGGTGCGCGACAGCGATGACTGGTGGGTATTTATCGACTGGCAGGCAGAGCTGAATAAACAGTCGTCGGCGCAGGGGGTGCTTATCTACTGCCTGCAGCGTGCCCTCTGGCTGGCGCAGCGTGTTGAACCGCAGCGGGTAGCCGACTACACCGCTACGCTCGCGCAGCTGAAAGAGGCCGCCCTCCGCCACCTGTGGGACAGCGAGCGGCAGGTGTTTATCAGCGGCGCCGCGCGCCAGGTCTCATGGGCATCGCAGATCTGGCTGGTACTGGCGGAGGTTGGCACCGCCGGGCAGCGGCAAGCGCTGATGCGCCGCCTGCAGCAACATCCGCCCGCCATTGCCATGAATACCCCCTACTTGCGCCATCATCACATTGTCGCCCTGCTGCAATGCGGCCTGCGCGAGGAGGCGGTAGCGGAGATCAAGGCCTACTGGGGAGCGATGGTCGACTACGGCGCCGACACCTTCTGGGAAATTTTCGATCCGCAGCATCCTGACTTTTCCCCCTATGGCAGTAAGCTCATCAATAGTTACTGCCATGCGTGGAGCTGT
The DNA here is from genome assembly GCF_009900705.1 of Klebsiella sp. Q2. Lineage (NCBI taxonomy): Bacteria > Pseudomonadati > Pseudomonadota > Gammaproteobacteria > Enterobacterales > Enterobacteriaceae > Klebsiella > Klebsiella sp. Q2. The sequence continues at coordinate 442,426 of NZ_JAAABE010000002.1, read as the reverse complement.
ACGCCGGCCTGGTTTATTCGCCAGTACGGACTTTAACAACAACGATAAGCGAGTGATTTATGGCAGAAACAACGTTTACCCTGTGGCGGCAGCGCCTTGGCTATGGCATTGCCGATCTCTCCTGCAACCTTGTGTGGCAGATGATCTCTCTGTATCTGATGTTTTTTTACACCGACGTGATGGGCCTCCCGGCCTATTACGTCGGCCTGATGTTTCTGGTCACCCGACTGGTGGACGGCGTGGCCGACGTGCTGATGGGGCTGGTAATCGACAATACCGCCACCCGCTGGGGGCGCTGCCGTCCGTATCTGCTGATTGGCGCGATCCCCTTTGGACTGCTGTGTATTCTGGCCTTCTACGTGCCCGATTTCGGCACCACCGGTAAGCTGATCTACGCTTTTGTCACCTATTTGTGCCTGTCGTTTCTCTATACCCTCGTTAATATTCCATTCTGCGCCATGCTGCCGTTTCTGACGAACGACTCGCGAGAGCGCACGACGCTGTCGGCAGTGCGTATTCTGCTCGGCTCGCTCGGCGCGACCATTGTCGCGGTCGCCACTCTGCCGCTGGTTGGCGCGCTGGGGAAAGGCAATCAGGAGCACGGCTTCTTCTATACGGCGGTAGTTTTCGGCGTTATTGCCACCTTTTTTCTGCTGGTGAGCTTCCGGAACGTTAAGGAAAATATCAGCATTACTCAGGAGCGCATGACCTTAAAACGCGCCTGGGTCAGCCTGCGCGCCAATCGACCGTGGTTCGTCTTCGCCATCAACATTTTCCTGATGTGGGGCGCGTTTTTCTTTCAAACCGGGGCGCTGGTCTACTTCTTCCATTATTACGTCGGCAATAACGAACTCACGGCGGTCGTCGCCGGAATCTCCACCTTCGTTCCCCTGCTGGGCACCCTCACCGTGCCGCTGCTCGCCAGCCGAATGAAAAAGCGCCACGTGTATCTGGTCGCCAGCGCGATCAACCTGGTCGGCATGGGTATGATGATGGCGGCAGGCGTTAATAGCTGGGGTCTGGTTGCCGGAGCGGTCGTGTTATCGCTTGGCGCCGGACAGCGCACGGCAATTTACTTTTCCATGCAGGCCGATCCGGTGGATTACGGGGTATGGAAAACCGGCATCAATACCGCCGGCATTTTAACCTCCATCAACGGCTTTCTTGGCAAGGTGGCTATGGCGGGCGCAGGAGCCATTACCGGGGTACTACTCTCATCCGCCGGTTATATCGCTAACCAGACGCAAAGCGACGGCGCGATGCTGGCGATAAAAGCCTGCTACCTCTATATCCCCGCGCTGCTGATTGTGGCCTCAATGTTGTGGATGGGTCGCTTCTACCGCCTCGACGACCAGTACGAGCAGATCCGCGCTGACCTTGACGCTGGACGCCGTGCGCCGTCGAACGCATCGTCTGTTGGTGGAGAAAACCACGCCCTGTAAGGCGCAGCACACCCTTCATACCTCTGAAAAAATAAGGATTGATATGCGTATCTCTTTGATAAGCGCAGCGGTTTGCTGCGCCCTTTTTTCGGCTTACGGCGCGAGTGCGGCCCCACTCACTGTCGAGCAACGGCTGGCTCTGTTGGAGGCCCGGCTAAATCATGCGGAGCAGGAGGCGGGAGAAGCTAAACGCCGGGCGCAGCAGGCGGAGCTGCGCACCAGCGCCGCGGAACAGCGCGCGGCGGCAGCGGAAAAGCAGGTGCAGGCGCTCAGTCAGCGCACCGCAGCGACCGAGCAAAAGCAGCAGGACACCGACAAACAGTTGGCGAAAAGCAGCCTCAGCGATGGCTTCGAGTTCAACGCCTACGCCCGTTCCGGAATGTTAGTCAACAGCCACGGCAAAGGCGCCCGCGGCGGGCCAGGTATCTCCCCGGCCAGTTCGCTCAACGGCGATGCCCACGTCGGTCGTCTCGGCAACGAAAAAGATAATTACGCAGAGCTGAGCTTTGGCAAAAAGCTTACCTTCAACGATGGCTCATGGGCGCGCTTTAAGACCATGCTCGCCGACGGGGCCACCAACCCGGATCCGTGGGTTCAGGACAACGACAGCCACCATCTGAACATTCGTCAGCTGTACGTCGAGATGGGCGACTTCGCCGAGTTCACCGGGCCGTTAAAACGCGCCTCGATCTGGGCCGGCAAGCGCTTCGATCGGGATAACTTCGATATCCACTTTACCGATAGCGACATCATGTTCCTCGGTGGCACCGGCGGCGGAATCAATGATGTCGACTGGGGAAGCGGCCTGCGCGGCGATTATTCGGTGTATGCGCGTAACTTCGGCGACCTTGGCAGCGATAATTACGCGGATAATGACATCCAGAATCTGCTGTTCACCGCAAACCATTTTTACGGCAACTGGCAGCTGATGACCACGGTGATGACCGCCCAGGGCAACGATGACCTGAAAGATAATACCTCGACCACCGGGAGCTATGCCCTGCGCAGCGATAACACCGCCAAAAACGGCTACTACACGATGCTGGCCCTCCACGACAAACAGCAGTTCTACGGCCTGGCGCCGGGGGTGTCGGAAAGCGCCCTGCAGTACGGCGTCGGGCTGGGCGCCGAAGCGCGTCAGCCGGGGAGCGATGGCGACCTGACCGAGAACGCGGCCTCCCTGCGCTTTGCGTCGTACGGGATCCTGCCGCTGGGGAAAAACTGGCAGCTGGCGCCGTCGGTGATCGCCCAGCACAGCGAAGACCGCTATCGCGACGGCGACCGCTACGACTGGGCGACGTTTAACCTGCGGGTATCGCAAGGGATCTCCGCTCACTTCGCCCTGCTGTATGAGGCCTCGTGGCAGTATATGGATCTCAATCCGAACGGGCGCAGCTATCGCTATAATGACAACGTTTATCAGTATCAGGCGGTGCGCGGTGATTTCTACAAGCTGACCTTCGCCCCCACCTTTAAAGTGGGCGATGTGTTTGATATCAAAGCGCGGCCGGAGATACGTTTCTTTGTCACGTGGATGAACTGGGATAAAGACCTGGATCGTTATGCGATCAACGATGATTTCGGCAGCAAAGGCTTTACCGCTGGCGGGACATGGAACTTCGGCGTGCAGACGGAGATTTGGTTCTGACCGAGCGTCACTGGCGGGCATCATGCCCGCCAGTGGCAATTACATGCTATAACCCGGCTTCTTAATCAACTGCGCCATCTGCGGGGCGATCTCACTATCCCACACCGCCTGCCACGCGTCCGGCTCGACCTGAGTCAGCGCGACGCTGACGGCGCTCTCTTTGCTGTTCAGATGACGGATCAGCACCTCGGTAATGTCGGCGGCCAGTGCGGTTTTTTGTTCCTCAGTCAGTTCACGGGGAAAACATTTAATATCTACATGCGGCATAGCAAAGACTCCTTGTGGTCAGAGCCATAACGCTACCACACAATGGCCGTTATGGTTGGCATCGCGTGCGTTAAATCAGCTTGTTACGGCGCAGCGTCGCGGCCAGCTCCGGTCGCTGGTAGACCGCCCGGGCGACGGCGGCGAATTTTGGCGCGTGGTCGTCAAACCACGCCTGCCGCGGCCCCCAGCTGTACATCGCCGCGATATAGCAATCCAGCAACGTTACCGACGCGCCCAGCGCCCACGGCCCGGCGGCAAGCTGCTGTTCGAACCAGAGATAGAGATTTTTCCGGTACTGGCGACAATTCTCCACCAGCTGCTCCGCCGCGGCGGGCGCCCAGCGTTCCGGATAATCGGCATAGGTAAAGGTGGGATAGACATTAGCCACCAGCCAAACCAGCAGGCGCTGAAACTGCTGACGCTGCGGCGTCCCCGGCGCGGGGGCCAGGTCGGGACGCTGGTCGAGGATCATCAGCGCGATGGCGGCGGTTTCGGTCATGATGTTGCCGTCGGCCAGCCTCAGGGTGGGCACCTGACATAGCGGGTTAATCTGCCGCAGGCGCTCGCGCGCCGGGCCGGGCTGGTCAAAGCCCTCAACGTCAACCACCTCGTAGGGAATATTGGCCAGGGAGAGCATCAGCTCGCTAATCGTCGAGCCCCATCCCGGCACGCCATAAACGGTAATCATGGTCTGCCTCCAGGATAAAGCCTAAGTGTAGGCAGAAAATTACCGCTCACCCAAACGGCATACCATGGCCCGGGTGGTTAGTAGGTGATCCCCGGCGGGTTGACCACCGACTGCGCCACCGCTTCGCCCTGCTCTCCCCAGCGCGCCAGCACCTGCTGATATTCACCGCGGGCGATCGCCCCGTCGAGGGCTGCCTGCAGGGCAAAGACCAAACCGTTACCTTTTTTAGTGGTCGTCGCCACCCACGCTTTTTTCGGCCCCAGGCCTACCACCCGGGTCTGGCCATTAAGGGCCGCTTTATAGGCGGCCACCGACTGCGGACCGAAAAAGATATCCGCCCGCCCGGACTGGATATAGAGGTTGCCGGAGGCATCATCGGTCAGGTAGACCGGCTGGGCCGGCGGCCGCCCGGCGGCCCGGTTGTCCTCATTCCAGCCCAGCAAGATCCGCTCCTGGTTGGTGCCGGACCCGACGATCACTTTGCGCCCGGCGAGGTCTGCGGGTCCGTTTACCGCGGCGATGTCGCTGGTGGATTTAACCGAGAAGGCCAGGGAGTCCACTCGGTAGGTGGCGAAATCGAACTTCTCTTTGCGCTTCTCGGTTACCGCGATATTGATCAGCGCAACATCGTAGCGGCCGGCGGCGATGCCCAGCGGCCAGTCCTCCCACGCGGTGGGCACCAGCCTGAGCTTCAGGCCAAGGCTCCCGGCCAGCAGGCGGGCTATATCCGGGTCGCTGCCGATCCGCGTGCGGTTGTCGCTGGCAAGCAGCGCCAGCGGCGGAGAATTGAGCGCCGAGATCGCTACCGTCAGCGTCCCCGGTTCCACGAAGCGATAGCCCGGTGGAATTTTCGCTATCGCCTGCGGGTCGCGGGTGACCGGCAATGGCTGCTCATTGGCGCGCAGATCCAGCGCCGCGTGAGCGTCCAGCGCCAGGGCGCTGAATACAAGGGTCGCTATCGCTCTGTTCATGACGGCAGCACCCTGGATAAAAACTGCCGGGTACGCGGATGCTGAGGATGGTTGAGCACCTCGTCGCTGCTGCCCTGCTCGACGATCCTGCCGTCGACCATAAACACCACCTGATCGGCCACCTCGCGGGCAAAGCCAACCTCGTGGGTGACCACCACCAGAGTGGTGCCAGAGCGCGCCAGCTTCTTGATGACATCCAGCACCTCGCCCACCAGCTCCGGATCCAGCGCCGAGGTGGGCTCATCAAACAGGATCACCCGCGGGTCCAGCGCCAGCGCCCGGGCAATAGCGATACGCTGCTGCTGGCCACCGGAGAGATGCCGCGACCAGGCATCTGCTTTATTGCGCAGTCCGACCACGTCCAGCAGCTCCCAGGCACGGGCAATGGCCTCTTTGCGCGTGACCTGCTTGTGGGCGATCGGCGCCTCTATCAGGTTCTCCAGCACCGTCAGGTGCGGAAACAGGTTAAAGTTCTGAAACACGTAACCGACGTTGATCCGCTGGCGGAGGATCTCCTTCTCTTTCATCTCATACAGCTTGTCGCCTTTGCGGCGATAGCCGATATAGTCGCCATCAATCTGAATAAACCCTTCATCAACGCGCTCGAGGTGATTAATGGTGCGCAGCAGCGTGGACTTGCCCGAACCGGAAGGGCCGAGGATCACCGTCACTGTGCCCGGAGGTATCTCCAAGGACACATCGTCCAGCGCTTTGTGGCGGCCATAGTATTTGCTGACGCCGGTGATAGAGATATGGCCATTACGAGAGCTGGGCATGGACGGCCTCCTGGGGCTGTGGTTGACGTGCGGGTTGATTCAGACGGCTGCTGCGGGCGCTGTTCACCGCCGAGCGGCGCTCGCTGCGCGCCAGGCCACGTTCCACCAGGTACTGAATGGCGGAGAGAACGCTGGTGATCGCCAGATACCAGGCGGCGCCGACCATCAACAGCGGGATCACCTCCTGGGTACGGTTGTAGATCATCTGGATGGTGTAGAACAGCTCCGGCATCGCCAGGACATACACCATCGCCGTTCCTTTCGCCAGACTGATGATCTCATTGAAGCCGGATGGCAGAATGGTGCGCAGCGCCTGCGGCAAAATAATGCGCAGCGTGCGTCGCCAGGCGGGCAGCCCCAGCGCGGCAGCGGCCTCATACTGCCCATGGTCAACGCCGAGGAAGCCGCCGCGAATAATCTCCGCGGTATAGGCGCTCTGCACCAAGGTCAGGCCCACCACCGCCGTGGAGAATTGCCCCAGCACGTTTATCGTCTGGTAGCTGGCCCAGGTGACGCCGGTAAACGGGATCCCCAGCGACAGGGTGTCGTAAAGATAGGAGAAGTTGTAGAGAATGATCAGCACTACAATCAGCGGCAGCGAGCGAAACAGCCAGATATAGCTCCAGGCGAGGCTGCTGAGCAGCCAGGATGAGGACAAGCGGGCCAGCGCCAGCAGGCCGCCGAAGATCACGCTCAGCACCGTGCCGAGCAGGGTCAGAAGCAGGGTTTGTCCCAGCCCTTCGAGGATCACCGGGTCAAAGAACCAGCGGGCGAAGACGCCCCACTCCCAGCGCGGGTTGAAGGCCACCGACTGGATCACTACCGCCAGCACCAGCAGGGCCACCAGGGCTCCCACCACCCGCAGCGGATAGCGCGCCGGCACCACTTTTATCGTTTCAGATGTATGCATAATGCCTCCTCAGGCGCTGTGGCTAAAGGCGCTCACCGCCAGCGCTTTAGTGAACCGCAGCCGGCCATCGTAAGGCGGCTGACTGTACTCTTCCGGGTCTCGCGCGAGGTCAAACTGCGCCTCATACCCCTGGCTGAGATAGAGCTTTACCGCCTCCGGCTGGCGGAAGCCGGTGGTCAGGTAGATATGGCTGTACCCGGCCAGCACCGCCCGCCGCTCCAGCTCCTGAACTACTTTCGCCGCCAGCCCCTGCTGGCGCAGACGGCGGTGCGTCCAGATACGTTTGATCTCTGCGGTGTGGCGATCCTTAGGTTTATAAGCGCCGGTGGCGATAATTTCGCCCTCACGCTCAAGGACGATAAACAGCCCCTGCGGCGGCAAATACCACTCGCTCAACTCCACTTCCGCATCGCGGGAAAAATAGTCGCCGTAGCGGGCGGCGTATTCAGCAAACAGCCCGCTAATAATCGGCTGCAGCTCCGGGGCGTCCGGAGAAATATCGCGGAATGCTTCGCTCATCGCGCCTCCTGTCAGTCGCCCAGCCCGGGCGGGTTGATTTCCGATTGCGGTATGCTTTCCACCCCTTCTCCCCAGCGGTTAAGCACTTTGGCGTAGTCCCCGCTGGCGATAGCGCCGTTCAGCGCCGCCTGGACGGCATTCACCAGCCCGCTGTCTTTTTTCAGCGTTACCGCGATATGCGCCGCTTTCGGCCAGCCGCCGTCGACGCTGCCCACCAGTTTGGTTTTGCCGGTCAGCGCCGCCTTCCATGCGCCAATTACGTTAGGGCCGAAAAAGGCGTCGGCTCGCCCGGTCTGCAGCGCCAGCGTCTGGGCGGCATCATCCTTGGTGTAAACCGGGGTAAACGGCTTCAGCCCCTTCTTGACGTTCTCCGCGTTCCACGCCAGCAGGATCGCCTCCTGGTTAGTACCGGAGCCGACGATAATCTTCAGCCCGGCGATGTCCTCCGCCTTGTCAATTTTGTTCAGCGGACTGGTGCTTTTGACGTAGAAGCCCAGCGAATCTTTGCGGTAGGTGGCGAAATCGAACTTCTCTTTTCGCTCTTTGGTGACGGTAATATTGCTGATCGCGGCATCATATTTGCCGGAGGTGACTCCCAGCGGCCAGTCTTCCCAGGAGGTGGGAACTACGTTCACCTCCAGCCCGAGACTCTCCGCCACCAGCCGGGCGATATCCGCCTCGCTGCCGAGCAGGGTTTTGTTGTCATCGGCGAAGACCGTCAGCGGCGGTGAGTTCAGGGCCGCCACCGCGACGGTGAATTTCCCCGGCACCGCCAGATGCAGATCTTTCGGCAACAGGGCAATGGCCTTCGGGTTTTTCGCTGTGTGAATCGGCGTTTTGTTGGCCTCCAGGCTTACCCCGGTGCCATTGATCTTGACGTCCTGTGCCCACGACGAGGCGCTAAATGCCAACGCGACGGCCAGCAAGAGTGTTGTTTTCTGCATAGCGTGATTCTCTTTTCTTATTTTTGGAATTGATTAGCGGGTAGCGCCAGGCCCAGACTTTCCCGCAGGGTGGTGCCCGGATAGTCGCGACGGAACAGACCGCGCGCCTGTAACAGAGGCACCACCTCGTCAACAAAGCGCGGGAAGGTTTCCGGCGTGCCGCCCTGAATGATGAAACCGTCCGCCGCGCGCTGTTCGAACCACAGCTGCAGGCCATCGGCGACATCGCTGGCGGTGCCGGTAAAGCGCGGACGTGGGCTCGCGGCCTCCAGGGCCACCTGGCGCAGGGTTAATCCCCGCTCGCGGGCGTGACGTTTAATCTCGTCGGTGGTGCTGCGGAAGCTGTTTTGTCCCAGGTCGCCAATATCCGGGAACGGTTCATCAAGCGGGTACTGCGAAAAATCATGGTGCTCGAAATAGCGCCCAAGATAGTTCAGCGCATCTTCGATGGAAACCAGCGCCGCGGTAGTCTGGTACTGACGTTCCGCATCCTCGGCGTCATCTCCGACAATGACGCTGACGCCCTGGAAGATATGCAGTTGGTCCGGGGTGCGCTGATATGCGCTGAGTTGGCTTTTGACATCCTGATAAAATGCCTGCGCCTCGGCCAGCGATTCCTGATGGGTAAAAATGGCATCGGCGTGGCGTGCGGCTAATTTCTTGCCGTCGTCCGACGCGCCGGCCTGGAAAATAATCGGCCGTCCCTGTGGCGTGCGGGCAATATTTAGCGGCCCGGCCACTTTAAAGAAATCGCCATGGTGATCGAGCGTATGCAGTTTATTTTTATCAAAGAACTGGCCAGTCTCCTTATTGCGCACAAAGGCGTCCTCTTCCCATGAATCCCATAAGCCTTTCACCACCTGCAGATATTCATCGGCAATGCGATAGCGCAGCGCATGATCCGGATGCTGGGCCCGGGAGAAGTTTTTCGCCGACCCTTCCAGCGGCGAAGTGACCACGTTCCAGCCCGCCCGCCCCTGGCTTAAATGGTCAAGGCTGGCGAACTGTCGGGCGGAGGTAAACGGCTCGCTGTACGAAGTGGATAAGGTCCCCACCAGCCCCAGCCGCCGGGTAACCGCGGCCAGCGCGGAAAGCACCGTTAAGGGCTCGAAGCGATTTAAAAAATGGGGAATCGATTTTTCATTAATATATAAACCGTCGGCGACAAAAATAAAATCCAGCTTACCCGCTTCCGCTTTTAACGCCGTCTCTGTAACAAAATCAAAATTAATACTGGCGTCGGCCTGGGCCGCCGGATGACGCCATGCGGACATATTTCCCGATGCACCATGTAATATGGTTCCCAGACGCAATTGTCGATTTTCAGACATAGCTACCCTTTCCCCTGCCATCCGTTAAATGTGTTGTAACGCTTCTTCCGCGAGCCGGGCGAAATAATGCGCCGCGGGCGCAATCAGCCGTTCATCCGGATTAAATGCCGGATGGTGCAGACCATATTCGCTGGCGCTGCCGATGCTGACGAACGCCCCGGGAATATGCTGAAGATAGACCGCAAAATCTTCGCCACCGAGATGCAGATCGGCGTGATGGGTGCGGTACCCGGCCTGGGCCGCCACGTCGCTGGCGAAGTCGGCCCAGCGGGCGTCATTGACCAGCGCCGTCGGGCCGGCATACCAGAAGACGTCAATCTGTGCGCCAAAGGCGCTGGCGAAACCGGCCGCGATCTCGCTGACCCGGGCCTTGACCCGCTGCTGCACTTCACTGCTGTGGGTGCGCAGCGTCCCCTCCAGTTCGACGCTCTCCGGCAGCACGTTCCAGGTATTGCCTCCCTGGACCCGCGTCACGCTGAGCACCACTGAGTCGAGGGTGTTCACTTCCCGGCTGGCCACGCTCTGCAGCACCGTCACCAGCTGGCTGGCCAGCAGGATCGCATCCTTTCCTTCATGTGGGCGGGCGGCATGCGCCCCCTTCCCGGTCACTTTGAAGACGAAGCGATCGACGTTGGCGTAGAACGCGCCGCCGCGGGTGGCAAATTCGCCCACCGGCAGGCCGGGCTCATTGTGCATACCAAAGATCGCCGACACGTCCTCCAGCGCCCCGGCGCGGATCAGGGTTTTCGCGCCGCCAAAATTTTCTTCCGCCGGCTGAAACAGGATCCGTACCCGCCCCGGGAGTTCCGCTTCCCGATCCTTCAGCAGCAGCGCCGCCCCCAGCATCACGCTGGTGTGAATATCGTGGCCGCAGGCATGCATCACCCCTTCATTTTGCGAGCGGTAAGGCAGACCGGTCGCCTCCTCGATGGGCAACGCGTCGATGTCCGCCCGCAGGGCAATCACCTTGTCGCCGCTGCCGACTTCGGCGACCAGCCCGGTTTTCAGATCGAAGGGCAGCAGAGTCAGCCCGCCGCTCTGCAGCCAGTCGCGGATCCGCGCGGTGGTGGCTACTTCCTGTAGGGAGAGCTCCGGGTTCTGGTGCAGCTCGCGCCGCCAGCTAATCAGTTGTTGTTCAAAGGACATTCAGCACCTCCTTGCCGTAGTGAGCCTGCGCCAGCAGGCGCAGGGAGCGCAGGCGCGCAGGCCCGTCGCTAATGGGGGTATCAATGATTAATTCATCCAGCTGATCTTCCGCCTGCAGCGCGTCAAGCCGGGCTTTAACCTGTTCGGGAGTACCGGAGATCAGTGAAGATTCGCGGCGGTGGATGCGTGTCGGCCGGCTGCCAGCCTGGCGGGCAAAGGCGACGGCCTGAGCCTCACTGCCGACGGTCACCCGCTGGCCGTTCTCCAGCTCGACGCCCCACACCTCGACCTGCTGCGCCAGCGCAGCGGCGGTGGCCGGATCGTCAGCCACCACCACCTGCACGGCGACGATCGCCTCACGCGGGCTGAGCTCGCGCCAGCGGTTGATCACCGTGCGGCGCAGCGCGCTGTCGCCATTGAGATGGGCCGCAAAGACAAAGTTCCAGTCAAGACGGGCGGCCAGTTCCGCACTCTCCAGGCTGGCGCCGAGCAGAAATCCGTCGGCCCGGCGCGGCGGGATCGGCGTGGCGCGCAGGCTCTCCTCTCCCCCTGGCTCAGTCAGTGACAGCCAGTTATCCAGCTGCGCCAGCTGATCGGCAAAGGTCCCTTTCTCCTCCTGATGCAGGCCCTGCTGCAGGGCGCGGGTGGAGAGCGGCAGGCCGCCAGGCGCCTTGCCCACCCCGAGATCGATGCGACCCGGCGCGAGGGCGGCCAGCAGGTTAAAGTTTTCCGCGACTTTATAGGGGCTGTAGTGCTGGAGCATGACGCCGCCGGACCCAAGACGAATGCGCCGGGTGTGGCCCAGCAGCCAGGCGATAACCAGCTCCGGAGAGGGGCTCGCCAGCTGATCGGTATTGTGGTGTTCGGCGACCCAGAAGCGGTGATAGCCCCAGGCTTCGGCGTGTTGCGCCAGCGTTAATGTGCGCGCCAGCGCCTGCGCGGCGGTTTCCCCGGCGGCAAGCGGACTTTTATCCAGGATACTGATTCGATAAGACATTTCGCAGGCTCATATGAAAGTACGTACCTGCATTATTAAAATCTCTGCTAACTATTGAGAAACAATTAATTCACATGTGTACTGCTGAAAATTAGATATGCCCGCCTGACCGCTGCGCTTCCAGCTCGCGGAGCAGCGCCTCAGCCTGCCGCGGACTGCGCAGCCGGACGAAGCGAATATGCCGATATTGCGGATCCTGCATATCGGCCAGATAGCGTCGACGATTCTGCCGCCAGGTCTTCAGCGTCCAGAGGATGATGGATTCCCGGCTGCAGAACGAACGGCGGAAACTCTCGCGGTTGCCGGTGCCCGGCCATAGCTCCTGTTGTCGCCACGCCCGGCTCGCGGCCCGCCACACCGCCTGGCGCAGCGTGCGCCAGAGGCCATAATCCAGCCAGATCACCAGATCCACCTCGCGCCATTTGACCCCGCGGCTGCGATTGTAGTTGCCGTCCAGCACCCAGCCCGGGGTGGCCGTCGCGGCGGCAATGGCGGCGAAAAACGCCTCATCAGGCGTGCCCTGCCAGTTTGGCCGCCAGTACAGGCGATCCAGTTCGATCCAGCGCAGCCCCAGCCTGTGCGCCAGGCGACGAGCCAGGGTGGATTTACCTGAGCCGCTGGTGCCGACCACGTTGATGTTCATCTCTGATTCTCCCTGGTAGCCATTCCCGTTGTTCGCCGCCTTTGCCCGGATGGGAAAAGGCAGTATGTACAGCCGCTTACGCCAGCAAGCGAAAGGCAAAAAATTTCCGGCTGATCGCCCCACCTGTCATGCCGCGCCAGTAAAGATGGCGCTGCCGCCAACAAAGCAGTCTTTATCCAGCGTCAGGCTGGCGATCTTATGCACCGGACCGCGCATATTCACCTGAAAATCCGCGCCGAAGGTGATGCACAGCTGGCCGCCTGGCATGTTGACATCCACCCGATCGTCCACCTTCCCTAACCGGCGCATGGCGCTGGCCGCCGCGCAGCTGCTGCTCCCGGAGGCCATCGTAAACCCGGCGCCCCGCTCCCAGATACCAATCTTCAGCGTATGGCGATCGACAATTTCCACGAACTGCACATTGCAGCGTTTGGGGAATAAGGGATGATGTTCAATTTGCGGTCCTAAACGATGAACCTGTTCCAGGTCGAGCTTATCCACGAGGACAACGCAGTGGGGATTGCCCATGGAGACCAGCACGACGGACAGGGTTTCATCCGCCAGCGTCAACGGATAATTCACCGCCTCGGGCAAATTCACTAAGGCGGGTAACGCCGCCGGATTGAAATTCGCCCGCCCCATATCCACGCTAATCTGATGAAAATCACTCTCCACGGTGCAATAGACATCTCCGCCCGCCGTGTGCACTAAAAAAGGCTCATGGCCGACGCGACCGCTATCAAACAGATAGCGCGCATAGATCCGTAGCCCATTACCGCTTTTCTCCGCCTCGGAGCCGTCCGGATTGATAATACGCAGCGTGGGATGGGTTTGATCGCCGCTGTCGATCAGCAGACCATCGGAACCAACGCCATAGTGGCGATGGCACAGAATTCGAATATGCTCGTTGCTCAGCTGGTCGGCAACGGCGCGATGGCATACCAGGTAATCATTACCCAGTCCGTGATATTTATGAAACTGTAAGGGGGTCATTGTGTGGGGTCGCCTGGCGCTATGGGTCTGATCTTGCATCTTACAATACCTGCGCCGCCAGAATGAATTAAACACTAAGGCTTAACCGCTCTGTTCATTCTGCTCTTCGGCAGGCAGGCGTCATGCTTCTCCCGTCTGCGCATCCCCGCCGTGACTGACGCTGAAGCCATTTATGCTGGAATATCCGGATATTAACATCAAAAGCACTGATGATAATGGCCAAACGGTGGTCGTCGATGACCGGTTAAACGCTGGGCTGCGACTCGGCGAACAGCTGGCTATCGCCTGTGACCAACGAATGCGCCAGCAGGCGAACTGGCCCCACGCCGTCCCCGGACAGCCTCGCTATTACCCCAGTCGACGCCAACATACCAGCGCTTTCATTCTGTTGCGGGAAACTCTGCGACGCTGATCTCATTGATAAATCTGTCAAATGCTATCGGTAAATGTTTTAGGTGCGTAACTATTAGGTTACGTGTAGGATTCAGCGCCATGTCTGAGCTTATCTCCTACGTCAGAATGATGAGAAAGCCAGCATAATGTGCCAGCCGTCCTCCACACCGGCTGCAAACATGGGCATTGACAGGAAACTGATACATCAATGAATACGAAACACGACACTGCAGCGGAGCACCATGCTGCAAAACGCCACTGGCTCAACTCACACGAAGCGGGTTATCACAAAGCGATGGGCAACCGTCAGGTACAGATGATCGCCATCGGCGGCGCCATCGGTACCGGTTTGTTCCTCGGCGCCGGGGCACGTTTACAAATGGCAGGGCCAGCGCTCGCACTGGTCTATCTGGTCTGCGGCATCTTCTCTTTCTTTATTCTTCGCGCGCTCGGCGAACTGGTTCTCCACCGCCCCTCGAGCGGCAGCTTCGTCTCTTATGCCAGGGAATTCCTCGGCGAAAAAGCCGCCTACGTGGCCGGCTGGATGTACTTCGTTAACTGGGCAATGACCGGGATCGTCGATATCACCGCCGTGGCGCTGTATATGCACTATTGGGGCGCCTTTGGCGATGTGCCGCAGTGGGTCTTCGCCCTTGGCGCGCTAGCCATCGTTGGCACCATGAACATGATCGGCGTGAAGTGGTTCGCCGAGATGGAGTTCTGGTTCGCACTGGTCAAAGTACTGGCGATCGTCGCGTTTCTCGTGGTCGGTACCATTTTCCTCGGCTCCGGTAAGCCGCTGGACGGTAATGCCACAGGCTTCCACCTGATCACCGATAACGGCGGCTTCTTCCCGCACGGCCTCCTGCCGGCGCTGGTGCTGGTGCAGGGCGTGGTCTTCGCCTTCGCCTCCATTGAGCTGGTGGGCACCGCGGCCGGTGAGTGTAAAGATCCGGAGAGGATGGTGCCGAAGGCCATCAACAGCGTGATCTGGCGTATCGGCCTGTTCTACGTTGGGTCGGTGGTGCTGCTGGTGCTGCTGCTGCCGTGGAACGCCTACCAGGCGGGACAGAGCCCGTTTGTTACCTTCTTCTCAAAACTGGGCGTGCCGTACATCGGCAGCGTGATGAACATCGTGGTATTAACCGCCGCCCTCTCCAGCCTTAACTCCGGCCTCTACAGCACCGGACGTATTCTGCGCTCCATGTCGATGGGGGGCTCCGCGCCGAAGTTCATGTCGAAGATGAGCCGTCACCACGTCCCTTACGCCGGGATCCTGGCGACGCTGGCGGTGTACGTGGTCGGGGTGTTCCTCAACTATCTGGTGCCGTCGCAGGTGTTTGAGATCGTCCTCAACGTCGCTTCGCTGGGGATCATTGCTTCCTGGGGCTTTATCGTGGTGTGTCAGATGCGTCTGCGCAAAGCGATTAAGGAAGGGAAAGCGGCTCAGGTGAGCTTCAGAATGCCGGGGGCGCCGTTCACCTCGTGGCTGACGCTGCTGTTCCTGTTTAGCGTGCTGGTGCTGATGGCCTTCGATTATCCGAACGGCACCTATACCATTGGCTCCATCCCGTTGCTGGCGGTGCTGTTGGTGGCGGGCTGGTTTGGCGTGCGTAAGCGCGTGCATGCGATTCACAGCACAGCGCCGACGCTCAAGCAGTAAATGGCAGGACTCCCGGTTTGTCCATCGCGGGCAAACCGGGAGGTCAGGACTTAGTTATCCTCAACCAACTGCGACACGTCGCTGCTATTAATCTCCCGCTTATTACCAGACTCATCGATATAGCTGGTCATCCCCGTTTCTTTATCCAGCTGCGGCTTGCCGTGAGTCACGATCGTCTGACCGCTTTTGGTGGTCATAACGTAGTTGGACGAACAGCCTGCCAGCAAGGCCAGCATCGCGCCGGCGCAAATCACCATGAATGGCTTTTTCATTTTATCTCCACTGATTACCACTGCCCGCGCGAGGCGGGAAAGGGGTAAGTGTATAACCATCTGGTTTATCAGGCCAATACGCGTTTGTAACAGAGGGTGAGATGCCGGGCGCGACCACCGGTGGCAGTGGTCGTCGCGCCCGGGGACCTTACAGCGCGATGCGGATCACATCGTCCGGGGCGGTGGCCTCTTTCTCACGGCTGGAAGCTTGTTTCACGCTGACGTACAGCGTTTTGCCGTCATCAGAGAGCGCCAGGCTGTTGGGATGGGTCGGCGTTTTAAAGGTCTTCACCACCTTATAACTCTTGCCGTCGATAACGCTCACCTCCCCCGCTTTACGATGCGTCACATAGGCTTCGTTGCGGGTGGGGTTGAACAGCACCGCCAGCGATTCCGGCGCGGCGATTTTCTCCAGCACCTTACCGTCGCGGGTATCGACCACCAGCACTTCCGGCTGCTTGCTGTCGGTAATAAAGGCGCGGTGGCCGGCGGTATCGAGGCTCAGGTTAAGGTAGAAATGCGCCTTGCCGTCATCCAGCAATTTTTTGCGCGACACAATGGTGTTGTTCTCGCTGTCGATGGTCAGCAGTTCGCCGTCGGCGTTGGTGGTATAGAGACGCTTATTCTGCGGGTCGATCGCCAGGCCGGTGGCCATCGCCCCGGTGCCGGTAATGGTCGTTTTCAGCTTCAGGGTAGCGCCGTCCACCACCCAAATCACGCTCTCTTTGCCCAGACCGGTAATGTAGACGGTGTTGGTTTGCTCATTGACCGCCAGCTCGCGCGGCTGCAGCGGGCGCACGGTTTCACTGCGCTGACGCTCGTCCAGCACCAGTCGCCCCTTCACGGCGCCGGTTTTGGCGTCAATGGCGGTGACGGTGCTGTCAACGGTATTGCCAAACCACAGCGTACCGGTGGCATGGTTGATAGCGGCGCCGAACGGCTTCAGATCGTTGTGAATAATCTGCGTCACGTCGAGGGTGGTGGGGTCAAGACGATACACAATCCCGCCCTTGTCCAGCGAACGACTCTGCGAAGTGGCAACCCATAGCGCGTTCTCCTGCTGGCTGTAGGCCATTTCGTAGGCCCCTTTTCCGACGGCCTTGCGCAGCATCTCTTCCGCGGCGTTGGCGCTAAAGCTGCCTGCCAGCAGCAGAGAAGTGAATAACAGTGAATGGCGCAGACGCGGCGCGGCAAACTGACGTAATGACATGACGACTCCCTTTGATAAACCTGTATGTGCTGACCCGACATCGCTTCCGGCGGCAAAGTCATGGCTCTACCTTGTTTTGAATGAGAATAGTAATCATTATTCTTATTAAAGTGGAGCGCTAATTGTTGTTGTTCGGTAAATTCGTCAGCCTTGAGCACTATCCGTTAACCAACGGCAGTTAATAATTTTCAAATATTTTACAAACGGGGTAACATATATACATATGTTCCATTTGGTTCGTCTCCCGAGTACTATCGATGAAAATCCTATCCGTGCGACATGCGGCCTTGCCGGCCCTGCTGCTGCCGCTCATCGCCGCCGCCCAGGCCGCCGATGAACAAACCATGGTGGTGACCGCTGCGCCAACCACCGTTTCTGAACTGGATACCCCCGCCGCCGTCAGCGTGGTCAATGGGGATGAGATGCGCCAGGCCGCGCCGCGCGTCAACCTTTCTGAATCGCTAGGCGCCGTGCCGGGCCTGCAGGTGCAGAACCGGCAAAACTATGCCCAGGATCTGCAGCTGTCGATTCGCGGCTTTGGCTCCCGCTCCACCTACGGCGTGCGCGGGCTGCGCATCTATGTGGACGGCATTCCGGCGACCATGCCCGACGGCCAGGGGCAGACGTCCAATATCGATATCGGCAGCGTCGACACCATTGAGGTGCTGCGCGGCCCCTTCTCTGCCCTCTACGGTAACTCGTCCGGCGGGGTGATCAACGTCACCAGCCAGACCGGCACCCAGCCGCCCACCGTGGAAGCCAGCAGCTACTATGGCAGCTTTGGCACCTGGCACTATGGAATGAAAGCCACCGGCGCCGTTGGCGACGGCAGCCACGCGGGCGATGTGGATTACACGGTGTCGACTAACCGCTTCACCACCCACGGCTATCGCGATCACAGCGGCGCGCGCAAAAATCTGGCCAACGCCCGGCTGGGGGTGCGTATCAACGACGTCAGTAAGCTGACTCTGCTGCTGAATAGTGTCGATATCAAAGCCAATGACGCCGGCGGATTAACCGCCGATGAATGGCGCGATAACCCGCGCCAGTCGCCGCGCGGCGACCAGTATAATACCCGCAAAAATACCCGGCAGACCCAGGCAGGTCTGCGCTATGAGCGCCAGCTGAGCGCCCAGGACGATCTCAGCGTCATGATGTACGCCGGGGAACGCGAAACCACCCAGTTCCAGTCGATCCCGCGCGCGCCGCAGCTGAAGCCGAGCCACGCCGGCGGGGTGATTGACCTCACCCGCCACTACCAGGGGATCGATACCCGGCTGACCCATCGCGGGGAGCTGCTGGTGCCGGTCACCCTGACCGCCGGTCTTGACTACGAGAACATGAGCGAGCGCCGCAAAGGCTATGAAAACTTTGTGATGGTCAACGGCGCGCCGCAGTATGGCGAACAGGGCGCGCTGCGTCGTAACGAACGCAACCTGATGTGGAACGTCGACCCTTACCTGCAGACCCAGTGGCAGCTCACCGACAAACTTTCGCTCGATGCCGGGGTGCGCTACAGCTCGGTATGGTTCGATTCGAATGACTACTACATCACGCCGGGCAATGGCGATGACAGCGGCGATGCCAGCTATCACAAATGGCTGCCCGCAGGCTCGCTGAAGTATGCCCTGACCGACGCGTGGAACGTCTACCTCTCCGCCGGCCGCGGCTTCGAGACGCCGACCATCAACGAACTGTCATACCGCTCCGATAACCAGAGCGGCCTTAATTTCGGCCTGAAGCCCTCCACCAACGACACGGTGGAGATCGGCAGCAAGACGCGGATCGGCAATGGGCTGCTCACCGCCGCCCTGTTCCAGACTGATACCGATAATGAGATCGTGGTCGACAGCAGCAGCGGCGGGCGCACCAGCTATAAAAACGCCGGCAAGACCCGTCGTCAGGGCATGGAGCTGGGACTGGATCAGCAGTTTGGCGAGAGCTGGCGCCTGAAGGCGGCCTGGACCTGGCTGGACGCGACCTATCGCACCAACGTCTGCGGCGACGCCAGCTGCAACGGCAACCGTATTCCGGGGATCGCGCGCAATATGGGTTACGCCTCCTTCGGCTATCAGCCGGAGCAGGGCTGGTACGCCGGGAGCGATATTCGCTACATGAGCGACATCATGGCGAACGACGAAAACACCGCCAAAGCCCCTTCCTGGACGGTGGTCGGCCTGACGACCGGCTATAAGTGGAGCTATGGCAGGATGGATATGGATCTGTTCGGCCGGGTCGACAACCTGTTCGACCGCGAATACGTCGGGTCCGTCATCGTTAACGAGTCCAACGGACGCTACTACGAGCCCGCGCCGGGACGCAACTATGGTATCGGGCTGAACCTCGCCTGGCGCTTCGAGTAACGCCCGGCTTCGCCCGCGGACCAGCGGGCGAAGGCGTTACCCTCAGGCGCTGGCGCCCGGGGCGCTGATTAAAGCAGGTTTCTCAGGGACAATTCGAAAATGATCTTTTCCGCCTGGCAGGAGAAGGCGATGGACAGATCGAGCTTCACCTCGTCGCCGGCGGCGGCGAGCGTGTAGTCAACCTGCGGCGGTTCACTGGCCGGCGCCGCCGCGGCGGCACGCTCGCGAACGGCGGCTACGGTTGACTCCGCTTCCTCGCGGCTCGGGAATAACTTCTCAGCCCGGTAGACGCAGTCCTCGTTATCAATGATTGTCCCGACATCAATGGCGCAGCCTTTGGTGCTGCATTTATCTACTACATCTTTCATCGTCATAACCTCTTGAGTTTTCTTAAGGATAAGAATCCGCTCGCCGAAAAGCAAACCATTAATATCCGTAAGGATTAGCGATTTTTATTCTATCGCGCCGCGCCGGACGCTAGCTTGCGCCATCGCAAGGCGAGGCCTGATGACGCAGGACCGCCGCGACTAACCGTGCGATTGCCGCTGCAACCGTGCTTGTCATCACACTATTCTGCACACTATCTCGTCTGCCTCGCGCCGCAGCGTTAGTCTGGTCACAGAACAACGCCAACAAGGAGCTGCTATGGCACTGCCGATTATGATTGATTGCGATCCGGGACATGATGACGCGATCGCCCTGGTCCTCGCCCTCGCCTCGCCGGAGCTGGAGGTGAAAGCCGTCACCGCCTCCGCAGGCAACCAGACCCCGGAGAAGACTCTGCGCAACGTGCTGCGTATGCTGACCTTGCTGAACCGCGCGGATATTCCGGTCGCCGGCGGCGCGTGGAAGCCGTTAATGCGCGATCTGATCATTGCCGATAATGTGCACGGGGAAAGCGGACTGGATGGCCCGAACCTGCCGGAGCCGGCCTTTTCGCCGCAAAACTGCACCGCCGTCGAGCTGATGGCCAGGGTGCTGCGCGAAAGTCAGGAGCCGGTGACGCTGGTAGCCACCGGGCCGCAGACGAACGTGGCGTTGCTGCTCGCCAGCCATCCTGAGCTGCACGCGAAGATCGCCCGCATCGTGATCATGGGTGGCGCCATGGGGCTGGGCAACTGGCAGCCGGCGGCGGAGTTTAATATCTACGTCGATCCGCAGGCGGCGGAGATGGTCTTTCAGTCGGGGATCCCGGTGGTGATGGCGGGCCTGGATGTCACCCACCGGGCGCAGATCCTTCCTGCGGATATTGAGCGATTCCGCCAGATTGGCAATCCGGTATCAACCATCGTCGCCGAATTGCTCGACTTCTTTATGGCCTACCACAAGGACGAAAAGTGGGGCTTCGACGGCGCGCCGCTCCACGACCCCTGCACCATCGCCTGGCTCCTCAAGCCGGAGCTCTTTACCACTATCGAGCGCTGGGTCGGCGTGGAAACGGAAGGAAAATATACCCAGGGGATGACGGTGGTCGATTACTACCATCTGACCGGCAATCTGCCCAATACCACCCTGCTGCTGGATGTGGACCGCGAAGCCTTTGTCGATCTGCTCGCCCAGCGGTTAGCCTTTTACGCCTGATATTCATGCAGCGCCTCTCTTCCCGGCCGGGAGAGAGGCGCATTCAGGCTAAACCCGGCGTATTAGTCGTCCGCCGACACGCGGATCACCACCTTACCAAAGTTTTCGCCTTTCAACAGGCCGATCAGCGCCTGCGGCGCCTGCTCCAGACCGTCAATCAGCTGTTCGCGATATTTAATTTTCCCCTCCTGCACCCAGCGCCCCATCTGCTGCTGGAATTCCGCGATCCGATGCCCGTAATCCTGGCCGATAATAAAGCCCTGCATCCGGATGCGTTTCTTGAGGATGGTCGCCATCAGCAACGGCAGACGATCCGGCCCATCCGGCAGACCGGTGGCGTTATAGCCGCTCACCAGCCCGCAGACCGGAACCCGGGCCGCGGTATTCAGCAGCGGCAGCACCGCGTCAAACACCTTGCCGCCGACGTTTTCGTAGTAGACGTCAATGCCCTGCGGGCAGGCCTGGGCCAGCTGTTCGGCAAAGTCCGCTGCGCGATGGTCAAGGCAGACATCAAAGCCTAAGGTGTCAACCGCATAGCGACACTTCTCCGCGCCGCCGGCGATGCCGACGGTACGGCAGCCCTTAATTTTGCCGATCTGTCCGACCGTGGCGCCCACCGGCCCGGTGGCCGCAGCGACCACCAGCGTGTCACCCGCCTTCGGCTGGCCAATGTCCAGCAACCCCATGTAGGCGGTGAAGCCCGGCATCCCCAGAACCCCCAGCGACCAGGACGGGTGCTGCGGGTTGTCCCCCAGCTTCACCAGTCCGCTGCCGTCGGAAAGCTCATAATCCTGCCAGCCGCTGTAGCCCAGCACCCAGTCGCCTGGTTGAAAATCATCATGCTGCGAGGTCACGACGCGACTCACGGTCCCGCCCACCATCACCGCGCCGATGGCCACCGGCGGTGAATAGGACGGCGCGTCGCTCATCCTCCCGCGCATATAGGGATCCAGCGATAAATAAACGGTACGCAGCAGAACCTGACCCGGCCCTGGCGTCGGTACCTCGCTCTCTTCCAGGCGGAAATGCTCTGCCGTCGGTTCACCATGGGGACGGGAAGCCAGTACCCAGCGGCGATGGCGTTGCGGTTGTTCTGTCATAGTAAACTCCTCTTGTTAGCAGACTGTACTGAGGCTAGCTGCTTTATGCGCAATGCGCTTTAACATTAAGAGCCGGATGGCGATTGATTAAGGCGCACCACCAGATAGACGCAGGTCTCTGCGGACTCATTGATAAAGCGGCAGTCGTTCGGCGGGCCGAGCTCCAGACAGTCCCCCGTCTGCATCTCGTGGCGGGTATTCCCTTCCATGAACACCAGTTCGCCCTGCTGCAGCCAAATCAGCTGGCGGGCCAGCGCGTAGGACGAGGCCGGCATCGGCACATCGCTGCCGGGCGGCAGCTCGATCTGCACCAGGTCAATGGGCAGATCGCTGCGCGGCGAGACGTGGCGACGGAGATAGTGGCTTTGCGGGTCGTGCCATACCGGCTGGCTGGCAAAACGCAGCAGCTTGCCCTCCTGCATTTCCGCCCGGGCGATCAGCGTTGACATACTGATCCCGAAGGCGCCGGAAAGGCGGCCCAGCATTGAGGCCGTCGGGCTGCTTTCACCGCGCTCGATCTTATGGATCATCGCCCGCGAGGCGCCGGCCCGTTCGGCGAGGTCGTTCAGCGACCAGCCGCGGGATTCGCGCTCGATGCGGATGCGCGCGCTGATGCGCTGATTGAGGTTGTCTTCTATAGTATTCATAACGTAACACTATAGTGTGCGCGCACGCATTACACAATCGCCCGTTGGGCCGCGCCCCCCCTGGCCCATCAGCAATATTTCGCTGAAAACGGATGACAGCGTGACGTTCATTATTGTAATAATAACGTACTACTATAGTGTACGATAACTGAGGTTTGCTATGTCCATCCGCCCTGCCATTAAAGACGATTGCGCGGCGATCGCCGAGATCTATAACCACGCCGTCGTGCATACCGCCGCTATCTGGAATGATAAAACCGTGGATACCGACAACCGCATCGCGTGGTTTGAAGCCCGCCAGCTGGTCGGCTTTCCGGTGCTGGTGAGCGAGGAAAACGGCGTCATCACCGGCTATTCCTCTTTTGGCGACTGGCGCGCGTTTGACGGCTTTCGCCACACCGTGGAGCATTCGGTGTACGTTCACCCCGACCATCAGGGGAAAGGCCTGGGTCGCAAACTGCTGGTTGCGCTGATCGCCGAAGCGCGGCGGCTGAATAAACATGTGATGGTCGCCGGGATCGAGTCGCAGAACCACGCCTCGCTGCACCTGCATGAAACGCTGGGCTTTATCACCACCGGGCAGATGCCGCAGGTGGGAACCAAATTTGGCCGCTGGCTGGATCTCACCTTTATGCAGCTGCAGCTGGATGCGCGCCAGGAACCGGACGGTAAGGCATGAATGCGTCGCTCACCCTCGCCTGTCTGGTGGCCGCCGGCGTAGGCCTGGTACTACAGAACACCCTGATGGTGCGCATCACCCAGTCGGCGTCGACGATCCTCATCGCCATGCTGCTCAATTCGCTGGTGGGTATCGTTATTTTCGTGATCCTGTTGCTCCTGCGCCAGGGCGCCGCTGGCTTTCAGGAGCTGGCCCTGAGCGTGAAGTGGTGGACGCTGATCCCTGGCCTGCTGGGGTCCTTTTTCGTTTTTGCCAGCATCAGCGGCTATCAAAACGTCGGCGCGGCCACCACCATTGCGGTACTGGTGGCCAGCCAGCTGGTCGGCGGGTTGATCATGGATTTAATTCGCGCCCACGGCGTACCGCTGCGAGCGCTGCTCGGGCCATTATGCGGCGCGGTGATGCTGGTGGTGGGCGCCTGGCTGGTGGCCAGACGCCAGTTCTGAGCGCCTCTTCAGAGGATCGCGCCGCCTTTGGTCAACTGCTCGCGGCGCGCGTCCTGCTCTTCCTGATGCTGTCGGCCATGGTGGGCGATAGCGGTGCGCAGGCGCTGCTGCTGGGTATAGCGCTCCTCACGACTGAGTTGCGCGTCATCGCTCAGGGCGATCAGCAGCTCATTCATATGAGCGATAACCCCCTCGGCAATAGTGTCATCGACTTTGACGATAACCTCATCCAGATGTGCCATCCTGTTCTCCTTTCGCTTAATTCAGCTTCGCTTTGGAAAAATCGCTGCCCATCATGCTCACGCGGTAGCCGCTGACGTTACTGCGGGTGGCATAGAAGGTCTTGCCGGTCGCCAGGGTGATCCACGGCGCCTGCTGGTAGAAGATCTCTTGCGCCTGTTCATAGAGCGTGGCGCGCGCCTGCGGATCGCTCACCAGCAGCGCTTTCTTCACCAGCGCGTCATACGACTTATCGCACCAGCGGGCGGCGTTAGAGCCGGTCTGGATATTATCACAGCTGAGCAGCGTGCCGGCAAAGTTGTCAGGGTCGCCATTGTCCGACATCCAGCCGTACAGCGCGCTATCGTGTTCACCTTTACGCATGCCGGCGAGGTATTCGCCCCACTCATAGCTGACGATCTTCGCTTTCACCCCGACTTTCGCCCAGTCATTTTGGATCATTTCAGCAATGCGTTTTGAGTTCGGGTTGTACGGACGTTGAACCGGCATCGACCACAGGGTCACTTCCGCCCCTTGCTCCAGACCCGCCTGCTTGAGCAGCGCTTTCGCTTTCTGCGGATCGTAGTCGTAGTCCGGGAGGTCTTTTTTATACCCGAGCATGGTGGACGGGATCGGTGACTTCGCCACCGTACCGGAATCGAGGAACACCGCCTTAACGATTGCCTGCTTGTCGGTGGCATAGTTTAACGCCTGGCGCACCAGCACATTATCAAACGGTTTTTTCTCCGTGTTAAACGCCAGGTAGCCGACGTTCAGCGCCTCGACGGCGTGCAGCGCCAGATCTTTATTGCCCTTAATTACCGGGAACTGAACCGGCGAAGGCGCAGGAATAATCTGGCACTCGTTAGTCTGCAGTTTCGCCAGGCGTGTCTCGACGTTTGGCGTGATGGAAAAGATTAAGTGCTTAGTCGGCACCTCGCCTTCCCAGTAGTGGGGATTGGCGATATAGCGGATTTGCGAATCCACTTTATACTGCTGCAGGGCATAGGGTCCGGTACCGACAGGCCAGTTATCAACGTTTTCCGGCGTCCCTTTCTTCAGCATCGCCTCGCCATACTCCGCCGACAGAATAGAGGCGAAGTCCATTCCCCAGTCGGCAAGAAACGCCGCGTTCGGTTCGTTAAGTACGAACTGGACGTGATAGTCATCGACCTTTTTCACCGACTTAATCAGCTTATCGAGGCCCACGTCGTGGAAGTACTCATAGTTCCCCTGCGACACCTTGTGATAAGGATGCTGAGGATCCATCTGGCGCAGTACGGAAAACAGGACGTCGTCGGCGTTAAAATCGCGGGTCGGTTTGAAGAATTTATTGCTGTTGAACTTCACCCCCTGACGCAGCGTGAAGGTCCAGGTCTTGCCATCCTCAGAGACGTGCCACTCGGTGGCCAGCGACGGGATCGGCGTGTTCTTCACCGGGTCAAAAGTGACCAGGCGGTTATACAGCACCTGCGAGCTGGCGACGAACGACGGGCCGGAGCTGGCGATCTGCGGGTTGAAAGACTCCGGGGAGGCCTCTGAGCAATAGACCAGCGTATCATTGCCCGCGGCCCATGCGGCGCTGACCGGCAACAGCGCGCTCAGCAGCAGCGCCAGCGTGGTTTTCCCTGTAGACATGGTTATAAGTCCTGATTATTGATTATAAGAACAGTAATAACAGCACAGCCCCTCGCCACCGGCAAATAATCAATGGCTATCACCTTATGCCAATCGCGCTGAATTTGCTGGTTTAATCGGCGTCGCGCTGCTTTTTGCGTCAGGCACGATTGGGATGTTGTGAGCTACGCACAATTCCGGCAAAAAAATGTGCGATAACCGCCCCGCTCACGCTCGCCATCAGCGGCGACCGGTACACTGGAGGGACCGCAGAACAAGAGGTTACTACCCCCATGACAATCACCTGCAATCTGTACATTGATGGCCAGTGGCATGATGCCGAAGACCGTCGGACCTTCACCCGGCGCCACCCGGCCCAAGACGATGTCGCTTCGGTTGCCGCTGCCGCCAGTCTCGCCGACGGCAAACGCTGCGTCGAGGCCGCGGCCAGCGCCTTCCCACAGTGGCGCAATACGCTCCCGGCGGAACGGCGTCGCTTACTGCTCGACGCGGCGGAACATATGCTGTTGCGGGAGGCTAAATTTATCGCCGCCATGGCGGCGGAAACCGGCGCGACCGCGCACTGGGCCGGATTTAACGTCCATCTGGCGGCTGATATCCTGCGCGAAGCGGCGGCGCTGACCACCCAGATTGAAGGACAGATCATTCCATCCAACGTGCCGGGCAATCTGGCGATGGGCGTCCGCCAGGGGGCTGGCGTGGTGCTGGGCATGGCGCCGTGGAACGCGCCGCTGATCCTTGCCACCCGGGCGCTGGCGACGCCGCTGGCCTGCGGCAACACGGTGATCCTCAAGGGCGCTGAGCTCTCCCCGGCGACACAAGGATTGATTATCGACGCCCTCGACGCGGCGGGCTTCCCGCCGGGTGTGGTGAACTATCTTACCTGCGCGCCGCAAGACGCGCCGGCGCTGGTGGAGTCGCTGATCGCCCATCCGGCGGTGCGGCGTGTCAACTTTACCGGCTCCACGCCGGTGGGGCGGATTATCGCCCGCACCTGCGGGCAGTATCTGAAACCAGCGGTGCTGGAGCTCGGTGGCAAAGCGCCGCTGCTGGTCCTCGACGATGCCGATATCGAACAGGCGGCGGCGGGCGCCATTTTTGGCGCCTTCGCCAACGCCGGACAGATCTGCATGTCCACCGAGCGCATTATTGTCGACAACGCCGTGGCGGAGCGCTTTATCCCTCTGCTGGCGAGGCGCGCCGCCTCTCTCCCCGCCAGCCTGACCGGCCCGGTGGTCGACATGAATACCGTCACCCGCTGCAACGCGTTAATCGACGATGCCTTAGCCAAGGGCGCCCGCCTGCTGACCGGCGGTAAAGCCAGCGATACCCACATGGCGCCGACCTTACTGGACGGCGTCACCCGCGAGATGCGGCTGTGGAACGAAGAGTCCTTCGGCCCGGTAAAAGCGATTATTCGGGTTAATAATGACGAAGAGGCGCTGGCGGTAGCCAACGACAGCGAATATGGCCTTTCCGCGGCGGTCTACAGCCGCGACAGCGCCAGAGCGTGGAACCTGGCGCAACGTCTGCAAACCGGCATTTGCCATATCAATGGTCCAACCGTTCATGATGAAGCGCAAATGCCGTTTGGCGGCTGCAAAGCCTCCGGCTATGGCCGGTTCGGCGGCCGGGCCGGAATTGCAGAATTCACTGAGCTGCGCTGGATAACGCTCCAGACCCAGCCCCGCGAACTGCCTTTCTGACGCCGTCTCCCCTTAGCCGTGGCTGGCGATGAGTTGCGCCAGCCCTTCCGGGTTTTCCCACGCCATCGAGTGCCCCGCGTGGGGCACAATCCCGACCGGGATCCCGTGCGCCTCTGCCCGTTCGATATCCGCATAAGGGAGCGACTGCTCGCCGACGATCAGCATCTTCTGACAGCGCAGCTGGCAGAGCTGGGTAAACCAGGGCGTGTCGCTGCCGTTTATCAGGCTGCTGGCGGCTCGCCAGACGGCCCAGGGGGCGCTGTTTTGCAAACAGCCGGCCCACGGCGAGCGCTCTTCCGCCAGCATCCTGGCGTAACCTTCAGCGATAAAGGCCCCCTCTGCCTGCGCCGCAATGCGTCTGCTGTACTCACCGCCTCCGGCGAACAGGTTGGGTTCAGACACCAGCAGCGTCGTCACTCGCTCCGCCAGCAGCCCTGCCGCTTCGATGGCGATGCTTCCACCCATGCTATGCCCATACAGCGCGAAGCGCTGCAGGCGCAGGTGGTTGAGGACCTGCTCCACAGCTTGCGCTTGCTTATGTATGTTGTAACTAAAGTCGTGCGGTTTATCGCTGTAGCCGAAGCCCGGGAGGTCGATAAGTATTTTGCGCCGCCCGTTGAGCGCGGGGTCGCTGGCGACGCGGGGGTAGTCGTAAGAGGACGCGCAGCCGAGGCCGTGGATAAACACCAGCGGAAGCCCCTCTCCCGGGAGATCGAGCCAGCGCAATGTGGCGCCTGCGACGGACGAAAAGAAACCGTTCACCTGTTTGCCTCCATGATAAGGTTACTGTGTTTTTATACAGTAACCTTACCTTTGCCGCCACCCTTTTCTGTCGTCCGCCGCCGGAAGGTTAAAACAGCGAGACGAGCAGCGCCATGGGGAAGCTGAACGGCCAGGTGGCACCGATCAACAGGGCCGCCAGCAGGCGGATCACCCAACTCTCTTTGGTTAAAAACCAGCTAATTACGGCACAGATCACGCCCATAATGGCGTAAAACACCAACATTTTTTGATATAACGTCATTCTTAGTTTTCCTTCCCTGAGGAGCGTTCCATGGTGGGATAATTATCTGCCATGACGTCGTGATTCAGAGATACCTGTATAACAAATTCAGAATCGGGCTCAATATTCAGAACAAAGCCTGATTCGTCTTAATCCGATAGCGCAACCGCGCCCGCCGTACTATACCTTTAGGGACTTACTCATTAAGGTGGCGTTATGGATGTCTCCAGCAAGACCGTCGTTATGATTAATGTCTGCGCCGCGTTCGCGCTTATCAGCCTGCTGTCGGTGAGATTTGGCTGGTTTTAATCATTTTACTCAGCAACGAAACCTAAAAAAGCAGCCCACTGGGCTGCTTTTTTAGGTGCGGAGGCTGGCGCCATTATCAGGGTCATAAACGCTACGGGCTGAATGGCCTGCGATAATAACCTTATTCATCTCAGGGTTATAATGAGGCAGAACATTCACTTTCTCATTATCCCATTCGGCAGCGGCGCAGACGGCCTGCCCCACTCCCGCGTTCTCACAGTCCTTAATACGTTTTGCCGGCGCGTTACCATAGCTCAGCGCCACGGTACCGATTGCCAGCAGAATAAAAGCCAAAATTTTCACAGCGACATCAACGTTAAAACCGAATATGCATGAAATGATCGCATGAGCGGCGGCGGAAAGTCAAACCCGGGAGCGTGCGCCACCGCGCTGGCGCGTATGGTGGATTGATTCGTCGGTGATTAAATATTGCGAATAAATATCACCCGCTGACTGCAAATATAAAAGCCTTATTTATAGTCGTGAAATAGTTTCTGTTCAGCGCAATCTGATTCATCTGATAAAGATAATATTTCGCCAATCGCAAATGAAAAGATTAGCGCGCCTTGACCGAAAATGCGATATACCACGCTGGCGCTGGATCTGAATAAGATAACAGGCGACTACAAGCTATTGTAACCAAACCTTTTCCTGTCTGGCCTCGCTGGCCAGGGCCCAAAATAGCGCTAAATGACAACAAATATCATTTGCCTTCTCTGCAGAGAATACTTACATTCATAACTATTGGTAATGTTTTTAGCGCAGTGCGCTTTTATATTTCGAGGTGGATATGTCCGGAATCATCACGCTGGTCATCGCGCTGATCCTGCTGGTCGCGGCGGTGTATAATCTTATTTCCTATATACGTGACCGTCGCAGCGCCAGCTTGCCGAGCAAAAAAACCAAACGCTGAACACGGTTAAAACAAATTCCTCCCTGCTCCAGCGTCGCTGGCATCCTCCTCTTCCTGGCTTACTGTGGACATAAAAAAGCCCCTGCCATCAGGCAGGGGCCGGTATCCGGTCGCAAACCGCGACGTTGCCGCCTCACCCGCAGGGCGCGATGCGCCCAGGGTGGCTGGCGAACCCCATCCGGCGCTTATCTCCGGCACTCACGATGGCTTAGCTCTTGAAGGGGTATTAGAATAATCTCACATCCCCCGCCGCGAGTTTTAACCATTTTTGCCATCGTGACTATTAGCGCACTAACACACCCATTGCGTAATAATCTTTTGCCGCTTAAGGGTCAATCCGTTAGCCATGTTTAACCATCACATGGCGAACCACGGTGTAATCCTCAAGGCCATACATCGACATGTCTTTCCCGTAGCCCGACAGCTTCTGGCCGCCATGCGGCATTTCACTCACCAGCATAAAGTGGGTGTTGACCCAGGTGCAGCCGTACTGCAGCCTGGCGCTGAGCCGGTGGGCGCGGCCAACATCTTTCGTCCACACCGAAGAGGCCAGCCCATACTGGGAGTCATTTGCCCAGCTCAGGGCCTGCGCTTCATCGCTGAAAGGCGTCACGCTGACCACCGGGCCAAACACTTCGCGCTGCACGATAGCGTCCTCCTGCCGGGCGCCGGCGAGCAGCGTCGGCTGGAAATAATAGCCGGCGCCATCAGCCCGATTGCCACCGGTAACCACTTTAATATGCGGTAGCGCCTTTGCGGCTTCCACCACGGCGCTGACCCGCTCAAGATGGGCCAGCGAGCTCAGCGGCCCCAGCTCGGTGGCGGCATCCTCCGGCGCCCCCATTTTCAGGCTGGCCACCGCCGCCCCAAGTTTCTCCACCAGCTGCTCATAAATACCCTGCTGGGCGTAGATCCGGCAGGCGGCCGTACAGTCCTGGCCGGCGTTGTAAAACCCGAAGGTCCGAACGCCATCCACTACCGCGTCGATATCCGCGTCGTCAAAGACGATGACCGGCGCCTTACCGCCCAGCTCCATATGGGTACGTTTTATCGACGAGGCGGTATGGCCGATGATATGGGCGCCGGTGGCAATCGACCCGGTCAGGGAAACCATCCGCACTTTCGCGTGAGCGGTCAGCGGATCGCCCACCGTTTTGCCGCGGCCGAACAGTACGTTGATCACCCCTTCCGGGAAAATATCTTTTGCCAGCTCTGCCAGCTTCAGCGCCGTCAGCGGCGTGATCTCGGAGGGTTTTATCACCACACAGTTGCCTGCCGCCAGCGCCGGGGCCAGCTTCCAGGCCGCCATCATCAGGGGATAGTTCCACGGCGCGATGGAGGCTACCACGCCCACCGGGTCGCGACGGATCATCGAGGTATGCCCTTCCAGATACTCTCCGGCCGCCATCCCCGGCAGGCAACGGGCGGCGCCGGCGAAGAAGCGGAAAACGTCCGCAATGGCCGGCATCTCATCGTTAAGCACGCAGTGCAGCGGCTTGCCGCAGTTCAGCGACTCCAGCTGCGCCAGGGGCTCCGCCTGCGCCGCGATGGCATCCGCCAGCTTCAGCAGACATTCCGCGCGCGTTTTCGGCGTCGTCTGGCTCCAGGCATCAAACGCCCGATCCGCCGCCTCAACGGCGGCATCCACCTGGGCCGCTGTCGCTTCGGCAATCTCCAGGATCACTTCGCCGGTCGCAGGGTTGTATACCGGCACCTTTTCGCCTTCACCTGCCACTAACTTACCGTTTATTAAGAGGTTGTGTTGCATAGCATTATCCTGTTTCATGGTTTTATTTCCCGTTTCCGGCGACGTTATCGCCGTCGCGGGTGAGCCACCAGGCCCCTAAGATTGGTATCGTTGTTACCAGCATCACCAACAGCGCGACAACGTTGGTGACGGGCACATCTCGCGGCCGCCCCAGCTGATTCAGTAACCACAGCGGCAAGGTTCGCTCATGCCCCGCGGTAAAAGTCGTGACGATGATTTCATCAAATGACAGGGCGAATGCCAGCATCCCGCCCGCCAGCAGCGCCGAACCCAGATTGGGTAGCACCACGTAGCGAAAGGTCTGCCAGCCAGTCGCCCCCAAATCCATCGAGGCCTCCACCAGGCTCCAGGAGGTCCTGCGGAAGCGAGCGATGACGTTGTTAAACACCACCACCACGCAGAAGGTCGCGTGCCCCACCACGATGGTCAGCAGACCAGGCTCCAGGCCGACCGCTTTAAAGGCTGTCAGGAGCGCCAGGCCGGTTATAATCCCCGGCAGGGCGATGGGCAGCAGCAGCAGTAGCGACACCGCGTTCTTACCAAAAAAGGTGCTCCGCCACAGGGCGCCTGCAGCAAGCGTGCCAAGCACTAAGGCAATGGCCGTCGACAGGGCGGCGATCTTAAGTGACAACGTCACTGCTTCCAAAATATCGCTGCGCCCTGCCGCCTCACTGAACCAGCGCAGCGTCAGCCCCTGCGGCGGAAAGCTGAAGGCAGCATCTTCGGTATTAAAAGCATAGATGGCGATGATCAGCAGCGGAAAGTGGAGGAACACCACCCCGCCCCATGTCGCCAGTTTCAGGTACCAGGGTGCGCGTTCAGAGTGCATCGAAGGCTCCCAGACGTTTCACGAACGCCAGATAAAGGGCAATCAGCACGATCGGCACGAGGGTAAACGCCGCCGCCATCGGCATATTGCCGATCGCCCCCTGCTGCGAGTAGACCATATTGCCGATAAAGTACCCCGGTGGGCCGACCAGTTGCGGCACGATAAAATCGCCCAGCGTCAGCGAAAAGGTGAAGATCGACCCGGCGGCAATTCCGGGAATAGCCAGCGGCAGGACCACGTAGCGAAAGGTCTGCCGTGGGGCAGCGCCAAGATCGGCCGAGGCCTGCAGCAGAGAGCCCGGAATACGCTCCAGCGCCGCCTGCACCGGCAGGATCATAAAAGGCAGCCAGATATAGACGAAGACCAGAAAGCGTCCGAGGCCGGAAGTGGATAAGGTGTTGCCGCCCACCGCCGCGACGGTCAACAGAGCGTTCAGCGCCCCTTCCAGCCCGAGATGGCCGAGGAACCACTGCGCTACGCCATCTTTGGCCAGCAGCAGCACCCACGCGTAGGCCTTGACGATATAGCTGGCCCACATCGGCAGCATGACCGCGATATAAAAGAAGGCCTTCATTTTGCAGCTGGTGTAGCGCGCCATATACCAGGCCATCGGCAGCGCCAGCAGGGCGCTGGCCAAGGTCACGCACAGCGCCATCACCAGGGTGCGGACGATAATGTCGTAGTTGGCGGGGTTGAACAATGCCTGCAGGTTGGCAAGCGTAAAGTCGCTGGTCACCGACATGGTGAAGTCGTCAAAAGTGTAGATACTCTGCCACAGCAGGGTCAGCAGCGAGCCCAGATAGACGATGCCAAACCACATCAACGGCCCAAGCAGCAGCAAAAACAGGCCCAGCGCCGGCCGGCGCCAGAAGATCCTCGATACGCGTCCGGCCTGCGCAGGAACAATCGCCATGGTCATCTCAGCCTCCGCTTTCCAGCGGGGTCATCGCCGCCCGCGACCATGACGCCTGCACCGTTTGCCCGGTTCGAGGAACGCTCGCCGCCGCCGCGCCGTCGATATTGGCCTGGCTGACCAGCAGCTTGTCGCCATCCGCCAGCCGGAGCTCGATCCGCGTCGCCGCCCCCTGATACTGTACCGCCTGAACCACGCCCTGCACCTGCACCTCCCCGCCGCCCTGCAGGCGAACATGCTCCGGGCGCAGCGACCAGCAGCCCGCCAGGCCGCATAACCGCCGGGCCGCCTCGGCCTCAAAGACGTTGGCGGTGCCGACAAAACCGGCGACAAAGGCGGTCTTCGGATGCAGATAAAGATCCTGCGGGGCGTCCACCTGCTCAATGCGCCCGTTGTTAAACACCGCCACGCGATCGGACATCGACAGCGCTTCGCTCTGGTCGTGGGTAACGAAGATGAAGGTGATCCCCAACGACTGCTGTAGCTTTTTCAGCTCCACCTGCATCTGCTCGCGCAGCTTTAAATCCAGAGCGCCCAGCGGCTCGTCGAGCAGCAGCACCCGCGGCTGGTTCACCAGCGCCCGGGCGATGGCGACCCGCTGCCGCTGACCGCCGGAGAGCTGGGAGGGCTTGCGATGGTGCGCAAAACCGAGGGCCACCTTTTCCAGCGCTTCCTGGGCGCGGGCATGGCGCGCTTTCTTCGCCACGCCTTTGACCATCAGGCCGTAAGCAACATTGTCGAGGATCGACATATGGGGAAACAGCGCATAGTCCTGGAACACGGTATTGACGTCCCGCTGCCAGGGCGGCAGCTCGCTGGCCGGCTGACCGAAGATCCGAATGGTGCCGCCGGAGAGCTGCTCAAAACCGGCAATCAGCCGCAGGCAGGTGGTTTTCCCCGAGCCCGAAGGACCCAGCATCGAGAAAAACTCGCCGTCACGGATGCCAATGCTGACCCCGTCCACTGCCCGTACATCGCCATACAGGCGCGATACATTCTGAAACTCGACCGCGTACGTCATTGTTTGCCTCCGATCCTTAGCGGCCGCCCATTATCGCAATGTAGTCCTGCGTCCAGCGGCTGTAGGGAACGTATTTCCCCCCCTCGGCAATCGGCGTTTTCCAGAAGTGGATGCGGGTAAACTGGTCATAGCCGTTGGTCTCACAGCCTTTCTCTCCGAGCAGCGCGCTGGCTTTACAGCCCTCAGGCACCACCGGCAACGAGCCGAACCAGGCCGCCACATCGCCCTGCACCTTCGGCGTGAGCGACCAGTTCATCCATTTATAGGCGCAGACCGGGTGCTTCGCCTCGCTGTGCAGCATGGTGGTATCCGCCCAGCCGGTCACCCCCTCCTTCGGAAATACGGTGGCGACAGGCTGGCCTTCCGCCTTCAGGCCGTTGGCCTGATAGGGCCACGAGCTGGAGGCGGCCACCCCTTCGTTTTTGAAGTCGTTCATCTGCACGGTGGCGTCATGCCAGTAGCGGTGAATCAGCGGTTGCTGGTCACGCAGCACTTTCAGCACCGCGTTGTACTGGGTTTCGGTCAGCTGATAGGGGTCATCGATCCCGAGCTGTGGTTGGGTGGCTTTGACAAACAGCGCAGCGTCGGCGATATAGATCGGGCCATCATAGGCCTGCACCCGCCCCTGATTGGTTTTGCCATCCGGAAGATCCTGCTTCACGAAGACCACGCTCCAGCTGTCCGGCGGCGTCGGGAATACGCGGGTGTTGTACATCAGCAGATTCGGTCCCCACTGATACGGCGTGCCGTAAACTTTGCCCCCGACGTTAAACCATGCCCCTTGCGCAATGCGCGGGTCGAGAGTGCGCCACCCGGCAATCAGCGCTGTGTTAATCGGTTGAACGCGTTTGCCCATGATCAGACGCAGCGAAGCATCGCCCGAGGCGGTCACCAGATCGTAGCCGCCCTTGGCCATCAGGCTAACCATTTCGTCAGAGGTGGCGGCAGTTTTCACATTAACCTGACAGCCGGTCTCTTTTTCAAACTGGCTGACCCAGTCGTACTGCTTGTCGGTCTGACCGCGTTCGATATACCCCGGCCAGGCAATAATATCCAGCCGCCCTTCCGGTTTATCCAGCGAGGTGAGTGGCTCAGCCGCCTGGACGGTCAGGCAGGCCATCCCCAGCACATAAAGGCTGCAACGGGCCAATTTTTTGCTCATCAGGTGTTACTCCTGTCACAAGGGAATTAGCGGCAGCCGTGCCGTAAAAATATCTCCTGAAATAAGGGTAGTCATCGGATTAACGCCCTCGAGGGAATTTATTCAGGTTGTGACCCGGGACGCATTACGCAAAAATCGCCAACACAAGAATGACTTTATGGATTATAGACAACGAGTTAGAGAAAAAGGAGGGGTATGCATATTTCCTATGGTGAGCGCCGGTAAAATAATGACCGGCCTCGATAAAAAAAACTCTTCGTTTATTTATAGCGATTGGTTATCGCGGCGAAAAATAGCCAAAGCGATCAGGAAAGTTGCTCACGAATTAGTTCCCCCAGCCGCTTCACCCCTTGCTCTTCGCGTTCTCCCCAGCCCCAGGCGGTATTGAAACGGAAAAACGAGGTCCAGCTGGCAGAGGTGGAAAACATTTTTCCCGGAGCGATGCTGATGTGCGACGCCAGCGCCCGGGCGCTCAGCACGCTGGCGTCCGCCCCTTCCGGTAGTTCGATCCACAGAAAATAGCCGCTGTCGCTGTGATGAATAATGACCTCCGGCGGCAGATGGCGCAGCAGCGCCTGCCAGGCCTGCTGTTTACGTTCCGCCAGCTGGCGACGGAGACGGCGCAGGTGGGCGTCGTAGCGTTTGGTCGACAGGTAATCCACCAGGGCTAATTGCATCGGCGAGCTGGTGGAGAGCGTACTCATCAGCTGCAACTGCTGGATCCGCCGCGCCTGTTTCCCGGCAGCCACCCAGCCGATACGAAAGCCGGGCACCAGACATTTTGAAAACGAACTGCAGTGCAGCGTCATATCCTGTTGATCCCAGAACTTCGCCGGCAACGGCTTCTCGCGGCCAAAATAGAGCTCGCTGTAAACATCATCTTCAATCAGCATCACGTTATAGCGCGCCAACAATGCCACCAGCGCCGCTTTTTTTTCGGCGCGGAGGGTGAAGCCGAGCGGGTTCTGACCGTTGGTCATCAGCCAGCAAGCCTTGACCGGATAGTTTTGCAGGGCCGCCTCCAGCGCCGTCAGGTCAATGCCCTCCTTGACGTCGGTAGCCACCGACAGCGCCTTCAGGCGCAGCCGCTCCAGCGCCTGCAGGGCCCCGTAAAAACAGGGATTTTCCACCACCACCCAGTCCCCCGGCTCGGTCACCGCCTGCAGGCTAAGGTTTAACGCCTCCAGCGCTCCGGCGGTAATGACGATCTCGTCGGGCGAGACGTTCATCCCCTGCAGAGCATAGCGCCGGGCAATGGCGTGCCGTAGCTCCGCGTTGCCCGGCGGCAGGTTCTCAATCACGCTCATGGCGGTGGCGGTTTTACTCACCTGCGCCAGCGAACGGTTAAGCTGCTGGAGAGGGAAGAGGCGCGGATCCGGGAAGGCCGAGGCAAAGGGCAGCATTGACGCCTGGCGGCTGGCCTGAAGCACCTCAAAGATGTAAGTATTGATATCAACCGCTTCATCGCGGGTCACCTGGGCAGGCGGCGCCGGCTGACGAAGCTTCACCGGCTGGGGGGCGACGTAATACCCTGACTGTGGTCGGGCGACGATGCGCCCCTGGCTTTCCAGTAGCTGATAGGCATGGCTGACGGTCATAAAGCTCATGCCGCTGCTGATCACCTGCTCGCGCAGCGAGGGGAGCCGATCACCCGGTAACCAGACGCCCAGCGCGATCTGGTCGGTCAACTGCTGCGCCAGCTGTTGATACTTTTTCATTGTTACCCTTTCCTTGCTGCAACCTCCTTTTATCATATATCAGTTGTTATAAATTAACAGTTTTAAGAAACTGTTATGTAAAACAGCGCAACCCTATCGCACAGAAAGCCTCCAGGCCGGAGTTACGCGAAAATTGCCCAAAACAACGTAATTATACCCAACCAAAAAATGAGCATGATACCGAGCGTAATACATAAACTATGTAATCCTTTTTCTGACATGTACATTCCTTTGTATTGATATCCTGAGAATAAAATACAAAGCGCGGTAAAAGACGACAATTTAAAATTATTTAATTCACAATTAACTGCCTCATCTTTTTTACTGTTCCTAATACTAATAAATGAGTTGAGGCAAAACTTTTATGAATAAAGTGGCGACAAGAAATGCTCTTACTGTCGTGCTCTGAGGATATTGTCCAAAAAACCTGAATGGCCATACCCGCCTCAGTTCAGGTCTAAGCCAATTCGTAAGTCTGCGATAATTAAAGGATATATATAATCCATATTTCCCCATGGCCAATAATTTGGTTGTGCTTTCAGGGTTGAATAAAAGGCGCGACTCCCCCGAGGGGCAGTACTGCGCCGAATGTCCCGGAGACAGGCAAAAAGATCATAACAGCCGCTAACTGTTATGCTAAAAAATGGCCCGACTGCCTCTGCCCCCTTGCCACCGCCCTGCCTAAAATTGCGCTGAATCAATTTTGTTGTGGAGTCCTGCATGTTCGGTCTTGATGCATTCCATCTGGCGCGAATTCAATTCGCCTTTACGGTCTCGTTTCATATTATCTTTCCCGCCATCACCATTGGCCTGGCGAGCTACCTGGCGGTTCTCGAAGGCCTGTGGCTGAAAAGCAAAAATCCCACCTGGCGCTCGCTGTACCATTTCTGGTCGAAGATCTTCGCCGTCAACTTCGGTATGGGAGTGGTATCCGGGCTGGTGATGGCCTATCAGTTCGGCACTAACTGGAGCGGTTTCTCGCAGTTCGCGGGCAGCATCACCGGCCCCCTGCTGACCTATGAAGTCCTGACGGCGTTCTTTCTCGAAGCCGGTTTTCTCGGGGTCATGCTCTTCGGCTGGAACCGCGTGGGGCCGGGGCTGCACTTTTTCGCCACCTGCATGGTAGCCCTGGGGACCATCATCTCAACCTTCTGGATCCTCGCCTCCAACAGCTGGATGCAGACTCCGCAGGGATTTGAAATCGTCGATGGCCAGGTAGTGCCCGTCGACTGGCTGGCGGTGATTTTTAACCCGTCGTTCCCCTACCGCTTACTGCACATGACGGTGGCGGCATTTCTCAGCAGCGCGCTGTTCGTCGGCGCCTCGGCGGCCTGGCATCTGCTGCGCGGCAATCAGTCGCCAGCGATCCGCAAGATGTTCTCCATGGCGCTATGGATGACGCTGCTGGTCGCGCCGGTCCAGGCGCTGATCGGCGATATGCATGGCCTGAACACCCTGAAACACCAGCCGGCAAAAATCGCCGCCATTGAGGGCCACTGGGAAAACCCGCCCGGCGAGCCTACGCCATTATTGCTGTTTGGCTGGCCAGATATGGAGCAGGAGCGCACCCGCTACGGGCTTGAGATCCCGGCGCTGGGCAGTCTGATCCTCACCCATAGCCTGGATAAACAGGTGCCGGCGCTGAAGGAGTTCGCCCCAGAGGATCGCCCAAACTCCACCGTGGTGTTCTGGTCATTTCGCCTGATGGCCGGTCTGGGTATGCTGATGCTGCTGCTCGGGGTGCTGGCCCTGTGGCTGCGCCGTGGCGACCGGCTGTACCACTCGCGGCCGTTTCTGCGCTTCGCCCTGTGGATGGGCCCCTCAGGACTGATTGCCATTCTCGCCGGCTGGGTGACCACCGAAGTGGGCCGCCAGCCATGGGTAGTGTATGGCGTTCAGCGCACCGCCGAGGCCGTTTCCGCCCACGGCGATCTGCATATGTCGGTCAGTTTGTTGACCTTTATTGTGGTTTATAGCGCCGTCTTCGGCGTTGGCTACAGCTATATGCTGCGCCTGATCCGCAAGGGGCCGCAGGCGGTGCAACCCGCGACAACCGGTACGCCAGCCCGCCCGCTGTCCGCCGCTACTGAAGGTTATCTGCAGAAGGAGTCCCGCTAATGGGTATCGAATTATCGGTGATCTGGTTCGTGATTATCGTCTTTGCCACGCTGATGTACATCGTCATGGACGGCTTTGATCTGGGCATTGGCATACTGTTCGGCACGGTCCAGGGCAGCACAGAGCGCGACGTGATGGTGAACAGCGTCGCCCCGGTTTGGGATGGCAATGAGACCTGGCTGGTGCTGGGCGGCGCCGGTCTGTTTGGCGCCTTTCCTCTTGCCTACGCGGTGATTATCGACGCCCTGTCGATCCCCCTGACCCTGATGCTGATCGGCCTGATCTTTCGCGGCGTGGCCTTTGAATTTCGCTTCCAGGCCACGCCGTCGCACCGGCCGTTCTGGGATCGCGCCTTTTTCGGCGGTTCCCTGCTGGCAACCTTCAGCCAGGGCGTGGTGGTCGGAGCGGTGATTAATGGTTTTACCGTCAGCGGTCGCGCCTTCAGCGGCGGCATGTTTGACTGGCTGACCCCGTTCAACCTCTTTTGCGGACTCGGGCTGTGCGTGGCTTATGCGCTCCTCGGCGCCACCTGGCTGGTAATGAAGAGCGAAGGCGCGCTGCAGCAGCGGATGCGCAGGGCGTCGCGGCAGATGCTGGTCGCGCTGCTGGGGGTATTTGCCGTCATCAGCCTGTGGACGCCGCTGGCGCACCCGGCGATCGCCGCCCGCTGGTTCAGCCTGCCGAATCTCTATTTCCTGCTGCCGGTGCCGCTGCTGGTGCTCCTGATTAGCGCCTGGCTATGGCGCACGCTACCTCTGCATGACCGCCATGTCTCGCCTTTCACCCTGACGCTGGGCCTGGTGTTTCTCGGCTTTAGCGGACTGGGGATCAGCATCTGGCCGCATATTATTCCGCCGTCGATCACCCTGTGGCAGGCCGCCGCCCCGCCGCAAAGCCAGGGCTTTATGCTGGTGGG
This sequence comes from Klebsiella sp. Q2, assembly GCF_009900705.1. Taxonomy (NCBI): domain Bacteria; kingdom Pseudomonadati; phylum Pseudomonadota; class Gammaproteobacteria; order Enterobacterales; family Enterobacteriaceae; genus Klebsiella; species Klebsiella sp. Q2. The sequence continues at coordinate 402,564 of NZ_JAAABE010000002.1, read as the reverse complement.
CGCGCTGCTGATTATTCCGGTTATTCTTGGCTATACCTGCTGGAGCTATTACGTGTTCCGCGGCAAAGTCCAGCCCGGGGAGGGGTATCATTGATGAAAACCGTCTGGTCCAAACGTCTGCTGTGGCTGATCGCGCTGTGGGGAGGCAGCGTGCTGACGCTGGCCGCCATCAGCCTGCTGTTTCGCCTGCTGATGACCGCTGCAGGTCTTAAGGTTTGAACCGGGATGCAGAGTATTCCGGATCTGGACTTCTCCATCTTGTCTTCACTTTTACCTGCTGAAATACGCGGACACATCAGAATAAAGGATATTGCTATGAAGAAGTTAGCTTTACTCTCCGCCGCGTTGACGCTGGGAATATCGTCATGGGCTTTCGCTGCCGACAACCCGCCGCCGCCGCCAGAAAAAGGCGCGCACCATCAGGGTAAATTGCCGGCGAAAAAGGGCCAACACGACGGTAAGCAAGCGCAACACAGCGGCAAGCAGCCGCAGCATGATGGCAAACAGCCGCAACGAGACGGCAAACAACCGCAGCATGGTGGTAAGCAGCCGCCAAAAGGCGGCGAGCACAGCGGGAAACCACTGCCGCCAAAAGCGTAATCCCTCAGGCCTGGCCTTCTAGGCCAGGCTTTTTTCACCCTCTTTCAGCAGACATTGACAAACCCTTGCCCTTCTTTGATAAACCGGGAAAAAAACCTGCACAGCCCCTGGCATAGTAAGCCCACGCCATTGATTCGCAGAGAAAAGGTATGTTGAGAAGAAGCACGAGTGCCCTGCTGTTGTTGTGCGCGCTATTTTCCGGGCATCTGCTGGCCCACCGTCAGGGGCACGATTACTTTCCGGTACAGGGTCTCGAACAGCAGCTGCTGCATGAGGCGGATAGCGATGAGCTTCGCAGCCGGTGCGAAGAGAACGCCGCCGACCTGCGCGAGCATCACCGCTGGCAGGACGCCCGCAAACCGCGGGCATCACACAGCCAGTAGCGTCGCCGCAGATCAGGCCCCTTTGCGCTTCGGCAGGGTCTTCATCAGCTCGTCAGGGCTAACGGAGGCCACGATGCTCCCCGGATGCGGCATTTTGAGGATATGGTTTTTGATCTTGCCGACCACGTGCATTTCGCACGGACGGCAGTCAAACTTCAGGGTCAACACTTCATCGCCATGGATCAGCTGCATCGGCGTGGCTTTCCAGCTCTTGATGGAGCCTTTCGCCTGTTTCGGACAGAGATTGAAGGCAAAGCGCAGGCAGTGTTTGGTGATCATCACCGGCACATCGCCCTTCTCTTCGTGCGCTTCATAGGCGGCATCAATCAGCTGCACGCCATAGCGCTGGTAGAACGCCCGCGCCTTATGGTTATAGACGTTGGCGAGGAAGGAGAGATGGGTCTCCGGGTAAACCGGGGGCGGCACGGAGACCGGCTTGCGGGTACCGCGCTGCCAGGCGTTGAGACGCGCGTCATCCAGCATTTCGGCGGTTTCACGACGCAGCTGGTTGAGCAGGCTGTTGGGAACAAACAGCGGCGGCAGATTGACCTGCACATCGCGCGCATAATAAATGGTTTGCCCCAGTTTTGTGACACCGTCACGCAGGTTGGTTAGCGCTTTCTCTGCCTGGTTAGCTTCGGCAAACACCCCGTCAAGGGTATGGGTCACGCTGACGCCATCTTCACAGGTCATGGTGAGAACCAGCTGCTCCTGCCAGCCGCTTAGGGTGACGTCTACGGCGATGCGGCGTTCGCTGGAGGTCTTCAGCAGCGCCTGCTGCCAGTTGTGGTCGAGGTTGCGGTTAAGCGCCTGATGCGGACGCACTTTATGCAGATCCGCAGGCATCTCGTTCGGCCACACTCGATAGCGATTTTCGCCAGTTTTTTCCACGGTATTGGCGCGGAAACCCACCACTTCGCGCTTAATCATCACGTTAAGGCCGTCGCCGTTGGTTAACGGTTCGCTAACCTCGACGTCGAGATGGTCTTTACCCACCTTCAGCACTTCGCCCACCGGCAGTCCGATAAATTTTGGCGAATCAAAGGCGCCGATATCGCCTTTACGGGCATTAACGAAGTAGTCGGTGCTGCCGCGGTGGAAGGTTTTATCGGTGGACGGGATAAAGAAATGCTCAGTGCGGCCGGCTGAAGCGCGCGCGAGGTCGCCGCGGTCTTCGATTATGGCGTCCAGCATCTGGCGGTAGTGAGCGGTGATGTTTTTCACGTAGCTCATGTCTTTGTAACGGCCTTCAATTTTGAAGGAGCGTACCCCGGCGTCGATCAGCGCCGCCAGGTTGGCGGTCTGGTCGTTGTCTTTCATCGACAGGAGATGCTTTTCATAGGCCACCACGCGCCCCTGATCGTCCTTCAGGGTATACGGCAGGCGACAGGCCTGCGAGCAGTCGCCGCGGTTGGCGCTGCGTCCGGTCTGGGCGTGGGAAATGTAGCACTGGCCGGAATAGGCCACGCACAGTGCGCCATGGATAAAGAATTCAATGGTGGCGTCAGTATTATCGTAGATGGCTTTGATTTGACTGAGGTTCAGCTCGCGCGCCAGCACGATCTGGCTGAAGCCGGCGTCTGAGAGAAACTTTGCTTTCTCCACGCTACGGATATCGCACTGGGTGCTGGCGTGCAGCTCGATTGGCGGCAGATCCAGCTCCATGATCCCCATATCCTGAACAATCAGCGCATCGACGCCCGCGTCATAGAGATCGGTGATCAGCCGCTGCGCCGGCTCCAGCTCATCGTCATGCAGAATGGTGTTCAGCGTCACAAAGACCTTGGCGCCAAAGCGATGGGCGAAAGGCACCAGCCCGGCGATGTCACTCAGGCTGTTGCTGGCGTTGTGGCGGGCGCCAAAGCCAGGTCCACCGATATAAACGGCGTCAGCGCCGTGAAGGATCGCTTCGCGAGCGATACCGGCGTCGCGGGCAGGACTAAGAAGTTCAAGACGATGATTGTGCAGGCGCATACGCGTGTTGTTATCCAGTATAAGGGGGTCGAAATGGCGGCTATTGTAGTCAGAACCGGGCGCAGACGAAAACCTTTTCCGCCGTCATGGGACGACGAATTTTCAGTTTTCAGCAAAGTATTGAAGGAAAAGATATTTCCTTCAAATCACCGTACCGAGTACTGTCATTACGTATTCCGGATTTTCCTCGTCACGTTGTGAGTGGTTATCATCAGTCATCTTGTCTGGCCGCGGGTTCGCCCGCGGTTTTTTCTTTTGGATAATGGATAAGCGAATGGAAATGAGCCGCCAGGACGCCGCTGTTCCGATAGGCATGCGCCGCATCGCCGGCAAAGCGCCGACCCTCACCCGCCTGCAGCGAGTGCCATTCCCCCTGTAAGCAGAGCTCCAGAGTACCGCTAATCACCACCACATGCTCAATCACCCCTTGTTCATGCGGCGTCGATTCACTCAACGCCCCGGGAGCGAGGGTTATCGAGAAATGATCAAAGCGCAGCTCCGGGTCCCACGGAAAGACCGGGGTTACCACCATCGCCTGCTGCTGCGGGTCAAACGCGGAGGGCGCCACGCTGTCATCCGGAACGATAAATGCCGAAAACGGCACGTTCAGCCCGGTGGCAATCTTCCACAGCGTCGCTACCGTCGGACTCGATTCATTCCGCTCTATCTGCCCGAGCATGGCTTTCGACACCCCGGTCTCTTCCGCCAGACGCGACAGGCTCCAGCCGCGCTGCTGACGCAGATGTTTGAGGGTGGCCGCCAGATGTTGCGCAATATTCATCCTACCTCCTGATTTTTCAGCCCAGAGTATACCCCCATTTGCCTCATTCTACAGGGCGATTAGCGGCATCGCGGGCCGTTTGCGACGAGCACCTCGGTGGCGCTACCCTCACGCCGCGGATAGCTTGTGCGCTATAACGTACAATGATAGAGTAAGCGGACGTTATAACGCACAAGAGAAAACTATGCGCTCGTTTACCGTTCCGCTTCCCACCCTGTTCGCCGGCTTCGTCGCCGTGCTGGTGGGCTACGCCAGTTCTGCCGCCATCATCTGGCAGGCCGCCGCGGCCGCCGGCGCCACGACCGGGCAGATCGCCGGCTGGATGACGGCCCTGGGCCTCGCCATGGGCGTCAGCACCCTCGCGTTGAGCGGCTGGCGAAAAGTGCCGGTGCTCACCGCCTGGTCAACGCCGGGCGCCGCCCTGCTGGTCAGCGGCCTGCAGGGGGTGACCCTCCCCGAGGCGGTGGGGGTATTTATCTTCGCCAATGCGCTGATCGTCCTCTGCGGCGTCACCGGCCTGTTTGCCTGGCTGATGAAAATCATTCCCCATTCGCTGGCCGCCGCGATGCTGGCCGGCATTCTGCTGCGTTTCGGTTTGCAGGCCTTCGCCGGCTTACAGGATCATCTGCTGCTGTGCGGCGGCATGCTCGCCGCCTGGCTTCTGTGTAAGGCGCTGTGGCCCCGCTTCGCCGTGGTGGCCGCGCTGGCTGCGGGGGCGCTGATAGCCGCGGTCTCCGGGGAGGTGGCCAGCACCGCTGTGCCGCTGGCGTTTGTCGCACCGGAATGGATCGCCCCGCAGTTTACCCCGGCGCTGCTGCTCAGCGTCGGCCTGCCGTTCTTCCTCGTCACCATGGCTTCACAGAACGCGCCCGGGTTCGCTACCCTGCAGGCAGCAGGCTATGTCGTACCGGTCTCCGCGCTGATCGTTGTCTGCGGGGGGCTGGCGCTGCTGCTGGCGCCGTTTGGGGTCTACTCCATCTGTATTGCGGCGATCACTGCCGCCATCTGCCAGAGCCCGGAAGCGCACCCGGATCCTCAGCAGCGCTGGCTGGCGGCCATGGCCGCCGGCGGTTTTTATCTGCTGGCCGGTCTGTTCGGGGGATCGATCACTGCGCTGATGTCGGCCCTGCCGACAGCGTGGATCCAGATGCTGGCCGGCCTGGCGCTGCTCGGCACCATCGGCGGTAGCCTGTTTCAGGCGGTACACCAGGCCAGTGAGCGCGACGCGTCGGTGCTGACCTTTCTGATCACCGCCAGCGGGGTGACGCTGGCGGGAATTGGTTCGGCGTTCTGGGGCGTGATGCTCGGCGGAGTGAGCTACGGCGTGTTATCCGCGCTGCGCCGCCCGTAGCTGGGAGGGCGTCAGGCCGGTGGCGGCTTTGACCCGATGGCTGAAATGGCTGGCGGAGCTGAAACCGCATGCCAGAGCGATCTCGGTGAGCGGCAGCGCGCTGTGGCAGATCAGGTTTTGCGCCTTCGCCATTCGCTGCTGCATCACATATTGATGCGGAGCCATATTCAGCGACTGGCGGAACATACGGGCAAAATGAAATTCACTCAGTCCCGCCTGCTGCGCCAGGTCGGCCAGGGTCAACGGCTGATCGAGATGAGCGTCGATCCAGGCCAGCACGTGACGCTTCACCCCTGGCGCCAGTCCTCCGGTGACCGAGGGCAAGCGCCACTGCACTGTGGAATAGTGCTGGATCAGATGGGTGAGCAACAAACTGCTGGCGGCGCTAAGTGTCAGCTGGTTCGCCGGCTGTCGCCAGTCATTAGCCAGCAAAAACTGACGATACACGCTGGTGATTTTGTCATCGCTGGCGAAGGTTTTTTCCTGAAGGGTGAAGTTAGCCGGGCTGCGATCCCACACTTCCTCCCCAACGCGGCGCAGATGCGCATCGGTACAATAGAGATGGACAAACGACAGATCGCCGCGGATATCCCAGACGCTTTCATCGCCTTTCGGCATCAGGCAAAAGCGATCCGGGCCGCCGCCATTCTTCCAGCCGTGCGGCGTCTTTTGATAGCTTTCATAACCATCGGCGATGTACAGGCTTAAGGTATGATGATCGCTGCGCACCGTCACGGTATCGCAGTTGTTATACCACGCGGCCAGTTGAATACCGGAATTCAGCTCCACGGTGCCCTTCAGCACCGCATTCTGTCGCCGTAATGTTTCAAACGTCCCGTAACCCATCGCCTTCACACATCTGTTCTGTCAAGAAAACTCTAGTCTAGGGAGACTGCGATGCGGTTTCCAGTCCTCACCGCCGGCAAAAGACAAATAAGCGCAAGAATTTGCAAGCCGACAACAAGCGGATGAAAGCCGCAGGTTGCGGCAGGCGGCATACTCCTCCGTTCAACAAGCAGAGGAGAACCAGGGTGAACGCATTACTTTATGCACTCGTTGTCGTTATCTGGGGGACGACGTGGATTGCTATTTTTTTACAGCAGGGGCCGGTGGCGGCGCCGGTATCGATATTCTGGCGTTTCGCCGTGGCCAGCGTCACAATGCTGACGATTCTGCTCGTCACACGACGTCTGCGGCCGCTGGGCGCGAAGGACCATTTCTGCTGCCTGCTGCAGGGTTGCTGCGTCTTCTGCTTCAATTTCTGGTGCTTTTATACCGCCGCCGCCTGGATCAACACCGGTCTGGAATCGGTGATCTTTTCCATGGCGGTACTGTTTAACGCCATCAACAGCTTTCTTTTCTTCCGCCAGCAGCCGCCGGGACGCTTCTGGGCTGCCGCCGCGCTCGGTCTGGCCGGTATCGTCACCCTGTTCTGGGATGACCTGCTGGCCAACGGGCTAAACGCAACGCTACTGTGGGGGATCGGTCTGAGCGCGCTGGGCACCTATGGCTTTTCGCTGGGCAATATGTTCAGTATTCGTCACCAGCGGCGGGGGCTGGAGACGCTGACCACCAACAGCTGGGCGATGCTGTACGGCACGCTGGTGATGGGGGCTATCGCTCTGCTCCGCGGGGATAATTTCATGCCGGAGTGGACCGTCAGCTATCTTGGCGCCCTGCTTTACCTGGCGCTGTTCGGCTCAGTTGTCGCCTTCGGCGCCTATTTCACCCTTGTAGGGCGCATCGGCGCCAGCAAAGCCGCCTACAGTACGCTGCTGTTTCCGCTGGTCGCCCTGTCCATCTCCACCGTCTATGAAGGGTATGTATGGCACAGCAACGCCGTTATCGGACTGGCGCTGATCCTGTTGGGTAATCTGGTGATGTTTGCCAAACCGGAACAGCTGCTGCTGCGCCGAAAGCTGGCCTGAAACGGCGGAAGATAAATCAGCGCCGTCGGCAGACGGCGCTGACGAGATTACCGCTGGGAAGGGTCGAATTTGACGGCGTCTACCGCCATATCATCGATCACCTGCTTCATGGTTTCGATAGTCAGCGGCGTGTTTTCATTGGCCAGGGTTTTGCCCTCACCTTTACGAACCACTTTGATCACCGGCTTGTTGGTGCTGGCGTCAATCAGTTCGGCTTCAAAATAGAGGTCGGTGTCCATCGTACGATGGCCGGTGGCGGCTTGAGTACCGGCAACAATCATCGCTACCGGAACCACTTCATAGAACTGCAGCCCTTCTTTGCTGGAGTCCACTCCGGTAATCGCCCCGCGGAAAATAAGGCTACGCTTGCCGGCGGTGGTTGCCAGCGGTTTACGCTCGGAAATGGCCTGTTTGAGCTGTTTGTTGGTGTAATTCAAAATATCCTGCAGCGCCTTTTCACCCACCTGGGTCGTCGGCTTCGGTACTGGATAGTACGTTACCGGATGGTAGACGACATTATCGTAGTTGGCCGGATTGTAGTTTGGATCGATCCAACGCAGCTCCGACTTACCGGAGGCAGTGGTGGCTTCTTTCAGGTTGGAATAGTCTTTTAAAAAGCCCGAATACTGATTCGGTTGCGCCAGTTTGGACGCACAGCCCGTCAACGCTAACATCCCCGCCAGAGCGGCGACTTTAAATAACACGCGAGTACGCATAAAGAGATCCCTGTAAATGCAGTTTTTTCGGCAGACGTTATAGCAGATAAGACCCACTAGTTTTGTGACAAAATGAGGGCTTCGTCAAGGAAGATATACAAATATTGATGGGATCAACATTACGTTATTAAATAATTACTTAAAACGTTAACAGGTCGGCTTTAACCTTTCTTTTCAGCGAGGATTTTCGCGCTTCTTGATCCGAGGTGTATTCGTGAGAGGCGGCGCGGTCAATCTCAGTAATTACACGCGCCGCTGAGGATTATGCGGGCTTGCGCGCCAGCAGCGTGGCGAAGCGCAATTTGATCCGGTTGCCGCTGGCGTCGGTCCGATGCAGCTCACCGACGTCCTCATTATATTTCAGTAATTCCCAGTCCCGGTAGTACTCCCGAAGTTCATCGGGTTTAAAAGCAAACGGGAAGCCGACGGTGCAGGGATAGTCCTCGGTGTCCATCGCCGCGACAATCAGGTTATAGCCCCCGGCGGCGGTGCAGCGCTGCATATTGCCGATGAGTCCAGGGATGGTGTCAGGCTCGAGGAACATCATCACTACGGTGGAGAGGATCAGATCATACTCGCCGTCAAAGGCCAGGCTGTTGAGGTCTTTCACCGCGGTCTGCAGATTATCCAGCCCTTCGGCGGCGCGAATAGTCTCCAGATTGTTGATGCTCATCGCATTTTTATCCCACGCCGTCACCGTGAAGCCATTCGCCGCCAGATAAAGACTGTTACGTCCGTTGCCGCAGCCCAGATCCAGCGCCCTTCCCGGCGGCACAATCGTCGCGGCATGCAGCACCTCAGAGTGGGTGCGGGTCAGGCCATATTTTTCACTAAAATAATCCGCGTCTCGCGTTGTCATGATCCTTCCTTCTTATTCAGGAGTGTTTCCCGGTCGACCTGTAGCAACAGTTTCCCGCTGACCAACAGCAGCCCTGTGCGCAGCAGCAGCAGGCCGATGACCAGATTGCTAAAAATAAAGAGCGGCAGCGCCAGATGATGAAAAAAGCTGTCCGCCTTCGCCTGGCCCAGATGCAGGCCGGTGGTGGCCAGGGCGGAGATACCGAACGAGAAGCTCCAGAAAGAAGCATTGAACGGCTGGCGAAGATACCAGGGCATCAGACGCAGCATAAACAGCAGCTGTAACAGACCGTAGCCGAACAGCAGCTTAGCGAAGGTATCGGCCTCACCGCCGTTAACGCTGAGCCAGGCGCTGCAGGCCACCAGCGCAGGCGCCAGCTGGATCCCCAGCGACGTGCGCAGCGCGGTCGGCAGTTCGCCTGCGCTGCGCAGACGATGGAGGATAGCCGGCTCGAGGCTCAGCCAGGAGAAGACCCCGGCGCCAAGGAACACCAGTCCGGCGTCGGTAAACCCCAGCGCGCCGCAGGCCATCGCGCTGATAAAATTATTCGCCACCGTGGGCAGATACAGCCCCGGCGTAGTGGCCTCGCGAGGATGGTTTCCCCGCCACAGGCCGCCGCTTTGCCAGGCGGCATAGGCCAGCTGCAGCGCCACGCCCGGCACAAACAGCCCGATGGCCAGCGGTCGGCACCAGGGCGCCAGACCAATCGATACCAGCAACGTGGTGGCGGGAAACAGGCTGACGAAGCTGCTGCTGACCGGATGTCGCATCTCCTGCAGCACACTCGCCGGAAAGCGGATCGCCCGGCTGATAAACGCCATACTGAGCAGGACCCATATCGCTATCGCCAGCGTCACCAGCCCATCACCAATACTGCGGCTGACCGGCCAGAGGGTGCTGGCGTAACGCCAGGCAAAGCCCATCCCGATGGTGCCAAGCACCATGCCAAAATATCCCGCCGGCAGGTTAAGCACCTGCTGCGACCTATACGTTTTGCTCATTTTATTGATGTTATCAATTAAATTTGAAGTTGCATTCTAAAGGAACCTTATACCACGCGCTACGGCGATCTTTGCTATGTTTATGTTAACCATAAGTAATGAGGATCGGGAATGCGTAAATACCGTCTCAGCGAACAGACCCGGCAGTATTGTTACCAGGAAGAGGATGGCAAACAGTGCGTCACCCTGCGCCAGATTGTGGCGCTTATCGATTTCGCTGACGTCAAAGCGGGCAGCGAAGGCGGCTGGGTGGATGAAGAAAGCGCCCTCAGCCAGCAGGGAGAGTGCTGGATCTACGATGCCAATAGCGTGGTCTTCGCCGGGGCGCGCATCCTCGACGATGCCCGACTCAATGGCCCCTGCGTGGTCAGCCATGGGGCTATCATCAGCGGACGGGCATCCATTCACGCCTCGCAGGTCAGCCATCACGCGCAGATTGGTGACAACGTCACGATTAGCCAGAGTCTGGTGCGCGGCTTCTGTCGCCTCGCCGATGAGGCTCGTCTTCTGCCCCACTGTCAAGTCATTGCCGCCCGTGGGCTGACCGCCGATCGCGACAAAGTGCTGCAGATTTATCAGCGAGCCACCGTCAGCGCGTCGCGCATTCTCCACCAGGCGCAGATCTATGGCGAGGCCTTCGTCGAACACGCTTTTGTCGAACATCGGGCGGAAGTCTTTGACCATGCCAGGCTCGAGGGAAACGAGGAGAACGACGTCTGGGTGTGCGATAACGCGCGGATTTACGGGCATGCCCGTCTGATCGCGGGACGCGGTGAGGACGCCATTCCCACCGTGCGCTACAGCTCGCAGGTCGCGGAGAATGCGGTGATTGAAGGCAACTGTCTGCTAAAGCATCGGGCGATGGTGGGCGGCGAGGCGCAGCTGCGCGGTGGACCGATTCTGCTTGATGATGACGTGCTGATCCAGGGGCGGGCTGTCATCGTCGGCGATGTGATCGTTGAGCACCAGGTCACTCTTGGGGACGAGGTGCAAATCGCCGCACGGGAAGGAGAAGCCATTCACCTGCGCGGCCCGAAGACCCTCGGCGGCCAACAGCAGATCACCCGAACGCCGCTGTTAGGCGCCCTGTAGCGCCTCGTCGCGGTCAATAATACGGGCGTAGATATTCTGATCGTCATAGCTGCCGTTCAGATACTCGGCCTGTCGGAGACAGCCTTCCAGAACAAACCCGTTACGCAACGCCACCTGGTTGCTGCGGGTATTCGCCACCCGACATTTGATCACAAACCGGCGCACCAGCCCGCTGCGGGCATAGTGGTGGATAAAGGCCTGCAGGGAACGGGACAGATACCCCTGCCCCTGGTGATCCTCATCGATCCAGTAGCCAATATAGGCCGTCTTATTCTGCGGCTCGATCTGGTTGAACGACAGAACGCCAATCGGCCGCTTTTCGAGAAACAGCAAAAACATTTTGGCGTAATCCCGCTGATGCAGCATCACGTTACCCTGCACATGGCGGCGGGTCTCCTCTTCGCTGCGCACCTCGCCGGCCCAGCTGAGCGACTGCTGTAGCCAGCGCTGGTTTTTCACCACCAGCTGGTGCAGGTCGCTGACGTAGCGTTCATCAATGGCGATAAGCGTCAGCGCCTCGGTCACCGGGATCGACTCCGGTACTGCTGGAATGTCTGTGGTCATGGGGCTCTCTACGGGCCCGCAGGGGGTGCCTGGGGCCACGGCTGTCACGGGGTTATTTCATGATCCGGTCGTCAATGTAGTTACGTTTATCCGGCGCCGGCGGGAAGTACTGATAGAGCCAGGTTTCGCTGATGGCTTCTCCCTGACAGCGCAGGAACAGACGCATCTCCACCGGGTCGGTCGAGTTGGAAGTCGGATACCAGTCGAAGAGGATCCGGTAGCCATCGAACGGCTCGACGTAGAGGATTTCAATCTGCTTCGCTTCGCCGCTGGAGAGGGTGATCACCGGTTCAATACCGCGCGGCGCGGCCGCTTTCAGATCGCCGCCAACAAAGTCGATGGCAAAACGACGCGCCCACTTGTCCGGGTAGTGTTCGCCCGGCGCCCATCCCTCCGGGAAGCCCCCCATCCCGGTGCGGGTGGCGAGCACACGCGCCAGCGGTGTGCTGACCGGCGGCTGTGCGCTCCAGTAGAGACGGTAGCGGAAGTCGAGTTCGTCGCCCGCCTTCACTGCCTTTTCCGGCTGCCAGAAGCAGACGATATTATCCAGCGTTTCACCGGTGGTCGGGATCTCCATCAGGCTGACCGCCCCTTTGCCCCACTGGTTACGCGGCTCAACCCACAGGCTGGGACGCTTGTTATACCAGCCCATCACGTCCTGGTAGTGGGAAAAATCACGGTCCAGCTGCAGCAGACCAAAGCCGCGCGGGTTCTTGTCCTGGAAGGCGTTGAACTGCAGCTTCTGCGGGTTGTTCAGCGGCCGGCAGACCCATTCGCCGTTGCCCAGCCACATCGACAGCCGATCGGAGTCGTGGATCTGCGGGTGGATGGTATCGCACATCCGACGCTCGTTGTTGCCGCAGCTGAACATGCTGGTCATCGGCGCGATCCCCAGCTGTTTGATATCCTTGCGGGCGTAGAGATGGTTCTCCACGTCCATAATGACCTGGGTATCCTGGCAGTGGATGGTGAACTTGTAGGCGCCAGTGATGCTCGGGCTGTCGAGCAGGGCGTAAACGGTAAAGACCGTGGCGTCCCCTTTGACCGTTTCGAACCAGAAAGAGGTGAAATCGGGGAACTCTTCCGGGGTATCGGTAAAGGTATCCACCGCCAGCCCACGGGCCGACAGGCCATACTGGTAGGTGCTGTCTACCGCGCGAAAATAGCTGGCGCCGAGAAACGCCACGATATCCCGGCGCGCCAGCTCAGGTGCTTTAAATACCCGGAACCCGGCGAAGCCGAGGTCGGACTGTCCTTCCAGCTGGCGGGTATCTACCCCGGCGTCATTGTACTTGAACAGCTCCGGACGGAAGTGGATCTCGCGCGCCTGCTGGGTGGCGGCGTCTAAAGAGAACATGCGCACGCGGCGACGGAACCCCATCCCGACGTGGAAAAACTGGATATCCAGTTTGCGTTCTTCAATATTGTTCCATAGCGAGTGGTTAGCGTCATACTGAATGCTGTTATAAGCCTGCGGGGTGAGATTGGCCAGCGTCGGCGGCAGATCGCGCGGTGCCCCGCCCCACGGCTGGCGCGCCAGATCGTGGGCCATCGCCTGCAGCACGGCATAATCGAACCGACGCGTCTGCCCGTCGGCAATGCCCGCGTCTTCAGCAAACGCGGCCTGACTGAATAAGGAAGCGACTCCTGACGTTCCGCATACGGCGGCAACAGCCATGGAAGATTTAAGAAAACGTCTGCGGTTCATGCCTGAGAAAGCGTCCTTCTGCACGGGTGAAATGATTCGCAACGCGTCATCACGCTGCGTGATAATTTCCGCCCACTCTAGACAAAAACGATTAATAATCCAATTGTTGCCAGCAGAAAAACGGTAAAAAAGCCCTGTCTACCAGAACAGGCTGTTTTTTCATCGCCGGCGGAGGGAGAGCACAATATCTAACGCAAACCCGCCTTAAACAAAGCGGACAGCACTCTCCCGGCGCCCTGTCTCATCGCCGGGCCGTTTCTTAGCCACCCGCGGCCTGCAGCAGGGGCGTGCCCCGCTGAGCCGCCCCCATCCCCTTTATTCGAGGGTCACGTGGTGCTTCATCACCCGGCGAAACAGTGCCAGCCGGGCGCGCATAAAGCGATTCTCCACTTTAAACCCGGCACGCTTATGCAGGCCAATGCGCAGCAAACGATCCCGTCCGCGCAGGCACGCCGGCCAGCGCACCACGCCGGCAAGCACCTGCTCGCCGCTGGCGACGCGGGCAAACTGGACCCAGTAGTCAGCGACCTGAGCGGCGAAGGCCAGATCCGCTTCACTGGCATACTGCCGCACCGGGTCGGTGAGCCGCAGGTTATCAAACACGTAGGGCACCTCGTTGCCGTGCCAGGCGCCGTGCGGATAGGCGTCATGTTCCGCTTCCGCGACATAATCGAACCAGTACCGCCAGCATGGCTGGCCCACGCGCTGCTGGGCCTGCATCACCACATAGCCGAGGGTGGTAAACGCCATATCCCGACAGACTTCCCGCCCCAGCGCTTCATCGCCTTTTACGCCGGGATAGAGGAGTTTGATCAGTCCCAGACCCAGACGGCGCTCACGACGCAGCTTCTGGATCTGCCCGGCGATGTCGACGCCAAACACCGCCATCACGCTGGCTTCATCGCTGTTGGAGCCGATGATCACCGGCATCGGATGCTGGCGCCCGGCAAAAAAGGTCTCCAGCATCGGCTGCGGGAGCACGATATCGCCTGCGATGGGCGCTGGGCCGATATTCAGCGGGGCGGAAAGCGACCAGAAGGCCTCCGCCGGGATTGCCCGCAGTTGCTCAGCGCTGGCCTGTGGTAAGGCGAAATGTTCCGCCAGCAGACGGCCTTTCTCCAGCGCCTTTTCCCGCGGCAGATCGGGTAAGGTATACCCGCTCTGAATAATCGCTTTATGGAACAACCCTTTCGCTTTCGGCGAGGCCATCAGCGACAGCACGCTGCGCGCCCCGGCGGATTCGCCAAACAGCGTGACGTTGGCGGCGTCGCCGCCGAAGGCGTGAATGTTTTCCTGGACCCACTGCAGGGCGGCGATCTGGTCGAGCAGCGCGAAGTTATACAGCCGCTCGCCCGCCTCTTCTTCCAGCGCCGGGTGGGCGAAAAAGCCGAGGTGGCCCAGACGGTAGTTGACCGTCACCACCACCACGTCGCGGCTGGCCAGCGCCAGGCCATCGTAAGGCGGCAGGCTACCGGCGCCGATGGTAAACCCGCCACCGTGCAGCCAGACCATCACCGGCAGCGGCTGCGCTGCGCTGGCGGGGGCCCAGACGTTGAGATAGAGACAGTCTTCGCTGAAGCGACCGGGATCCCCGCCGCCAAGTTCGCGGCAGTAGTCAATGTCCTGCCAGCTGGCGGCGGAAAAGGCGTCGGCCTGACGCACGCCCGGCCAGCGGGCGGGAGGCTGCGGCGCGCGCCAGCGCAGCGGCCCCACGGGCGGCGCGGCGTACGGAATGCCGCGCCAAATATGGATCCCCTGCTCTGCACTCCCGGCCAGCGTGCCCTGCCGGGTTTTCGCCAACGGTTTCGACGGATGTTGCATAACCTGCTCCCTGTAAGGCTGATGCCAGCAGGTTACTGATTTTACAGCAGACCGCAACGTCGTTTGCTGCGCTCCTCCGCCTGCTGGTACAGTTCAAATTCATCCTGCACCGGACAGCCCAGCGCCGCTTCAAAGGCTTCGCGGCTGGCATTCCCGTGGCTGCGGGCCTGGGTTTCGTTACCCAGATTGGACTGAAAAATGCCCGCCGCGCTGACCGGTAAAAAATCCTCATAGACGATAGGCTGGGCCACTATCCACCCGCGCTCGATCAGCGGCTGGGGATCGTCGCCCGGGCGAAACGCGTGGCGATGTGCCTCGCCAGCCGGCGTCAGGCGGTAGCGAAACCAGGCCAGCCCCTGCTGACGCAGCAGAAATTCGCTGTCGGGAAATTCGCGGAATACCTCCTGCAGATGCAGCTGGTGGCTGAGATTGTCTTTGCCGGTCCCTGCTGCCTGCAGCAATCGGTCGTATAGCGCGCGTCCTTTTGGCGTCAGCGCCACGCCGCGCTGCTCAATTTCGCCGAAGCGGGCGCTGTGAGTGCCGCGGTGTTCGCCGGCGAACATTACTGGTTCCTCAAGCGCCTTGAAGCTGGTCTGTCGCAGGAGGATCGGTACCTCCCGGCGCGGCGGACCTTCGATCAGGGCCTTTGGCTCAATGCCGCACTCCGGCATCAGGGCCTGCGCGCGGTCAATATCCAACGTTCGCGGCGTGAGGTGGTTGATATGGCATCCCGGGAAGCAGACCACATCGGCTATCAAGCGATGCTCGCGATGCAGCGCGTGGTAGGTCTCCTCATCGACGGTGGCATGCCGGTGCCAGCGGAAGGTCTCCAGCGCCTCCTGCACGAACTCGCGGGCTTCCGCAGGGGTGAACGCCCCTTCGGCCTCATGCCGGGCGATCAGCGCCAGACAGCGGGGAGTGAATATGTTGCGCCGGGCGAGGATCGCCTCGGCTCGCTCACGCAGAGCGCGGTTTTCGATCAGTTCCAGACGCAGCAGCGAGGTAAAAACCCGAAACGGATTGCGCGCCAGCGCGGCATCGTCGACAGGACGAAACGCCGTGGAATGAACCGGCACGCCGGCCTGTGAAAGATCATAATAGCTGACGGGATACATCCCCATGATGGCAAACATGCGACGCAGCGTCGCCAGTTCCTCCGCTGTGCCCACGCGGATCGCCCCGTGGCGCTCAACGTTCAGGCGAGCCAGCTCGTCGGCGTTGGCCAGTTGTTCATGCAGCTTCGGATTATTTTCCAGTACCGCCAGGTTGACGTCAGCCACCAGCTCCAGCAGCGTCCCGTACTGCGGAACTTCCTGCTGGTACATGGCCGACATGGCCTGCGAAAACTGCTCCCGAATCTCATCAGCCGTGATGGTGTTCGCCATGATGTGTTACCTCCAGTGAATACTTCCTGGAGTGTAGGAAAGCTGCCTCCCGGCGGGGGGAAGAATTTACAAACTGTGATGGCGATAACCTGCTTCCGGTCATGGGCATGGCGCAGGGCATAACCGACGGTTATGAAAAACACCCGGTAATTTCACTTTAAATTAACAATATATTTACACACACTGTTTCTGGCGACATTACAACAACATGCCTCTCTACCCTCTATACGGAGTACCCGATGAACGATAAATGGTCCCCGCGCGAGGTTATCCATCGCGATTACAGTAGTCACCCGCCCGCTTACGCCCCGGGCTATAAAACCAGCGTCCTGCGCTCCCCGAAAAACGCCCTAATCTCCCTGCAGAACTCGCTGTCAGAGATCACCGGCCCGGTGTTTAGCCGCGACGACCTGGGACCACTGGATAATGACCTTATCCTTAACTATGCCAAAGAAGGCCTGCCGATTGGCGAGCGGATCATTGTGCACGGCTATGTGCGGGATGGTTTCGGCCGACCAATGAAAAACACCCTGGTGGAAGTGTGGCAGGCCAATGCCGGCGGCCGCTATCGACATAAAAAAGATCAGTATCTGGCGCCGATTGACCCGAACTTCGGCGGCTGCGGTCGGGTGCTGACCGACGAGAACGGTTATTACTGTTTTCGCACCATCAAGCCCGGCCCCTACCCCTGGCGCAACCAGGCCAGCGACTGGCGTCCGGCGCATATTCATTTCTCGCTTTCAGGCGACGCCTGGGCCCAGCGCCTGATCACCCAAATGTATTTCGAAGGCGACCCGTTGATCAAGCAGTGCCCGATCGTCAGGACCATTAATAATGACGACGCCGTGCGCACCCTGATCGCCGAGCTGGACATGCACGCCGCCGTGCCGCTGGATTGTCTGGCCTACCGCTTCGACCTTGTTCTGCGCGGCCATCGCGCCACGCTGTTTGAAAATCGCACTCAGGGGGCCGCCCGATGAAAGAGTATCTGCCTGAAACCGCCTCGCAGACTGCGGGACCCTATGTTCATATCGGTCTGGCACCGGACGCGGCGGGTTTTCATATTTTTGAAAAAAATTTTGGTCCGGTTCTCACCACCGCCGATACGGTCGGGGAACGGATCACCATTGAAGGCCGGGTTATCGACGGCTCCGGGACTCCGGTCCGCGACGTGCTGCTGGAGATCTGGCAGGCTAACGCCGCGGGACGCTATAACCATCCTGAGGACCGTCAGCAGCAGAAAGCGGTCGACCCAGGCTTTCGCGGCTGGGGGCGCACCTGCTCTGACTTCACCTCCGGCGTCTGGCGCTTTGAAACCATCAAGCCCGGCGCGGTGGTTGGCCGCGACGGCCGTCTGATGGCGCCGCACGTCAATCTGTGGGTGGTGGCGCGGGGGATCAACATTGGCCTGAATACGCGGATGTATTTCGCCGATGAGCACGAGGCCAATGCCAGCGACCCGGTGCTGAATCTCATCGAATGGGAGGTGAGACGCAAAACCTTAATCGCCGAGCGCGAGGTTCGCGGTGCGGAAGTGGTCTATCGTTTCGACATTTATCTGCAGGGCGAGAACGAAACCGTCTTTTTCGATATCTAGCGGCCATGCTGACCACCGCCGTCGCCCCGTACAGCCGGGGCGACGGCGTGTTAAACCATAGGGAAAGATCTTGTAATGTAATCAGCTCAAATGTTAATAATATTTTGCTATCTGGTTATCAAATTTAAACAAGGCCGCTTGTCTCTTTCACCGCTGTGTTTTTAACATCATCTTACTATGGAAAAAAATGGTCTCTTCAGTCAGCGCATTCGCTTGCGCCATCTACACACCTTCGTGGCCGTCGCTCAACAGGGAACGCTGGGGCGCGCGGCTGAAACTTTAAATCTGAGCCAGCCAGCACTTTCAAAAACGCTTAACGAGCTTGAACAGCTGACCGGTACCCGTCTGTTTGAGCGGGGACGTCTGGGGGCGCAGTTGACGCTGGTCGGGGAACAGTTTCTGACTCATGCCGTGAAAGTGCTTGATGCCCTTAACTCGGCGGGCCAGGCGCTGAACCGTAAAGAGGGCCTGAATAACGATATCGTGCGCATCGGCGCGCTGCCTACCGCCGCGCTGGGGATCCTACCGACGGTGATCGGCCAGTTCCATAAGCAGCAAAAAGATATCACGCTGCAGGTCGCCACCATGAACAACACCATGCTGCTCGCCGGGTTAAAATCCGGGGAGATCGACATCGGCATCGGACGGATGTCCGATCCGGAGCTGATGAGCGGGCTGCATTACGAACTGCTGTTCCTGGAATCCCTTAAGCTGGTGGTACGCCCGGGACATCCTCTGCTGCAGGAGACCGTGACCCTCAGTCGGGTGATGGAGTGGCCGGTGGTGGTCTCGCCAAAGGGCACCGTGCCGCGGCAAAACGCCGAAGCGCTGCTCCAGAGCCAGGGCTGTAAAATGCCCGCCGGCTGCATCGAGACCCTCTCCGCTTCACTGTCGCGCCAGCTGACGGTCGATTTTGACTATGTCTGGTTCGTCCCTTCCGGCGCGGTGAAAGACGATCTTCGCCGTGGCGTACTGACCGCCCTGCCGATTGCCACCCAGGGCGCCGGGGAGCCCATCGGTATTCTAACCCGCGTCGATGCGACGCTGACCCCCGGTACACAAACCCTGCTCAGCGCTATTCGTAAATCAATGCCTGCCTGATCCGCTGATCCCCCGGCCCGTAGCGGCCGGGGAGCCAACGCTGACTGCGTCACATTCAGCAAAATAATCATTTAGTGCGAAATTATTTATTAACATTTGCGCAAATTTCTTTAACAGATCTATCATATCGCGATTTCACCAAATGGTTCATACGAAATCAAAACAGGCAATAAACTTGGCTTTATGAAGATACAAACCACTTCATTCAAAAATAAAACAAAATAACTTTGTTTCATTTGGTTCGCACTGAGGTGGCTGGTGTGGTTAAGGAGATTTCATGACAACTGGCAACGCGCCGCGCGGATTCCCCCGGATCCTGCAGTGGCTTCTCGCCGGACTGATGCTGATCATCGGTCTGGCTATCGGTATTCTGGGGGCAAAACTGGCTCTCGTCGGCGGCACGCTGTACTTCGCGCTGATGGGCGTGGTGATGGTTATCGCGGCGGTGCTGATTTTCCGTCGCCGCCGCGGGGGTATTCTGCTGTACGCCGTGGCGTTTATCGCTTCGGTGATCTGGGCGATCGGCGACGCTGGCTGGAACTTCTGGCCGCTCTTCTCGCGTCTGTTCGCCCTTGGCGTGCTGGCCTTCCTCGCCGCCCTGGTCTGGCCTTTCCTTGCCAGCTCGCCGACGAAAAAAGGCCCGGCTTTTGCCATCGCCGCCGTGCTCGCCGTGGCGCTGGCGGGAAGCTTTGGCTGGATGTTTAAATCCGAACCGCTGGTCAGCGCCACGGAAGCGGTGCCGGTGAAACCCGTCGCGCCGGGCGAAGAGCAGAAAAACTGGGCGCACTGGGGCAACACCACCCACGGCGACCGCTTCGCCGCCCTGGATCAAATCAACAAGCAAAACGTCAACCAGCTGCAGGTAGCCTGGGTGGCGCATACTGGCGATATCCCACAGAGCAATGGCTCCGGCGCGGAAGATCAGAATACCCCGCTGCAGATTGGCGATACCCTCTATGTCTGTACCCCTTACAGCAAAGTGCTGGCGCTGGATGTCGACAGCGGCAAAGAGAAATGGCGCTATGACTCCAAATCCTCTTCGCCCAACTGGCAGCGCTGCCGCGGCTTAGGCTATTACGAAGACAGCCAGGCGCAGACGACGCCAGCGTCAGGCGCCCAGCCTGCCGCCTGCTCCCGTCGTCTGTTCCTGCCGACGATCGATGCCCGCCTGATCGCCATTGATGCCGACACCGGCAAACTGTGCGAGAGCTTCGGCGATCGCGGTATTGTCGACCTTAGCGTCGGGATGGGCGAAGTCAAAGCAGGTTACTATCAGCAGACCTCCACCCCGCTGGTCGCGGGTGATGTGGTGGTGGTCGGCGGCCGCGTCGCGGATAACTACTCTACCGGCGAACCGCCGGGGGTGGTCCGTGCGTTTGACGTCCACACCGGTAAACTGGCCTGGGCGTGGGATCCGGGTAATCCGGCGCTGACCGGCGTACCGCCGGAGGGCCAGACCTATACGCGCGGCACGCCGAACGTCTGGTCGGCGATGTCTTACGACGCGAAGCTGAACCTGATCTATCTGCCGACCGGTAACGCTACGCCTGACTTCTTTGGCGGCGAACGAACCGCGCTGGACGATAAATACAGCTCCTCCATCGTCGCCGTGGATGCCGCTACCGGCCAGGTACGCTGGCACTTCCAGACCACCCACCACGACCTGTGGGACTTTGACCTGCCGTCTCAGCCGCTGCTGTACGATCTGCCTGACGGCAAGGGCGGCACCACCCCGGTGCTGGTGCAGACCAGCAAGCAGGGCATGATCTTTATGCTCAACCGCGAAACCGGCGAGCCGGTGGCGAAAGTGGAAGAGCGGCCGGTGCCGGTGGGCAATGTCAAAGGCGAGCGCTACTCGCCGACGCAGCCTTACTCGGTGGGAATGCCGATGATCGGTAACCAGACGCTGACCGAGTCCGATATGTGGGGAGCGACGCCGATCGACCTGCTGCTGTGCCGTATCCAGTTCAAAGAGATGCGCCATCAGGGCGTCTTTACCCCGCCGGGAGAAGACCGCTCCCTGCAGTTCCCGGGCTCGCTTGGCGGCATGAACTGGGGCAGCGTCTCGGTGGATCCCAACAACAGCCTGATGTTCGTTAACGATATGCGTCTGGGTCTCGCCAACTATATGGTGCCGCGCGAGAAGGTGGCGAAAGACGCCAGCGGCATCGAGATGGGCATCGTGCCGATGGAAGGCACGCCGTTTGGCGCCATGCGCGAACGTTTCCTGTCGCCGCTGGGCATTCCGTGCCAGAAGCCGCCGTTCGGCACCATGTCCGCGGTGGATCTGAAAACCGGGAAACTGGTGTGGCAGGTGCCGGTAGGTACCGTAGAAGATACCGGGCCGCTGGGGATCCGCATGCACATGCCGATTCCGATCGGTATGCCGACCCTTGGCGCGTCGCTGGCGACGCAGTCCGGGCTGCTGTTCTTCGCCGGCACTCAGGATTTCTACCTGCGCGCCTTTGATACCGCTAACGGCAAGGAGATCTGGAAATCCCGTCTGCCGGTTGGCAGCCAGTCAGGCCCGATGACCTACGTGTCGCCGAAAACCGGTAAGCAGTACATCATTATCAATGCGGGCGGCGCCCGTCAGTCTCCGGATCGCGGCGATTACATTATCGCCTACGCGCTCCCTGACCATCACTGATTGACTTAAGCAAAAGGGCCCATCCGGGCCCTTTTATGCTGTTGCCGAAACGCCTTGCGCGTTAGTGATTACTGGTCGCCAAAGTGGATCACGGTGCGAATCGATTTGCCTTCATGCATCAGGTCAAAGGCCTCGTTAATCTGCTCCAGCGGCAGGCGATGAGTAATAAACGGGTCGAGGCGAATTTTACCCGCCATCGCGTCTTCCACCATTCCCGGCAGCTGGCTACGGCCTTTCACGCCGCCAAAGGCGGAGCCGCGCCACACGCGGCCTGTCACCAGCTGGAACGGACGGGTCTTGATCTCCTGCCCGGCGCCGGCCACGCCGATAATGACGCTCTCGCCCCAACCCTTATGGCAGCACTCCAGCGCCGCGCGCATCACATTGACATTACCGATGCACTCGAAGCTGAAATCCACCCCGCCGTCGGTCAGCTCAACAATCACATCCTGAATCGGCTTATCGTAGTCGTTGGGGTTGATAAAGTCGGTAGCCCCCATCTCTTTAGCGAGAGTGAACTTATCCGGGTTGGTATCGACTGCCAGAATGCGCCCGGCTTGCGCCTGCACAGCGCCCTGGATCACCGCCAGGCCGATGCCGCCCAGACCAAAGACCGCGACGGTATCCCCGGCCTTAACCTTCGCCGTGTTGTGCACCGCGCCGATACCGGTGGTCACGCCGCAGCCCAGCAGACACACTTTATCCAGCGGCGCCTGCGGATTGACTTTCGCCAGCGAGATCTCAGCGCAGACCGTGTATTCGCTGAAGGTGCTGGTGCCCATGTAGTGATAAATCGGTTCGCCGTTATACGAGAAACGGGTGGTGCCGTCCGGCATCAGCCCTTTGCCCTGGGTAGCGCGCACCGCCTGACAGAGATTGGTTTTACCCGACTTACAGAATTTGCACTCGCCGCATTCGGCGGTATACAGGGGGATGACATGATCGCCCGGCTTAAGGCTGGTGACGCCCTCGCCCACTTCCACGACCACGCCGCCGCCTTCATGGCCCAGCACCGCCGGGAAGACCCCTTCCGGATCGTCGCCGGAAAGGGTGAAAGCATCGGTATGGCACACGCCGGTATGGGTGATTTTCACCAGAACTTCGCCTTTTTTCGGCGGCGCGACGTCAATCTCTACGATTTTTAACGGCTGACCGGGGCCAAAGGCCACTGCTGCGCGTGATTTCATAACTGTCTCTTCCTCGTCGTGATGTTATTTTAAATAGGATCGTAGCAGATGACCGACCTCTGCCATTCTCGCGGCCCGCTGGTCCGGGGTGGTGTCGCCGCTGACCAGCTCGTCCTGCAGGTGGATCTCCACCATTTCGCCCATCAGACCGTTTGCCGCCCCGCGAATCGAGGCGATCTGCTGCAGGATGGTCATACAGGGCTCGCCGGACTCCAGCGCGCGTTCAAGGGCTTCAACCTGGCCGCGGATGCGTCGTACGCGGCTGAGCGCCCGTTTTTTATCTTCAGGTGAATGTGGCACGATAACGCCTCCGTATCATATAGGGGGGTATACTATATTTTATTTACCACAAAGGCAAAAAAAACCCCGTCTCGGGACGGGGTCTGAATGTTGAAGCAAACCCTTCAGCGCTTACGGGGCATCATTCGCAGCAGGGTATTATCTTTCCACCAGTAATGATGGAGCAGCGCAGCAAAGGCATGCAGGCCAATCACGAAGTAACCGGCGTTCGCTAACCATTCATGGATCGCTTTCAGGGTGTCCACCCGCTCAAAATCGCTCTGCGGAGCATACGGCATCGTCAGGCCAAAGGCGTACCAGGGATTCCCGCGCCAGTACATCATTACCATGCCAATCAGCGGCAGGCCGATAAACAGCAGATAGATAATCAGATGGCCGAGATGGGCGAAACCAGTCATCATCGGTGAGGGCTTTGGCACGATCGGCGGCGTCGGCATTTTCAGCCGCACCAGCAGACGCGCCACCATCAGCACGCAAATGGTGATTCCGCAGGAAACATGAACCATATTGATCAGCGGCCGATCGCTGCGGGGGAAAAATCCGCGCAGCTCCATCGCCGCATAGGCCACCACCACCAGCAGAAAGACCAGCCAGTGGATGCCGATCTGCAGGCCGGAATATTTATCGCGCATGGAATATCCTTAATGGAAAGTGTGATTGTGCCAACATAGCGGCCTTCTCTTAAATTTTCATTAACCTTTACGTTGAATTAACAATTGATTACCGCATTGTGCTGAGCCGCTGCACCCGGACCACGCAAACGGGCGCCGGATACCATCCGCTATTACAAAATTAAACATTTTTGTTACCTGCCGCCGCGCTCTCCCCTCTATAGTTGAGAACATCTGTCGGCCACGCTGCGTATGGAGATGAAAATGAAGAAAATCAGCTTACCGCTATTGCTGCTGACCGCGCTGGCCAGCCCGACTTTCGCCGCGGACTGTCAGCCTAACGGCATCGGCGGCTCATTTTGCATTAACGATGACGGGACCACTACCGACACGGTGCCGAATGAAGTCAACGGTATGGATACGTATTCGAATAATGGCGGGTATAGCAGTTCTCTGCCCGACCAGTCGGGGGCAGAGGAAGCGCTTGAAGGGTCAACGCTGTCGACGCAGCAGGACAGCGTCGCCAGTAGTGGTCAGAGAGACAGCGCCCTGGCGGGTCGCGACTGGCATTCGCCGTCCAATCTGAATGATGGCGCCGCCACCTCCAGTATGAGCCTGCTGGATAAACCCTGAGGCCTGGCGTCAGGCAAAGCTCCAGCCTGCGGCGCCGATGGCGACGGCGAACAGCAGGCAGGCCAGCGCCGTTTTGCGTAACAGCATGGTATAGAAGGAGATCGCGACGCCAACGAATACCACCAGCAGAATGGGCCACATGCTTAATAACAACAGCAGAAAACCCTCAATATTATTATGGATTACGCTTTCCACATCCGCATCCCTGCCTCATCGTCGATAAAGTAAGCAGAATTTAATATGTAACATGAATACATTCAAATAAAATATAAATGTAAATGATTATGCGGCTGGCGGCGGGTCACTGTTACGCGTCCGGGGAGTTAGCATCAGAAGCAGTGCGCAAAAAATAGGTCAGGATTGTTCCACAACCCTTTAGCGGTACGATCGTATTCTCACTAGAATCCCGCAAACCCTTCACGACATTATTCGGCGCTGGTATCTGATACAACGCGCCGGCGATGACAGTCGCCTGGTTGCAATTTATCTCCCTGAGCGGAACGCACATCCAGATATTGAAGCGGCTGGCAGTGTTCGTTATCCAGCAGGACAGAGTAGGTTTCTCCCTGCTCAAACATATAACGCTCTCCCCATTGACGCATCGCCACAACAATGGGAAACACGGAGCGCCCCTTTTCAGTCAGGACGTATTCCTTATATGCGCTGCCATCCGATGCCGGTAAAATCTCGAAAATACCGATCTCGACCAGGTGCTTCAGGCGCGCGGCAAGGATATTTTTGGCCAGCCCTAAATTTTTTTGAAACTCGCTGAATCTCCGTACATCGTCAAATGCTTCGCGGATAATCATCAGGCACCAGCGTTCACCAATGGATTCCAACGTTCTCGCCACCGGACATTCACTGGTTCTGAGTGATTCCTGTTTTGCCATCTGCGCGCTCCTCATCAATCTGTCTACTAATGCTAGCTTAATCTTCCGTTTTACCAGTTGCAAAAAAAAACCACTATGGCTATTTCTATAGGTAAACGAGTTTTAAAAAGCAACCAGATAGAAGGTCTCTTATGAAAGATAAGACAAGCAGGTGTACCGGCCACGGCATTCAAACCGCGTCAGCCCCTGACGCGATGCTCACCGCAGGGATAACGACGTTGTTTTCACTGACCTGCGCGCTGGCGGTAGCCAACGTTTATTCAGCTCAACCTTTACTCGACTCGATGGCGGTCAGCCTCAAGGTGGCGCCAGGCATGATTGGCGGCGTCATCACCGCTACGCAGTTGGGCTATGCCATTGGCTTACTGTTCCTGGTTCCGCTCGGGGACTGGCTGAACCGTAAATACGTGGCGATGACTCAGCTGTTGCTTTCAGCGGCGGCGTTAGTTGTAGCAGGGTTATCCCCCAATATAGCCACTCTGCTTGGCGCCATGCTGATCGTTGGCCTGATGGCCGTTGTGGTGCAGTTGATGGTGGCGTGGGTGGCAATACTGGCGACACCGCAGAAACGAGGCCAGGCGGTGGGTACCCTGACCAGCGGAATTGTTTCAGGCATCCTGTTGTCTCGGTTTATCTCAGGCGCGATAGCCGATATTGCCGGCTGGCGAGCCGTTTATCTCACGGCTGCCTGTATGATGCTGTTGATGGCCGGTGTCGTCTGGAAGGTCATGCCTTCGCCCTCAAAGCAATCGCAGCCACAAAAGTCCACCTACCTTTCCTTATTGAAGTCAGTGTTTCAGCTATATATCACTGAACCGCAACTGAGAAAGCGCGGCATCCTGGCGCTTCTTATCTTCGCCGCCTTCAGCATGCTATGGACAACTATGGTCATGCCGCTTACCGCCCTTTCCCTCTCGCACACCCAGGCGGGGATGTTTGGCTTAGCCGGCCTCGCTGGCGTGCTGGCCGCCTCAAGAGCGGGAAAGTGGGCTGACCAGGGATGGGCTCAGCGTACTACCGGCTTGGCGCTGGCGCTGCTGGCTCTCTCATGGCTGCCTATCGCCTATGTTGAAACCTCTTTGCTCTGGCTGTTAGTTGGCGTCATTGCGCTGGACTTTGCGATACAGGCCGTACATGTCTCTAACCAGAGCCTGATCATTGCCGCCAGGCCTGCAGCGGCAAGCCGCCTGGTTGGGGCTTACATGTGTTTTTATTCGCTGGGTAGCGCGGCAGGGGCTATCGTTGCCACACAGCTTTATTCCCACTGGGGATGGCAGGCGGTATGCCTTGCGGGTGCCGCGGTCAGCGCGTGTGCTTTTCTTGTCTGGTCAGGATCGCGTCGATCATGACATTCGGCCCCTGTTTTGAAGGGGCCAGTCAAAAAGCGCGTAAAAATGACCTGATTGCCCCAGCTGTTTGTATCGCATAGATTTTTTCAATGCTTTTAAACAGTTATGCTCATGTTGTATAATGACGTGCACTTTAACTAAAAAAAGAGTGCGACCATGATTGATTCCTCATTGCCATTAACCGACATTCACCGCCACCTTGACGGTAACATCCGGGCCCAAACCATCCTCGATCTTGGCCGCGAGTTTAATATCACCCTTCCCGCTACCACCCTTGACACGCTGCGTCCCCACGTCCAGGTCACCAGCCTGGAGCCCGATCTGGTCAGTTTTCTCGCCAAGCTCGACTGGGGGGTGAAAGTCCTGGCCTCGCTGGAAGCCTGCCGTCGCGTGGCGTATGAGAACGTCGAAGACGCGGCGCGCAATGGCCTGCACTACGTGGAGCTGCGCTTCTCCCCACGCTATATGGCGATGACCCACCAGCTGCCGGTTGACGGCGTGGTAGAGGCAGTGATCGCCGGGGTACGTGAGGGGTGCCGCGATTTTCAGGTCGACGCCCGCCTGATCGGCATTTTAAGCCGCACCTTTGGCGAAACGGCCTGTCAGGAAGAGCTGGCGGCGCTGCTCGCCCACCGCGATGGCATCACCGCCCTCGACCTCGCTGGCGATGAGCTGGGCTTCCCGGGGGCGCTGTTCCTCAGTCATTTTAACCAGGCCCGCGATGCCGGGTGGCATATCACCGTTCACGCTGGCGAAGCGGCCGGCCCGGAAAGTATCTGGCAGGCCATTCGTGAGCTGGGCGCCGAGCGTATCGGCCACGGGGTAAAAGCGGTACAGGATCCCGCCCTGATGGACTATCTGGCCGAGCACCGCATCGGGATTGAATCCTGTCTCACCTCGAACGTGCAAACCAGCACCGTACCCTCTCTGGCCCAGCATCCGCTGAAGCAGTTCCTTGAGCACGGCGTGCTGGCGAGCCTCAACACTGACGATCCGGCGGTCCAGGGGGTCGATATTATCCACGAATACACCGTGGCGGCGCCGGCGGCGGGCCTGAGCCGGGAGCAGATCCGCCAGGCCCAGATCAATGGTCTGACCCAGGCGTTTCTGAGCGAACAGGAAAAAGCCGCGCTCATTCAGCGGGTGGCTAAAGGCTGATAGCCGGCCCGGCAGTCGCGCTGCCGGGCTATCTCTTACACCAGGCTGAGCGTGGCGCGATGCCGGGCCGACTCGATACCGAGCTCAAGCAGGCTCATGATTTGAATCGCCTCGCTGGCCGGAACCGGGTTTTCTCCCACCCCATTGAGCGCATCGCGGATAGCGGCATAGTAAGCGGGATAATTGCCCGGTAGCGTCAGCCATGTCTCCTCGCTACGTTCGTCGCCTTCGGCGCGGGTCAGGGTACCGTCACGCATATCATACCCCCAGTCCTCCTGCGGCAAACGCTCGCCATTTTTCAGCCGCTCCTCCTGCGGGTCGAGACCGTACTTGATAAAGCTGGCCCGCGAGCCGTGGACGATAAAGCGCGCGCTCTCCGCGGCGGCGAGCAATGTGCCGTGCAGCACCACCCGCCGCTGTGGATAGGCCAGCACCGCGTGAAAATAGTCGGTGGATTGCGCGCCGGGCCGAAGCTGAGCGAGATCCACCGTGATGCTCACCGGCAGACCAAACAGCACCACCGCCTGGTCGAGCAGATGCGGTCCGAGATCATACCAAATTCCACTCCCGGGGCCAGCCTGTTCCCGCCAGCGCTGGCGTACCTGCGGGCGGAAGCGGTCGAAATGGGATTCGAAGTAACACACCTCTCCCAGCAGGCCTTCGTCGATTAACGTTCTGACCGTTAAGAAATCACTGTCCCAGCGCCGATTGTGAAATATTGACAGCACCCGGCCACAGTGCTTCGCCAGGCTCTCCAGCTCACGAGCCTGTGACAGTGTCACGGTAAAGGGTTTATCCACCACCACGTGCTTCCCGGCCTCCAGCGCCGCTTTCGCCAGTGGGAAGTGGGTGTCGTTCGGCGTGGCGATGACCACCAGATCGATCTCCGGGTCGTTCAGCAATTCACCCGCCGCACTGACCACCTTCGCGCCAGGCCAGTCGGCATGAACTTTGGCCGCGTCGCTGCTGGAGACCGTCGTCAGCGCCAGGCCCGGCGTGCCGCTGATTAATGGCGCGTGAAACGTTTTGCTGGCATAGCCATAGCCCACCAGCCCCACCCGGATCGCATCACTCATTTAACCGCCTCTCTTATTCAGCTGATGTCAATATCTGACTAATGAGAATATTCTTACAAAACGTGAATAAAACTTATCATTTTTTCACTTAAGATTTTAACGCATGCGTGCAAAATCAGACAGATACCCCTTGTGATCTGCTGACCATAGAGTAACATTTCCCACTGTGTTCAAAGGATATTGAAGTGTTATGACGACTGTTTTTACTCGTATTGTAGAACTTATTGGCTGGATTGTTTTTGGGATTTCCGCACTGCTTTTGGTTATCGCGCACCATATTGATAACTACCAGTCGCCACCGCCAGCGGATGTGGTGCAGACAAAGTAGCGCCGCCGTGAAACAGTGACCCGCTTCGCAACTGTGCAACCGGTTTCAGAAACCGGTTGCACAGTTATCCTTGCTTTGATTACACTCCCTCTATCATCAGACTGGGAGCTTTTTCATGGCCGCTTTTCCGCAACATTTTTTATGGGGTGCCGCTACCGCAGCGTATCAGGTTGAAGGTGGGCACGACGCTGACGGTAAAGGACCGTCAATCTGGGATATCTACTCTCACCTGCCGGGAACCACCTTTGAAGGGACCACCGGCGATATCGCCGTCGATCACTATCACCGTTTTCGCGAAGACGTGGCATTGATGGCCGAGATGGGCCTGCAGAGCTATCGCTTTTCCATCTCCTGGCCGCGCCTGCTGCCCACCGGGCGCGGCGAGATTAATGAAGCAGGCGTGCAGTTTTATAGCGATCTGATCGATGAACTGCTGGCGCATAATATTGAGCCGATGATTACCCTCTATCACTGGGACCTGCCGCAGGCCCTGCAGGATGAGGGTGGCTGGGAAGCACGCAGCACCGCCGAAGCCTTCGCCGAGTACGCCCGCCTGTGCTACGCCCGCTTTGGTTCGCGGGTGAAGCTGTGGGCTACCTTTAACGAGACCATCGTCTTTATCGGCCACGGCTACATTAACGGCCTGCATCCGCCGGCCGTTCGCGATCCGGCGCGCGCCATCCAGGCCTGTCATCACGTGTTTATCGCCCATGCGCTGGCGGTGAAGGCGTTTCGCGAGATGGCCGTGGCGGGCGAGATTGGTTTCGTCAATGTGCTGCAGCCGCATACCCCGCTCACCGACAGCGAGGCGGACAGGCAGGCTACCGACCTGGCTGACGCCATCCATACCCACTGGCTGTACGATCCGGTGCTAAAAGGCACCTATCCTGCTGCCCTGCTGGCGCAGACTCAAGCCCTGTGGGGAGTACCGCGCTTTGCTCCAGGCGACGACGCGCTGCTGCGAGACAACCGCTGTGACTTTATCGGTCTGAATTACTATCGTCGGGAAACGGTATCCGCCCAGCCGCCCGAAATCCCCACCGGCGGCGAGCCTGGCGTGGAGGGGTTATTCTATTTCGTGCGTAATCCGCAGAGCACTTATACCGAATGGGGCTGGGAGATCTGGCCGCAGGGGCTAACCGACGGCATTATGATGATCAAGGCGCGCTATGGCGATATCCCGATCTATATCACCGAGAATGGCCTGGGAGCGAAAGACCCGATTATTGCCGGTGAGGTGGTCGACGATCCGCGAATCGACTACCTGAGCAGCCATATTGGCGCTCTGGAAAAGGCGCTGGCGCAGGGAGCTGACGTTCGCGGCTATTATCCCTGGTCGTTTATCGATCTGCTTAGCTGGCTCAACGGATATCAAAAGCAATATGGCTTTGTCTATGTGGACCACCAGCAAAATCTGGCACGGAAACGAAAGAAGAGTTTTTATTGGTACAAATCTGTTATTGCCAGTCGCGGCGAACAGCGTTAATCTTCTCCTGCGGGCGCCATTCGGCGCCCGGTCTGATTTAGAATATTCTTAAACATCTCCCTGCTCTTCAAGGCTGGCTTTGCCCCTTGTCATGGGTTTATATAACCTGAAACATTCCACGCGGCCCCGGCAGAAGGCGCCGTTGGTTGAGAGTAGGTTTAGTGAATGCTGATAATATTCAACGTAATTATTCCGATTATAAAATGGATACGAAAATGACCGTTCTGGACTATTTATTAAAATTCCGCAAAATCAGTTCGCTGGAAAGTCTTGAAAAACTATTTGATCACCTTAACTACTCCCTGACTGACACCGAAGAGATCGTTAATATGTATCGCGCCGCCGATCACCGCCGGGCAGAGCTGGTTTCCGGCGGTAAATTGTTCGATGTGGGCCAGGTGCCTAAATCCGTTTGGCGATTCGTGCAGTAAGACTGTCATCCTTCACGCCAGTTGCTTATACTTCCCGGCCTGCTTTTATATACTGGCGTTAAATAGGGGAGAACCATGACGTCTCAATCTGCGGAACGCATCGGCGGATGGCTGCTGGCACCGCTGGCCTGGTTGCTGGTGGCGCTGCTGAGCGCCTCGTTATCGCTGCTGTTTTTTGCCAATGCCCTCATGTCGCCGCAAACCTGGGCCCTGCTGCGCGCCATGAGCACCGGACACATGGCGCTGTGGGTCGCCTCGTTGCTGTTTGCCCTCGCCATGTGGTTTTATACGCTCTGGCTGACCATCGCCTTTTTCAAGCGGCGCTCGCTGGTGCCGAAACACTATATTATCTGGCTGCTCATTACGCTGCTGCTGGCGATAAAGGCGTTTGCCTTCTCCCCCGTTTCGGATGTCCTTGCACTGCGTCAGCTACTGTTTCCGCTGCTGGCCGCCGCGCTGCTGGCGCCCTATTTTCGCCGTTCACAGCGGGTAAAACGGACCTTTGTTAATCCGTAATAACCCCACACTTAACCTGTTGTCGCCGGTATCGTTTTATTCGATAATAAGCGGCTTTTTTTCGTTTCAGGTCGCATGATGGCTGATTATTTACTGCTCTTTATCGGTACTGTCCTTGTCAATAACTTCGTTTTGGTGAAGTTCCTTGGCCTGTGTCCGTTTATGGGGGTTTCCAAAAAGCTGGAAACCGCAATGGGGATGGGGCTCGCCACCACCTTCGTGATGACCCTGGCCTCTATTTGCGCCTGGCTGATTGATACCTGGATCCTTATCCCGCTAAATCTGGTTTATTTACGTACCCTGGCCTTTATTCTGGTTATCGCCGTGGTGGTCCAGTTCACTGAGATGGTGGTGCGTAAAACCAGCCCGGCGCTCTATCGCCTGCTGGGCATCTTTTTGCCCCTTATCACCACCAACTGCGCGGTGCTCGGGGTGGCGCTGCTGAACATCAACCTGGGCCACAATTTCCTGCAGTCGGCGCTG
This sequence comes from Klebsiella sp. Q2, assembly GCF_009900705.1. Taxonomy (NCBI): domain Bacteria; kingdom Pseudomonadati; phylum Pseudomonadota; class Gammaproteobacteria; order Enterobacterales; family Enterobacteriaceae; genus Klebsiella; species Klebsiella sp. Q2. The sequence continues at coordinate 370,605 of NZ_JAAABE010000002.1, read as the reverse complement.
TACGGCTTTGCCGCCGCCGTCGGCTTCTCGCTGGTGATGGTGCTGTTCGCGGCGATCCGCGAACGTCTGGTGGTGGCCGATGTCCCCGCGCCGTTCCGCGGTAATGCCATCGCGCTGATTACCGCCGGTTTAATGTCTCTGGCCTTTATGGGCTTTAGTGGTTTGGTGAAGTTGTAATGAGCGCAGTCTGGATAGCCGTGATCGCCATCAGCCTGTTAGGGCTGATTTTCGGCTTAATACTGGGGTATGCGTCGCGCCGTTTCGCGGTGCAGGACGACCCGGTGGTGGAAAAAATTGATGAACTGTTACCGCAGAGCCAATGTGGGCAGTGCGGCTACCCTGGCTGCCGCCCCTATGCGGAAGCGGTGGGCGTGCAGGGTGAGAAAATTAATCGCTGCGCGCCGGGTGGCGAAGCGGTGATGTTAAAAATCGCCGCCTTGCTCAACGTCGACCCGCAGCCTGTCGACGGCGACGAGCAGGCAGCCGAGCCGGCCCGCATGCTCGCCGTGATTGACGAGCCGAACTGCATCGGCTGTACCAAATGTATTCAGGCGTGTCCCGTGGATGCCATTGTCGGGGCGACCCGCGCCATGCATACCGTGATGAGCGACCTGTGCACCGGCTGCAACCTGTGCGTTGCCCCCTGCCCGACCCAGTGCATTTCACTCGTTCCGGTGGCGACCACCCCGGAGACCTGGAAATGGGATCTGCACACGATCCCGGTGCGAAATATTCCTGTGGAACAACATGTTTAAGCTATTTTCCGCTTTCCGAAAAGACAAAGTCTGGGATTTTAACGGCGGTATTCACCCGCCGGAGATGAAAACCCAGTCAAACGGCACCCCGCTGCGCCAGGTTTCCCTGCCGCAGCGCTTTGTGATCCCGCTGAAGCAGCACATCGGCGCCGAAGGCGAACTGTGCGTCAAAGTAGGCGACCGGGTGCTGCGCGGCCAGCCGCTAACCCGCGGTTGGGGAAGAATGCTGCCGGTTCACGCCCCCACCTCCGGCACCGTTGCCGCTATCGCCCCGCACACCACCGCCCATCCATCCGCGCTGGCGGAGATGAGCGTGATCATTGACGCCGACGGCGAAGACCGCTGGATCGAACGCGACGGCTGGAGCGACTACCAGACCCGCACACGTGAAGCGCTGATTGAGCGCATCCACCAGTTTGGCGTTGCCGGCCTCGGCGGCGCCGGCTTCCCCACCGGCAGTAAACTGCGCGGCGGCGGCGATAAAATTAAAACGCTGATCATTAACGCCGCCGAGTGCGAACCCTATATCACGGCGGACGACCGCCTGATGCAGGACTGCGCGGCGCAGATTGTCGAAGGGATCCGCATCCTCGCCCACATTCTGCAGCCTGACGAGGTGCTGATCGGCATTGAAGACAATAAGCCGCAGGCCATCTCCATGCTGCGGGCTGTACTCTGCGACGCCCATGGCATTTCGCTGCGCGTGATTCCCACCAAATACCCCTCCGGTGGCGCCAAGCAGCTCACCCAGATTCTCACCGGGAAACAGGTGCCGCACGGCGGTCGTTCTTCGGACATTGGCGTGCTAATGCAGAACGTCGGTACAGCCTACGCGGTGAAACGCGCGGTAATTGACGGCGAACCGTTAACCGAGCGCGTGGTCACCCTCACCGGCGAGGCGGTAACCCGGCCGGGCAATGTCTGGGCGCGCCTTGGCACGCCGGTGCGCCATCTGTTGAACGACGCCGGATTCTGCGCCAGCGCTGAGCCGATGGTGATCATGGGCGGCCCGCTGATGGGCTTTACTCTGCCGGGGCTCGACGTCCCGGTAGTGAAGATCACCAACTGTCTCTTAGCGCCCTCCGCCAGCGAAATGGGCGAGCCGCAGGAAGAAAAAGGCTGCATTCGCTGTAGCGCCTGCGCCGACGCCTGCCCGGCCGATCTGCTGCCGCAGCAGCTGTACTGGTTCAGCAAAGGCCAGCAGCACGATAAAGCCACCGCTCACAATCTGGCGGACTGCATCGAATGCGGCGCGTGCGCGTGGGTATGCCCAAGCAATATTCCGCTGGTGCAGTACTTCCGCCAGGAGAAAGCCGAGATCGCGGCGATTCGTCTGGAAGAGCAGCGCGCTGCGGAAGCCAAGGCGCGATTCGAGGCCCGACAGGCGCGCCTGGAGCGTGAGAAAGCGGCCCGCGCCGAGCGGCATAAAAAAGCCGCCGTCCAGCCAGCCGCCAAAGATCAGGATGCGATTAACGCCGCCCTGGCCCGGGTACGTGATAAACAGCGCGACGCCGCGCAGCCTATCGTGATTCAGGCCGGCGCCAGACCGGACAACAGCGAGGCGATTGCCGCCCGCGAAGCGCGGAAGGCCGAAGCCCGGGCGCGTAAAGCGCAGCAGCAGGCCGCGCCGGCAGAATCCCCGTCGACCGACGCAGCCGATCCCCGCAAAGCGGCGGTGGAAGCCGCTATCGCCCGCGCCAAAGCGCGCAAAGCCGAACAGCAGGCCGCGCCGGCGGAAGCCCCGGCGGCCGAGCCGGTCGACCCGCGCAAGGCGGCGGTGGAAGCCGCTATCGCCCGCGCCAAAGCGCGCAAAGCCGAACAGCAGGCCGCGCCGGCGGAAACCCCGGCGGCCGAGCCGGTCGACCCGCGCAAGGCGGCGGTGGAAGCCGCTATCGCCCGCGCCAAAGCGCGCAAAGCCGAACAGCAGGCCACGCCGGCGGAAACCCCGCCAGCCAAGCCGGTCGACCCGCGCAAGGCCGCGGTGGAAGCCGCTATCGCCCGCGCCAAAGCGCGCAAAGCTGAACAGCAGGCCGCGCCGGCGGAAGCCCCGCCAGCCGAGCCGGTCGACCCGCGCAAGGCCGCGGTGGAGGCCGCTATCGCCCGCGCCAAAGCGCGCAAAGCCGAACAGCAGGCTGCCCAGGCGGATATTGCGTCAACCGCAGCCAATGACGACCCACGCAAAGCGGCCGTCGCCGCGGCGATCGCTCGCGTTCAGGCGCGCAAAGCAACACAGCAGGCAGTTAACGAGGAATAAATGGTTTTCAGAATCGCAAGCTCCCCCTATACCCATAACCAGCGGCAGACCTCGCGCATTATGCTGCTGGTGCTGCTCGCCGCCGTGCCTGGTATTGTGATCCAGACGTGGTTTTTCGGCTGGGGCACCGTCCTGCAGATTGTCCTCGCCGCCCTGACGGCCTGGGCAACGGAAGCCGCTATTCTCAAACTGCGCAAACAGCCTGTTGCGGCCACCCTGAGGGATAACTCCGCCCTGCTCACCGGCCTGCTGCTGGCGGTGAGTATTCCGCCGCTGGCCCCCTGGTGGATGGTGGTGCTCGGCACCGCCTTTGCCGTAGTGATCGCCAAGCAGTTGTACGGTGGACTCGGCCATAACCCTTTCAACCCGGCGATGATCGGCTATGTCGTGCTGCTGATTTCGTTCCCAGTGCAGATGACCTCCTGGCTGCCTTCTTACGAGATTGCCGCCCATATCCCGACGTTCAGCGATACGCTGCAGATGATCTTCACCGGTCATACCGCCGTCGGAGACGACATGGCCACCCTGCGGCTGGGTATCGACGGCATCAGTCAGGCCACCCCGCTGGATACTTTCAAAACCTCCCTGCATTCCGGGCATAGCGTCCAGCAGGTACTGCAGTTGCCGGTTTACGGCGGCGTTCTGGCGGGGCTGGGCTGGCAGTGGGTGAATATCGCCTGGCTGGCGGGCGGTCTGTTCCTGCTGTGGCAGAAGGCGATCCGCTGGCATATACCGGTCAGCTTCCTCGTCAGCCTTGGCCTGTGCGCAACCCTCGGCTGGATCTTCTCGCCGCAGAGTCTGGCCTCGCCGCAGATGCATTTATTCTCCGGGGCCACCATGCTTGGCGCCTTCTTTATTCTGACCGACCCGGTGACGGCCTCGACAACCAACCGCGGACGTCTGATCTTCGGCGCCCTCGCCGGCCTGCTGGTGTGGCTTATTCGCAGCTTCGGCGGTTACCCGGACGGTGTGGCGTTTGCCGTTCTGCTGGCGAATATTACCGTGCCGCTGATCGATTACTACACGCGCCCGCGCGTGTATGGCCACCGTTGAGAGAACGATGATGTTAAAAACGATGCGAAAACACGGCGTCACGCTGGCGCTTTTTGCCGCCGGCTCCACCGGGCTAACGGCGGCGATCAATGAGCTGACCAAAAGCACCATCGACCAGCAGGCGGCCCTGCAGCAGAAAGCGTTATTCGACCAGGTTTTACCTGCCGACCGCTATAATAACGATCTGCTCAAGAGCTGCTATCTGGTCAGCGCCCCGGCGCTGGGCAAAGGCCAGCATAAAGTGTGGATTGCCAAAAATAACGGTCAGCCGATTGGCGCGGTCATGGAAGCCACCGCGCCGGACGGCTATTCCGGAGCGATCCAGCTGCTGGTGGCCGCCGATTTTAGCGGCACGGTCCTCGGCACCCGCGTGACCGAGCATCATGAGACCCCGGGTCTGGGGGATAAAATCGAGCTTCGCCTGTCGGACTGGATCACCCATTTTGCCGGGAAAGTCATCCACGGTCAGGGCGACAGCCATTGGGCGGTCAAAAAAGACGGCGGCGATTTTGACCAGTTCACCGGCGCCACCATCACCCCCCGGGCGGTGGTCAATGCCGTTAAGCGCGCAGGCCTGTATGCACAAACGCTGCCTGCGCAACTTCCTGAATTCAGCGCCTGTGGAGAGTAACCATGAGCGAAGTTAAAGACGTCATCGTCCAGGGTCTGTGGAAAAACAACTCCGCTCTGGTTCAGCTGTTAGGGATGTGTCCCCTGCTGGCAGTCACCTCGACCGCCACCAACGCCCTTGGGCTGGGTCTGGCGACCACCCTGGTGCTGACCCTGACCAACCTGACCATCTCCAGCCTGCGCCGCTGGACCCCGGCGGAGATCCGCATCCCGATCTACGTGATGATCATCGCCTCGGTAGTGAGCGTGGTGCAGATGCTGATCAACGCCTATGCGTTCGGTCTGTATCAGTCGCTGGGGATATTTATCCCGCTTATCGTCACCAACTGCATCGTGGTGGGCCGCGCCGAAGCCTTTGCCGCCAAAAAAGGGCCGGCGCTGTCGGCGCTGGACGGTTTCTCTATCGGTATGGGGGCCACCTGCGCGATGTTCGTGCTGGGCTCCCTGCGCGAAATCCTCGGCAATGGCACGCTGTTTGACGGCGCCGACAGCCTGCTTGGCAGCTGGGCAAAGGTGCTGCGCATCGAGGTTTTCCATACGGACACCCCTTTCCTGCTGGCTATGCTGCCGCCAGGCGCCTTTATTGGCCTCGGCATGATGCTGGCGGTAAAATACCTTATCGATGAACGTAGCAAGCAGCGGAAGGCGCAGGCGGCCCGGGCCGACGCTGTCGCCCCGTCTGACGCGACAGGGAAAGCGTAACATGAACAAAGCCAAACGCCTGGCGATCCTGACCAGGCTGCGGGACAATGATCCCCACCCCACCACCGAGCTGCACTTCAGCTCGCCGTTTGAGCTGCTGATTGCCGTCCTGCTCTCGGCGCAGGCAACCGACGTGAGCGTCAATAAAGCGACAGCCAAACTCTACCCGGTGGCCAACACGCCCGCGGCGATGCTGGCGCTGGGAGTGGAGGGCGTGAAATCCTATATCAAGACCATCGGCCTGTTTAACAGCAAAGCGGAAAACGTCATCAAAACCTGCCGTATCCTGCTGGAGCAGCACAACGGCGAGGTACCAGAGGACAGAGCGGCGCTGGAGGCATTGCCCGGCGTGGGCCGCAAAACCGCCAACGTGGTGCTGAATACCGCCTTTGGCTGGCCGACGATCGCCGTGGATACCCATATCTTCCGTGTTTGCAACCGGACGCAATTCGCTCCCGGGAAAAACGTCGAACAGGTTGAAGAGAAGCTTCTGAAGGTCGTTCCCGCCGAGTTTAAGGTCGACTGCCATCACTGGCTTATTCTGCACGGCCGTTACACCTGTATCGCTCGCAAGCCGCGCTGCGGCTCTTGCCTGATTGAAGACCTTTGCGAATTCAAAGAAAAAGTCTACGCCTGAGCGCCTTTCTCACGACCATAGCCTCACTCTGGGTTATGGTCCGTATTTAGCTATTTAACCCGCCGTTAACACCGCATAAACTGCATTTTGCTGGGCAATTATCCGGTTATATAACAAACAACTAGCTCATTCATTTTTTATCAACGCAAAATTTCTATACATTTGTGATCCAGATCATGCTCGCAACTCAATGTTGAACGAATGTTATAAAAATGGAAATTAAAGTCAGGTAATACAACGGCTGAGCAAAGATTGCCAGGATAATAGCCCATGAATTTTTAGGATAATGGACCATATCACTACCTCACTGCGCGATCAGCAGAATATATCGCCATTTTGAAGAAAAGCGGGCAATCAAAAAGATAAAAATATCAACGATAACGTAACGGTGAAATTTAACTCTGGATAACATTCATATGTCCGGAGCATTATGCCACCCTGATTATGTGTAACAGATTATTACAAAAGCCTTGCCTGATGCGCCAGGATAGTGAACATTACCTGCCGTTTTCCCTCCAAGAATAACTATAAAGGCGGCGGTCCAACGAGATTGCGCCCCGAACACCCCCCAGTAAATATGGGATGTAAAAAAAGAGGTATATGTGTCTACTGCAAACAATAAACCAGCAGAAAGCGTGAGTCTGAACGCTTTCAAACAACCACGCGCGTTCTATCTCATTTTCTCGATCGAGTTGTGGGAGCGTTTTGGTTACTACGGCCTGCAAGGGATCATGGCCGTTTACCTGGTAAAACAGCTGGGTATGTCGGAAGCGGATTCCATTACTCTGTTCTCCTCCTTTAGCGCGCTGGTTTATGGCCTGGTCGCCATTGGCGGCTGGCTGGGCGATAAAGTGCTGGGTACCAAACGCGTCATTATGCTGGGCGCTATCGTGTTGGCCATCGGCTATGCGCTGGTCGCCTGGTCTGGCCATGACGCCGCTATCGTCTATATGGGTATGGCGACAATCGCCGTCGGTAACGGCCTGTTTAAAGCCAACCCGTCTTCCCTGCTCTCTACCTGCTATGACAAAAACGACCCGCGTCTGGACGGTGCATTTACCATGTACTACATGTCCATTAATATCGGTTCGTTCTTCTCGATGCTGGCAACTCCGTGGCTGGCCGCGCGTTTCGGCTGGAGCGTCGCCTTCGCCCTGAGCGTGGTGGGGATGGTGATCACCATCATCAACTTCGCCTTCTGCCAGAAATGGGTGAAACAGTACGGTTCGAAACCGGACTTTGCCCCGGTGCATATGGGTAAACTGCTGGCGACCATCGCTGGCGTGGTGGTGCTGGTCGCTATCGCGACCTGGCTGCTGCACAACCAGGGTATCGCACGCATGGCGCTGGGCGTCATCGCGCTGGGTATCGTGGTGATTTTCGCCAAAGAAGCGATGGGCCTGAAAGGTGCCGCGCGTCGGAAAATGATCGTCGCCTTCCTGCTGATGGTAGAAGCGATCGTCTTCTTCGTACTGTACAGCCAGATGCCGACCTCTCTGAACTTCTTCGCTATCCGCAACGTGGAGCACTCGATCCTCGGCATCGCCTTCGAGCCGGAACAGTATCAGGCGCTGAACCCGTTCTGGATCATGATTGGTAGCCCTATTCTGGCCGCCATCTATAACAAGATGGGCGACCGCCTGCCGATGCCGCACAAGTTCGCTATCGGTATGGTGCTGTGCTCCGGCGCGTTCCTCGTCCTGCCTTTAGGGGCGAAGTTCGCCAGCGACGCTGGTATCGTCTCGGTTAACTGGCTGATCCTGAGCTATGCGCTGCAGTCTATCGGTGAGCTGATGATTTCCGGCCTCGGCCTGGCGATGGTCGCTCAGCTGGTTCCTCAGCGTCTGATGGGCTTCATTATGGGCAGCTGGTTCCTCACCACCGCCGGTGCGGCAATCATCGCCGGGAAAATCGCCAACCTGATGGCGGTACCGGAAAACGTCACCGATCCGCTGGTGTCGCTGGAAGTGTACGGTCATGTGTTCCTGCAGATCGGTATCGTCACCGCGGTCATCGCCGCCCTGATGCTGCTGACCGCGCCGAAGCTGAACCGAATGACTCAGGACGACAGCGCGGACGTAAAAGCACGCGAAACCGCGGCAGCCTGACGCCGCAGGGAAAACCAATTATTTTTAAGCCGCTAACGTTAGGTTAGCGGCTTTTTTTTTACCCCTGGCGGGACTAACATACAGAAAACTGCAGCCACGAGGAGTAACGCATGAAACTGTTCTACAAACCCGGCGCCTGTTCCCTCGCCTCACACATCGCCCTGCGCGAAAGCGGCCTGGATTTCACTTTGCAGAGCGTGGATCTGGCAAGGAAACAGCTGGAAAACGGGGAAGATTATCTGCTGATCAACCCGAAAGGTCAGGTGCCGGCGCTGCTGCTGGATGATGACATCCTGCTCACCGAGGGCGTGGCTATTATGCAGTACATCGCCGATCAGGTGCCGGACCGCCATCTGCTGGCGCCCGTGGGCTCCGTTGCCCGTTACCAGACCCTGGAATGGCTGAACTACGTGGCTACCGAACTGCATAAAGGCTTTACGCCGCTGTTCCGCCCGGACACCCCGGAAGACTATAAGCCCGTTGCCCGCGCGTTGCTCGAGAAGAAACTGCAGTACGTCGATGCCTCGCTGGCGGATAAACAGTGGCTGACCGGCCATCGCTTCACCATTGCCGATGGTTATCTGTTCACGGTGCTGCGCTGGGGCTATGCGATTAAACTGGATATGGCCGCCTGCGGTCATATCGGCAGCTGGATGGCGCAGGTGGCGGCGCGTCCGGCAGTGGCTGACGCACTGGCGGCGGAAGGCTTAAAGTAAGACCAGACTCTGCCCGGCGGTCTGCCGGGCAGAGTCAGAAAGTTACAGCCGGGTAGCGCTGAAGCAGTGCTCCGGCACGGCAATACGATCCTGCGCCGCCACCACCTGCAGTTCATACTCCTGCATGTTTTTGGTGGTCAACATGATCTCGTACACCGCGGCGGTGACGTGCTCAAGCGCGTCGCGCAGGCTGGCGCCCTGCAGCAGTTTCACCAACAGCAGACCGCTGGTCACATCGCCAACGCCCACCGGCTGACGCAGGCCAAAATCCACCAGCGGCCGGCTGATATGCCAGGCTTCCTCTGCGGTCACCAGCAACATCTCAAAGCGGTCCATGCTCATGCCGGCGCGGGAAAGATGCTTAACCAGCACCACCTCCGGCCCCTGGGCAATCAGCTCCCGCGCGGCGGCCACCGCCTCGCTCACGCTGGCGACCGGATGACCGCAGAGGATCTCCAGCTCCACCAGATTAGGCGCAATGATATCGCTGGCCGGCAGCGCATAGCGCACGTGGAATTCCGCCACGCCCGGGGCGACGATGCAGCCCTTCTCCGGATGGCCCATCACCGGGTCACAAAAATACTTCGCCGCCGGATTGGCCGCTTTTACCTGACGCACGATGCCCAGGATATGCTCGCCCTGTTCAGCAGATCCGAGATAGCCGCTCAGTACCGCATCGCAGGTCTGTAGCTTGTCGATGTCGGCGATGCCCTGGACGATCTCCGTCAGGTGCGAAGGCGGCATCACACAGCCGGTCCATTTGCCGTACTGCGTATGGTTAGAGAACTGTACAGTATTGAGGGGCCAGACATTGGCGCCCAGGCGGCGCATCGGGAACTCGGCGGCACTGTTGCCGGCGTGGCCAAACACTACGTGAGACTGAATGGCGAGGATGTTCTTCATTTTCTTACCACAACCCTAAAAAGAAAAAGGGCGTGGTTTCCCACGCCCTGGTAGTATTTTTTTATTTCCAGCAGACCAGGCAGTAATTCTTCTTACCGCGGCGCAGCAAGGTGTAGCGACCAAACAGGCGATCGCTGTCAGCAAAAACATATTCCGGATCGGCCTGTTTTTCACCGTTGATGGTCACCGCGTTAGAGGCGACGGTTTTACGCGCCTGGCCGCGGGACGGCTGCAGCTCGGAATCCACCAGCGCCTGCAGCAGATCGGCGTCTTTTTCCATCTCGATCATCGGCACGCCGTCCTGAGCCAGCTGTTCGAAGTCAGCTTCGCTGAGGTCGCTCAGGTTGCCGTTGAACAGGCTCTCGGTAATGCGTTTCGCCGCTTCCAGACCCTCTTCGCCATGCACCAGACGCGTCACCTGCTCTGCCAGCACGTACTGGGCGCGCGGCGCTTTACCGCTGTTTTTATCTTCTTCTTCCAGGGCATTGATCTCTGCAATGTCCATGAAGGTGAAGAACTTGAGGAAGCGATAGACGTCAGCATCCGCGGTGTTGATCCAGAACTGATAGAATTTATACGGACTGGTCTTTTTCGGATCCAGCCACACGGCGCCGCCCTCGGTTTTACCGAACTTGGTGCCGTCCGCTTTGGTAATCAGCGGCACGGTGAGGCCAAACACCTGGTTCTGGTGCAGACGACGGGTCAGATCGATACCGGAGGTAATGTTGCCCCACTGGTCGGAGCCGCCAATCTGCAGCGCCACGCCATGCAGTTTGTTCAGACAGGCGAAGTCGTAACCCTGCAGCAGATTGTAGGAGAACTCGGTAAAGGAGATGCCCTGATCGTCACGATTCAGGCGCTGCTTCACCGCTTCTTTATTGATCATCTGGTTAACAGAGAAGTGTTTACCGATATCGCGGAGGAAGGTCAGCACGTTCATGCTGCCAAACCAGTCATAGTTGTTCGCCGCGATCGCCGAGTTGTCGCCGCAGTCAAAATCAAGGAACGGGGCTACCTGTTTGCGGATTTTATCCACCCACTCCTGCACGGTATCCTCGGTATTCAGCTTACGCTCAGCGGCTTTAAAGCTTGGGTCGCCAATCAGACCGGTAGCGCCGCCCACCAGCGCCACAGGTTTATGACCTGCCTGCTGGAAGCGTTTCAGGCATAACAATGGAACAAGATGCCCCAAATGCAAGCTGTCAGCGGTAGGATCGAAGCCGCAATAGAGCGCGATCGGGCCTTGCGCCAGTCGCTCTGCTAACGCTTCCTCGTCCGTCACCTGGGCTACCAGCCCCCGCTCTTGCAATTGTTTAATCAAGTTACTGCTTGCCATCAAATTCTCCATGTATAAACGACTGCACCTCTGCCGGTACACGACTTTTCGCCAGATGCGAAAAGTACATAGAATAAAGCGCCGGCCCTTTCAGCGCCAGCGCTTCGATAACTAATTTCGGCAATTACGGTGCCAGGCGGTCTATTTTCCAGGCGCCGTTATCGCGCTGGTATAAAAAGCGATCGTGCAGGCGATGTTCGCCCCCCTGCCAGAACTCCATCTGCTCAATGCTGACGCGGAATCCGCCCCAGAAACTCGGCAGCGGTACTTCACCCTGCTGGAATTTCTGCTTCAGCTCGAGGAATTTGCTCTCCAGGATACCCCGAGCAGAGATCCGACTCGACTGCTTCGAGACCCAGGCGCCGATCTGGCTGTCGCGCGGGCGACTGTGGAAATATTTGACCACCTCCAGCGTGGACAGGCGTTCCGCTTTGCCGATCACCATCACCTGGCGCTCCAGCATATGCCACGGAAACAGCAGACTGACCTGCGGGTTATTTTCAATCTGATGGGCTTTGCGGCTGCCAAGGTTGGTATAAAACACCAGCCCTTTTTCGTCGTAATGCTTTAGCAGCACAATACGCTGATAAGGTTGGCCGCTTTCATCAACGGTGGCAACCACCATGGCCGTCGGGTCGGCGAGTTTCGCGTCGCAGGCCTGACGCAGCCAGCGCTCAAACAGCGGCAGAGGTTCAGCTGGAAGATCGTGGCGACGCAAACCGCCACGGGTGTATTCACGGCGCAAGTGCGCGATTTGCTGGAGTTCGTCGTTATCAGACATGGCCATTGAGGATATAGTCATAAGGTGGCGTTATTGTGCGCCCCCCGGACAGAAATCTCAACGTTTGGCGGTCTGCAGCTGGCAGTTATCGAGAACGATGCGGTCGCGCTTATAGACGGTGGCGGTATCGCCTTTCGACCAGAAGACATAGACGCCGTCGGTGTAGCGCGCTCCGGAAGCCGACAGCCCCTCTGACAGATTCAGCTGCTGATTGTCATAAATAAAACTCACCTGCTGGCGTGAGTTATTGCGATGGACCGTCAACGGTTTCTGGTCGCATTGATACTCCAGCGTGTCCGTCTGCATCCGCTCGACAAACTGGTTGTAGTAGCTACAGCCCGCCAGCATAAAAGGTACAACTGCGATAAGAATTTTTTTCATTCGTTTGCCTTCGACTTTCCCGGTCACGGAGGGCACTCCGCCCTCCGCTTAACATGTCCAGTTTACCGGTCGCGTCGTATTTAAGATTTCAGTTAACTCCGATTCTGCGGCGGGTTAGCAGGGAAAATGGCGCCCAGCACCGTGGCTTCGCTGGCGCCAGTCACAGAGGGCAGATTCCCCGGCAGGCCAGCGATGGTGCGCCAGGCCAGCCAGGCAAAGGCCAGCGCTTCCATATCATCGCCGCTGATCCCCGCTTCATCGGTGGTGGAGACTTCGGTTCCCGGCAGCAGGGCCGCCAGGCGCGCCATTAACAATGGGTTACGCGCGCCGCCGCCGCACACTAACAAACGCTCGCAGCCGCCGCTTAACAATACCTGCTCACTGATGGTCACGGCGGTTAATTCCGCGAGGGTTGCCTGCACATCCTGTCCGCGCAGCCCCGGGTAACGAGCCAGATGCTGCTCCAGCCAGCCGTAATTGAAATATTCCCGACCGGTGCTTTTCGGCGCCGGCAAGGCAAACCACGGATCGCTCAGCATATCCTGCAGCAGCGGCAGGAGCACTTTGCCTTCACTGGCCCAGTGGGCGTCTTTATCGTAAGGTTTACCTTGCTTACGCCAGATCCAGGCGTCCAGCAACATATTGCCCGGCCCGGTATCATAGCCGCGCACCGGCTGGCCCGGCACCAGAAGCGACACATTAGCGATCCCGCCAATATTCAGCACCATCCGCCGCTCAACGGGGTGCGCCAGCAGCGCATGATGAAAAGCCGGCACCAGCGGCGCCCCCTGTCCGCCAAGCGCCATATCACGCCGACGGAAATCCCCCACCACAGTGACGCCGGTATGGGCGGCAATCTGGTTGTTGTCGCCAATTTGCAGCGTGTGCGGGGCATCGCCCTGCGGCTCGTGCCATACAGTCTGCCCATGACAGCCGATGGCGATGACGTCCGCGGGTTTGAGACTTTCCTGACGCATCAGCGCCAGCACGGCCTCGGCAAACAGCCTTCCGAGGCGGGTATCCAAACGCCCCAGCTGCGAGAGGGTCAGCGACTGGCCCTGACAAATCGCCAGGATCTCTTCTTTTATCGCGTGTGGGATGGGCCAGGTGAGACTGGCCTGCTGCGCCACCATGTTTTCGTTGATAGCGGCTAAAACGACATCAATACCATCAAGGCTGGTACCCGACATAACGCCAATAAAGCGACCCGATCTCATACGTTTTTCCTTCATTCCATGACCCTCGTATGCGTCTCACTCCATCATAAAGTGTCTGCTAATGCTATGTTGTAATAATACTTTTTAACAATAGAGAGACATTTCGGAGAACATCGTAAAGAACCGGCGTTTAGTTTAGGTTGAAGCACCATTAATTATTATTTTTTGTATATCCCGGGGGGAAGCTATGCCCGCCGACGACTAAATGCCATATAATTAACCGCATGGACGTTCAATTGAACACCTTCGGTGAACAGGAGATTCATAAATGATTTTACGTGTTTTGGCTGTATCGATGATTGGTTTTACGCTCGCGGGCTGTGTGAGCAGCAGCGGCCTGTCCGGCGACGTTTATTCCGCATCTGAAGCCAAACAGGTGCAGAGCGTGACATACGGTACCATCGTGCATACCCGCGCCGTACAGATCCAGAGCGGCGACGATAGCAATGCCATCGGGGCGATTGGCGGCGCGGTTCTGGGCGGCTTCCTCGGGAATACCATCGGCGGCGGCACCGGACGTTCTCTGGCCACTGCGGCTGGCGCGGTCGCGGGCGGCGTAGCCGGTCAGGGCGTACAGGGCGCCATGAATAAAACCCAGGGCGTGGAACTGGAAATTCGTAAAGATGATGGCAACACCATCATGGTGGTACAGAAACAGGGCAGCACCCCGTTCTCTGTTGGACAGCGCGTAGCCATTGCCGGCAGCGGCAGCCAGGTCACCGTCTCTCCTCGCTAACACCTGTCACGATGCGGCCAGTTGCGCCGCATCGTACTTATCACCCACATTTATCTCGCCGTAAAAGTTTTGTATTAGCGATAACACATATTAATTTTAATATTTCATCAATCATTGCGCCTGCGCAATATCTTTGCCCACAGCCCCCACTACTCTTATAACCGTTAATATTATTAAGCCAACCCAACCTCGTTGCTGTTGTTTATTATTCTGGAATATTGCCTATGACCAAACATGTGAATCATGTTGTTAGACGTCTTATCATTTATTTTTTTATTTGTTTGCTGGCCGGAGTCGGCATTACCGGATTAACCAGCTCTTTTGAGACCAGATTCAACAGCACCTCATCAATACTATTTCCCCTGCTGACCAGTTTTCTGATGGTTTTTCATATCACTATTGCCTGTTTTATGGGCATGAAATACTGGAGCAGCAAGCGTCGCCTGTATCTGACGCCTGTCGCTTTCGGTTTTGCCTGTTCGGCGTTACTGATGCTGGGCACCCTCAGTAGCTATCCGGACTGGCTCAGCTGTAATCCCGCGCCGGTGGTGAAACAAAATGACGCTGTGATATATTATTTCTTTCGCAATATAATGATGGCCGTCTTATTCACGTCGTCAATTATTTTGTATTACTTTCGCCGACGGATCATGCACTCCTTTAAAGCCCATGTAATGACTTTCGCGGCATGTATTGTTTTTACGTTAATGATAATTTTTTTGTCATGGATCTACTCCAGCCACTCGCCATGGTTGAGCATTAGGTTTATTGACGATCTGAGCCATACTTTTACGCCGCTGTGGCGGAGTATTATTGGCTGGCTGCTGATGGCAGTCTGGTTTATCGCGCTGATTTTAATAATTTGGTTTAGCAAACTGCGCAATATTTTCTGGTACAGCGGCGCTTTTTTTTGCAGCGCATATTTGTTCACCATTTTCCAGCTGCTCTCTGCCGTTGGGGAGCTCGATCAGGCCTGGTATCAGGCGCGTTTTTTTGAAACGCTGTGCACCCTGTTCCTGATCCTGGTGCTGCTGGTAGACGTCTTTATCCTCTATCGCGAGTCTAACCACAAGTATGTCAACTCATACCAGAATTCGATCCGCGACCCGCTGACCCGGCTTTACAACCGCAGCTTCTTCTACGATACCCTCAACCAGCAGCTGGCAAAGGTGAAGGCCCAGCATCCGCTGTCGGTTATCATCTGCGACCTCGACCATTTTAAACGCATCAACGATAACTATGGCCACATCGCCGGCGACAAGGTGATCCAGTTTGCCGCCTCGGTGCTGGACAGCCATTCGCGTAAGGATGACGCGGCCGCCCGCATTGGCGGTGAGGAGTTTGCCCTGCTGCTGGTCAACGCCGCAGAGGACGAGGCGCAGGCGATCGCTGAGCGCGTCCGCCTGGCGGTCAGCGCCGAGCAAACCCCTCTGCCAGAGCGGATGACCATCAGTATGGGCGTGTATACGACCCATGACGGCAGTGTGACAGCCGAAGAGTGCGTCCAGCGCGCGGACGAAGCCATGTATGAAGCAAAAAACAGCGGACGTAACCGGGTGGTAATCTGGCGACGCCAGGGCAGGTAAAAAAAGGCCCGGGATAAACCGGGCCGCAAAACGATTAATCTTTTGCCTGGAGATCGAGGATATTTTGTTCAAGTTTACGAATTAAGTGAAGCAACGTTTCCACTTCCTGCTTCGAGACCCCTGCGAGGATTTCATCGCGGGTTTTGCCTATCACCTCTTCCATCTCGTTGATCAGCGGTTCGGCTTTTTCCGTCAGCTTGATGCGTTTGGCTCGCCGATCGCTTGCGCAGGTCTGGCGAGAAATAAGCCCTTTCTCCTCCAGCTGATCGAGCGTGCGCACCAGGGACGGTTGTTCAATACCGATGGCTTTCGCCAGCTGGATCTGCGACTGCTCAGGCGGCAGCTGGTGGATGTTATGCAGCGTAACCCAGTGGGTCTGCGTTAACTCCAGAGGTTTCAGGCGATGGTCGATTAGCGCGCGCCAGACGCGAACTAAACGTGCCAGATCAGAACCAAGTGGCGATTCCAATTTCATCTCCTTATAATTAGCTTGCTAAGTTATTATACTGATTTTAGAATAGTGTGCAGCATTTGAATAATCAAAACAAATGAATTACTTGATTCAACAAAAACCAAAACAATGATTTACACTGTTAAAGAGTAGCACGTCCTGAGGTTATCCCTGTTATGGCAAAGGATTTTTGCTTGTGAAACTGAGTCTTAATTCATCCGGATTGCCGCTGCAGGACCTGGTGTTCGGCGCATCCGTCTATTTCCCTCCGTTGTTCAAAGCCGTCCTGCTGGGCTTCTTTATCTGGCTGTTTTTACATCGCCAGCTGCGTGACTGGATGTATGCGGGCGACATCTGGCATCCACTGCTGATGGATCTCTCCCTGTTCGCGCTCTCGGTCTGTCTGGCCCTGGTGTTACTGATTGCCTGGTGATCTTCCTGCTATGAAAAAATTAAAATATCTTTCAACACTGTTGGTGGCGGCCATCGCTCTGGTTGCCGCGTGGTTGTTATGGAATTTCTACACTCAGTCCCCCTGGACCCGCGACGGTAAAGTGCGCGCCGAGCAGGTCGGGATCACCCCTCAGGTTTCCGGCAGTATATTGCAGCTGAACGTGGCCGATAACCAGCAGGTCAAGGCCGGTGAGGTATTGTTTACCATCGACGACACCCCCTACCGCATCGCGGTGCTGAACGCCCAGGCGCAGCTGGCGAAAGCGCAAGCTGAGGTGGCGAAAGCGCAGGCGGAGCAAAGCAAAGCCGCCAGCGAAGCCCGCCGTCGCAGAAACCTGTCGCAAAATGCCATCTCAGCTGAAGACCTTGAAAACGCCAATACCGCCCTGAATACCGCCACCACTACCCTGGCGGCCGCCAGAGCGGGAGTCGGTGTCAGCGAGGCGGCGCTGAAACATGCGCAGTGGCAGCTCAGCCAGACGGTCGTCAAAGCGCCGGTAGACGGCTGGGTGACTAACCTCTCCACCCGGGTCGGCGATTACGCCACCACCGGCCATCCGGTCTTTGCCCTGGTGGACAGCCATTCGTTCTACGTGCTGGGCTACTTTGAAGAGACCAAACTGCGCCATATTCGCATCGGCGATCCGGCGCAAATCATTCTCTACAGCAATCAGCAGACGCTGCAGGGGCATGTCGCCAGCATCGGTCGCGCGATTGTCGACCAGAGCGTGGAACAGGGAACCGGGCTGGTGGCCAATATCAAACCGAATATCCCCTGGGTCCGCCTCGCCCAGCGCGTGCCGGTGCGGATTGCCTTTGATACGTTGCCGGCCGATGTCACTCTGGTCTCCGGTACCACCTGCACCGTCTCGATCGGCGGACAGTGATGAATCTGCAGACCCTGTCATGGCGCACGCTGCCCTGGGTTAAAGCCACCCGACCGCAGTGGCGATACGCGCTACGCAACGGCATCGCCATGTGTCTCGCGTTAAGCATCGCCTACGCACTGGATCTGGATGAGCCCTACTGGGCGATGACCTCCGCGGCGGTGGTCAGCTTTCCCACCGTCGGCGGGGTGATCAGTAAAAGTTTTGGCCGCATTGCCGGCAGCCTTCTCGGCGCCTGCGCCGCCCTGCTGCTGGCGGGCCATACGCTCAACGATCCCTGGCTGTTCCTGTTCAGTATCTCCGGCTGGCTGGCGCTGTGCACCTGGGCCTGCGCCTTGTTCACCAATAACGTGGCCTACGCCTTTCAGCTGGCGGGCTATACCTGCGCCATCATCGCCTTTCCGGTGATTAATATCAGCGACAGCTACGAGCTATGGGTGATTGCCCAGTCGCGCGTGTGCGAAGTCATCGTTGGGATCTTGTGCGGCGGGTTGATGATGATGATCCTGCCCAGCACCTCCGATGGCAGCAATCTGCTGACGGCCCTGAAAACCATGCACGCCCGCCTGCTGGAGCACGCCAGTCTGCTGTGGGTCCCGGAAACGACGGATGCCATCCGCACCGCCCATGAAAGCGTAATTGGCCAGATCCTGACCATGAACCTGCTGCGCATCCAGGCCTTCTGGAGCCACTACCGCTTCCGTCGGCAAAATCCCCTGCTGAACTACCTGCTGCACCAGCAGCTCCGCATGACCAGCGTCATTTCCAGTCTGCGGCGTATGCTGCTGAACTGGCCTGACGCCCCGGCCAATACCCGCCAGGTGCTGGAATCGTTGCTCGCGGAGCTCGCCACCTCCAGTGCTGACAGCTATCACGTCGCCCGCATTCTGGCGCCGCTGGCGCCGCCGCCGGACGCGGATTACCGCCACCTCGCCTTTTGGGCGCGGTTACGCTATTTCTGCCGCATTTATCTGGAAAGCAGCCGCTGGATCCGCCGGGTTGAAAATGCCTCGGCGATCGCCGAGTTCAATGTCCCTTCCGCGCCCGCGCTGGCCCGCCACACCGACCAGGCAGAGGCATTGCTCAACGGCATCCGTACCTTTTGCGCGCTGGTGGCGATTGGCGCGTGGGGGATCAGTACCCAGTGGACCAGCTGCGCGGCGGCCCTGACCCTGGCCTCCATTTGCTGCGTGCTCTATTCGGTTTCCGCCTCGCCGTTTCGTTCGTTGACGCTGCTGATGCAGACCCTGGTGCTGCTGTCGCTGTTCAGTTTTGTGGTGAAATTTGGCCTGATGGTGCAGATAACCGACCTGTGGCAGTTCTTGCTGTTTCTGTTCCCGTTGCTGACCACCATGCAGTTACTCAAGCTGCAGTGGCCAAAATTTGCCGGCCTGTGGGGGCAGCTTATCGTCTTTATGGGCTCGTTTATCTCCGTCACCAACCCACCGGTTTACGACTATGCGGCCTTTTTTAATGACAATTTAAGTAAGATTGTCGGCGTGGGCTTTGCATGGCTGGCCTTTGCGGTGCTCAGTCCCGGCTCGGACGCCCGTAAAGGTCGACGCCACATCAGAGCGTTACGGCGTCACTTTGTCGATCAGCTCAGCCGCCACCCCCAGCACAGCGAGCACGAATTTGAATCGCTGGTATATCACCATGTCAGCCAGCTCAGTCAGAGCCAGGATGCGCTGGCTCGCCGCTGGCTGCTGCGCTGGGGGGTGGTATTGCTGAACTGCTCCCACGTGGTCTGGCAGCTTCGCGAGTGGGAAACGCGCTCCGATCCTCTCGCCCAGGTGCGCGACCTGTGTATCAACCTGCTGCGCGATGTGATGAGCGAGCGTGGCGTGCAGCAGCGGCCGCTGGCCTCCACGCTGCAGGAGCTGCTGCGGATCTGCGAAGTTCTGAACCACCATCATCAGCCGGCGGCCCGGGAGCTGGCCGCCGCGATCTGGCGGCTGTATTGCGCGCTGTCGCAGCTGGAACAGGCTCCGGTCGCCGGAACGATTGGCGAAAAGATTACTTAATCACCCCGCAGGCAAACCGTTCGCCGCCGCCGCCCAGCGGCTGCGGACTGTCGGCCATGTTATCGCCGCCGACATGAACCATCAGCGCTTTGCCTTTCACTTCCGCCAGCGTTTTCAGACGCGGAGCGATAATCGGCTGGTCAGCCACACCCGCGTCGTTGACCACCAGCAGCGGTAGATCGCCAAGATGCCCGGTGCCCAACGGCCCTTCATGTTTACCGGTATGTTGCGGATCGTAATGTCCGCCCGCCGCTCCGGCGGCTACGGCTTTGCCCTCTTTCATCGCCGGCTGGCAGCTGCCTTCAGCATGAATATGAAAGCCGTGCTTGCCCGGCGGTAACGCCCGCAGATTAGGAGCAAATTCGAGTCCGCGGTCGGTTTCGGTGATTTTTACACTGCCGATGGATTGACCAACGCCCTGGCTGGTCACGAGATTAAGTGGCACATCTTCACTGACGGCCTGCGCGCCAGCGCAAAATGCGAGGGAAAGGATAGCGAGAATACATCGTTGCATAACACCTCCGGATGGCTGTCTCTCTGTTAAGTGTAAACCAGGAACTGCTTTCCGGAGGCGAAATGCCCGTTACGGCACGTCGTAACCGAGCGCGGCTTTGCGGATACGGAACCACTGCTGGCGGGTCATACTCAGTTTTTCGGCCACAATCGCCGAGCGCACGCGCTCAATTTTACCCGAGCCGATAATCGGCAGCGGCTGCGACGGCAGGCGCATCACCCAGGCGTAAACCACCTGCTCGATGCTGTCGGCGTTGAGCTCGTGGGCCACCTGGGCCAGCTCGTCGCGCAGCGGCTGAAAGCCCTCTTCATTAAACAGGCGGCCGCCGCCGAGGCAGGACCAGGCCATCGGACGAATACGCAGCTGCTGCAGCTGGTCGAGGGTACCGTCAAGCAGCAACGGCTGATGCACCGGCGAGATCTCCACCTGGTTGGTAGCAAGCGTAAACGGCAGGCGCGACTGCAGAAGGGTGAACTGGGCAGGGGTAAAGTTCGAGACGCCGAAATGACGTACCTTGCCGCTGTGGTGCAGCGCGAGGAAGGCTTCAGCCACCTCGTCGGCGTCCATCAGCGGATCCGGCCGGTGGATCAGCAGCAAATCGAGATGGTCCGTTGCCAGGTTGCGCAGCGATTGCTCAGCGCTGAGCACGATGTGGTCCCGGTCGGTAATGTAGTGACCGATGGTGTTTTCAGCGCGCGCCCGGGTGGCAATGCCGCATTTGCTGACAATCTCCATCCGGCTACGCAGATGCGGCGCCAGCTTCAGGGCTTCACCAAAGGCGGATTCACACTGGTAATCGCCATAGATATCGGCGTGATCGACGGTGGTAATGCCTAAATCGAGATGCTGTTCGATAAAGCCGACCAGCTCGTCTGGCGACATTTTCCAGTCCATCAGACGCCAGTAGCCCATCACAAAACGCGAAAATTCCGGCCCCTGGGGAGCCATAGCAATACGCTGAACCATAACCGCTTCCTCAATAAAAAAGTGCTCTGAGTATACGTAATTTTTGGCTTAAAACAGTGAGGGTTGCTGCGGTTCTTCCGCCGCCTCTGGTCTGTTCGCGCGTATTTTGCGCAGCAGGCGTTGACGGCACAGACGCAATACCTCCTGTTTCTGCGCATCGCTCATCGTTTGCCAGTTAAAACGCTCCTCACGGCTACGGAAACAGCCGCGACAGTAGCCGCGCTCATCGGTCTGACAAATTCCCCGGCACGGGCTCTGCACCGGGAAAAACTCTAACTGCTCTGCCACCACACGCCTCCTGTCCCCTCATCTCCTTTCATTGAAGACGTTTCCCTGCGCCGACGCAAATTTTGTTCACTCCGTGCTGCGCCAGCTAACATTTTTGCGCTAAGTCTTGCATTAGACCAATCGGTCTACTACAGTGTGCGCCATGAACAGACACAGCGATTGCGATACCCGAGAACATATCCTGGCCACCGGCGAGCAGCTATGCATGCATCGCGGCTTTACCGGCATGGGCTTGAGCGAACTCCTGAAGACGGCGGAAGTGCCCAAGGGCTCTTTCTATCATTACTTTCGCTCTAAAGAAGCCTTCGGCGTCGCCTTGCTTGAAAACCATTACGCCGGATATCTGCAGCGCCTTGTCGATCACTTCGCCCATGGCGAGGGCAACTATCGCGATCGGCTGCTGGCCTACTATCAGCACACGCTGAATCAGTTTTACCAGCAGGGGATTATTAGCGGGTGTCTCACCGTCAAGCTGTCGGCAGAGGTTTGCGATCTGTCGGAAGACATGCGCACCGCCATGGACCACGGCGCCAGCCAGATCATCGCCCTGCTGGGCGACGCGCTGGAGAAAGGGCGTCAGGAAGGCAGTCTGACCTTTGACGGCGAGGCCAGGACGCTGTCGCAGGTACTCTATTCCCTGTGGCTCGGCGCCAACCTGCAGGCCAAAATAACGCGTAGCGCAACGCCGCTGGAGAGCGCCCTTGCCCACGCGAAACAGATTATTGCGGCGCCTGCTGTATAACAGGCGTTTTTATTTCATCAGTTCCTAGACGACCGGTCTACTCAGGAGTCATTATGTCGGAATCAAAATTATTCACCCCGTTGAAAGTCGGTGCCGTCACCGTCCCTAATCGCGTATTTATGGCTCCACTGACGCGTCTGCGCAGCATCGAGCCGGGCGATATCCCTACCCCGCTGATGGGCGAATACTACCGTCAGCGCGCCAGCGCCGGGCTGATCATCACCGAAGCGACGCAGATTTCCGCCCAGGCCAAAGGCTATGCCGGCGCGCCAGGGCTGCACAGCCCGGAGCAGATTGCCGCCTGGCAGAAAATCACCGCCGGCGTTCACGCGGAAAACGGCCATATCGCCGTGCAGCTGTGGCACACCGGACGAATTTCCCATAGCAGCCTGCAGCCCGGCGGCGCCGCACCGGTAGCGCCGTCTGCGCTGAGCGCCGGCACCCGCACCTCGCTGCGCGACGAAAACGGCCACGCCATCCGCGTCGACACCTCGATGCCTCGCGCTCTGGAAACCGAAGAGATCCCGGGGATCGTCGATGATTTCCGTCAGGCGGTGGGCAATGCCCGTGACGCCGGTTTCGATCTGGTTGAACTGCACTCGGCCCACGGCTATCTGCTGCACCAGTTCCTCTCGCCGTCGGCGAACCAGCGTACCGACCAGTATGGCGGCAGCGTGGAAAACCGCGCCCGTCTGGTGCTGGAAGTGGTCGACGCCGTGAGCAAAGAGTGGAGCGCTGACCGGATTGGCATTCGCGTGTCGCCGATTGGCAGCTTCCAGAATGTGGATAATGGCCCGAATGAAGAAGAAGACGCGCTGTATCTGATTAGCGAGCTGGCGAAACGCGGTATCGCCTATCTGCACATGTCCGAGCCGGACTGGGCGGGCGGCAAGCCGTATAGCGAAGCTTTCCGTCAGAAAGTTCGCGACCGCTTCCCTGGCGTGATCATTGGCGCTGGCGCCTACACCGTTGAAAAAGCCAACGACCTGATCAACAAAGGGCTGATTGATGCCGTGGCCTTTGGCCGCGATTACATCGCCAACCCGGATCTGGTGGCCCGCCTGCAGAAAAAAGCGGCGCTTAACCCGCAGCGCCCGGAATCCTTCTATGGCGGCGGCGCGAAAGGCTACACCGATTATCCTACGCTGTAATCCCTCCATTGATAGCGGCGACGTATCGCCGCTATACTCAACGCTCTGATCTAGCAAATAAACTGCATAGGGGACATTATGCGCTTACTCCATACCATGCTGCGCGTTGGCGACCTGCAACGTTCTATCGACTTCTATACCAACGTGTTGGGCATGAAGCTGCTGCGCACCAGCGAAAACCCGGAGTACAAATACTCCCTCGCCTTCGTCGGCTACGGCGAAGAGAGCGATACCGCGGTGATCGAACTGACCTACAACTGGGGCGTGGACAGCTATGAGCTGGGCACCGCCTACGGTCACATCGCGCTGAGCGTCGACAACGCCGCCGAAGCCTGCGAGCGGATCCGCCAGAACGGGGGCAACGTCACCCGTGAAGCCGGGCCGGTAAAAGGCGGCACCACCGTTATCGCCTTCGTGGAAGATCCTGACGGTTACAAAATTGAGCTGATTGAAGAGAAAGACGCCGGCAAAGGGCTGGGCAACTAACCCCTCCCGACCATAGCGTCTTTATTTTCATCGCTCGCCCGGGCGCTGCGGCGCCCGTTGTTTTCACCCCTGCCTGCTGCAAGCCGTGGCAAAATTTGCCATAATGCGCGCTACTTTTTACCAGCTAAGAGAATCTGATGTCCGAGAACGCTCAACTGAATGGTCTGTGCGACCGTTTCCGCGGTTTTTATCCAGTGGTGATTGATGTTGAAACCGCAGGATTTAATGCCAAAACCGACGCCCTGCTGGAGATCGCCGCCATTACGTTGAAGATGGATGAGCAAGGCTGGCTGATGCCCGATGAAACGCTGCATTTCCATGTTGAACCTTTCGAGGGCGCCAATCTCCAGCCCGAAGCGCTGGCCTTTAACGGGATTAACCCGCACGATCCAGAGCGCGGCGCCGTTAGCGAATACGATGCCCTGCATGCCATCTTCAAAATGGTACGCAAAGGGATGAAAGAGAGCGACTGCAGTCGGGCTATCATGGTGGCGCACAACGCCACATTTGACCACAGCTTCACCATGACCGCCGCCGAACGGGCGGGGCTAAAACGCAACCCGTTCCATCCGTTTGTCACCTTTGACACCGCCGCGCTGAGCGGGCTGGCGCTGGGCCAGACGGTGCTGTCGAAAGCCTGTATTGCCGCGGGGATGCCGTTCGACGGCGCGCAGGCCCATTCCGCCCTCTACGATACCGAGCAGACGGCGCAGCTGTTTTGCGAGATAGTGAACCGCTGGAAGCGTCTGGGCGGCTGGCCGCTGCCGGTAGCGACGCCGGAGTGATAAAAAAAGCGACTTCCAGGAAGTCGCTTTTTTACTGACAGCGGGAATTATTCCGCTTTCGGCTCGTCAGTGTGATATTTCGCCGCAGTCTCTTTGATCAGCTGCTGCAGTTCACCGCGCTGGTACATTTCGATGACGATATCGCAGCCGCCCACCAGTTCACCGTCCACCCACAGCTGCGGGAAGGTCGGCCAGTTAGCATATTTTGGCAGCTCAGCGCGGATATCCGGGTTCTGCAGAATATCAACGTAAGCGAAACGTTCGCCACAGGCGGACAGCGCCTGAACGGCCTGAGCGGAGAAACCGCAGCTTGGCAGCTTCGGCGAACCTTTCATGTACAGCAGGATCGGGTTTTCAGCGATTTGGCGTTGGATCTTTTCTAAAGTCGAGCTCATTGTCGTGCTTCCTTAAACTTCTTTCTACGGCAGTAACTTGTCATTGTAGCGTCCCGAGGGCAGGACCGATAATAACATTTTTTTCACTATTCATATTTTATCTTCTGTTGCGCGAAGTTGCCTTAAAAATATCATTTTGACGCCGCCGGCAGGCGTGCGTTGCGCATTTTCTGTGCGAGGCGGTCAATGTCTGACGCGTTTTCTTGCAATCGTTAACCAATCGACATTTTTGATACAAAAGAATATTAACTTTCCGGGTTTTTATGCTTTAGAATCGTTCCGGTTTGTCATTCATCGTCAGGCATTTGTACATGTCTGTAATTAATCAGGGGATTGCTCAGTGGCGCGGCTAAACAAAATCGCGATATCGCTCTGTGCATTACTGTTCACATCTATCTCATTCACACCACTGGCTCAGGCTTCAGGGCATACGCACGCCTCCGCCTCGCCAAAGGCGTTGCCCGCGAAAAGCGGCTCAGAGCGCAAGAAAAAAGCAACCAGTCAAAAAAGTAAAACCACCGCTAAAACCACCAGTAAAAAGTCCTCGAGCACCCGGCTCCCTACCCGCACTACCGCAGCAAGCCAAACCGCGCTTCATCGTCAGGCCGTCGGCGCCACGAAAAAATGCGTGCTGCGTAAAGGGTATAAAAAGCAGTGCGCGAAAACGGTGGCCGCCAGCGCCGAGCCGACCCTGGCGTTGAACAGCGTCAAAAGCAAATGCGTGGTGCGTAAAGGCTATAAAAAGCGCTGTAAACCCGAGGCCAGCGAAGCGAATCTGACGATCGCCGATGCGCATAAAGTCCGGGTGCAAAAAGCGCAGAGTACCGCCATGAACAAACTGATGGGCCAGCTGGGTAAACCGTATCGCTGGGGCGGCACCTCCCCGCGCACCGGGTTCGACTGCAGCGGGCTGGTCTATTACGCCTACAAAGACCTGGTCAAGATTCATATCCCGCGTACCGCCAACGAAATGTATCACCTGCGCGATGCGCGTCCGGTCGATCGTGACGAACTGCAGAGCGGCGACCTCGTCTTCTTCCGCACCCGCGGACGCGGCACTGCCGACCACGTAGGCGTTTACGTCGGCAACGGGAAATTCATTCAGTCACCGCGCACAGGTCGCGAT
Source organism: Klebsiella sp. Q2 (assembly GCF_009900705.1). Lineage (NCBI taxonomy): Bacteria > Pseudomonadati > Pseudomonadota > Gammaproteobacteria > Enterobacterales > Enterobacteriaceae > Klebsiella > Klebsiella sp. Q2. The sequence goes on along the minus strand of NZ_JAAABE010000002.1, from coordinate 344,542 downwards.
ATACAAATCACCTCCCTGAGCGAAGATTACTGGGTTCGCCATTACGTCGGCGCCCGGCGCGTCATGACCCCGAAAACCATTCGCTGATCCCGGTCTGCCGCTACGGCGGCAGCCCTCTTCACCTGCCCGTTCTCCGCCCCTACCGTCAGGGGAAACTGCATATTCGCCTCTGTGACCGGCCCTTCCCGACGATAGCGGGTGGGCGACATGCCAAAGTGACGGTGAAAGGTGCGGCAGAATGCCGCCTGCCCGTCGTACCCCAAACGTTGAGAAATACTCTGCATCGAGGCCTCGGTCTGCGTTAAGTAGATTGTCGCGATGGTCATCTTCCGTCGGCTGACGTAGCTCGCCAGCGTACAGCCGGTCACCATGGCGAATTGCCGCTGGAAATACCAGTGCGAGTAGCCGGACTTTTTCGCTATCGCGCTCACCGGCAGGGTGTCAAAAATATGTGCTTCGATCCAGTCAACGATCCCCTGCACTACCGGGATCATTTTCGGGCTTACCACTTCATCTGTTTTTGCCATCGTAGCCATCCTGTGGAAATTGCTGCCGGCGGCTATATTTGTCATACAAATATGAAAATAGACAATGAATTATTGGCATAGCGGCGATTACCTGAAAGCATAGCATCATTAATTAATTGATTTAGAATGCTTATTTCCACTCAGGCGCTTGCGCTGCAGGGATCTTCGAATGACGTGCTGAGAAATGAACCATCGCGGCGAGAGACTGGTGACCCTGCCCCCTTTAACTTATACATTTTTGCAACATCTTCGGGCGTCTTACGCTCTGCTCCGCAGAAAACGGTTAAGCCTTCGGCAGTTGCGCCTGTGATAATAGCCTTTATCGTTGTAAGGCTTTTCACTGCCTGCGGCAAATGTTAACATTCTCAATACAATAACAGGCCCGGGACGCGAAAGCGTCGGGCGGTCAGCACTCGATTCAGGTGAAAACCTCATCTTGTCAATGTGAGATAAAACAAAAAAGTTATAAGGAGAGTAGCAATGTCGTTTGAATTACCTGCATTACCATATGCAAAAGACGCCCTGGCGCCGCACATTTCCGCAGAAACCCTGGAATACCACTACGGTAAACACCACCAGGCGTATGTCACTAACCTTAACAACCTGATCAAAGGCACCGCATTCGAAGGGAAATCGCTCGAAGAGATCGTGCGCACCTCTGAAGGCGGTGTTTTCAATAACGCGGCGCAGGTGTGGAACCACACCTTCTACTGGAACTGCCTGGCACCGAACGCCGGCGGCGAACCGGAAGGCGAGCTGGCTGCCGCTATTGCCAAATCCTTCGACAGCTTCGCTGAGTTTAAGGCCAAATTTACCGACGCCGCGGCGAAAAACTTTGGCGCTGGCTGGACCTGGCTGGTCAAAAATGCCGACGGCAGCCTGGCTATCGTCTCCACCAGCAACGCCGGTACCCCGCTGACCACCGACGCCAAGCCGCTGCTGACCGTTGACGTCTGGGAACACGCTTACTACATCGACTACCGCAACGCCCGTCCAAGCTATCTGGATCACTTCTGGGCGCTGGTTAACTGGAAATTCGTTGCCGCTAACCTGGCCGCATAAACGACAAACCGCAGCTGGGTCCCCCCCGGCTGCGGTTTTTTTAGCGCTTTCCCACCCGTTTATGACTGACTGGCAAAGGCCTCTTCCGGCTGCGCTCGTCCGCTAAACCAGACCAGCAGCAGCGCCAGACCGGCAATGATCGCGCCCATCACCGGCACAAAAGCGTATCCCAGTCCGCCGGAGATCACCGCCCCGCCGGCGGCGGCGCCCAGCGCGTTGCCAAGGTTGAACGCCCCGATATTCACCGAAGATGAGAGCCCCGGCGCCTCATGCGCCACGCGCATCACTCGCATCTGTAGCGGCGGCACCACCGCAAAGGTGGCTGCGCCCCAGACGATCATACTGATGGCCGCCCCCGCCTGGGATTGCGCCAGCAGCGGGATCGCCAGCATGATCGCCATCAGCAGCAGCAGAAAGCCTTTCAGCGTGCCGGAGACCGACCGGTCGGCGAATTTGCCACCCAGATAGTTGCCCAGCGAAAAACCAACCCCAATCAGCACCAGCATCGCGGTAATAAACAGCGATGAAGCATGGGTCAGCGTATTTAGGACCGGCGAAATGTAGGTATACAGCGTAAACATCGCCCCGGCGCCCAGCACGGTGGTCAGCAAGGCTGAGAGCACCTGCGGCCGTAACAGGACCGAAAGCTCTTGTTTGACATCCGGCCGCTCGCCCGCGCTGCCCTTCGGCAGGGAGAACCACAGGCTCACCATTGCCAGCAGGCCTAACCCCGCGGTGGCGAGGAAGGACATCCGCCAGCCGATGGTTTCCCCAAGCCAGGTCGCGGCAGGCACGCCGCCGATATTAGCGATGGTGAGGCCCATAAACATGGTGGCCACCGCGCTGGCCTGCTTGTGCCTGGGCACCACGCTGGCCGCCACCACCGACCCCAGGCCAAAAAAGGCGCCGTGGTTGAGGCTGGTAATAATGCGCGACAGCAGCAGCGTAGTGTAATCCGGCGCAATGGATGACAGCAGGTTGCCGACGGTGAAGATCCCCATCAGAAAAATCAGCGCATTGCGTCGGGCGCGATGCGACAGCAGCAGAGTCATCAGCGGCGCGCCGACCATGACGCCGATGGCATATGCACTGATCAGCATTCCCGCCACCGGTATTGAAACGTCCACGCCTTTGGCAATCACCGGCAGCAATCCCATTGGGGAGAACTCGGTGGTACCGATGCCAAAGGCGCCGATCGCCAGCGCGAGTAAAGGAAAGTTGATTTTCATTCAATGACTCCATCAGACCGTCGGGAGGGACGGCATAACATCAGAAGCCAAAAGCATGACATCAATCACAAAAAAACAAAAGTGAACGAAATGACAAAAGATTTTTGCAGAATTGATAATAATGGCGGGATACGGGGAGGAAGCCGCGCTCCTCCCTCATTGGAGCATTAGTGCAGAATGGCGGTCAGGCTGAATGCGACGATCACGCCGAGAGCAATAATCGTGGTGATCAGCGAAAACTTTAAATTGGTATCCATCATTTTTCCCTCTTGTTATCCCCACACCAAAAGTGAGCTTGCTCATTTTTGCACAAAAAATCGCAAAAATCTTCCGGGATTTAGGGCGATGCACATTTTTGCTCTTCCACTTTGCCCCAAGATCGGACAAAATCCCACGCTAATTTAAAAGCGTATCGGCCATTGACCCCTTCCTGTCGTTCTGTGTCGTTTTCCCGACGTGATGCAATGTTGAAAATTGTATTCAGGGTGTGTGTAGGCAAACGTTTACGTATCGATGATCAGGCGATCAGGTCAAGGCATGGAGTGAGATGTAATGGCAACTATTAAAGATGTAGCGAAGCGCGCAAACGTTTCCACTACAACTGTGTCACATGTAATTAACAAAACCCGTTTCGTTGCCGAAGAGACGCGTAATGCGGTATGGGCGGCGATTAAAGAGCTGCACTACTCGCCGAGCGCCGTGGCCCGCAGCCTGAAAGTCAATCATACAAAATCGATTGGCCTGCTGGCGACCAGTAGCGAAGCCGCCTATTTCGCTGAAATCATTGAGTCCGTGGAAAAGAGCTGTTTCCAGAAGGGCTATACTCTGATCCTCGGCAACGCCTGGAACGACCCGGAAAAACAGCGTGCCTATCTGTCGATGATGGCGCAAAAACGCGTCGACGGTCTGCTGGTGATGTGTTCGGAATATCCGGATTCCGTCCTGAGCATGCTGGAAGAATACCGCCATATTCCGATGGTGGTGATGGACTGGGGCGAAGCCAAAGCCGACTTTACCGATGCGGTGATCGATAACGCCTTCCAGGGCGGGTATATCGCCGGACGTTACCTGATTGAACGCGGTCACCGCGAAATCGGCGTGATCCCGGGCCCGCTGGAGCGCAACACCGGCGCGGGGCGACTGGCCGGCTTCATGCAGGCGATGAAAGAGGCGCATATCAGCGTGCCGGAAAACTGGATTGTACAGGGCGACTTCGAGCCGGAGTCCGGCTACCGCGCCATGCAGCAGATCCTCAGCCAGCAGCACCGTCCAACGGCGGTCTTCTGCGGCGGCGACATTATGGCGATGGGCGCCATCTGCGCCGCGGATGAAATGGGGCTGCGCGTGCCACAGGACATTTCGCTGATCGGTTATGATAATGTGCGCAACGCCCGCTATTTCAGCCCGGCGTTAACCACCATTCATCAGCCGAAAGATTCGCTGGGCGAAGCCGCGTTCAATATGTTGTTGGATCGTATCGTCAACAAGCGCGAAGAGTCGCAGTCTATCGAGGTGCACCCTCGGCTGGTCGAACGCCGCTCGGTGGCGGATGGCCCGTTTGTCGACTATCGTCGCTAAAGCATTGGCGGGCGTGGATCACTCCGGCGCCCGCAGCCACTCCCGATTCAACGTGTCGCTGTCCCCCAGGTAGTCCAGCATCCAGTTTAACGCCGGTGAAGCATCATTCTGCTGCCAGGTCAGACAGCAGGCCGCATCCGGAAACGGATTTTCCAGCGCCAGCGCGGTCCACTCGCCGCGATCCACCCATGGCCGGGCGAAATGGCTTGGCACCATGCCGACGCAGAGCCCTGCCGACAGACAGGTGGCCGACGATTCCCAGTCGGGGACCACCACCCTCTTCTGGTTATCCAGCAGCCACGTTGTCCTTTTGGGCAATGAACGCGAGGTATCCTCCCGCACCAGCGACGGCCAGTTGCGCAGGACATCATCGCTCAGCGGACCCGCCATCTTCGCCAGCGGATGATCGCTCGCCACCACGCAGTCCCAGCTCAGCATCCCCATATCGCGGAACGCGTAGCGCCCCCCGACCGGAATAGAGCGCGTTGCGCCAATCGCCAGCTCCACGCGGCCGTCGGCCAGCGCATCCCATACGCCGTTGAACACTTCCTGGAAAACGATCAGTTCGACGTCGGGAAAATGGCGATAGAAATCCACGATCATCTGGCGCATCCGCGCGGGTTTCACGATATCGTCCACCGCGATTGACAACTGCCCGCTCCAGCCGTTAGCGATTTGCTGGCACTGCTGGCGGGTGATCTGCATTTTTTTGATAACAGAGCGCCCTTCCTGTAAAAACCAGACCCCGGCAGGGGTCAGCTCCACGTCACGATGACGGCGCTCAAACAAGGGGACGGCCAGCCACTCTTCGAGCTGACGCACGGTATAGCTGACGGCGGAAGGCACCCGGTGCAGCTCCTGCGCCGCCGCGCTGAAGCTGCCGTTACGGGCGACGGCATCAACCACTTCCAGAGAGTATTCAGACCACATTTTCTGCCTGCAAAATTTTTGAATGCATGTGACAAATATTAGCGTTTCACAAGCCACCATGCACTCCCTACACTCTGCGGCATCGTACCTGTACTCCAAAAAAGAGAACGTTATGTCACAACCTGGGAAAGGATTTTTAGTCTGGCTGGCCGGCCTGAGCGTGCTGGGCTTTCTGGCCACCGATATGTACCTGCCGGCATTTGCCGCCATGCAGCAGGATCTCGACACCTCCGCCGCATCCATTAGCGCCAGCCTGAGCCTGTTCCTTGCCGGCTTCGCGCTGGGCCAGCTGTTCTGGGGGCCGCTGTCGGACCGCTACGGGCGCAAACCGGTGCTGCTGAGCGGCCTGGCGATTTTCGCGGTCGGCTGCCTGGGGATGCTGTGGGTGCAGAACGCCACTCTGATGCTGGCGCTGCGCTTTCTGCAGGCGATTGGCGTCTGCGCCGCGGCGGTCACCTGGCAGGCGATGGTGACCGATTACTATCCCGCCCAGCGCACCAACCGTATCTTCGCCACCATTATGCCGCTGGTAGGGCTGTCGCCTGCGCTGGCCCCGCTGCTGGGCAGCTGGCTGCTGGTGCATTTCGAGTGGCAGGCCATCTTCGCCACCTTGTTTGCCATCACCCTGCTGCTGATGCTGCCTGCCCTGCGCCTGAAAGCCGCCGCTAAGTCGGCCACTGTGACTGAAAAGAAAATCACTTTTCTCGCGCTGCTGCGCTCCCGGGAATACAGCGGCAACGTCCTGATCTACGCCGCCTGTTCCGCCAGCTTCTTCGCCTGGCTTACCGGTTCGCCGTTTATCCTTCATGAGATGGGCTACGGCCCAACCGCTATCGGGTTGAGCTATATCCCGCAGACCATCGCTTTTCTGGTGGGCGGTTATGGCTGTCGCGCGCTGCTGCAAAAATGGTCCGGACAACAGATGCTCCCGTGGCTGTTAGTGATCTTCGCCGTCAGCGTCGCCGCCACCTGGCTGGTGGGTCTGCAAACGCATGCCTCGCTGGTGGCGTTAATGATCCCGTTCTGCCTGATGGCGGTAGTTAACGGCGGGATCTACCCTATCGTGGTCGCTCAGGCGCTGAAGCCTTTCCCGCAGGCAACCGGCCGCGCGGCGGCGCTGCAGAACACGCTCCAGCTTGGCCTGTGCTTCCTGACCAGCCTGTTAGTCTCCGCGCTGATCGCCACGCCGCTGCTGACCACCACCAGCGTGATGCTGGTCTCTATTTTGTTAGCCGGAGTGGGTTATCGACTGCAGCAGACGCCAGAGCTGGAGGCCCACTCTTCCCACGCCTGACGCCCGTCGCCAGAGCCCGGACCAGTGATTAGCACGCTAAGATATTTTTATTGAAAGCCAGTACTTAGCGTCCTATACTGGATCCGGGTTCACATAAATAAAAAATATTTAACAGATTAACGGATGCAGGATGCCTCTGTTTCACCATGGAAGGCCTTTCGGCAAGGGTTATCTCCCTTCCTCTGTTCTACGTCGGATAGCGACTTCACGGATTATCCGTGAGATTTCTCACAAAGCCAAAAAAGCGTCTACGCTGTTTTAAGGTTCTGATCACTTGGGCGTGATGGAGAAGCTATGAGTTCATCGTGTATAGAAGAAGTAAGTGTACCAAATGATGACTGGTACCGGATTGCAGCTGAATTGTTGGGCCGTGCGGGAGTTGAAATCAACGGCTCCGCGCCGTCAGACCTGCGGATTAAAAACCCTCTTTTTTTTAAACGCGTATTGCAGGAGGGGTCGCTGGGTTTAGGCGAAAGCTATATGGACGGCTGGTGGGACTGCGAGCGTCTGGATATATTCTTCCATAAAGTGCTCCGCGCCGGGCTGGAAAAACAACTCCCTCATCATTTCAAAGACACACTCCGCATCGCAGGCGCTCGCCTGTTTAACCTGCAAAGTAAAAAACGCGCCTGGATTGTCGGCAAAGAGCACTATGACCTCGGCAACGATCTTTTCAGCCGGATGCTGGATCCCTACATGCAATATTCCTGCGGTTACTGGAAAGAGGCGCAGACCCTCGAAGCCGCGCAGCAGGATAAGCTGGATCTCATCTGCCGTAAGCTGGAGCTCGAGCCAGGCATGCGAGTGTTGGATATCGGCTGCGGCTGGGGCGGTCTTGCCGAATATATGGCGCGAAATTACCAGGTGAGCGTTGTCGGCGTGACCATCTCCGCCGAACAGCAAAAGATGGCCCAGGCGCGCTGCGATGGCCTTGACGTAGAGATTCGTCTTCAGGATTATCGCGATCTGCACGACAGCTTCGACCGCATTGTCTCCGTCGGCATGTTCGAGCATGTGGGTCCCAAAAATTACGCCACCTACTTTGAGGTCGCCGATCGTAATTTAAAACCCAACGGCCGCTTCTTACTGCACACCATCGGTTCCAAAGTCACCGACCATAACGTTGACCCGTGGATCAATAAATATATCTTCCCCAACGGCTGCCTGCCGTCGGTACGGCAGATCGCCGATGCCAGCGAGAAGCACTTTGTGATGGAAGACTGGCACAACTTCGGCGCCGATTACGACACCACCCTGATGGCCTGGTATGAGCGTTTCCTCGCCAGCTGGCCGGAAATTGCCGATAACTATTCAGAGCGTTTCAAACGCATGTTCAGTTATTACCTGAACGCCTGCGCCGGCGCCTTCCGCGCCCGCGACATTCAGCTCTGGCAGGTGGTGTTCTCGCGCGGAATAGAACACGGACTGCGCGTCGCCCGTTAAAACACAGTCCCCCGCTCACCGGCGGGGGATTTTTTTTCAGGCTTCACTGACCTTTGCCGCCATCTCTTTCGCCGCCAGCACGCGTTCGACCGTATCGACAACCGCCTGGGTTTGCGGGTCGATCTCGATATTGACGCGGTCGCCCAGCTTTTTCGCCCCCAGCGTGGTCCGCTGCAGCGTCTCCGGAATAAGATGCACGCAGAATCGGGTTGCCGTCACCTCACCTACCGTCAGGCTGATGCCATCGATACCGATGAATCCTTTATAAAGGATATATTTCATCAGCGTCGGATCCTGTACTTTAAACCAGATCTGACGGTTATTTTCGGAAGTGAGGATCTTCACGATTTCCGCGGTGGTCATAATATGGCCGGACATCAAATGCCCGCCGATTTCATCACTGAATTTCGCCGCCCGCTCGACGTTAACTTCATCCCCGACCTGAATATCGCCGAGATTGGTAATCCGCAGCGTCTCTTTCATGAGATCAAAGCTGATGCGCGCGCCGTTGATGTCGGTCACCGTCAGACAGCAACCGTTGTTGGCTACCGATGCCCCGGTTTCGAGCCCCTCCAGCATATGCGCCGGCAGCTCCACCACGTGGGTGCGAAAATTGGGTTTATCATCAATGGAGACCACTTTCGCGGTTCCCTGAACAATACCAGTAAACATGTTTGGCTCCTGTTGAAAATCATGACGGTATCATTACCGTTTTCGCTATCGGGAACAATAACAGGAGGGCTGAGCGGTTGCCAGCGCGCTTCGTGCCTCGACTCTTTTTTCACTGGCTTAATGGCTAATCCTCGCTACAATAGACTGGAATTTCCTCATTTTTATCCCCTTGCTGCCAGTTACGGCGGCTTTTTTAGTCTCAAAATAACAACAATACAAAGGTGTTCACGTGCAGAAGTATTTCATTGAAGCGCGTCAGTTATTAGCTCTGGCTATACCCGTCATTCTTGCGCAGGTAGCGCAGACGGCGATGGGTTTTGTCGATACCGTGATGGCGGGCGGCTACAGCGCCACCGATATGGCCGCGGTGGCCATCGGAACCTCCATCTGGCTGCCGGCCATTCTCTTCGGCCATGGGCTGCTGCTGGCGCTGACCCCGGTGGTGGCGCAGCTTAATGGCTCCGGGCGTCGGGAGCGTATCGCGCCGCAGGTGCGTCAGGGCTTCTGGCTGGCGGGGCTGGTCTCGGTGCTGATCATGGTCGTGCTGTGGAATGCCGGGTATATCATCAGCTCCATGCATAACATCGATCCGCTGCTGGCGGAGAAAGCGGTTGGCTATCTGCGCGCGCTGCTGTGGGGGGCGCCGGGCTATCTGTTCTTCCAGGTCGCCCGTAACCAGTGTGAAGGGCTGGCAAAAACCAAGCCCGGAATGGTCATGGGCTTTATCGGTTTACTGGTCAACATTCCGGTGAACTATATCTTTATCTATGGCCATTTCGGCATGCCAGAGCTGGGCGGCGTCGGCTGCGGCGTGGCGACCGCCTCCGTTTACTGGGTGATGTTTGCCAGCATGCTGTGGTGGGTGCGCCGGTCGCGTTCGATGCGCGATATCCGCTGCGCCGAGGGCTTCAGCGGCCCCGATTTCGCCGTCCTGCTGCGGCTGGTGCAGCTGGGGCTACCCATCGCCCTGGCGCTATTCTTCGAAGTGACCCTGTTTGCCGTCGTCGCGCTGCTGGTCTCCCCGCTCGGGATCATTGACGTCGCCGGCCACCAGATTGCGCTGAACTTCAGCTCGCTGATGTTCGTTCTGCCGCTGTCGCTGGCGGCCGCGGTCACCATTCGCGTCGGCTTCCGCCTCGGCCAGGGCTCAACGATCGATGCCCAGGTTTCCGCCCGTACGGGTGTGGGCGTGGGCGTCTGCCTGGCGGTGTTTACCGCTATCTTTACCGTGCTGATGCGTAAGCAAATTGCCCTGCTGTACAACGATAACCCGGAGGTGGTGATGCTGGCCTCGCATCTGATGCTGCTGGCGGCGGTCTACCAGATCTCGGACTCTATTCAGGTGATCGGCAGCGGTATCCTGCGCGGCTATAAAGATACGCGGTCTATCTTTTTTATCACCTTTACCGCGTACTGGGTGCTGGGTTTACCCAGCGGCTACCTGCTGGCGCTGACCGACGTGATTGTCCCCCGCATGGGGCCCGCCGGCTTCTGGTGCGGATTTATCATCGGCCTGACCTCCGCCGCTATTATGATGATGCTGCGGATGCGTTTTCTGCAGCGCCAGCCCTCCAGCATCATCTTACAGCGCGCCGCGCGCTGATCCTGCCAAAGCCCGCCACCCTGGCGGGCTTTTTCTTTCTTCAGTTATGTTCCGACGTTGTACATTCCGTTACTCCCCGACACCAAAGACTCACTGATGAGCGCCCCGGAGATGCATATAGTGTGGCCAACAGCCCCGCAGTGGGGTTACTCAGGAAACCAATTCGAGGATTTCAGCATGAAAAAAGTATTAGCTCTGGTTGTTGCCGCTGCTATGGGTCTGTCATCTGTTGCTTTCGCAGCCGACGCCGCGACCACCACCCCGGCTACCGCAGCCAGCCACACCACCGTTCACCACAAGAAACATCACAAAGCGGCGGCGAAACCGGCAGCCGAACAGAAAGCCCAGGCAGCGAAGAAACACCATAAAGCGGCGACAAAACCGGCCGTAGCGCAGAAAGCCCAGGCAGCGAAGAAGCATCACAAAGCCGCGGCGAAACCGGAAGCAGCGCAGAAAGCCCAGGCAGCTAAAAAGCACCATAAAGCCGCGGCGAAACCGGCCGTAGCGCAGAAAGCCCAGGCAGCAAAGAAACACCATAAAGCGGCGACAAAACCGGCCGTAGCGCAGAAAGCCCAGGCGGCGAAGAAGCACCATAAAGCGGCGCACCACGCAGCCAAACCGGCGGTACAACCGGCGGCATAACGGTCAGGGCGTTAAGGTGATAAACCGGCGCTGAATAGCGCCGGTTTTTTTTCAGGAGGACATCATGCTGCAACGCTATCGCTTCGAATTGCTGTTGGTTCTGCTCATCGTCTGCGCGCTGTTTACCCTTCGCTTGATGTTTAAATAGCGGGCTGCTGAACCCATTTACGGGCCGGCGGCGTATAGTCGCGGAAACCGGCGATAATCTCCTCTGGCGAAGCAGCAAACGGCAGCATCTCCGCGTAGCGCGGGTGCATAAATCCTTCCCGTACCATGTTATTGACCATCGCCTGCAGCGGATCGTAATACCCCTTGATATTCAGGAATGCGCACGGTTTTTCATGGATGCCCAACTGCGCCCAGGTCCACTGTTCGAAAATCTCTTCAAGCGTCCCCGCTCCGCCCGGCAGAGCAATAAAGCCGTCGGCCAGCGCCGCCATTTTGGTTTTCCGTTCGTGCATATCCTCCACCACATGCAGCTCCGTCAACCCGCGGTGGGCAATTTCCCGCTCCACCAGGCCGCGCGGCATTACGCCGATGACCGTGCCCCCGGCCTCCAGCGCCGCATCGGCAACCGCCCCCATCAAGCCAACTTTGCCGCCGCCATAGACAACAGCCAGTCCCTGCTGCGCCAGCATGTGGCCAACCCGTCGGGCGGTTTCGAGATACAGCGGATGTTCGCCAGCTGAAGAACCGCAGAAAATACCAATCGATTTCATCTTCCTTATTACTCCTCTCTTCTGGTGGGCGCTAATTTAACACAACGGCAACCCTTACCCGCAGGGTGAGACCGGCAAAGAAAAGAGAGGCGAGGCGCCTGCTGGCGAAGAAATATCCTTGTGGTTCAGTAAAATATCGCCGGAGTGGGTAAAAGATCCGCAATCGCATGCAATGTACAAGAAAAGTGACGTTTACCTCTTGCCACATCCCCTGCCTGCCGCTAATATGCGTCCCCGTTGTCACCACAACATTGCGTTCGTAGCTCAGTTGGTTAGAGCACCACCTTGACATGGTGGGGGTCGTTGGTTCGAGTCCAATCGAACGCACCATTATGCGTTTATAGCTCAGTTGGTTAGAGCACCACCTTGACATGGTGGGGGTCGTTGGTTCGAGTCCAATTAAACGCACCATAATGCGTCTGTAGCTCAGTTGGTTAGAGCACCACCTTGACATGGTGGGGGTCGATGGTTCGAGTCCATTCAGACGCACCAATCTCGTTTCGTATCATTCCCTCTCAACATTAGCCTGCTGCATCGTGACCGGAAAACGCACGCCTTCTGCGCTTCCAGCCTGAACGTCATCGAACCCTGCCAGCGACAAAGCGAAACCCGATTATTCGCGACCAGGAATAGCCTGCGCCATCGCCAGGGCATCCTCCCCTGCCGGCAACCGCGAAGGGGCTTGAGGATCGTTCACCATCCGCCAGACGGCCTGAGCCACATCGACAGCCTGCGTCACGCTGGCGTTATCCTGGATGCTGTCGAGGATCTGCTGGCCGAGCGGCGCATAGCTCTCCGGGAGCTGGCCCATCGTTCGACGAGCGTTTTCCCCGAAGCGGGTCTGGGGAGCGCGTCCCGGCAGGATCACACCGACGCGAATATTAAAGGGCCGCAGCTCCAGCGCCAGCGACTCCGTGAAGGCATTCACCGCCGCTTTACTCGCGGTATAGACCGCCAGCAGGGGCATCGGCTGCAGGGTGACCGCCGAGGTGATATTAATGATCGTCCCGCTACAGCGCGCTCTGAACCGGGGAAGTACCGCCTGGGTCATGGCGATAGTCCCAAGCGTGTTGGTGGCAAACAGGTTCGCTATCGCCTCGTGCGACGCCCCCTCCAGGGCATTGAGCATCCCCACTCCGGCGTTATTGACCAGAACGTCAATCTCTCCGGCCTCGGCAATCGCCTCGGCGATACTCTGCGCTGAGGTGACGTCAAGACGCACCAGCCGCAGACGGTCGCTGGCCGGCAACAGATCCTCGCGCGGAACCCGCATCGTGGCGATAACCTTCCAGCCCTGTTCAAGAAAATAACGCGCCGTCTCCAGACCAAAACCCGATGAACAGCCGGTGATCATAATCGTTTGCATCTCTCTGTCTCCGTTGGTTTCTTCCTTTTCATCATAGACAGCCCGCTCCGGACGATATAGGGTCAATAATCCATTATTCTTTAGCAGGAGTCCGGAAATGAGCGACCCGCTGGCGGAAATCATAGCGATGCTCAATCTCAGAGCGGTGCTGACCAAAACCATTGAGGGGGCGGGAGAATGGCGCGTTAAACGTTCAGACCAGGGAATGTCGTTCTACGGCGTGGTACTGGAAGGCGGCTGTCGGCTGGAAATAGACCAGCATGCGCCGCAGATCCTGCGCGCCGGGGATTTTATGTTGATCCCGGCGGCGTACCGCTTCGCGTTAACCAGCCTGACCCCGCCGCCTTCACCGGCGCTGGAGACCACCCCGGTGAAGCTTGCGGCGGAACACTTTCGCCTGGGAGCTCTCGACCAGCCAGCGGAGATGCTGGCGCTGATTGGCCACTGCGCTGCCGATTCGGATAACGCCAGCCTGCTAACCTCCCTGCTGCCCGCCTTAGTGGTGGTTCGCGACCAGCCGCGGCTGGCCACCTTTGTCGGGCTGCTGAAAGAGGAAGCCCAGGCGGATCGCGCAGGCAAATCTTTCGTTCTGGCGCGGATGGTTGAGCTGCTGTTTATCGAGGCCATCCGATCCTGCGGAACGCTCGCCACCCCCGGACTGATGCGCGGCCTGAGCGACCCGCGGGTCGCCCAGGCAATCCGCCTGCTGCATCAGGCCCCCGCCAGACGCTGGACCGTCAACGCCCTGGCCGCCGACTGCGCGCTGTCTCGCTCGACGTTATTTGAACGCTTTACCGGCCTGACCGGAATGACCCCGATGGGCTATTTGTTGAGCTGGCGCATGACCCTGGCCATGCAGTGGCTGGGCGAGACGGGCATCAGCATAACGGATATCGCCGAGCGCCTCGGCTATGGCTCGACCAGCGCGTTCAGCGTGGCCTTTACCCGATATGCCGGGATATCGCCGGGCAAATATGCCCGCCAGCGGGCGGCGCAGCGCCCCCCAGGCCCGCCATAAGTTAACCTGCCGCAATCGTCGTCTGCAGCCAGCGCTCAAACAACTGCAGCGCCGGCTCCCCCTCGCCGCCGCCGGGTTTGATCAGGCAAAAGCGCTTGGCCAACGTCGGTGAGCCCGGCCATGGGGCGACCAGCGTCCCGCTGCGCAGTTCGCTCTCCACATACATCTTCGGCACCAGGGCCACGCCCTGCTGGCTGAGTACCGCAGCGATTGCCATCTCATGCAGATCATAGCGCGGCCCCTGCTCCGGATTATCCAGCGCCAGACCGCACTCGCGGGCATAGTGCAGCCAGGCGTCCGGGTTTTGCCGCCGATGAATGCGCGGCAGCCGGTTCAGCAGCCCCGGGAGATCGTCATCCGTCAGCAGCGCGGCATGACAGACCGGCAGCAGATACTCCGCAAACAAAAACGTCACATCCATTCCGGTCCACGCCGGGTGATCAAAATGGATGGCCGCATCAAATCCGCTGCCCGGCAGAATAAAGGGGTCGCTGCGGGCGGCGATATTGACCACGATATGCGGATGCTGCGCCGTGAACTGCCCGAGCCGGGGGATGAGCCAGCGGCTGGCGAAGGTGGGGAGCACGGCGATCTCGAGACTGCTGCCATCGGCGGGCATCCCGCTGACGTCGTGGGTTTCCCGCTCCAGCCTGCTGAGGATCTCGCGTACCTGTCTGGCATAGCGGGCGCCAGCCGGATTGAGCCGTACCCGGCTCCCGATCCTGTCAAAGAGTTTGCTGTCGAGGAGCGCTTCCAGACGGGCGATCTGCCGGCTGATGGCCCCTTCCGTTAACGCGAGCTCCGCCGCCGCGCGGGCAAAGTTGCCGTGGCGGGCGGCGGCCTCAAAGGCCAGTAGCGCAGCGCTGCTGGGGATTTTACGACGCATAGCCAATGCTCCTTGTGCGGGCCCATTGAAATTCAGTGACAGAATATCACTGAGTGATGAATAAACATCGTTTTTCAGCGCCATTATTGCCGGATAGGATGAGGAAAACTCACTAAAGCGCGTTATGCGCTGAATCATCTGTCTCTCGAGGTCACTATGCTCTATGTCGTCGAATGCGCCTACACCGACCCGCAAAGCGAAGCGGCGTGGAATACCTTTTACAATCGGGAAAAATTGCCGGCGCTGGTCTCGGTGCCCGGTTTTCATGCCTCCCAGCGCTTCTGCGCGTTCAGCGAGGGCTGCCCTCGCTACCTGGCCCTACACGATATCCGCGATGCCGCCGTCCTCGACAGCGACGCCTATCGCCGCAATGGTGGGGGTCATTTTGCCCGCTGGCAATCGGCGATCGCCGACTGGCATCGCCACCTCTATCTCACGACTAACGCGCTGCGGGAGGTGGCTCCTGACGAGGTGCTGCTGCTGAGCGATACCGCGGAAGCCCTGCCCGTCGCTGCGCCGATCGTCCTGCAGCCCGGGGGTCTGGCCACCCGGCATACCCGCTATGCCGCCATCGTCCCGCGTGACGATCTGCATCACCGGGTCACCTCTGCCGCGGTCTTTATCTATCAGCCCATTACCGCCAGGTTGCGTCACCCGGCGGAGCAAGCGTGAGGTCAACATGACACCTGCTCCCTTTTATACCCTGACAGCAGGCGACCTGACGATAAGCGCCATCAGTGATGGTCAGATGACAGCGCCGCTGACGCTACTCGCGGGGATCGCCCCTGAAGAGGCGGCGCGTCTGCAGCGCCAGGCCGGGTTAACCTCGCCGGAGGCCATCGAGATCGGCGCTTACCTGATCCGCGGACGCGGGCACACGGTGCTAGTGGATACCGGCACCGGCGGGGCCAACGGCGTCGGCGGCGCGCTTATTGCCAATCTGGCGCTGCTCGGCGTGCGCCCTGAGGAAATTGACACCATCCTTCTCACTCACGCGCACCCGGACCATATCGGCGGCCTGCTGACCGCCGCCGGTACACCGGCTTATCCCAACGCCATGGTGTTCCTACCCTCGCGGGAAAGCGCTTACTGGCTGGCGCCATCGACACTGGACAACGCCAGCGATCGTGGACAACGTAACGTGCTGCTCGTCCGCCGCATAATGGCGATCTGTGCGACGCAAATTCGTGATATTGATGAAGACGAGCCGGTAGCCGGGATCCGGCCATGTCCCCTGCCCGGCCATACGCCAGGGCATACCGGATATCGCCTTGAGGCGGGCGGAACGTCGCTGCTAATCTGGGGGGATATCGTCCACTTTCCCTCGATCCAGAGCGCCCGGCCAGAGGTGTCGGTGGCATTTGACGTCGATCCTGACCAGGCCCGGCATACACGGGAAAGTCTGCTGCGCCAGGCCGCCAGCGAACGGTGGCTCATCGCCGGTATGCATCTTGGCCTGCCAGGTTTCGCCCGCGTGGAGAATACCGCCTCAGGCTACTGCCTGCGCCCGGTGTGACCTTCGCGGCGAACACCGATCACAGCGAAACCCCGGTCGTGACATTAACGCGACCGGGACGTGGTGTCTGGGGAAGTGGACTAGCCGTTAACCGCGGCTCTTCCAGCCTTTTTTACTTTTGCAGCTGGCTTTGGTGGCGACCCATGGGTGACGCAGTTGGGTCAACTGAAGATCCTGAGAGGCCGGGCTGGCGGACCAGCGTTTGTTGCACAGAGGCTTACGAGTTGCAATGACCATAAAAACGCTCCTGAAAGTAATGAACAGTTCCCTGGGTAATTCCATAAGTTCAGAATCAGCTTATCACCGCTTAAACGTAGTTATTTCAATCTTTGTTTTGCTATGTAAATGGTGATTGCCACCTGAAAGGTATTAAATTGATCTAGATCAATGTAAGTGCGATTTTTTGATTTCGCCACCTATATTTTCAACCGTTTAACTTCGGCCACCGCTTGATTAAGACTTTTCCTATACCACATAATCCAACAGAAGAGGGCAAGATTATCAGATTTTTATTCTAGTTATGTATGCTAATGTGGTTAATTGTTTTGATTATTCTAGCTAATAAAATTCACTTGGTCAGACCGCCGCAGGCGGTTACTCTGCACCGGCAATACGGGGATTTGTCAGGGAGTGGTGGATGACTACAGGCTATAAACTACTTGGCTATAAGTTAGCGGATAATATTTTCTACTGCCTGCATCATCGGGAAATTATCGCGTTACGTGGGACGCGAACGCAGGTTCAGCTGCGCAGCACCATGGCTTGTTTACTGGAGTATTTGCTGGCGCATGGCAGAGAACGTCTGGTCAGCGATGAAGAGTTAATGATTAACGTCTGGGAAAAAAATAATCTCCGTCCGTCCGCGCAGCGATTATGGCAGGTTATCCAGACCCTAAAATCTCGCTTAAACCAGGCGGGGGTCGAAAGCACGTTAATTGTCCGCGTTAAATGCGCAGGGTATTATATTAACCCTGCTTGCGTAGCCGAAATTTATTCCTTCAAACCGCCGGGCATGATGAATTATATAAATAACTCGCCTGCTGATATGAATAAGCTCCTGGTTCGCAACTAATCTCCTCTCCACGCCGTTTAGATCGCTTGCAACAGGATTTATTCTTTGAATATTTTAATTCACAGCAATAATATTTATTTTAATATCGGCCTCGCCCAGTGTTTCAGAGATATTCAGGAAACCCTGCCCGGTCTGAATATTATTCATTCACTGCCGCTCAGCCATCTGCCCGATCTGGCCGGGATGGATGTAATTATTTTAGCGCTGGAAAACTATCACGATTATCAGGCCGCTGCTGAATTAGCCCAGCGCTATCCCGGTCTGGTGGTCGGATTTACCTCCGCCAACAATGTGAGACGCGGACGCGCCTTTTACGCGGATACCCTCCTGTGGGTCAGCCAGCGGGAAAGCGTTCACGAGATCGGCCGCCTTCTGCGCCGGCTGGCAGACCGTAGCCGCCCTTTCGCGCCGCGCCATCAGCGTCAGAGTCACTCCTCCCGGCTGCGAGCCCCACTTAATGACCTGGAGATGCAGATGATTCGTGGCGTGGTCGACGGACAGTCAATTAATCAGATGGCGGACGCGCTGGGGGTTAATCGCAAGCGGGTTTATAACGGACTGGAGCGGATCAAAATGAATTTTCGCCTCGTCAGCCATACCCATTTTCATCATTTTATGACCGCGGAGGCCACGTTTAGCCACCTCTGCGCCGATCACAGCTGCTATAGACCAGGAGTACGGCCAGCCCGGCAACGACGTGCCGCATCGCGATCGGCCGAAAATCATTCATATAATTTGAATGAGTTTCGCAAATTGTTTTGATTTTAACCACGAGGTATTGCGCGTATTCTTTATCACATCAGGGCGACAAGCCCTATATCAGACACCAGATTAAGGAATACGACCATGAAATCCATCAAAACTTTCGTTGCTGTTGCTGCACTGTCACTGTTCTCTTCCGTTAGCTTCGCCCAGAGCGTCAGCGCCACCGCCTCCACCCTGGACCGTGCTGAAGCCAAAATCGCCGCCCAGGCCGCTGAGCAGGGTGCGTCCTATAAAATCACCAGCGCCCAGTTTAATAATCGCGTCCATATGACGGCTGAGCTGAGCAAATAATCTCTTCGTTCTTTCGCAATGAAAAAAGCGCCGTCAAAAACGGCGCTTTTTTTTCGCCTCTTTCTCCGGGCAGTGATTTCCTGAGCGGCGCGCTGTGGCGTTCAGCCAATTCCGGGCCAATACTTACCGTATCCCCCGGAAAAGAGAACCCGATGATGAAAGCCTGGATCGTCAACAAACCCGGTTCACTGGACAATCTGCAGCTTGTCGATCTTGCCGACCCCGGCGCGCCGGCGGCAGGCGAGATCCGCGTAGCGCTCCACGCCACCTCCCTGAATTATCACGATTTGCTGGTAGCGACGGGGGTGATTCCCACCGCCGATCGGCGGATCCTGATGGCGGACGGCGCGGGGGTGGTCGAAGCGGTTGGCGCCGGAGTCAGCGAGTTTCAGCCAGGCGACCGGGTGGTGGCTGGCTTTTTCCCGCAGTGGCTGGATGGCCGTCCTGGCCCGCAGGTGAAGGACTTCAGCCAGACCCCGGGCGACGGCGCCGAGGGGTTTGCCTGCCAGTATGTGGTCAGACCGGCCAGCCATTTTACCCATGCGCCTGACGGATGGAGCTTCAGGGAAGCGGCGACTATCACCACCTCCGGCCTCACCGCCTGGCGCGCGCTGGTGGTGGAGGGGCGGCTAAAAGCGGGCGATACGGTGCTGACGCTCGGCACCGGCGGCGTGTCGATAACCGCCCTGCAGCTGGCGAAAAGCATGGGCGCGCAGGTCATCGTCACCTCCTCATCAGATGAAAAGCTCGCCCGCGCGCGCGCCCTGGGGGCTGACCATCTCATCAATTACCGCACCACCCCGGCGTGGGGTGCTACGGTGCAGGACATCACCGGTCATCGCGGGGCCGATATTATCCTCGAGCTCGGCGGACCGGGCACCCTGAGCCAGTCGTTCGAAGCCGTCCGTGTTGGCGGACACATCGCCCTCATCGGCGTCCTGACTGGCTTCGAAGGTCATGTGCCCACCCATCTGCTGATGAGTAAACAGGCCCGGTTGCAGGGGCTAGTGGTGGGTCATCGCCGGCAACAACAGGACTACGTCAACGCGCTGAACCTGCAGGCGTCGCGGCCGGTCATCGATAAAGTGTTTGATTTTGCGGCCTTACCAGACGCCTTCCGCTATCTGCAAAGCGGCGCCCATTTCGGCAAAATTTGCGTGGAGTGGTAGGGGTGAGGAGATGAGATGAACAGGGCCTCCGTGCCCTGGGAACGGCTTTATTCGAAAAAGACGTCCGGATTGTCCGACAGCGAAACAAAGGATTTCGTGTTTTTATCCAGCGCCTGAATCTCGCCGCTTTCAATGTCGTAGAACCAGCCGTGCAGGCGCAGGGTATGGTCGCGCAGGCCGACGGCCACCGACGGGTGGGTTTTGATGTTGTTCAGCTGAGCGATGACGTTTTCCTGCACCATGCCGTTGACCTTATCGGTTTCGCTGGCCCAGGTTTTCTTTTCCACCACCGCTTTCGCAGCATCAGCGTAGCGCAGCCAGTGAGACACCGCCGGCATCGGCTCCAGGCACTGGCAGGTGGCGATCGCTTTCATCGCCCCGCAGTTTGAGTGGCCGCAGATCACGATATCAGTCACGCCCAGCGCAACCACGGCATACTCAATGGTCGCGGATACACCACCCGGCTCCGGCCCGAAAGACGGCACGATATTCCCGGCATTACGAATAACAAAGAGCTGTCCCGGCTCCTGCTGGGTAACCAGTTCCGGCACCAGACGGCTGTCAGAGCAGGAGATGAAAAGCGCTTTGGGATTCTGGCTGGAAGCCAGGCTGCGGAAGAGCTCTTTACGCTGGGGGAAGATCTCTTTCTGGAAGTTGAGGAAGCCCTCAATGATATGTTGCATAGCAGTGTCTCTTCTCTGTAGTTATTACGGTATGACAAAGATCACAGTTATTCAGTTTACCATTGCTGACAAGAATGGGAATCGTTATTCAAACAGTTGCGCAGAAAACGCGCGCCGCGGATGCCCATTCAGCCTCGCCTATTCCACAGGGTTTTCACGTGCTTTCCTGAGCCAGTTTGCTACTCTGTCTGCTCGTACCGTCCCCACGTTGCCGACCGCCTGACGGCGGCGAACACACCAGGAGTTGCTATGTTCTTATCCAGCCTGATGGCCATTGCCGCGGTGCTGATCATGGGCGTGATCAGTCCCGGCCCGAGCTTTATTTTTGTCGCGCGCAATGCGGTCGCCCGCTCGCGCCTGCACGGTCTGGTGACCGCCCTCGGCACCGGCGCCGGCGCCGCCATTTTTTCTATTATGGCGATGCTGGGCCTGCAGAAGGTGCTCACCGCGGTGCCAGAGCTGTTTATTGGCTTGAAAGTAGCGGGCGGGCTCTACCTGTTGTGGCTGGGCTATAAGATTTTCCGCGGTTCGGCGCAGCCGATGGATTTTTCCGCCAGCGGTATGGCCGGCAACCATTCGTTGCTGAAGACCTTCCGCGACGGGCTGTATACCCAGCTGAGCAATCCCAAAACCGCGCTGGTGTTTGCCTCGATTTTTACCGCCCTGCTGCCGACGCAGATCCCCACCGCGTTCTATTACATCGTGCCGCTGATGAGTTTTCTGATTGACGTTAGCTGGTATTCACTGGTGGCGCTGGTGCTCTCCGCCGATCGCCCGCGTCGGGTCTACCTGCGGTTGAAGCGGCGAATCGATATCGCCACCGCGACGGTGCTGGGGGCGCTGGGCCTGCGGCTTATCGCGACCTCACTCACCCGCTAGCGGCTACACGGTATGGATACGGATATCGTGTTGCTGAAAGGCAACGCGATATTCGCGACTAATATTCTCCTCCACCACCAGCACATCGATATCGCTGCTCGCGGCCACCACGAACCGCGCCACCGCCGGAATTTTATCCGAGGTCAGGCCGATGATAATTTCGCTGCACTGCTTAATCACCGCTTTCTTAAACTCACAGTCGGCATAGTCAAAGCCGGTCAGGCCTGACTCTGGCGCCATGGCGCAGCCGCCGATAAACCCCTGGTCGAATAACATCCCCTGCACCTGAGCCACCGCCGCGGCCCCAACGCAGCCCCCGCTCGCCCGCTGCACCTGACCGCCGAGCATCACCACGTCGTAGAGCGGCTTTTTCACCAGCACCGCGGCGATCTCCGGAGAGTTCGTCACCACCGTCAGCGCAAGCTCGGCGGGCAGCGCCTCGGCCATCGCCAGATTGGTGGTGCCGGTATCAATGAAAATAGTGCCGCCGGGTTTCACCAGCCGGGCGCACTGCTGCGCGATCCTGAGTTTTGTTGCTCGGTTTTTATCTTTCCGTTCACTGTAGTCTCCCGCTTCCGGCAGGCTCAACACCGCCCCGCCGTAGACTTTTTTACAGACGCCTTCGCGGCTAAGCTCATGCAGATCGCGGCGGATAGTATGTTCAGACACCTGAAGACGCGCCGCCAGATCCGCACACACCACCCTGCCGTTTTCCTGCAGGATCTGGCAAATCAGCGCTTGTCGCTGTTGGGGAAAAGCAGCATAATCGAGCAAAGCAACTCCTTAAATAATCATAAACGAGCAACAGTAAGCATGATCGTCTGCCCTGCTGTGATTGTCAATGTTCCTGCCCGGAGGTTTACCATGAAAATTGCCCATTTCGCTCTGTGGACCCAACAGCTTGAGGCTCAGGCCCGCTTCTGGGTCGAGTTCTTTGCCGCCAGTATTAATGAAAAATACCTCAGCCAGACCAACCCCGGATTTGCCTCCTATTTTGTCACCATCGACGACGAAGTAGTGATCGAGCTGATGACCAAGCCTGGCCTGCAGCAGGCCAGCGCGGATAATAACCATACCGGCTGGGCGCATCTGGCCCTCTCGGTGGGCGGCGCAGAACAGGTCGATGCCCTTGCCCAACGCGCTGGAGCGGCGGGAATACTGGTTTCACCCCCGCGCACCACCGGCGACGGCTATTATGAGGCGGTGATCGCCGATCCCGATGGCAACCTGATTGAAATCGTCGCATAGTCAGTAGACCGCCAGCTATAAGGAGGCATCCATGGCACGTTACCGGATCATCGACACCGCGGCCTGGCCCCGCCGGGACCATTTCACCTTTTACCGACAATTTGCCAACCCCAGCTTTAATCTCTGCGTTCCGATAGAGGCGCAGCGCCTGTACGAATGTGCGAAGGACCGGCGGGTCTCATTTTTTCAGCTCGCGCTCTATGCCCTGCTGCGCGCGGCCAACGGGGTGCCGCAGCTCCGACAGCGTGTGCGCGATGGCGAGGTGATTGAATATCACAGCCTGGCGGTCATGACGCCGGTGATGACCGTCGAGGAGGGCTTCCGCCAGGTATGGTGCGACAACGCTGCCGAGTTCACCGCCTTCAGCGCCGCGGCAACGCCGAAGATCGTCGCGGCAAGAGAGACATCGCCGGCGCCGCTCATCGTCGATGGCGAACATTTTATCTGCGCCAGCTGTCTGCCGTGGCTCCACTTTACCTCGATGACCCATGCGGAATACGCGGTGGGCGCCGCGGTTCCGGCGCTCACCTGGGGGAAACTGCAGAACGGCGTGATCCCGGTGGCCGGGCGATTTAACCATGCCTTCGTCGATGGTCTCCATGCCAGCCGCTTTTATGCCCTCGTCGAAGCGGGGTTTCGCGACCCCGAGCGGCTCTGGCAACCGCTAACCGCGACCGCCCCCTCACTGCTTCCCCCTACGGCGTAGGATCGCTGAGAACTCGCCACACTCACCGCCGGGCAGCCTTCCCTCTGTCCGGAGGTCGCTTTTCCCTAACTGTCGCCTTTGCAACAGGCAGCGCAAAAGTGCGCTGCATTTGCAGCAGTCCGCTCCGTCAGCAGACATAGCCAGCCCGCTAAATATCGCCAACCTGCCTTCCTCTCTCGCTGGCACGTGTTTTGCTTACTCGTACATATAACCCATGAGCATTACGAATAATTTATTTATCCAATTTACGCATAAGCTATTCACTGAATAAGAGAGAAGATGATGTCAGCCAGTTCACCCGCTCTGCCTTACACCCAGTCCTCGCCGCAGGCGCATATTATTGCCAGCGATGCGGAAGCCCTCGCCATCGCCGATGAGATCGCCGCCGTGCTCAAACCCGGCGCCGCCGAGCGCGACCGCACGGGTATCGTCCCGGTGGAGATCGTCAACACCTACTCCAACAGCGGGCTGTGGGGTATTACGGTGCCGCGCCGCTTTGGCGGCGCCGAGGTCTCGGCCGCGACCCTGGCGCAGGTCATTGCCATTCTTTCCGCGGCCGATCCATCGTTAGGTCAGATTCCCCAGAACCACTATTGCCTGCTGGAAGATATTCGTCTGCAGGGCAGCGACGACCAGCAGGCGTTCTTTTTCGCCCAGGTACTGCAAGGCTATCGCTTCGCCAATGCCCTGTCGGAAACCGGAGGGAAAACGGTCCTCGATATTCGTACCCGTATCGTGCAAGGCGCCGAGGGGCTGCGGATCACTGGCCGTAAAGGCTATTGCACCGGATCACTGTATGCCCACTGGATTGGCATTCTGGCGCTGGATGCTGACGATCGCGCCCAGCTCGCCTTTGTGCCACAGAACAGCCCGGGGCTGACGGTGGTCGATGACTGGGCGTGCCTCGGTCAGCGAACTACCGCCAGCGGCACCGTACTGGCCGATAATCTTCCGGTCAATCCCTTCCACCTTTTCCCAACGTGGAAGTCCTACGCCAGCCCGACCCTTGCCGGCCCCTTCGCCCAGTTGACCACCGCGGCGATAGACGCCGGTATCGCCCGCGCGGCGCTGGACGATACCGTGGCGTTCGTGCGCAACAGCGCCCGACCGTGGATCGACGCCGGTGTGGCGCGAGCCAGTGACGACCCGCTGACTATCTACCATATCGGTCAGCTGGATAGCCGTCTTGCCGCTGCCGACGCGCTGCTGGAGCGGGCCGGACGGGTGCTCGACCGCTATAAAAATGACCTCAGTGAGGAACATGTCGCAGAGGCATCGCTGGCCGTCGCCCGCGCCAAAATCTGGACCACTGAAGTAGCGCTGGAGGCCGCCAGCCGCCTGTTTGAGCTGGGGGGCACGCGGGCTACCGGTGAGTCGCTCAACCTCGACCGCCACTGGCGCAATGCCCGGGTGCACACCCTGCACGACCCGGTACGCTGGAAGTATCAGCTGCTCGGAAACTGGGTGCTGAACGGTATTCGTCCGCAACGACATGACTGGAACTGATATGACGAGTCTGCTGGCATTTTTCGCACAAATTGACTGGAGCGATGTGGCCCAGGCCGCCCTCGATACCCTCACCATGCTGGCCTGGTCGCTGGGCTGGACCGTGCTGCTGGGCCTTCCGCTGGGGATCGTACTCTATCTCACCGGCGAGCCGCGTTTGCTGTACGCCCCGCGTCTTTACCGCCTGTTGTCATTGTGCGTCAACGTGCTGCGCTCCCTGCCGTTCATCATTTTACTCATTGTCATGATCCCGTTGACCACGTTGCTGACCGGCACCTCGCTGGGGGTGGAAGGAACCATTCCGCCGCTGGTCGCCGGCTGCGCCCCGTTCTTCGCCAGGCTGGTGGAAACCGCTCTGCGCGAGGTGGAGCACGGCCTGGTGGAGGCCAGCTGGTCGATGGGCGGCAGCACCTGGCAGCTTATCTGGCACACGCTGTTACCGGAGTCGCGGGCCGGGCTGATCGCCGCTGTGACCGTGACGGCCATTTTGCTGGTCGACTACACCTCGATGGCGGGGGTGATTGGCGGCGGTGGGCTGGGCGATCTGGCCATTCGTTTTGGTTATCAGCGCTTTCAGACTGACGTGATGGTGGTCACCGTCCTGATGCTGATTGCGCTGGTACAGCTTCTGCAAATGAGCGGCGACCGCCTGGTGCGCTACGTCAGCCGCAAATAACTTACCCTTCCAGGTTTCAGGAATCACTATCATGAAAAAATCCATTATCGCCGCCGGACTTCTGGCCCTCTTCTCCACCACAGCAATGGCTAACGAGACGCTGATCGTCGGCGCCACGCCGGTACCGCATGCGGAAATCCTGGAGTTTGTGAAGCCCGTGTTGGCAAAGGAAGGCGTCGATTTACAGATCAAAGTATTTAACGATTTTATACAGCCCAATCAGCAGCTGGCGGAGAAACACCTCGACGCTAACTACTACCAGTACCGTCCGTTTCTCGATAACTACAACCAGACCCGGCATGCCAACCTTATTCCGGTGGTCGGGGTGCATATCGAACCTTTCGGCGCCTACTCCAGCAAATACACGAGTCTCACCGCGGTGCCTGACGGGGCGACGATCGCCATTCCTAACGATCCGGTGAACACCGGACGCGCGCTGGTGATGTTAAGCAACGCCGGGCTGATTACCCTCAAGGATCCGCACAATCCGCAATCGGCAACGAAGGACATCACCAGCAACCCGCATCACTTTAAAATCCGCGAACTGGAGGGCGCCATGCTGGCGCGGGCGGTGAAGCAGGTCGACCTCGCCTTTATCTTTGCCAACTATGCGCTGGAGGCCGGTATCGACACCGATAAAGCGTTGCTGGTGGAAAAAGGCAGCGATCTGTACGTCGAATATCTGGTGGCGCGTCCGGACAATATTCAGGACCCGGGCATTCAGAAACTGGCGCAAGCGCTACATTCGGACGCCGTTCGTCAGTTCATTCTGACGCGTTATCAGGGCAAAATTTTACCCGGATTTTAATCACCGCGGGCAGCGGCGACAGCCGCTGCCCGGGCAAACGGAGCGCATCATCGTGACGCATATCCCCGCCCCACCGATCCATATTGAGTTTGCTGGTATCAGCAAAGCCTATCCTAACGGCGTGCAGGCGCTACAGGACATTGACCTGACCATCCGTCAGGGTGAAATTTTCGGCATCATCGGCCGCAGCGGCGCCGGAAAATCCACCCTGCTGCGCCTGTTTAATCGCCTGGAAAGTGCCGATAGCGGCGAGATGTTCATCCACGGCGAGTCGACCGTTCGCTACTCCACGCGCCAGCTGCGCGACCTGCGTCGGCGGGTGGCGATGATTTTTCAGCACTTTAATCTGATGGCCACCAAAACCGTGGCGCAGAATATTGCGCTGCCGCTGAAGATGGCTGGCATCCCGGCCGGCGAACGTCAGCGGCGGGTTACGGAAATGCTTGAGCTGGTGGGCCTCAGCGCCCTGCGCGACAGCTACCCTGCCCGCCTTTCCGGCGGCCAGAAACAGCGAACCGGCATCGCCCGGGCGCTGGTCACTCAACCGGAAATTCTGCTGTGCGATGAGGCAACTTCGGCGCTGGATCCGGAAAACACCTTGTCGGTGTTAACCCTGCTGAAGGAGATTAACCAGCGCCTGGGGCTGACTATCGTGCTGATCACTCACGAAATGGAGGTTATTCGCACCCTCTGCGATCGGGTCAGCGTGCTCGAAGGCGGACGCATTGTCGAACAGGGGGAGGTCTGGCGCGTGTTTGGCAACCCGCAACACCCGGTGACGCGCGCTATGCTCGGCCTGCAGCACCCCGATCGCCCGGAGGCCAGGCCATCGCTGCGCGACGGCGAGCAGATCGTGACCTTACGGTTTGACGGCAGCAGCGGTCGCGAACCCAATCTGCAGCATATCGCCAGCCTGCTGGGGGGCGACGCCCGCCTGCTGTACAGCAACTGCGAGCGTATCCAGGGCCGGGTCATCGGCCAGCTGCAGGTCCGGCTGAGCGGGCCGCTGGCCGCCAGCGCGCTGGTGCAGGATGGCTGGGTCGCGGACAGCATTTTGACCCACCCTCTTCAGACAGCGGAAACCACTGCGCCATAGCCATAGAATGGAATTATATTTCCGATCCTTTGCTAAGGATAATTGGTTATAAATCATAGCGTTTCAGTGTTAGACAGGGCGAAGTGCGCCTCTTATCTTTCGTCATGAATTGTAAATCACCACGCAATCACTTGATGAGGTAGCACTTTTGTCCAGATTACAACAAGGATTAAAAACCCAAAAAACCCGCTTCGCCCTGGCGCTAAAAGTGGCCCTGCTCGGCGGCGTGGTAGCATTTTCTTCTGCTGTCTTTGCTGAGGGTCTCCTGAAAGAAGGCATCACCCCGGCCACTGACGCCAGTCAGATCCCGGCCAGCGCCAAGCTGCGCAAAGACACGGTGGTAGCCGGGATCTCCGAGCCGCAGGGGATCTTTAACCCCTACTTTTTCGTCAACGGCTGGGATGAGAACGTCACGAACGTCATTTTTTCACGCCTGATCGACTGGGACAGCCAGGGCAAGCTGGTCCCGGGGCTGGCGGAGAGCTGGACGGTCAGCCCGGACAGTAAAGTCTATACCATTAAATTGCGCCCTGGTCTGACCTTCAGCGATGGTTCACCGCTGACGGCGGAAGATGTCGCCTTTACCCTGACGGTCCTGCTCGACCCCAAATATGATGGCGATACCGACATCACCCTGGCCAATATCGCTGGCGGCGCAGAATACAAAGCCGGCAAGGCTGACAGCGTCAGCGGCCTGAAGGTCATCGACCCGCTCACTCTTCAGGTGACCACCACCCAGCCAGGCGCCACCACGCTGGCCAAAATTGGCGGGCCAGTGCTGTCGAAAGCCTGGTACGGCAAAGGATATCAACGGGGACATCTCGACTATCTGCGCTCACTGCACGGCAAGCCGCTGGGCAACGGCCCTTACGTGTACGATACCTATATTCCCGGTCAGGAAATTCGCTTCCATGCCAATAGCCATTTTTACCGTGGGACGCCGCCTACGCCGCGCTTTATCTATCGCGTGACCAATCCGTCGACCAACTTCCAGTTGTTCCAGACCGGGGAGACCGACTACGACGCCTTTACCTCGCGTCCTGACGATATCGAACAGCTGAAGATGCTCGGCTTCGCCAACATTAATCTTTACGGCTCCAGCGACTACAGCCAGGTGGAATTCAACGTTCATCGTCCGGCGCTGCAGGATAAGCGGGTACGCCAGGCGCTGATTTATGGCCTGGACCGGCAGAAGCTAATCGACGTGGTCTACCAGGGGTACGGCAAAGTCGCCATCGAGCCGATCGCCCCGATCTCCTGGGCCTTTAACGCAGAAGGCGTCAATCCTTACCATTACGATCCGGCGCAGGCGAAAAAGCTGCTGGATGAGGCCGGCTGGAAAGCTGGCGCCGACGGTATCCGCGTCAAAGAGGGCCAGCGCCTGGAGCTGACCCTGCTGGTGAGCAAGAAGGTGCTCAACGATGCGTTGATCCCCATCGCCAAGGAGAACTGGCGGCAGATCGGCGTGCTGCTTAAACCGCAGGTGGTGGATTTCAACGCTCTGATGGCGCAGCGCAAAGCCGGAAATTACGATCTCGCCTCGTTCAGCACCAGCACTCTCAACGACCCGCACGACGGGGTATGGGATTTCTACAGCAGCGAAGCTAAAGAGTCCGGCTACCACAACGCGGAGGTCGATAAGCTGATTAACGCCGGCAACGCGGTGCTCGACAT
This sequence comes from Klebsiella sp. Q2, assembly GCF_009900705.1. Lineage (NCBI taxonomy): Bacteria > Pseudomonadati > Pseudomonadota > Gammaproteobacteria > Enterobacterales > Enterobacteriaceae > Klebsiella > Klebsiella sp. Q2. Next base: position 315,484 of record NZ_JAAABE010000002.1, on the reverse strand, counting down.
CGAAAAGCGCAAGCCGATCTATCACCAGCTGTATAAAGTGCTGGCCGACGATCCGCCGGTGATCCTGCTCGGCTATCGCAACATCCTTTCCGCCAGCAGCGCCCGCGTCACCGGCTTTAAACCGGATATCTACAACGGCCTGACCGGCAGCCTGCCGGATGTGAAAATCGTTAAGTAAATCCCCTGGCCGCCGGGTTAACCGGCGGCTGATGCGAGATCGTCATGAAAAATTTCATCCTGAGGCGCCTGCTGCAAACGCTGCCGATGCTACTGCTGGCCTCGTTCATTATTTTTATGCTGTTTGCCAAAACCCCCGGCGACTTTATCGATGGCAATATTACCCTGACCGCCGCCCGCGCTGCGGAGCTGAAGGCGATCTATGGCCTCGACCAGCCGCTGTTCACCCGCTATCTCCACTGGCTGGGACAGCTTCTGCGAGGCGATTTAGGTTTTTCGCTGCAGTATCAGATCCCGGTCAGCCAACTGCTCAATCAGTACATCTGGAACTCTTTTCTGCTGGCCAGCGTCGCGCTGGTCTTTTACTGGGGCATTGGCCTGGCGGTCGGCGTGGTGTCGGCCCTGCGACCTGGCTCCTGGTTTGATCATCTGGTGAGCGTTGCGGTGTTTGCCGCCATGTCATTCCCCACCTTTTTCCTCTGCCTGTTGCTGATTAAATGGTTTGCCGTCGATCTCCACTGGCTGCCGGTAGGCGGGATGACCAATACCGGCAGCGACGAAAGCGGCTGGCAGTATGTGCTGCAAGTGGCTGCCCACCTGGCGCTGCCGGTGCTGGCGCTGGTGATGCTGCAGGCGGGCAGCCTGACACGCTATGTGCGCGCCAGTATGCTCGACGTGGTGAAAATGGATTTTATCCGTACCGCCCGCGCCAAGGGGTTGCATGAGCGCACGGTGATCCTTAAACATGCGTTGCGCAACGCCCTGCTGCCGATCATCACCCTGCTGGGCTTTGAGCTGCCGGGGCTGTTCTCCGGGGCGATCATTACCGAAAAGGTATTCAACTGGCCGGGGGCAGGCCACATTCATATCGACTCGCTGGCCGCCCGCGACTATCCGGTGCTGATGGGGTTTACCCTGTTTCTGGCGGTGCTGACGATAGTCGGTAATTTGCTCGCCGACGTGCTGTACGCCTGGGCCGATCCGCGTATTCGGGTGAGGTCATGATGATCCTGTCTTACTTTGCTTCCCGTCGCCGCCAGCGGCAGGCGGCTATCCCGGTGCTGGCGCACATTACCCCCTCTCCCTGGCGCCAGGGATGGCGACAGCTGCGCCGTAACCGGCTAGCCATGTTCTGCCTGATCCTGCTGGCCGTAATGGCGGTGTGGTGCGTGCTGGGGCCCGTCTGGTCGCCGTGGAAAGATGATGCCACCGACGCCCTGAGCATCAACCAACCGCCCGGCGCGGAACACTGGCTGGGGACCGATTTCCTTGGTCGCGATGTCTACACCCGCCTGCTGCTGGCCGGGCGCATCTCGCTGATTATCGGCCTGCTGACCATGGTGATGTCGGTATTCCTCGGCTATCTGCTCGGCGCCCTCTCGGGTTATGTCGGTGGGTTAACCGACAGAGTGATCATGCGCGTGGCCGACCTGGTGATGACCATCCCTGGATTGCCGCTGTTGATTGTTGCCGGGGCGATGCTTTCCGAGCTCGATTTTTCCCCGGACTCGCGCATCTATATGGTGGTGGTAATGCTCAGCCTGCTGGAGTGGCCCCGACTGGCGCGGCTGGTGCGCGGGCAATGTCTCTCCCTGCGCGAACGCGATTTTATGCTGGCCACCCAAGTACTGGGCCTGTCGGCGCGTCGCCGGCTGTTTGGCCACCTGCTGCCGAATACCATTCCGATTCTGGTGGTGATGGCGACCATGGCTGTCGCCAACGCCATTCTCAGCGAATCCGCGCTGAGCTATCTCGGCCTCGGCGTGGTGCCGCCAACGCCGTCGTGGGGCAATATGATGGATGCCGCCAATAGCCTGATCGATTTCCAGCGCCGTCCCTGGCTGTGGATGCCGCCTGGGATCGCCATCTTTCTCACCGTGATCGCCATTAACGTGCTGGGCGATGGCCTGCGCGACGCCATGGATCCCAATATGAAACCGAGGCTGAAATGACCCTACCGTTAGTCTCTTTTAATCATCTCTCCGTCTCTTTCGCTGGCGAACGTCATCGCGTGCGCGCGGTGCAGGACGTCTCTTTCACGATTCAGGCCGGGCAAACCGTTGGCGTGGTGGGCGAGTCCGGCTGCGGCAAAAGCGTCACCGCCATGGCGCTGATGGGCCTCCTGCCGTCGCAGGCAGCGCGCATCGACGGCGGCGAAATTCGTTTCGCGGACCGCGATCTGCTGCGGCTGAACCCCAGACAGATGGCCGACCTGCGCGGCCACCAGCTGGCCATGATCTTTCAGGAACCGATGTCGGCCCTGAACCCGGTGTTGACCATCGGCGAACAGCTGTGCGAACCAGCGATCCGCCACCTCGGCGCCACGCCGAAAGCCGCCTGGCAGCTGGCTACCCGGCTGCTAAGCGAGGTCGGCCTGGCGCGCGGCGACAGCCTGATGGCCAGCTACCCCCACCAGCTATCCGGCGGCATGCTGCAGCGGGTGATGATCGCCATGGCACTGAGCTGTCAGCCCAAACTGCTGATTGCCGACGAACCGACCACCGCGCTGGACGTCACCGTGCAGGCGCAAATCCTGCGCCTGCTGCGGGACCGGGCGCGGGCCAGCCAGATGGCGATGATGCTGATTACCCACGACCTGGGGGTGATCGCGCAGATGGCCGAACAGGTGGTGGTGATGTATGCCGGAAGGATCGTGGAACAGGGCGCCACGGCGGAGGTGCTACGCCATCCGCAGCACCCTTATACGCGTGGGCTCATCGCCTCCCGCCCGGTGCCGGGCGAGCGGCGTCGGCGACTGTACTCGATTCCCGGTCAGGTACCGGATCTGGCCGCCCTGCCGGCGGGCTGCGCTTTTGCCGGGCGCTGCGAACGGGCGACGCCGCGCTGCCGGGAGGCGATTCCGCCGCTGCTCGGCGAGCGCCAGCGGGCCGCCTGCTTTTATAGCGAATTTGCGGAGGCGACAGCATGAGCGATCGCTATGTTATTGAAGTGGATGGATTGAAGAAGTATTTTCCGCTGCGCGACGGCCTCTTTGGCCAGCAGACCGGCGAGCTTCGCGCGGTGGACGGCGTCAGCTTTAACATCCGTCCGGGCACTATTTTTGGCCTGGTGGGCGAGTCCGGCAGCGGCAAAACCACCGTCGGCCGAACCCTGCTTGGCCTGTACGAGAAGAGCGCCGGCAGCGTGAAATTTCACGGTCAGGAGCTGGCCGACCTGACCGGGCCCGCCCTGCGCGCCATTCGGCCGAGGATGCAGCTGGTATTTCAGGATCCCTACAGCTCGCTGAACCCGCGGCTGCGTATTGGCGAGGCGATAGGCGAAGCCATGCTGCAGCACAAGCTCTGCACCCGCGATGAGCTCTATGACCGGGTGATCGACGTGATGAAGATCTGCGGCCTGGCGCCGGAACACTACGCCCGCTTCCCGCATCAGTTTTCCGGCGGCCAGCGCCAGCGGATCGGTATTGCCCGGGCGCTGATCCTCAACCCGGATTTTATCGTCGCCGATGAGCCCATCTCGGCCCTCGATGTGTCGATTCAGGCGCAGATCATCAATTTGTTTTCCGACCTGCGCGACGACCGCGGCGTCACGTTTCTGTTTATCTCCCACGACCTCGGGGTGGTGGAGCATTTATGTGACGATGTGGCGGTGATGTATCTCGGGCAACTGGTGGAAAGCGCCAGCCGCGATGCGCTGTTCAGCCGCCCCCTCCATCCCTACACCCGCGCTCTGCTAGCCGCGGTGCCGACCCTCGACCCGCACAGCGAACCGCAGGCGCTGGTGCAAGGCGAGATCCCGGATCCGACCAATCCTCCCGCCGGCTGCCGCTTTTCATCTCGCTGCCCGCAGGCCGGCGATCGGTGCCGCAGAGAAGCTCCGGCGCTGCGCGAGGTGGCCCCTGGTCATCGAGTGGCCTGCCATTGGGTCGCGTCCTGAGCGCGGCCGACGGGGGTTATTTATTTCTAAACAACCGGTCGATTGTGCGCAGCGGCGCCAGGATTTACTATCCGCTCCGTCTTGTGAGACGCGTTATGAATGAAGCGTAATATTTTTGTTCATTTTTGCCCGATGGCTTCGGGCATTTTTTTGCGACACGCCCGGGAGCGATCCTGCCGGCGACAAATTTAGCGGGGCGCGGTCGCCCGTCTGTCAAAACGCAGCAATGGAATTGCTCGCCCGCGTCCCGCTATTCCTTAATGACCTTCCCGTGAAATCCCGGAAAAAAATAAGACTCTATGAGATTGCCTGAGGCATAGCGTTATCTTATTTTTTAAGCGTGTACTCCACATTAAGGAAGCAAGATCATGCTTAAGCGTCGCACTATTAAAACAGCACTGGCGGCGGTTATTTCTCTCGCCGTCATGGCGGCACCGGCCTATGCCAACCCGGGTAACGGTAATGGCAATGGCAATGGCGGCGGTAATCACGGGAACAGTGGTAACCATGGCAATAGCGGCAATCATGGTAACAGCGGTAACAGCGGTAACAGCGGCGACCATGGTAATAAAGGACAAAATAAAGGTCAATCCACCGCCGATCATGGCAACCGCAAAAACTACGGCAAGCCCGACCACGTCGACAGCGATATTAGCTTCTCACGGGCGCGCTCCCTGGCCGTGAACTACGGTCTGGTCGGCTATCAGGCGCTGCCTCCGGGTATCGCCAAAAATGTTGCCCGCGGCAAACCGCTCCCTCCGGGTATCGCGAAAAAGACTCTGCCAGCTTCTATGATTAACGACCTGCCCTATTATCCGGGCTATGAATGGCGGGCGGTCGGCGATGACCTGGTGCTGGTAGCGCTGAGCACCGCCATTGTCACCGCCGTGATTAACGGTGTGTTTGACTAACTCACCTGCTTATTGAAAAGCCTCGCCCCGGCGAGGCTTTTTTGTGCCTGGCGCTCGAGAGTGACAACTCACTGGCATCATCGCTAAGATAATGGCTCAACCAACCCGGGACCGACTATGGACAAAGACACTGTAGTGACGCTGTTGAAGTACAAGCGCTGGATTGACCTTGCCACCTTGCAGGCGATCCGCACGATAGACGGAACAGTACATGGCGAAAAACGCCACCTGACCCTCAGGCTGATGAACCATATCCATGTCGTTGACATGATTTTCCGGGCGAATCTGCGCGGCAGGACGCACGGTTACACCGCGCTGAATACCCCCGAGACGCCAACCATTGATGCGCTGGAAACGGCAATGACCGCCTGTACGGACGAATACATTCAGTACGTCAGCGCCATGACCCCCGCTGATTTCCACGAACGTATCGCCTTCAAATTTGTCGACGGCGGCGACGGCAATATGACCGCGATGGAGATGTTGAACCACATGCTCTTTCACGGCGCCTATCACCGCGGCGCGGTAGGCTGGATGATTGGCGAATGCGGCGGCGTGCCGCCGAAAGATGTGCTGACCGTTTTCCTGCGCGACCATCATTCCTGAAACTTATCCCGTGACGTTCCCCTCGGGGAACGTCCTCGTGGCGAATGATGCCGTTCTGTCCGTCGCCGTAACGGCTTGCTAATCGCTCCCGAGCGATGCTGCAGCGGCTAATTCGAATCGTGCCGGGTATGATGAAGGCTGCAGAGGTAATGCGTCAGGTTCATCCAGCCTCCCAAGAGGGATGAGCCCGTCAACGTAACCATGAGCCTGATAAAAAATGGCCAGATTGCCCCAGGGTAAAAAGACCATGATATCGCCCTTGCTGGCTGCTGACCCTACAGGCGAATCCGCCGTCGACAGCCGGGCGGGTAAATCGCCTATCTTTTCCTCTCCTGCATAGTCGCTGAGCTGCAACGTTAAAGGTAACAATCCAGCGAATTCGCGGCTGGCCTGACTACCGTTCAGGGTCGCGGTGAGCACGTTATCATTGATAGTAATCTTTAACTTCATCCTTCACTCCCTGCTAATGATTGAGGTCATTAAAAGTGATGCGCGGAACAGGTAAACCGCTTCCCGGCGGCGAGCATCTCCTTCTCACCCTGCCCCGCCAGGACTACCTTTACCCGGAGAGGCGTGCTATTAGCTGACGCTGATCGTCAGGCAGTTGGCTACCGCTGATATCCTGAAAAACCAGCGGCGGGAGCCATGCCCTGCCGGCACCACGGTTCGCGACGGGTCCGCAAGGGATCAGCCCGTTCTGATAGCGCGGCTGTCCGCTCCGGGATAGTCCCTCAGAATGTCGATAATCACTCGCAGCGCACTGGACACGTTCCGGTGCGGATAATAGATATGAAACCCAGGAAAGGTGTGACTGTAATTCTCCAGAACCGGTATCAGCCGACCGCTTGCCAGTTCGTCCTGCATCAGATCCGCCGCTTCATAGGCCAGCCCCACTCCCAGCGTCGCGGCTTTAATGACTGTGCCGGCATCGCTGAACACCCATCCTCCGGCGGGGTTATGTCGATATAACCGATCGCCATCATGCATCTCCCATCCCCATGGTGAACCGTCGGACATGCGGTAGCCAATACAGGGATACTTATCGAGTTCGCGGGGATGTGCGGGGATCCCATGCTGGCGAAGAAAATTGGGGCTACCGACAACCCGCATCGGCACATCGGGGCCAATACGCACGGAAACCATATCCTCGTTGACCATGCTGCCGTAGCGAACCCCGGCATCATATCGCTCCTTCACAATGTCAACAAAGGTATTATTTTCAATAAGCTCCAGCGCGATATCTGGGTATGCATCCCGTAACGACTGCAGTCGCGGTAGCAACACTTGCTCGATGGCCTGCCTGCTGCCGTTAATGCGCACGGTTCCTGCAGGTTTCTCCCGAAGCTGATTCAGCAGCATCCAGCCATTTTCCAGTTGACCGAACCCCTGATCGAGCGAACGCAGTAGTTTTTCCCCGGCTGAGGTGAGCGCGACCTTGCGGGTACTTCTCACCAGTAACTGCAGATTAATACTTTTCTCCAGCATGCTGATGCTGCGGCTGATACTCGACTGGGCAAGCCCCAGCCTGGCCGCGGCACGGGTAAATCCCCCCTCTTTAGCCACATGATAAAAAAGATAGAGATGATGCAAATCCTCACGACGAAAAATATCCACCCTGCCTCCTGCGTCTGGTCGGTCTCAAGGATTCTATTTATAACATGGACACATTAATGAAGTGCGGTTTTGCCTGCTAATCAGAACGGTTTTGGTTCTCTACTATAAGCGCCATCAACACTCACACCGAACGGGACATCCTGGCCTGTCCTTTACACCATTCAGGAGTATTTATGGCTACTTTTTCTCATCGAACGCTGCGCACGGGAATGATCGTTGGGATGGCGATGCTGTTTGGTTCCAATGCCGCCATCGCAGACCTGGCGCTGCCTATGAAAGGCGACACGGATGTTAAGCTCATTCAGATCTGGGATAAAACCTTTCCGCTGAGCAGCGCCGTCGACCATCAAAAAGTCACCTTTAAAAACCGCTACGGTATTACCCTTGTCGCCGATGTCTATGTGCCGAAAAATCACCCGGCCGGTAAGCTTCCTGCCCTGGCGGTCAGTGGGGCATTCGGTGCCGTAAAGGAGCAGTCATCCGGTCTCTATGCTCAGGAAATGGCCCGGCGTGGTTTTGTTACTCTGGCTTTTGATCCTTCCTATACCGGCGAGAGCAGCGGCGAACCGCGTAATATCGCCTCACCCGATATCAACACGGAAGATATCATGGCGGCCGTCGACTATCTGGGTCTGCTGGATATCGTTGACCGTCAACGCATTGGCCTGTTGGGCGTCTGCGGCTACGGCGGGCTGAACCTTAGCGCGGCGGCAATGGATAAACGTATCAAGGCTGTCGCCACCTCGGTGATGTATGATATGTCGCGCCTGTGGGGTAAAGGCTTCCAGGACAGCTATACCCCGGAACAGCGTAGCAAAGTGCTGGAAAACATGAGCCTGCAGCGCTGGAAAGACGCCGAGAATGGCGTGCCTGCTTATGAGAGCCACAATGTCAGCTTTGATAAAGCGGGTAACGTGGTCCGGGATAAAACTATCCTGCCAGCAACGCTGCAAGCGGATGCCGATCCCATTACTCGAGAATTCTTCGATTATTATCGCACCAGGCGTGGGTATAACCCGCGGTCGGTTAACTCCGCCGGGTCATGGTCAGTGACAACCCCAATGCCGTTTATGAATTTCGCGCAACTGGATCATATTAAGGAAATCTCGCCACGACCGGTACTGATTATTACCGGTGAGAAAGCGCATTCGCGTTACTTTGCGGAAACCGCCTACCAGCAAGCGGCTCAGCCTAAAGAACTGGTCATTGTTCCGGGCGCTAACCACGTGGACTTATATGACAACCAGAGTGGAAGAATTCCCTTTGATAAACTGGACCATTTCTTTAAAGCCACTCTGAAATAACTTTTTATTGATAACCATTTTAATACCTGTGTCGGAATTAAGCCGGCACACAGGAGCGAATATGCATAATTTTAATTTTTATAATCCAACACGTATTGAATTCGGCATCGATAAAGAAGATACCCTTGCTGACCATATCGCCAAAGACGGTATTCATCATGTGCTGATTTGCTATGGCAGCCAGCGAATCAAAAATGAGGGTCTGTTCGAGAAGGTCACGCGCCGTCTCGTATCCCAGGGAATAAGCTGGTGTGAATTTGGCGGTATTATCAGCAACCCGGTCATTTCATCGGTCAGAAGCGCCGTTGAGATGGCGCGTAAGGAAAAGGTACAGGCGATTATCAGCATCGGTGGCGGCTCGGTTCTTGACAGCGCGAAAGCGATTGCTGCGGGAGTCGACTATCCAGGCGACGCCTGGGAATTGTTCACTGGCGACGGGGAATTAATCTCCGCCCTGCCGATATATGCCATTCTGACCCTCGCGGCCACCGGTAGCGAAATGAATCCGTATGCCGTGGTGGTTAACGAAGAAACAAAAGAAAAATTATCCATTGGTAACGATGCCACTCGTCCACGGGTGACGGTATTGAACCCGGCGTTGATGACGGGTGTTCCGAGGGAATACCTGGTCTACTCGGCAGCGGACATTATTTCGCATTTGATCGAGGTGTACTTTACGGCCACCGTACTGCCCAGGCTGCAGTCCAGACTAATTGAATCATTGATTAAAACCGTCATCGAAACGACGGATATACTGATTAACGATCCGCAAAATATTGCGGCACGCGGCGAATTTGCCTGGGCTTCGACGCTGGCGCAAAATGGGATAACCTTCTCCGGCGCCGCAGATTATAGTTATCCTAACCATGCGATTGAGCACTCGTTGTCTGCCCTGTTCGACGTGCCTCATGGCGCCGGGATGTCGGTGGTGATGCCTGCATGGATGAAATGGTACCAGTCCCAAAATAAAGCCCAGTTTAACCGCTTCGCCCGGGTAGTTTTTAACGTGGAAAGTGCGGAAGAAGGTATTGCTGCACTGGAATCCTGGTTTACGAAAATCGGCACGCCGGTGAGACTTTCCGAGGTGAATATTTCTGCCGAGGCATTACCTTCAATTATCGACAATGTTAAATCGCATATCCGGGCCTTTGGTATCGCCGAAACCTATTCGCCTGATGTTGTCGAAGTTATTTTGCATAATGCGCTTTAATGGCGAATACGAATGGGCTTCGGGAAGGTCCCTTTCATTCGCGATCAACCAATACAGAGTGACGCCTGCCGTAAACGTTAAGGTGTAATAAACCCTATTATGGATCTCAGAAAACATTCAGCTTATGATGATGATAAAAATCACTCCTCCAACTGGAGGGGGGTATTTTCCATCACGCTCTGCGTATTTACGCTAATTGCTTCAGAATTTATGCCGGTGAGTCTGCTCTCCCCCATCGCTATGGATTTGGAGATCACCGAAGGTACCGCGGGTCAGGGAATGACGATCTCAGGAATATGTGCTGTTTTAACCAGCCTGTGTATTCGCAGATTGGTAGGTAAAATGAACCGCAAATATTTGCTGTTACTCCTGACCGCGTTGATGGGAATTTCGGCTTTAATTGTAGCGATGGCGCCGAATTTCAGCATTTATATGCTAGGGCGCGCATTGATTGGTGTAGTCATTGGCGGCTTCTGGTCAATGTCTGTCGCCACGGCGGTCAGGCTGGTCCATATTAGTCAGGTTCCGCGCGCTCTGGCCGTTTTTAATGGCGGCAATGCGCTTGCCACCGTGGTGGCCGCACCGCTGGGTAGCTATCTGTCGTCAGTCACCAGCTGGCGTGGCGCCTTTCTGAGCCTGGTGCCCATCGCCGTGGTAACCTTTATCTGGCAATGGATAAGCCTTCCCTCAATGAAAGCGGGAGCGCACCAGGCCGCTAGCGGTTCCGGTCTGCGCAGACTACTGGGCGATCGTTCGGTGGCGATTGGCATGGGCGCGGCCGGTATTTTTTTTATGGGGCAATTTACCTTATTCACCTATATTCGCCCGTACCTCGAACTGATGGCTCAGGTCGATGCCAGGACCATCTCGCTACTATTATTAGCGATCGGTATTTCCGGACTCGCGGGGACTACGGCTATTGGACTGGTGATTAAAAAGCAGCTCTATAAAACGTTAATCATTATTCCGCTACTGATGGCCCTGATTGCGTTATTACTGATCCCGCTGGCGACAAACCTTGTTGCGGTGTCGATTCTGCTGGCCCTGTGGGGCGTACTCTCCACCGCAGCGCCGGTGGGGTGGTGGAGTTGGGTCGCCCATGCCAGCAAAGCGGATACCGAATCAGGCGGGGGACTGATGGTCGCCACAGTGCAGTTTTCTATTGCCCTTGGTGCAACGGTCGGCGGTATTATATTCGACCATCTGGGCTATGAGAGCACCTTTTGCCTGAGCGCCGGGATGCTGATCGTGGCCGCGCTGATGACGATCCAGACGGCGCGACGTTCTGCTAACTGATTACGCGCGATGTTTGCTGGCTCGGTTCCGGCTAACGTCGTCGACCATTCGATAGAGACGAAAAGCTCGATTGGATAGCCAGGCCAGAATATCTCTGGCCTGGCTATCCACGACTCAGGAAGTACATTGATGATGCCCTTCGTTGGCCCACTGATGAATGCCATCGGGTCCTTTTGGTGTAGAAGGTTTTGGACAAGCCACGGAAGTATAAGCGCTTCCCGCCCTTCCTTTTGTTATTGATTGGCGTGAATTCGCCCCCACGCCATCCATACACCCCGTACGGCAATCATTCGCATCAAACCACATCACGGTAACGGCAAAGCCACAGTGGTTAATCCAGAAGTCTGCCAGTGAATTCGACGTCGAATCACGGGTAAGGCAATTATCAGCCGGAGGATAGGATTTGACTGACGAAGAAACCGATGACGGCCCTTGCGAAGACGCCGTTCTCAGGGCGACGTTTTGAGGCGTTGTGACAGTCGCGACTGAACCGCCAGCAGCGGTTTGAATTGTAGATTGAGGCCGCGTACCTGATGAACTGTGGGCTGACTGAGTCACCGGTTGCTTATTCGCGACGCTGGCGACCGTATTATATCCCGTTTGCGGGTCGCTGGTACCGCCGAGAGTAAATACGTCATAAAGCATGACAACGGGTAAGGTTGCGACATACCATGTCGCGACACCATAATGGCCTTTATCAATCTCCTTCCCGGTTTCATTTAGGGCTTTTTGCGTTGTGCAGGATATTAAAGCAGGGAATAAAATTGCGATGGCTATCACACGGAAGAAAAACATATTAACCACTCCCATCCAGCAGGAATTAGATATACGGACTGACCGCTCAGAGAGCGATTAAATCCTTCATTCGTTTTAGGAGGATTATAATGGCGGTAATAACAGATCCACTCATCCATATGAATGAGTGGATGAAATAAATCAGCCGTGAATCGCACGAATGATCAGCAGTAGTTCTGCCTGATTACGGGTGTGGGTTTTCCGGTACAGGGCGCTAAGGTGAGTTCTGATCGTGGCGATAGATACGCCCAGATGTAAGGCGCATTCATCCGGCGTCATGCCCCGCACCAGCAGCTCCGCCACCGCATTTTCGGCAGGCTTGACGTTAAACAGTTCCATCAAGGCGCTGCCGGTGAGAAACGGCTCGGGAATAATCACGCAGGCGACCCCGGCAAGGCGGGCCGCAGGGATCACGAGGATCGGTTTCGGCTCACGCCCGGCGGTATAGCACACCCCTGCCCTCGGCGGCTCTGCCGTCCGGGTGGCCTGCTCGATAGCCCGTTTCAGTTTTTTGCTGTCGGTATTGAGGCACAGCGTATCGCCCCCGCTATACCAGGAGAGGCGGGTGTTAGCGCGCAGGTAGCGTTCGGCATGCGCGCTGGCGTAGAGAATTTTACCGCCATGATCCACCAGCCATACCGGGTAGATCCCGTTGTCCATCACCGCGCTCTGGTATTTTATGGTGTCTCGCAGCTGTTCAAATCGGGCGTGAAGCTGGCAGGCGGTTTTTAACGCCGGGATCAAGCGCCTGAACAGTTCAAACTGCGCCGGCTGCGGATAAGCCGCCGTATTGGCCGTCATCAGTGACAGATAGGTGGCATAGCCATTGAGGGTGCATAGCTTGACGCTGGTAAGATTATTCAGATCGTTGGGGTGATGAAACTCATTGTAATAGACGCTGCCGGCAATAAATTTATCGCCTAAATACTCGCGGTCTCGGTACATTTGCCCGACCGGTAACGCGGTCAATATTTTTTCGGCGGGATCGATGGCCAGAAACACGTCGCGATAGGCAGTGAAGACCTTCTCCTCCAGCAGGAATGAATCGGTCAACAGATGCGCATTGCCTTTATCGTAGAACAGAAATGCCGCGTACTGATGGCCGGTGAGGAACGCCAGTTTCTGCAATGCCGATTTCCACAAATCGGGATCCAGGGTGGCCATCAGCACCGTTTCCAGGATCTCGATGTAAATCAGTTCCGGATCAATCGCCATACCGCCACCTGTGAGTCACTGTTTCCGCTGCCGGAGCGGCGCATGTGGCCGCCCTGATCAGCATAGTTCCGCCAGCGAAACAATGACAGTCCCGGTTCGCTAAGCAGACCGGGAAAGGCGGTTGCCGGGAGCGTGACGCCAATGCGCTATCAAGGGGGCTCAGGATCCGCTGTTGCGGGTTTGGATAGCGCTCCCCTTCCGGCATAGCGTCCGCCAGACCATCAGGGCGCACAGCAGGGTGACGACCGCCAGCCCACTAAACAGCAGCGTATAAGCAGAGTCATAGCTCTCGCGCAGCGCCCGGAGGGAAAAGTCAGGCAAAAGCGCAGCCGCCTGCGGCATATTGCCGGCTCCCAGCCAGCCTGCGGCGCGGTGAATCACCTCGGGGGCATACCCGTGAACGCGACTCTGCAGGGTCAGGGTATTGCTTGCCGTTAATACCGCGGAGACTATCGCCAGGGCGATCCCCTCGCCGGCAACGCGAACGGTGTTGAACAGGCCTGCCGCCATACCGGCTTTCGCCACCGGCACAGCGGATATCGCCAGGCCGTCCATCAGCCCCCAGGGAAGCGCCGCCCCCGCCCCACAGAGGATCAGCGCCAGCACCAATTGCGAAAGATGGTTACTGTGAAAAGCATCGCCCAGCAACAGCAACCCGACGGAGGCCATCATCAGCCCTCCCGTGGATACCCGCCCCGGTGAAAACCAGCGGGTGAGCAGGGCCGCAACGGATGGGAAAATCAGCATCGGCGCGGTCAGCGCCATCAGATACAGCGCGCTCTGCGACTCACTCATCCCCTCTCCGCCCATAAAATGCAGTGGAACAACAATCAGCAGGACCACGTAGCAACAGCAGGTGGCGACAGGCAGCAACAGTACGCCGACAAAACGCGGATGGCGCAGCAGGGAGAGTTCCAGCACCGGGTTGCTCACCCTCTGGCAGCGCACGGCAAACGCCACGAACAGTCCCGCCGACGCGATGAACAAGGCCAGCGTGGTCAGCGATAAAAAGCCGCGGGCCGGAATGACCATAAGCGATGCAGTAAACAGCATCAGGGCCAGCGTAAACAGGGTTAAGCCGAGGTTGTCAGGTGTCCGCGGCTGGCTTTGTTCTGCCGCCGGCAGATACGCCAGACCGATAAGCAGAACCATCGCCGAGAGCAGCGCAAACAGGGCGTATACCCCGCGCCAACCCACCGCGTCGGTCATGAAGCCGATCAGCAGCGGGCCGAACGCCAGGCCGGCGCCGAACACTGTGCCCAGGATGCTGAATGCCCGCGTCCGCTGAGCGCCGTCATACAGCTGGGCCAGCGCCGCACTGCCGCTGGCTAAAATCATCGCCGCGGCCAGACCTTGCAGCGCCCTCAGCACGCCTGACAGGAAGAGATTGTGCGTCAGACAAAACAGCAGGCTGCTCAGGCAAAACAGCGCGGCGCCGGCGATAAAAATACGTTTTCTGTCGATGGCATCCGCCGTCACCCCTGCGGCCAGCAAAAAGCTGCCGAAAGTCAGCATAAAGCCATTGGTCAGCCACGACAGCGCAGCGGGAGAGCCGCCCAGCGACTGCTGTATCGCCGGGGTGGTCATGACGCCGCCGGTAAAACTTAACGGCAGCAGCAAGGCCGCCATAAAGACAGAAAGCGCGGCCAGGGCGCTGGCGTATCGGGAAGGTGTTCTGGCGGTGAGTAACATCGGGCGGCCCTCATCAGTCGGCAAGGAATGAATAAACTATCGCCATCCTATTGCGGATGTTCTTGCCGATAAATAGACTGAAAATATCTTCTTAAGAGACAAAAGGTTTATAATCGATGGACAGCCTCACTTCGCTGACGTCCTTTGTCCGCACCGCCGAAACGCTAAGCTTTGTTCAGGCCGCCAGGCTGCTGGGGATATCTGCCTCGGCGGTGGGTAAGAATGTCGCCCGGCTTGAGCATAAGCTGGGGGTCCGGCTGTTCAACCGCAGCACCAGAAACGTCAGCCTGACGGCGGAGGGGGCCGCGTTTCTGACCCGCTGCCAGAGTATCCTGGAGCAGATCCAGGAGGCCGAGTCTGAGCTGACCAGCAGTCTTTCACAGCCCACCGGTAAACTGAGGATTTCACTGCCTGTCATCGGCTACCGCCTGTTGCTCCCTGCCCTCACCGCCTTTAGCCGTCTTTATCCGCAGGTTGAACTGGATCTCGATTTTAGTGACCGGCTGGTCAATCTGATCGATGAAGGATTTGATGTCGCTATCCGCAGCGGCGAACTAGCGGACTCCCGCTTGATCGCCAGAAAGCTGGGGGGCTTTCGTTTTGTGCTCTGCGCCAGTCCGGCCTATCTGGCGGAATACGGCGTTCCCGGCTCGCCAGCGGAATTAGCGGCGCACAAGTGTATTTTTTTTCGCTTCCCCGCGACAGGGCTGATCCAGCCCTGGGAACTGCGCGATATGCGGCTGACGGGAGATTTCAGGGCCGCTGCCATTATGACAGTCAATAACATTGAGGCCGCCATTCGCTTAAGCGCGGCGGGGATGGGCATCGCTTATGTGCCTGATTTTGTCGTGCGCGAGGCCATCAACGAGGGACAACTGCAGGAGGTGTTGCCCGGCTGTTGCGTCAAGGATGGGCATTTCTCGGTCCTGTGGCCCGCCAGCCGCTACCTGTCACCAAGAATACGCTGTTTTATTGATTTTATAGCTGCGGCAGAGATACCCTTGTCGCCCGTATCGGCAAGCCCTACCCCCTGAAAAGCTCAGCGCCGGATGTCCTGCCGCGCGGCCAGCGAAAGCCGGCGGCAGGTATACCATTCAAGAGCGCATCTTACCCTTTGGCAAAATTGGCCTGGATCCGCTGCTGCAGATAATCCTCGGCGCTGATGGGCGGGTACTTTCTCTGCGGCCCGAGGATCTCGACATCTTTATTGGCCTGGCAGAAAAACGCCAGGCTGTAGCGCGGCCCCTGATATTCGTGGGGCAGCGGGTTTCTCACCCGGTGGAAGTTAGACGGCAGCTGGTCGTCGCTCCAGCGCATCAGCATATCGCCGATATTACAGGTGATCACCTCCTCGCGCGGCTCAATGCTGGTCCACTGTTGGCTTTCGCGGTCTTTACCGGGACAAACCTGCAGGCCACCCTGACCGGGGCGCTGGAACAGCAGCGTCAGACAGTCAAAATCGGTATGCGCGCCGGCCCGCCACATTCCCTGCTGCGACTGCTCGGTTGCATAGTAGTGCAGCATGCGCAAGGTGCTCTGATAGGTGTCACGCTGCGGATCGTGCGCGGTGGTGAAAAACGATTCCGGAAAACCGAGCTTTAACGCAAAGCAGGAGAGGATCTTCATCCCCAGCTGCCAGCACTGCGATTCAAACCCGAGCATCGTCTGTCGGAAGCCTGGCAGCTCCCGATCGCTGGGCCAGCGCCTATCCATCAGCGGACGGGTTATCTGATAGGACTCTTTTTGATCCGGCGTGCGGGTCGACGGCCGAACCTGCGCCTTGCTCTCCCAGCCGGCGTTGCCGGCCAGCGGATACTGGCGCTTCACCTCGTCGGGCAGGTTGAAAAACGCCTCGGTCGTGCTGAACGCCTGGCGGATCTCCGCCAGCGGAATACCATGGTGGCTGACCTGGAAGAAGCCGATCTCCACTGCCGCCTCCCACAGTTGTTCGGCAATATCATGTTTTCTTTCGGCAAAGTTCGACAGGTCGATACAGCGCACTTCGCGGGCGAAGGTCTCTTCACCCTCGGCGCCCATCAACGCCTCTTTTTCCAGTTCCTGTAAGGCGTAGCGTTGATTCTGAGTAGTTGCGTTCATCTTCATTATCCTGTTATCAGTTAAACAGCGACGCGCTGTTGGAGGGTACGGACGGCCGCCAGCGCGTCGTGGCGCATCGCGTCAAGGTCGAGACCGGGAATGGCGTCATCTTCCACGATGGGCCGGCCATTCAGCAGCAGCGCCTTCAGCGCGGCGCGCCCGCCGCAGGCCACCGGCCCAATGGCCATGTCGTGCAGGCCGAAGTAGCGCGGATCGTCCAGCCGGTAAATGGCGAGGTCCGCCTGCATGCCGACCTGCAGAGTGCCGCTCTGCGCTAAGCCGAGGATCTGCGCCCCGCCGGCGCTGCCCCAGCGCACCACATCCTCCACCGTGGCCGCATCGGCCCCGCCCTCGAAGGTGCCTCCGGCGTAGCGCGGCTGCGCCAGCATCCCCTTGCGCGCGCGCTGCAGCAGCCATGCGGCGTGGGCTTCGCTTTGCATATCCGCCGCCTCATTGGAGGCAGCGCCATCCACCCCCAGCGAGACCGGGACCCCGGCCTGCTCCAGCGCCAGCAGATCGGCGATGCCGCTGCCCAGCCGACCGTTGCTTTGCGGGCAATGGGCGATGCCGGTTCCGGTGCGGCCCAGCAGGGCAATCTCCTCCGGCAGCAGCTTCACCAGATGGGCAAACCACACGTCATTTCCCAGCCAGTCATGCTCCGCGCAGAACTGCACCGGCGTCATAGCGAATTTCTGCCGCGCGGCGTCAAGATAATCGACGGTTTCCGATAAATGGCTGTGCAGCCGGATCCCCAGCTGGCGGGCCAGCTTCGCCATCTCCCGCAGCTGGGCGCCCGGCGCGGAGTGCAGGACGGTAGTGGGCGCCATCACCACCCGGCGCAGAGAATCGGGCCGGGGGTCGTGATAGCGGCTGACCAGCCGTTCGATATCCGCCATATAGCCGTCGAAGGTTTCCGGACGCAGCGCCACCGGCAGATCCTGTTCCACCGCCCGCCCCTGGGTCGCCCCACCCCGGCACAGAACGATGCGCATCCCCAGCGCTTCCCCTTCGCTGAAGACAATCTCCGAGGTATCGAAAGGCATATCTGGCCAGTACAGGTAGTTGTGATCCGCCACGCTGGCGCAGCCCGAGCGCAGAAGCTCCACCAGGCCAATGCGCACCGCCAGACGAAAAGTATGCTCATCGAAAGCCGCGCGAAAGCGGTACGGCGTGGCGCTCAGCCAGGCCGTCAGGCTCTGGTTCAGCCCCTGCGGCTCGCCCTTCAGCAGCGACTGAAAAAGATGGTGGTGCGTGTTCACCCATGCCGGATAGATCACACAGTCGCGGGCATCGATCTGTCGCTCTTCCGGCAGCGGCGTCAGGCTGCCGATGGCCGCAATCTTGCCGTCGCGGATGCGAATATCTGGCCCGGCCAGCCGCGCCGCCTCTCCGGGCAGACCGCTGAGGATGGCATGGGCATTTTTAATCATTAATGACATGGCGTCGCTCCTCAGGGTTTAACCTGCATGGCCTGAACAAATTCGGTGGTGTAGGCCTGTTTCCAGTCGGTGGCCGCCGCCAGCAGACCGGCGCTGACCATAAAATCGCGGGTCTTCTGCCAGCGCGCGTCGGTCATCGTCCCCCAGCCCTGGCTGACGGCATCACCGCCGTCGATCAGATGATGCTCACGGATCTGGGTCACGCCCCAGGCGAGCAGATCGTCGGTCATTTTCGGATTGTCCTGCTTAATCAGCGCATTGCCCGGCGCCGGATCCTTGAGATAGCTCACCCAGCCCTCCATTGAGGCGCGGACAAACTTCGCCATCGCCGCTTTACGCTCGGCGATGGTGGCCGGGCGGGCGATAAGAATGCCGCCATAGGGAGGGTAACCATGCTCAGAAAAGAGGAAGAAGTTCGCCTTCACCCCGGCCTTCTGCACCTGGAACACCTCGGAGCTGACATAGGCCTGCTGGGCGACAGCGTCGTCGACGACAAAGGGTTGAATATTGAAGGTATAGGGGCGAACCTGAGCGTCGCTCAGCTGGTATTGCGCCTTCAGCCACGGCCACCATGTCGCCTGACCGGAGCTGGAGACCAGAATGGTTTTATCTTTCAGCCCCTGCAGGGAGGTGACATCGGCATGGGTCAGCAGCCCCTGGGGATCGTACTGAAAGGGCGCGGCAATGGCTTTCGCCTGGAAGCCGCGCTGAATGCCTTCCAGTAGCTGCAGATCGTAACCGATGATCACATCGGCCCGCTTCGACAACAGCAACTGCATGCCGTTGACCTGGGGGCCACCGGAGCGGATCTCGACGTCGAGACCATATTTTTTATACAGCCCAGTGGCCTGAGCCTGATAATACCCCCCCTGCTCCGCCTGAGCGTACCAGGAGGTCAGCAGAACGATTTTCTCCTCGGCCTGAACGGCCAGCGAGACACCGCCGAGGGCCATCAGGCCCAGCCAGCGTAAACCCCGGGGAAGGCGTGCGCCTGTTTTCATTATCCCTCTCCTCTTTACGCCGGGAGGGGGAGCGAGCGAATGTGGCTCAGCCTCCCATCCCGGTCAACATTGAACCGCGACATGGTGACTGAGCAATGTCCCGTATGGATAACCCGTACTGACCGCTTCTACTCACACTTAGCTATACAAAAACAATGCCAGATTTTATCGCCCGCGCGCGGCCGCGCAAAATCGCCTGCGCCGCCGCCCTGGGGCATGCAACCTTTGATTCATGCACACAAAAAACGCACCATTATGGTGCACTAATGAATGATTTTAGTGCCTGCCGGTCTCTCACAGCTGGCTGAAGAGCATCTCCAGCTGGTTCAACATCATCGAGGCGGCAAGTGAAAGCTGGCGGGCGGGCGAGACGCACAGCGCCAGCGTGAAAGGCTTAAGCTGCGGATCGGTAAGCGGCACAAACGCCAGCTGGCCGGACTCAATCTCATCGAGAATATCCAGCCGGCACAGGATGCCGATACCCATCTGCTCTTTAATCAGGGTGCGGATCATGTGGATGTTATTCGACACCGCCACCTCCTTCACCTCGTTGCCGCTGATGTTCACCAGCGCCTCTACCGGTTCGCTGATCATCAATGGGGCGGAGGGCAGGATAAACGGGTAGTCGATGCACTGGCTAAAGCGCACAGCGCTGCGGCTGGCCAGCGGATGGCCGGTCGGCACCACGATCCCCATATTCATTTCGGCAAACGCCCTCACCTGCAGTTCACGGGAGGTCTGCGGGTTGAGCATGATGCCGAAATCCGCCTCGCCGGAGATCAGCGCCTGCTGGATGTGGATATTGTTGATGGTGGTCAATGTAAAAGAGATGTTGGGATAATGTTTATGCACCTCTTTGAGCATCGTCGAAAAGAAATGCCGGTTAATGGCATCGATGGTGGCGATGCGCACATGCCCGCGCCGCAGTCCGCGCAGGTCATCCAGCTGCTCACAGACCCGGGTAAAGTCCTTTTTCCAGTTATTGGCCGCATGCAGCAGCAGCTCCCCGGCGGCGGTCAGCCGCAGCCCGGAGGGATGGCGCTCGAAGAGCGGCATCGCCAGCTCCTGTTCCACGCGCAAAATCTGACGGTCGATAGAGGACGCAGAGACATGCAGCGCCTCTGACGCTTTACGAAACGACCCCTGACGGGCCACTTCAGTGAAATAGAGCAGAAATCGGGAGAAGGCAAACATCGTTTGGGTGCTCTCTTTTTTGCAACGGGTTGTGCGAATCAAAGCTCTGGACGCAACAGTTTTATCACAATACCGTAGCATTCATAGCGGAGAAACGATCGTTTCACCCATTTTCTTGCACGCCGGACAGTTCACCGCGAAGGGGAGTTATCTCTTCGCCGACCCTGGCCGCCCTGCAGACAGCGGAATGAGGGAGAGTAAACGGTAATGCACAGCCACGATTTTATTTCGGTCTCGGTCGGGGAAATACGGCCCAACGGCGAGGGAAATCTGTCTTTAATATTGCAGGCAGCGGCCGGGGAAATATTACCGGCCTACTCCGCCGGGGCGCATATCGATATTATTATTCCCGGCGTCGGCCCGCGGCAATATTCCCTGTGCGGCATGCCTGACCGCGGAAATCGCTATGAAGTTTGCGTCAGGCTGGCGGACGCTTCCACCGGCGGCTCACGCTATTTGCACCAGCAGCTCAAAGCCGGCGATCGGCTCTCCATTTCGCAGCCGCGCAACCATTTCCCCCTGCCGCAAGCCGGGCGCTACCTGCTGTTTGCCGGCGGTATCGGCATCACGCCGTTGCTGGCGATGGCTGACGCGATTGCCGCCAGAAAGGGAGAGCTGGAGCTGCATTATTATGTCGCCAGCTCGCGCCAGACCGCCTTCTCCCCGCGCCTGGCTCAGCTGGCCGCGAGCGGCACGGTAGCGATTCACTGCAGCGAGGAAGGCGAGTCGTTTCGCCAGCAGATCCCCCCATGCTTAACCGCGCCCGATCCTGATACCGCGGTGGTGGCCTGCGGCCCGGAGGGCTTTATTCAGCGACTGCGGTCGGTCATGGATGAATATCGCTGGTCGCCGTCGCAATTTGTATTCGAGCGCTTCACTCCCGCGGCGGAAAATAATACTGCGGCGAAAAACGCTTTTTATATTGAGCTGGCCTCCAGCGGGCAGCGTCTGCAGGTCGCCGCGGATCAAACCATTGCTCAGGTATTACAGCACGCCGGGGTGGAGGTCATGCTCTCCTGCGAACAGGGAATGTGCGGGTCATGTATTACCGGGGTCCTCGACGGGATCCCCGAGCACCGGGACAGCGTGCTGACGGCGGAAGAGAAAGCTGGCAACGACCAGATCACGCTCTGCTGTTCGCGGGCGAAATCGCCGGGTCTGGTTTTGGATCTGTGAGGAGACTGACGATGACATTCTCCTCCTCTTGCGCGCCGCTCATCGGTATCAGCCGCGCCCGACTCCCGGCCTGGGCGCTGCCCGAAGGCTGGCCGACGCAGGCCAACGGTGAACCGCTGCTGGCGGACCTGGTCTTTCGCGATGGCCGGATCGCCGCATTGACCCCAACCGACCAGCCGACTCCCGGCCTGTGGGACCTGGCGGGGGCCCTGACGCTCCCCGGTCTGGTGGAACCCCATGCCCATCTGGATAAAACCTTTACCATTGAACGCTGCCGTCCGGCGCAGGCCGGGCTGCTGCCGGCGATCCACGCCATGCATGAGGATCGCCGACACTGGACCGGGGCGGATATTCAACGTCGGGCGTCCGCCGCGCTGGCCCGGGCGGCAGCGAATGGCGTGACCCATTTGCGCAGCCATATCGACTGGTTTACCGCCGACGCGCCGGACGCCTGGCAGGAGATCGCCCGCCTCGATACCGGCGGCATCACCCTGGAGCGGGTGGCGCTGGTCCCGCTGCCCCTGTTTCAGGATCCGGCGGATGCCGAGGCCATTGCCCGTGCGGTCGCCAACAGCGGGGAGCGCTGCCTGCTGGGCGGCTTCATCCACTCCTCCAACTGGGACGCCGCCGCCATGGCAAACCTGCTGCATAGCGCAGCCCGCTGGAAACTGGATCTGGATTTGCATATCGATGAGGAGCTCAGCGAGGTGTCTCAGGGGCTGACCTGGTTGGCGGATCATCTCTCCCGCCACCCTTTCCCCGGACATATCTGCTGCAGCCACGGCTGCGCGCTGGCCGCCGGCAGCGACGCGCAGGCGGCGCAAATCCTGCGTCAGCTGGCGGCGCACGGCGTCACCCTTATCGCCCTGCCGATGACCAACCTGCTGCTGCAGGATGCGACGTTCGGCCGCACGCCGCGCCAGCGGGGGATCACCCTGCTGCACGAGGCGCAGGCCGCCGGCGTGGCCACCCTGCTTGGGTGCGACAACGTGCAGGACGCTTTTTGTCCGGCGGGAAGCTACGACCCGCTGGACACCCTGGCCTGCGGCCTGTTCAGCGCCCAGCTTAGCGACCCGTTCGACCGGCAGTCGCGGCTGATCTGCGATCGCGCGGCGCTAACCAGTTCGCCGGCAGACGCGGTGCCCTTTGCCGTCGGGGCGGCGGCCAGCGTGGTGATTTTCCCGGGTAGCGACCGCTTTACCTGGCCTTTAAACAGCGCCGCCCGTCTGGTGGTTAACCACGGCAGGTTAACCCACCGGCGAGTGTGGCAGGAGGAGATAGCACATGAGTCTTGAAGCAGGCGCGGGGGCGCCGCTGGCGCGGTATGCCGCCTGGCGCAGAGCCGGCGATTTTATCTTTCTCTCCGGCATTATTCCGGTCAATCCCCTGACCGGCACCATCGTCAATGGCTTTCAGGATGTGCCTGAGCCGGTGCGGGAGCTGCTGGGGGCGACCGGCGAATTTTCAACCGATGCGAAACAGGGGCCGATCCTCGCCCAGAGCTGGTACGTCCTGGAAAGCATCCGCCGCACCGTGGAGTCCGCGGGAGGGCAGATGAGCGACGTTATCAAGCTGGTGCAGTACTTTCGCAACCTTGACCATTTTCCCTATTACAGCCGGGTCAGGAAGCTGTTTTATCCCGGCCAGCCGCCCGTTTCCACCGTGGTGCAGGTCAGCGAAATGCTGCCCGACGCCACGGTATTGATTGAAGTCGAAGCAACCGTCTGGTTACCCCAGCCAATTCACTCCGAGGCACCGCGATGATTAACGGTTACATTCCTGCAGCGCGCTTTCTCCCTTTTCTGAGCTGGACGGACGTGGCCGCCCTGCCGGATAAAAGCAATACGGTTATCGTCCTCCCTACCGGGGCGATCGAACAGCACGGCCCGCATCTGCCCTGCTCGGTGGACAGCGTGATATCTTCCGGCGTGGCGGGCCATGCCCTCGCCCGGCTGCCGGCGGCGATCCCGGCCTACGCCATCCCGCCGATCGTCTACGGTAAGTCAGAGGAGCATCTGCATTTTCCCGGCACCCTGACCCTCAGCGGCGATACGCTGCTGCATACGCTGCTGGAGATCGCCGAATCTCTCTATAGGGCCGGTTTTCGCAAGCTGCTGATGATCAACGGCCACGGCGGCCAGCCGCAGATCCTGCAGATCGCCTGCCGGGAAATGCGCCTGCGCCACGGGGATTTCATCGCCATCCCGCACGATGTGTTCAACGTGCCCAACTGCGAAAAACAGTTTCTCAGCCCGCATGAACAGCGGATGGCGATGCACGCCGGCCATAGCGAAACGGCGCTGATGCTGGCGCTGGCGCCGGAGTGCGTTCATATGGAGCGGGCGGTCGCCAACTTCCCGCCGGAATTCCCCTGCCCGACCCTGTCGAAAGGCCGTCCGGCGGCGGCATGGGCAGCGTATGACTTTGGCCCCAGCGGGGTGATTGGCGACCCGACCCCGGCGACGCGGGAGCAAGGCGAAGGGCTGCTCGACTCCCTCGCCGCCAGCTGGGCGCAGGCAATCATCGAGATCCACCGCATGGCCTGGGTCGAACGTCGAGAACCGACCTGGGGCAAACAGCACTGGCACGGCTTTGTCCAGTCCCTCCCCCCCCCTCTATCGCTGCTGATTCCAAGGAGCCCTGATGAATACCAGATCGACGCCAGTTTTAACCCTGCTGACCGTGGCCGCCCTCGCCACCTCAGCCTCCTCCTTCGCGGCGGAGAAGTTTACGTTTCTCACCAACTGGTATGCCCAGGCGGAGCACGGCGGGTTTTACCAGGCCCAGGCCACCGGGCTGTACCAACACGCCGGTCTCGATGTCGAAATTAAAATGGGCGGCCCGCAGATCAACGTTATGCAGCTGATGGCGGCCGGTCAGGCGGACTGCACCCTTGGCGACAACGGCCAGGCGCTGGAGACCTGGCAGGCGGGGGTGCATGCGGTAACCGTCGCCACCGTGTTCCAGCACTCGCCGACGGTGTTTATCACCCATGACAAAGTAAGCAACCCGGCTGAGCTTAAAGACAAAACCTTCCTGCTCGCCACCGAGGCCTATACCTCCTTCTGGCCGTGGGCGAAGAGCGAGCTGGGTCTGGCTGGCAGCAAAGTGCGCCCCTATACCTTTAACGTCCAGCCGTTCCTCGCCGATAAAAATCTGGTGCAGCAGGGCTACGTCACCTCCGAGCCGTTCTCCGTCGCCAAAGGCGGGCAGCCGTTCTATGTCTATCCGCTCAGCGACTGGGGCTACCCGCCCTACGGCAACTCGATCATCTGTATGGCGGACACCATCCGCAAACGTCCGGCGGCGGTGGCGGCCTTCGTCAAAGCCTCCATGGAGGGCTGGAAAAGCTACCTGCAGAATCCCACCCCCGGAAACAACCTGATCGGCAAAGCGAATCCACAAATGGGCGCCGAGCAGATCGCCTTTGGCATTGCCCAGATGAAGCACTACCAGCTGGTGACCGGCGGCGATGCTAAGACCGGCGGCATCGGCATCATCACCGAGCCGCGGCTGAAAAAAACCTGGGACATGCTGGTGAAAAACAAACTGATCGACGCCAGCAAGGTGCCGTTTGAGCAGACTTACACCCTGGAGATGGTCAAAGACGCCGGAGTGATGCCATGAATACCGCCCCGAAACTGACCGTGATGAGCGACACCCGCTTTACGCCCGCCTCCGCCACGCCGGCCATTGAGGTGCTGTCGGCGGAGAAGATCTACAGCAACGGCACCCGGGCGCTGCTGCCCGTCAACCTGACCATCAATCAGGGGGAGTTCATTACCCTGCTCGGTCCGTCCGGCTGCGGTAAAAGTACGCTGCTGAAGATGGTCGCCGGCCTGGTGGAGCCCAGCGACGGCAAGCTGATGCTGTGGCGGCGCGACAGCCGGGAAAAGGCCCAGCATCCGCTCTCGTTTGTCTTCCAGGAAGCCACCCTGATGCCGTGGAGCAGCGTGCGCAATAACGTCAGGCTGCCGCTGGATCTGGCCGGCGTGCCGCGCGCGGAAGGTAATACCCGGGTGAGTGAAGTCCTTGAACTGGTGGGGCTGGGCAAGTTCGCCGACGTCCTGCCGCGCGAACTCTCCGGCGGCATGCAAATGCGCGTCTCCATCGCCCGCGGTCTGGTCACCCGGCCAAAGCTGCTGCTGATGGATGAGCCCTTCGGCGCGCTGGATGAAATTACGCGCAACAAGCTCGACAGCGATCTGCTGCGTCTGTGGCAGGAGCAGAACCTGACGGTGGTCTTCGTCACCCACTCGATCCACGAAGCGGTGTTTCTCTCGCAGCGGGTGATCATGATGGCGGCCCGTCCCGGACGGGTGGTGGAAGATATCGCCATCCGGGAGCCGTTCCCGCGCAGCGAGGCGTTCCGCGTCAGTCCGGCCTTTTCCCTGTATGCCCGTCAGCTGCAGGACAGTCTGTTGCAGGCCAGCCAGTCTGGTATGGAGCCATAATATGAAAACCACAACCGCAACGCCGTGGATCCAGCATCCGCGTTTTCTCAAAATTCTCTATCCGACCCTCGTCGCGGTGGCGGTGGTGCTCCTGTGGCAGGGCGCGGTAAGCTATTTCCGCATCCCGGCCTTTCTGGTGCCGTCGCCGCTGGTGATGCTGGACAGCCTGTGGACGCATCTCACGCCGCTGCTGCTGGCGCTGCTGTTTACCCTTAAGATCACCCTGATCTCGTTTCTGCTGTCGATTGTCATCGGCGCCGCCGTGGCGTTTATCCTGGTGCAGAACCGGTTTGTGGAAACCGCCCTGTTTCCCTACATCGTGTTTTTGCAGGTGACGCCGATCGTCGCCATCGCCCCGCTGATCATCATCTGGGTGAAGGACGCCACCCTCTCGCTGGTGGTGTGCGCCACCCTGATGGCGGTCTTCCCCATCATCTCCAATACCACCCAGGGACTGCGCAGCGTCTCTCCCGGTCTGCTGAGCTATTTCCGCCTCAATCACGCCAGCCGCTGGCAAACGCTGGTGCGACTGCGTATCCCCTCGGCGCTGCCCTATTTCTTCGGCGCGCTGCGTATTTCCAGCGGGCTGTCGCTGATTGGCGCGGTGGTAGCGGAGTTTGTCGCCGGCACTGGCGGGACCAGTACCGGGCTGGCCTATCAGATCCTGCAGGCCGGCTATCAGCTGGATATCCCGCTGATGTTTGCCGCGCTGCTGCTGATCTCTCTCGCCGGGATTGCGCTGTTCGGCGTGATGTCCTGGGTCTCGCGTCGGGCGCTCAGCGCCTGGCATGAAAGCGAATCCGTGCAATCTCATTAATGTTCTGCTGACGAACAGGAAAAAGAATGATGACTGATGAACAGCGTCAACAAGCGATAGCGGCGATCCAGCAGGCACTCCCGGCGCTGGAGTGGACCCTGCAGCCGGCGAAACTCAAACGGCTTTCCCGCGATTTTCACTGGTTCAGTCCGGTGCTCACCGAGCAGCTGGCGGGAAAACAGGCGGACGCGGTGGTTCGCCCGCGCGATGAAGAGGAGCTGCGGCAACTGGTCTCCTCCTGCGCGCAGCACCAGCTGCCGCTGACCCTGCGCGGAAGCGCCACCGGCAACTACGGCCAACTGGTCCCCCTCGAAGGCGGGATGCTGGTGGATATGACCGGGCTCAACCAGATCGTCGCCCTCGGCAACGGCACGGTGAGAGCCCAGGCCGGCATTCGCCTGGCGGACATCGAAACCGCCGCCCGCCCGACGGGCTGGGAGCTGCGCTGTATGCCGTCGACCTATCGCCTGGCGAGCCTGGGCGGCCTCTACGGCGGCGGGTTCGGCGGCATCGGCTCCATCAACTATGGGCCGCTGGCGGCGCCCGGCAATGTGCTCAGCGTCAAAGTGATGACCGTCGAGCCGGTCCCTCGCGTACTGACCGTCCCGGCTCCCGAAGCGCTGCTGCTGCATCACGCCTACGGCACCAACGGCATCATTCTCGAGGTTGAGCTGGCGCTGGCTCCCGCGCACCAGTGGATAGAACGCCTGGACGTGTTTGACGATTTCGCCGATGCGCTGAACTATGCCAACGCCTGCGTCCGCTCCCCGGGACTGGTGAAGCGCCAGGTGGCGCTGCTGGCCACGCCGATCGCCGATTATTTTAGCCACCTGAACGATCGTTACCGCGCCGGCCAGCATGCGGTTATCAGCCTGATCGCCGTGGAGAGCGAAGGACTCTGCGCCAGCCTGTTACCGCGCCATCGCGGGAACAACGCCATCCGTCAGGCCAGCGACGAGGCCCGGACGCAAAACGCCTCGTTAATGGAATACTGCTGGAACCACACCACCCTGCATGCGCTCAAGGTGGACAATACGCTGACCTATCTACAGACGGCGTTTGATCCGCTGCGCTATCCGCAGCAAATTTTACAGATGGAGCAGCATTTCGCCGGGGAGGTAATGTCCCATATTGAATTTCTGCGCGATATCGAAGGCAACCTTACCGCCAGCGGTCTGCAGCTGGTGCGCTATACCACGCCCGAACGTCTCAACGCGATCATGCAGATATTTCGCGATAACGACGTCAAAATTAACAATCCCCACGTACTGCAGGTTGAGGACGGCAAACAGGGGGTTATCCGCCCTGACGTGGTGGCGGTTAAACAATCTCTCGACCCGGCAGGATTGCTTAACCCCGGCAAGCTGCGCGGCTGGGCGCTGCGCGACCAGCTGGAGCTGGACAGCAACCCGCTGGCGCGGGCCACCCGCGAAAGCCCCGCGACCTGATCGCCCCCGCTCCGCGTGCGGGCTAACGCGGAGCGGGCCCGTCTCTCTTCCCCTGCCCGCACGGCGAGTTTTTTTACGCCACTCATTCATATGAATGAGTGGCGTCTCTGTTTCCTCCGTTATACTTTTCTGTAGTTGACGAGACGGCCGTTAAAAATTGTTCACAGCATTTTCTCAATTTTCTCTTTGAGCAAAAAAGAGGTCTTCTGATAACGGCCAATAAATTCCCTTGTATGATCAACAATGATCAGATCCGTTGCTAAGGAAATTAAAATGTCATTATCCGTGAATAGCTACCTAAAAGAAGTTGAAGAAATAAAAAATAAAGCCACCGCCCTGTCCAATAAAGAATTCAGTGACACTATTGATGAAAATGGCCATCAATACGTTGATCTGGTAATGGAGGGTGGCGGCGTCCTCGGATTAGCCCTTGTAGGTTACATATATATTTTAGAGCAAGCAGGGATAAGATTCATTGGTATCGCAGGCACGTCAGCCGGTTCAATTGCCGCCTTGTTATTATCTGCCATAGATGTACCTGAGAAAGAAAAAAGCGAACGCCTAATAGATATGATCGCCAACATGCCAATAAATACATTTATTGATGGGAAAAAGGACGGAGATTATGACCCAAAGAAATTTATGGATACCGCCACAGGCTTAATGAACTCTAAAAACAAGTCAGGGTTTAAATATTTTAGTGCATTTTTAAGGTTTCTTACGACAACGGACAACTTAAAAATAATGCAAGGACTTAATAGAGGCGATGAATTTGAGTCCTGGCTTAAAAAACAGCTATCATCTTTTAATATTTATACAGTAAACGATCTTAGAAAAAGAATGGCGACGACTCCATACGGATGGAAGCTTAGAAGCACCAGCATTGATAAATCATCCCAACTTGAAGGTAAACAATCCCTTGATGAACTGGATGTAAATCATGACTATTTATGCCTGATAACAGCAGATTTAGCCACCGAATATAAAGTTGAACTTCCTGTCATGGCAGAACTATACTGGGAAAAAACGAACGATGTAAATCCCGCGGTGTTCTGCCGCTGCTCTATGTCTATCCCTTTTGTTTTTCAGCCCTACACGGTAAAAATACCTCATATGGATAATAATCTACAATTGAAATGGCAAAAATATACCGGCATTAGTTTTCAAAGCAGATTAGCGACTCGATTTCCGCCACCTATCGCTTGTTTTGTTGATGGCGGCATCATGTCAAACTTTCCGATTGATGTTTTTCACAACCCCACAAAAATTCCAGCAAGACCCACATTTGGTGTCAAACTGCAACTTGACGATCACAGTCATGAAATTAATAGCACCCTTGATATATTTGCTCAATCGTTCAACACCGCCAGACATGCCATGAATTACGATTTCATTAAAAAAAACCCTGATTACAATAAGCTAGTATCATTCATAGACACTGGAGACATTGGCTGGTTAGACTTCAGTATGTGCGATGCCAACAAACTTAAATTGTTTAGACTTGGCGCAGAAACCGCTTATCAATTTCTTATTAATTTTGATTGGCATAATTACAAAAAAATCAGGCGAGATATTACTTCCGCTTATCAGACAAGCCTTCCCCTTACAAAATTAAATAGATACTTCAAGAACAAATAAATACTTCAAAGATAAAAACAGAAAAGTTCAGCCAGATAAGGAGCGAAACTCGAAAAAATCATTCTCTGCCATCCACAATTTAACAATCTACCTGATGAGGATAAGAACATGCCTAATGGTAATGACTTAATAAACGCAGCAAGAAGTCAGCTTAATGTTAAAGAGGAACCACTTAACAGCAACTCTGGCCCGATGGTAAATACCTATCTCGACTACGTGGGTAGCCCCTCCGGCTCGCCATGGTGTATGGCTTTCGTCTACTGGTGTAGCTGTCAGGCTGGTATTCCCGGCCTGCCTAAAACCGCCAGCGTAGCGAAATTCTATCAGGAGTCATTAGCGCACGGAAAAATAATAAATATTTCCGACATTGCCGTTGGCGATATTGTTTTAAGAGTAGATTATCCCGCCCAGTCTAACGGCAAAAAGCCAGGAGATCACGCTGGGATTTACACAGGTAAAAATAAGGCAGGCATCCCGTTATATATCTCAGGTAACACCGTCTCCACAAATCCTGTAGTCACCGATGAAACTAGCTCATATGTTGATGAACATCAGATGAAGCATTTTAATTACGCAGCTCGCTTTTGGTAACGCGAAGTCTTATAGATGCTTTGAGAAATAGAGACATTGCTATTACCACACCTTCCGGCCGACGACTGTTTCAGCAGGCATCGGCCCCTTTCCCCATACCGTCCCTGCCTCCCGCCTTTTCAGCCCGAAGCCGACCTCACCCTGCGCCGGACAGTCCCGCCATATGGACGATAAGCCCCACCGCGGCGGCGGCGGCCAGTACCCAGGTCAGCTTCCACTTATAGCGAAACAGCAGCCCGGCGGCGGCGAGAGCAATGGCCGCAGACCATGGGTCGAAACCGGATGGCCCCCAGACGCTATGCCAGATAAAAAACAGCGCCAGATTCAGGATAACGCCCACCACCGCGGCGGTAATGGCGGTCAACGGCGCGGTAAATCCCACTTTATTATGCGTGGTTTCAATAAACGGCCCGCCGGCGAGAATAAAGATAAACGAGGGTAAAAAGGTAAACCATGTCACCAGGCACGCCGCCGCGATGCCCCCCAGCAGCACATCATCAACGCCCAACACCGCTTTGGTGTAGCCGCCGACAAACCCGACAAAGGTCACCACCATGATCAACGGTCCGGGGGTGGATTCCCCCAGTGCGAGGCCGTCCATCATCTGCCCTGCGCTCAGCCAGCCATAGTGTGTCACCGCCCCCTGGTAAACGTAAGGCAAGACGGCATACGCCCCGCCGAAAGTCATCAACGCGGCTTTGGTAAAGAACCAGCTCATCTGGGTCAGCGGGTGCGCCCAGCCCAGCATTAGCGCCAGGGTGGCCATCGGCACCAGCCACAGCAGTATCCCGGCGATCAGCACCCGGGCAGTGCGCCGCCAGCTGAACAGGGCGTGGGCTGGGATCGGCGTCGCGTCATCAATAATGGCGGCCCCGCCAGGCTGACTCTGCGCGCGATGGGCGTCGGCTTTGCCGAAGGTCGCCGGCGCCACCCGTCCGCCGATAAACCCGACGATCGCCGCGGTCAGGACGATCAGCGGAAAAGGTACGTTCAGCGCAAAAATAGCGACAAAGGCTGCGGCGGCAATGGCCCAGTAGGCGCCATTTTTCAGCGCCCGCGAGCCGATGCGGTGCGCCGCCTGCAGCACGATCGCCGCCACGGCGGGTTTGATGCCATAAAAAATCCCCGCCACCACCGCGACATCTCCCCAGACGAGGTAGATCCACGCCAGCGCGATGAGCAACACCAGCGAGGGCAAAATAAACAGCACCCCGGCGATGATGCCTCCCCAGGTTTTATGCATCAGCCAGCCGATATAGGTCGCCAGCTGCTGGGCCTCCGGGCCCGGCAGGACCATACAAAAGTTGAGCGCGTGCAGGAATCGCCCTTCCGAGATCCAGCGTCGGTTATCCACCAGCTCCTGGTGCATCATGGCGATCTGCCCGGCAGGTCCGCCGAAGCTGATGAAGCCGAGCTTCAGCCAGAAGCGAAATGCCTGCCAGAAGGATACGGAAGCGACGACGGAAGGGCTGTCAGTCTGCGGAAGAACCACCGTTTTGCTCATGATTACCAGACCTCATTTCACAGGACTTCAGTAAGCCGTCGAACAGCGAGCAGGCTGCCGCCAGCAGTTGGTCATCGTCCGTAATGGTTTCCCGCAGCCCTGCAAGAATGCTTTCCACCCCCGCCGCCTCCGGGGTGGATACCCCACCGACGTCCAGGAAGTGGATCAGCCGGCCCAGAGCGTCGGGGATCGCGGCCTCCAGAGCAAAGCGCCGGACCAGAACTTCGAAGGTCACCCGCATGCCGACGTGGCTGAACAGCGCCCCGTCAAAATCAAAACCGACCGCCGTCGCCGGACAATCCTCAGGCGCGGCCATCCACAGGAACCGCGCCTCAGGGTCGATAAAGCGCTGAATTAGCCAGGCGCTGGCCAGACGATCGACCCACGGGCGTCGGCGGGTGGCCCACAAATGGCCGCGAAAGGCCTCTCTATCCAGAAGGCTCAGTTCGCCCGCAACCGCCTGCGGCTCGTCCGGCGATAGCCGCTGATTAATCGCCTGCTCGAGGGTGGCCAGTCGCTCAGCGGCCTGCTCCCGGGCGGCCCCCGGGAAAAAATCGATAGCCGCGATCCGCTGGTAGTCACGCTGAATTTTACGCAGCTGTTTGAGCTGAGCCGCCAGTCCGTCGGCGGATAACGTCTCCTGCAGCGCCAGCAGATCCTGCAACAGCGCATCATACTGTTCGCGACGATCGAATAGCGGCCTGAGCGCCTCCTCTTCCGTCGACTCAATCGTAAACACATACCCGGCCCCGCCCTCCGCGCGGATCGCCTGGCAGGTGCTGAGGAAAATGTCATAGCCCTGACGCATGTCGGGCAGCAGATAGACCCCGTCGCGCAGGACCGCCGCCCCGCTCTGCTTCAGGGTTCGCCAGACACGCATGCGCAGCGTGGCTTGAGACGTCGTCAGGTTAAGGATCAAGAGATGCATTGTCATGATGTAGAGATTACTACAGCATGTAGCGTGTGTGACGTTTATTCGCGCGCAGGTTAAGATGAATTTCAGCAATGCATAGCTAAAAAGCACAAAACGAGGGCCCGCGCAGCGGCAGGCCAGGCGCTAAGCGCGGGGCGGCGATAACGGGCGCAGCAGCAGGGTGAACAGCGCCAGCCCCACCGGCGCCAGGGATCCCCACAGCACCGCGTTCCAGCCGAAGGCGTTGAGCAGAACGCCGGACGAAAACGAACCCACGATCATCACGCCGAAGACCAGAAAATCGTTGAGCGACTGAACCTGGGTCTTCTCTTCCGGGCGGTGGAAATCGATGATTTTCGCCGAGGCGCCGGTGAAGCCAAAGTTCCAGCCGATGCCGAGCAAAATCAGCGACAGCCAGTAATGATACACCCCGACGCCGCTGAGACCGACCGCCACCGAGGCGCCGGTGATCAGCAATCCCGCCGCCGCCATGCGCGCTGCGCCGAAGCGCTGGATCAGCCGGCCGGTGACAAATCCCGGACCGTACATCGCCATCACATGCCACTGGATCCCGAGGTTGGCGGCCTGCTGGGAAAGGCCGTGCATATGCATGGAGAGCGGCGCGGCGGTCATCAGAAAATTCATTACCATATAGGCCACCGCGCCGCTGAACACCGTGGTGGCAAAGCCCGGCTGGCGGACAATCTCGCGCAGCGGCCGCCCTCCGCGAACGCTGGCCGCCGCGGGCTCTGCTGGCGTCACGCCTGCCAGCAGAATGGCGGCGAGCGCCGCCACCAGCGCCTGAGCGAGGAAGGTGAAGGCGAAGGTATGAGTCGGCCAGAGGTGCATGGTGCCGGTGACCAGCATCGGGCCAATGATCCCGGCGGCCACGCCGCCGCCCATCACCAGCGACAGCGCGCGGGCGCGACGTTCCGGAGCGACGCCGTCGGTGGCGGCAAAGCGAAAACTGAGCGCCACCGCGGCATAGGCGCCGCCAAGCATCGCGGCGAAACAAAACAGCAGAAAAGAGCCCAGCACCACCGCCAGAGCGGCCGCCAGACCGGTAACCACCCCGGCGCCGGTACCGGCCATAAACGCGGCTTTGCGGCCCCGCTTGCGCGCCAGCGCGCCGAAAGGCAGAATCGAGGCCGCCATCCCCAGCACAAACAGGGTGATCGGCAGCGTGGCCAGCGACGGGCTGGGGGCGATGGTATTGCCGACGATAGCGCCAGTGGCGTAGAACACCACCGAGTTGGCACCGGCCAGCGCCTGAGCGACGGCCAGGCGGATGATATTGTTGTTCTGCGCCGCCAGCGGCAGCATCTGTTCGCTAGACATCCGTTGTTTTCACCAGTTTGAGAGTGGCGCCAGGCGGGTCGTCTGGCATCGCGCCCTGTTTGTTGGGTTCCCTGACCGTTACCTTAGCCGCAAAATACGCTTTTGCACCATAGCGAATAGCAATATTACCCGGCGACCTGGCCCTCTTCTGCGCCAGATCGCCGGGCCGGGCTTCGCAGCCCGCTTTTTTCAGGAAATCAGTCGCGCCGCGCCGCGGCGAATTTAGCCGCAATCATCGCGGCCGTCGGCTGGACGCCCCCCAGGCTCCACTGCTCCGGGTCATGTTCATCAATGCGGATCCACACCGACTGGCGGAACTGCGGATCGCCCTGCCCCTCAATCTCCACCAGCAGATCGGTCATCCGCCGCAGCAGCTCACTTTTCTGTTCCGCGGTTATGATCCCTTTAATGGTTTGCACGTTAACAAATGGCACGCTATGCTCCTTAGCATCTAAGTCTAAATTTCAAACTCAGAGTAGAAGGCCAATCTCACGATGTCAAAAAATAAATCATTGCCCTACCTCGATCCTGAGCTGTGCGGCCTGGCGGAAGGAGCCAAAATACTGGGCGACCGCTGGGTGCTGCTGATCCTCCGCGAGGCGTTTTACGGCGTGACGCGCTTTGAAACGATGCAGGCGCATACCCATATCACCCGCCAGACGCTCACCACCCGGTTGAAAACCATGACCGAAATGGGCTTGCTTCGCAAAGTCCCCTATCGGGAAGCGGGGGCTCGCGAGCGCTATGAATATGTTCTCACCGAAAAAAGCCGTAGCCTGGCGCTGGTGCTGTTCGCCCTGATGGAATGGGGCCACCAGCAGGTGCTGCACAGCGCGCCGCATATTGCGCTGGTGGACAGCGCCAGCGGCGAGGCCGTCCATCCCGGGTTCGTCACCGCCAGCGGCAGCGTGGCGAATCCCGCCGCGCTGCAGATGGTTAAGGCAGACGAACGCTGAGAGCGGCGCGGTTGCCCTGATACAGAACTTTCGTAGGCCTCTGGCGGAAGCCGCGACGAGCAGGTATGTTGCATTGCCACGTTACCCGACGACTGGGTGACATTTTGGTTTCATCGAACGGTGCGATAAAGAATGAGGCTCTCTGCCGGGTCCGATCCCGGCTATTATTCGTGGCGCACGCCATGACCGCCCTGGTCCGCCGCTGATCCGCGGATCGTTCATGCTAAAGGAAGAAAATGTCGCTTCGTTCACTGCGGGCTTTATGTTTGACCAGCTTCTTTATCGCCGACGTTCGCGACGGCCTCGGCCCGTTTCTGGGGATCTTTCTCACCCAGCGTCACTGGCAGGCGGAGGACATCGGCCTGTTGATGACCGTCGGCGGCGTGGCCGGCCTGCTGGCGACCCTGCCCGCGGGCTTCATCACCGACACCTCGCGGCATAAGCGCGTGCTGCTGGCCGGGGTCTGCCTGGCGATCACCCTGACCACCCTCCTGCTCTGGTTCAGTCAGAAGACCAGCGTGGTGGCTCTTTCACAGGTTGCCAGCGGGATCTGCGCGGCCTTTGTCGGACCGTTAATCGCCGGGATCACCCTTGGGCTGACCCGACAGCGCGGCTTTAGCGCTCAGATGGGAAAAAACGAAGCCTTCAACCATGCGGGGAATTTCTTCACCGCGCTGATTGCCGGGGCCATCGCCTGGTACTGGGGCATCGGCGGCATTTTCATCCTGATGGCCTGTACCACCCTGTTTACCCTGATCGCCCTGCTGGCAATCCGCAGCAGCGATATTGACGATGACGCCGCCCGCGGCCTCGAGTCGGCCGTCACGCCCGCTGTGCCTGGGTTTGCCATCCTGTTCCGCCATACGCCGCTGCTGATCGCCGGCGTGACCCTGATGCTGTTCCATCTCGCCAACGCCGCGCTGTTGCCGATGCTCAGCATGCGGATCGCCGCCGCGCCGGGACACCTCAATCCGGGGCTGTTTGCCGCCGCCACGGTGATTATTTCGCAGGTGGTAATGATCCCGGTGGCCATCCGGGTCGCCGGCAGCATCGACAAATATGGTTACTGGCGATGCATTCTGCTGGCGCTGCTGATCATGCCCATCCGCGCGTCGCTGGCGGCCGCCAGCGACGCCCCGGCGATGATGGTCCCGGTGCAAATTCTTGATGGTCTGGCGGCAGGGATTTTGGGGGTGGCGGTGCCCAGCTTTATCGTCTCGCTGCTGCGCGGCAGCGGGCACGTTAACGCCGGACAAAGCGTGGTGATGCTAATGCAGGGCGCCGGGGCGGCGATGAGTCCGGCGTTAACCGGCGCTATCGCCGGGCGCTACTCTTTTGCTACCGCCTTCGGCGTGCTGAGCGTTATCGCGCTGGTCGCGCTGATAGTGTGGTGGCGCAGCGCCCCGCTGCTCACCAACTCGGTGTCGCCGCCGATCGGCGAGAGCGGCCAGTAAAGAAAGGATATCGTCAGGCGGACAACAGCCCCCTGCTGCCTGCCTGACGTGGGAAAGGCGTTAATTCATCTGCGGATTCAAGGTTATTTGCCGCAGAGCGTTCGCCATTTCGAGCTGAATCAGCTCTTTGACACCTTCGCGCTTAATAAACTGGCTGCGGTGTTTACTTTTTACCTCTTCAAGACTTTTTTTGATCTCCTGCGCCGGCAGTTTATACCAGCCGCGAGCCTGTTTCTCTCCGCCCATTTCCAGCCACAGCGATGAATAACTGGCTTTCACCAGATCGCTTTTCACGTGGTAATCGGAATCAATCGCGTAGACCGTAGTGATGCCGAAATAACGCAGGAAACCATACAGCACGCTCATGATGATATTTTTCGGCCGCGCGCCATGCAGCTCTTTGGTCAGCACCTTCACCTCATCATTGGTGATATCTTTCCCGCCCTGTATTCCGCCGATATAAGCGCGGCCATCGTCGGTACAGGAAAAACAGACGCTATAAACGCGCCGGTCGCCGAGAAACAGCTGCAGCATCAGCTCACCCTCCTCCTGAAACGGCGATGCCAGCAGCTTAACGTCAAGCTTTTCGCCATTTTTCAGAGGAATAGCAAACATCGTCCGGCCAAAATCCGCCACGTTATAGAGCTGCGGCAGCACATCGGGCTGAAACGTTTTCTCGATAAAATTCAGCGAACCGTGGGCAATATCCAGCTTGCGCCGTTTTGACATCCGTTTATTAAGATAGGCCTTAAAGGGTTTATCCTCGAAAGGCACCAGTCCCTGGGTCACGGCGGTCAATCGTGCGCACTGATATTTGGCGCAAAGTCCTTGATATTCTCTGTATTTACCTCCTGCGAGCGAGAGCTCTCTGCATTTTCGTAAGAATTTTTTATAGCTTATTTTGACCTGACCGATCACTTTATTATGTTTACGCCATTCTTTGATGGCGCCTGTAACAGTATGTTCCATTGATTAAGATCCATAGATTCATCCATAATCGCGGCCATATTAACATAAAAGCCATTCGTCAATGCTTAATTACACCTTCGTTGTCCTTTCATTTAATATTTAGGCAGGAAATTATTCTGGTGGAGATATTTAAAGCTAACGCCATCCTGTCAACGGTTATTTATGGTGGGTTTTATCTGCTGCCGGCGGACTTAACGCTCTGTGCGTTCGGCGCGAAGAGCGGTTACCTCCGCAGGCGGTTATGCCCTATACTTGACGCTGATTCAAAACCAGCAACGATAGGTAACTTATGGAAATTGATCTCGACAACCTGGTCTTCAGCGGCCTGGATGAAGCGGAAGAGCGCAACGCGGAGCGTCTGGAAGAAGCGGACAAAAAAGCCCAGGCGATCGTTGCCGATGACGATTGCGGCGACGCCTGCAAAATCTGATTATCAAACCGGCCTGCGGGCCGGTTTTTTTCCCCACGCCCCCTCAGGTGGGTAAATACCCTTTCAACGTATCCAGCAGCGCCTGCGCCGCCTTCGACAGCGGCAGATGTCCGGCATGGATCGCCCCAACGCACTTTTCAATCGGCGGATCGCTGAGCGGAATGCACACTGCCCCCAGCGAGGTCATCTGCGTTTTGCATAGCGCCGGCACCGCGCTGCCTCCCAGACCGCTGGCTACCATCCTCCCCACCGTCACCAGTTGGTGGCTCTCCAGCGCCACGTCCAGCTGACGCCCGCTGCGCGCCAGCGCCTCCTCCAGCATCAGGCGCACCGCCGAGGGACGCTGGAGGGTGATAAAGTCGAGAGTTAACAGCTCCTGCCAGGTGAGCTTTTTTTTCTTCGCCAGCGGCGATTGCCGGGGAACGATCGCCACGAAGCGGTCCACCGCCAGCGGGGTAAACAGCAGGTTGTGGTTGGGCGATGGCTCGAAAGCGATGCCCATCTCTACCCGCCCCTCACGCACCATCTCGATTACCTGCTCATTGATCACATCATGCACCGTGACGTTCACCCCGGCATAGCGGTCGCGGAAGGCTTTCAGCGCCTCCGGCAGAACGTTGGCGGCGAACGACGGCATCGCGGCGACCGAGATTTTGCCGCGCTGCAGGGTAAAGCTCTGGCGCATCGCCTCCTCAACGTTATCCCAGTCGGCCAGCAGTTGACGGGCCATCGGCAGAAAGAGTTCCCCCTCCTGGGTGAGGGTCACTTTGCGGGTGCTGCGCTGCAGCAGCGCGCCCCCCAGCGCCTCCTCCAACCCTTTGATGGTCAGGCTGAGCGCTGGCTGCGACAGATTCAGCCTTTCGCTGGCGTGGGCGAAATTGAGAGTGTGAGCTACCGCTAAAAACGCGCGTAACTGTTTGACACTCATTCTCATTTTTCATCCTGTTAACTAATTGAAAGAAATTAGTTAACAGGAAATTAATTAAATTTCCAAATGAGTGAGTCACAAATTCAAAATTATCAAATCAGTCGCCCGCGCCAATGATAAGGGTATCGCAAGGCAGGAGAGACAAGATGGCAGGACTGGATAAACGCGTCGCCAGCTACGAAGCGGCGCTGGAAGGGTTAACGGACGGCATGACGCTGCTCGCCGGCGGCTTCGGCCTGTGCGGTATACCCGAGAATTTGATCGCCGAGGTGAAGCGTCGCCAGGTGAAGGGGCTGACGGTGGTTTCCAACAACTGCGGCGTCGATGGCTTCGGTCTCGGCATGCTGTTGGAGTCGCGCCAGGTCAGCAAGGTAGTGGCCTCTTACGTCGGGGAAAACGCGCTGTTTGAACAGCTGGTGCTGAGCGGCGAGCTGGCGGTAGAGCTCACCCCGCAGGGAACGCTGGCGGAAAAAATCCGCGCCGGCGGCGCCGGGATCCCCGGCTTTTACACCGCCACCGGCTATGGCACGCCGGTCGCCGAAGGCAAAGAGGTGCGCCAGTTCGACGGTAAAAATTACATTCTTGAACAAGCTATTCGCGGCGATTTCGCCCTCGTGAAGGGCTGGAAGGCTGACTGGTACGGCAATGTGGTTTATCGCCATACCGCACAGAATTTCAACCCGCTGATGGCCACCGCCGGGCGCATTACGGTGGTGGAGGTGGAAGAGATTGTGCCGCCGGGCGAACTGCCGCCCTCCGCCATTCACACCCCGGGGATCTATGTCGACCGGCTGATCGTCGGGCAATTCGAAAAACGCATTGAACAGCGCACCCTGCGCGCCGGAGGGCACTGAGATGTTAACCCGCGAACAAATGGCGATGCGCGTCGCCCAGGAGCTGCGCGACGGCGACTACGTCAACCTCGGGATCGGTATCCCGACGCTGGTGGCCAATTACATTCCCGCCGGCATTGAAGTGATGCTCCAGTCGGAGAACGGCCTGCTGGGGATGGGCGAGTTTCCCGATGAGCAAACTCTCGACGCCGACATGATCAACGCCGGCAAACAGACCGTCACCGCGCAAACCGGGGCGGCGATCTTCGATTCGGCCCAGTCGTTCGCCATGATCCGCGGCGGCCACGTCGATCTTACGGTTCTTGGCGCCTTTGAGGTCGACGTCGCAGGGAATATCGCCTCGTGGATGATCCCCGGAAAAATGGTCAAGGGGATGGGCGGCGCCATGGACCTGGTGGCCGGCGCGCAGAACATCATCGTGGTGATGACCCACGCCTCAAAGAACGGCGAATCCAAACTGCTGCCGCAGTGCACCCTGCCGCTCACCGGCGTGGGCTGCATTCGCCGGGTGCTCACCGACCTGGCCCTGCTGGACATTGTCGACGGCGCGTTTGTCCTGCGCGAAGTGGCCCCGGGGGTCAGCCCCGACGAAGTGATGCGTAAAACGGCGGGACGGCTGATCGTCGCCGACGACGTGCGCGAAATGCGCTTCAGCTAAGGAGAGACCATGACCGATATTGCCATAGTTGCTGCCGTACGCACCCCGGTCGGCAGCTTTCGCGGCGCCTTCGCCCCGCTTTCCGCCGTCGACCTCGGCGCAGCGGTGGTGCGCAGCCTGCTTGAACGCTGCCAGCTGCCCGCCGCAGCGGTCGATGAACTGATTTTCGGCCAGGTGCTCACCGCCGGCTGCGGGCAGAACCCGGCGCGCCAGACCGCGCTGCGGGCCGGCCTGCCGGTGGACACTCCAGCGGTCACCGTCAATCTGGTGTGCGGCTCAGGGCTGAAAGCGGTTCAGCAGGCGGTGCAGGCGATCCGCTGCGGCGACGCCGAGATCGTTATCGCCGGCGGCCAGGAGAGCATGAGCAATGCTCCCTATCTGATGAATGGCGCCCGCGACGGCCTGCGTTTCGGCCATGCCAGCCTGCAGGACAGCATGATCCAGGACGGCCTGTGGGACGCTTTTAACGACTACCACATGGGCATTACCGCCGAGAACCTTGCCGACGCCTTCGACATCAGCCGCGAGCGCCAGGACGCCTTCGCCGCCAGCTCCCAGCGCAAAGCGGCGGCCGCTATCGCCGCCGGACGCTTTCGCGAGGAGATCGTCCCGGTCAGCGTCCCGCAGGGCAAAAAGCCGCCGCGTGTCGTGACCGACGATGAGCAACCGCGCCCGGAGACCAGCGAGCAGCAGCTGGCCAAGCTGCGCCCGGCGTTTCGCCCGGCTGACGGCAGCGTCACCGCCGGGAATGCCTCATCGCTGAACGACGGCGCTGCGGCGGTCCTGCTGATGAGCGTCGATAAAGCGCACGAGCTTGGGCTGCCGGTGCTGGCGCGCATTGTCAGCGCGGCGGTCGCCGGGGTCGACCCGTCGGTGATGGGCATCGGCCCGGTGAGCGCCTGCCGCCAGGCGCTGCAGCGCGCCGGCTGGACGCTGGACGAGGTGGATCTGATCGAAGCCAACGAGGCCTTTGCCGTGCAGGCGCTGGCCGTCGGCCAGCTGCTCGAATGGGACAGCGAGAAGGTCAACGTTAACGGCGGCGCCATCGCCCTGGGCCATCCCATCGGCGCCTCCGGCTGCCGGATCCTCGTCAGTCTGGTGCATGAGATGCAGCGCCGGGGCGCCAGCAAAGGGCTGGCCACCCTGTGCGTCGGCGGCGGACAGGGCATCGCCATGACCCTTCAACGTTAACAGGAGCCACCATGTTTACACCACGCCTGGCGGTACTCGGCGCCGGACTGATGGGCGTCGGCATTGCCTGCCATTTCGCCCGTCACGGTCACGCCGTCCGCCTGTATGACACCGATCCGCAACGTCTCGCCGAGATACCCACAGTAGCCGAGGCGATCCTGCGCGAGCTGGAGGCGAGCGGTCAGCAGGCTCCCGCCGACCGCGACGCCGTGCTGAGCCGTTTAACCCCTACCCCGGCGCTG
This sequence comes from Klebsiella sp. Q2, assembly GCF_009900705.1. Taxonomy (NCBI): domain Bacteria; kingdom Pseudomonadati; phylum Pseudomonadota; class Gammaproteobacteria; order Enterobacterales; family Enterobacteriaceae; genus Klebsiella; species Klebsiella sp. Q2. The sequence continues at coordinate 273,475 of NZ_JAAABE010000002.1, read as the reverse complement.
CAAGCGCTGGCGGACGCCACGCTGCTGATTGAAGCGATCCCCGAACGGCTGGGGCTGAAGCACGCCCTGTATGCCGAACTGGAAACGCTGATCGCCGACGAGGCGATTATCGCCAGCAACACCAGCGGCCTGCCGCCGGATCAACTGGCGCAGGGCATGCGCCTCCCGGAACGGCTACTGATCGCCCATTTCTGGCATCCGCCGCACCTGATCCCGCTGGTGGAAGTGGTGCCCGGGAGCGCCACCCTGCCTCATCTGGCGCGCCAGGTGAGCGACTTTTGCGCCGCCTGCGCGCTGGAAGCGGTGGTGCTCAACCGCGCCGCGCCGGGCTTTGTCGGCAACCGGCTGCAGTTCGCCCTGCTGCGCGAAGCGCTGCATATCGTCCACAGCGGCATCGCGTCCCCGGAGGTGGTGGACCAGGTGATGCGCGCCTCGCTGGGGCGCCGCTATGCGATGGTCGGCCCGCTGGAGGCAGCGGACATGACCGGCCTGGCGACGGTCCAGGATATCTGCCAGCACTTGCTGCCGGAGCTGGCCAGCGGCACCGAGATGATGTCGCTGGTGGCGGAGAAAGTAGCGCGAGGCGACACCGGCGCCCGCAGCGGGCAAGGCTTTTACCGCTGGGACGAGGCCCGGCGCCAGCGCATCCAGTCGCGCCGGGAACACCAGCTGCGCTTCGCCCTGAAACCCTAGTATCTCGTTCTGTACCCCTACAATAACAATGAGAGTGAGACGTCGTGATGAGTGTGATAATAGCCCTGGCCGCGCTGGCATTACTGATGCTGGCAGCCTACCGTGGATACAGCGTGATCCTCTTTGCGCCGATCGCCGCCCTCGGCGCGGTGCTGCTCACCGACCCGGGCGCGGTCGGCCCGGCCTTTACCGGCCTGTTTATGGAAAAAATGGTCGGCTTTGTGAAGCTCTATTTCCCGGTGTTTCTGCTGGGCGCGGTATTCGGCAAGCTGATTGAGCTGTCGGGATTCTCGCGGTCGATTGTCGCCGCCGCCATCCGCATCCTTGGACGCCGCCATGCGATCCCGGTGATCGTGCTGGTGTGCGCCCTGCTGACCTACGGCGGGGTATCGCTGTTTGTGGTGGCCTTTGCCGTCTACCCTTTCGCCGCCGAGCTGTTTCGCCAGAGCGGGATCCCCAAACGGCTGATCCCAGCCACCGTCGCCCTCGGGGCCTTCTCGTTTACCATGGACGCCCTGCCCGGCACGCCGCAGATCCAGAATATTATTCCCACCAGCTTCTTCGGCACCAACGCCTGGGCGGCCCCGTGGCTGGGGCTTATCGGCTCGCTGTTCATTATCCTCTTCGGTTTGCTGTGGCTGGAGCGCCAGCGCCGCAAAGCGCAGGCCAGCGGCGAAGGCTATGGGACCGACCTGCAAAATGAGCCGGAGACCCCGGATGACATCAACCTGCCGCATCCGCTGATCGCTATCGCCCCGCTGCTGCTGGTGGGGGTGCTGAATCTGCTGTTTACCCACTGGATCCCGCAGTGGTACGGCGCCAGCCATGAGCTCACCCTCCCGGGTCTGGCGAAGCCTGTGGTCACCGAGGTGGGGAAAATCACCGCCATCTGGGCGGTACAGGCGGCGCTGCTCTCCGGCATTGTGCTGGTACTGGTCTGCGGCTACCGCAATATTCGCGGCCGGCTGGCAGAAGGAAGCCGGACGGCGGTGGGCGGGGCTATTCTCGCGGCGATGAACACCGCCTCTGAGTATGGCTTCGGCGCGGTTATCGCCGCCCTGCCGGGTTTCCTGGTGCTGTCGAAAGCCCTCGCGGCTATTCCCAATCCGCTGTTAAACGAGGCGATCAGCGTCACGGTGCTGGCCGGGATCACCGGCTCGGCCTCCGGGGGAATGAGCATTGCCCTGGCGGCGATGTCCGAGACCTTTGTCGCCGCCGCCCACGCCGCCAATATTCCGCTTGAGGTCCTGCACCGCGTCGCCGCCATGGCCAGCGGCGGCATGGATACCCTGCCGCATAACGGGGCGGTGATCACCCTGCTGGCGATCACCGGCCTGAGCCATCGCCAGGCCTACGGCGGCATTTTCGCCATCACGGTGATCAAAAGCCTCGCGGTACTGTTTGTCATTGCCACGTTCTATGTGACCGGCATTGTCTGAGACCCGACTGAAGGAGAAATATGATGAATTTAAACGGTAAAACAGCGCTGGTCACCGGCTCCACCAGCGGCATCGGCTTAGGGATCGCCAAAGTGCTGGCGCAGGCAGGCGCCCAGCTGGTGCTCAATGGCTTCGGCGACAGCAGCCACGCCCGGGCTGAAGTCGCCGCGCTGGGCAAGATCCCCGGCTATCACGACGCCGACCTGCGCGACGTCGGGCAGATCGAGGCGATGATGCGCTATGCCGAAAGCACCTTCGGCGGCGTCGATATCGTGATCAATAACGCCGGCATCCAGCACGTGGCCCCGGTGGAGCAGTTCCCGGTGGACAAATGGAACGACATCATCGCGATCAATCTCTCCAGCGTCTTCCACACCACTCGCCTGGCGCTGCCGGGCATGCGCCAGCGCAACTGGGGGCGCATCATCAACATTGCTTCAGTGCATGGCCTGGTGGCGTCGAAAGAGAAATCGGCCTATGTCGCCGCCAAGCACGCGGTGGTCGGCCTGACCAAAACCGTGGCCCTGGAAACCGCGCGCAGCGGCATCACCTGCAACGCCATCTGCCCCGGCTGGGTGCTGACTCCGCTGGTGCAGCAGCAGATCGATAAGCGCATCGCCGAGGGGGTCGACCCGGAGCAGGCCAGCGCCCAGCTGCTGGCGGAAAAGCAGCCCTCCGGGGAGTTTGTCACCCCGCAACAGCTGGGCGAAATGGCGCTGTTTCTGTGCAGCGACGCCGCCGCCCAGGTGCGCGGCGCGGCGTGGAACATGGACGGCGGCTGGGTGGCGCAGTAAGCCGCAGGCGTCGCGAAGATCAGAACATCGCCAGAAAGCGTTTCACCGTGCGCGAGCGCTCGAAGCGCCGCCAGGCGATGGCGATATCGGTCTTCAGCGGCGCCCCGCTGAGCGGGTGATAGCTGACGTTCGGCTGCTGGATGCAGGTCATTGACTGCGGGACCAGCGCGAAGCCGAACCCGGCATTGACCATGCTCAGCGACGACGAAATCTGCGACGACTGCCAGGCGCGCTCCATATCGATGCCGGCGCGCAGGCAGCTGTTGTACACCAGCTCATACAGCCCCGGAGCCACTTCCCGCGGGAAGAGGATCGGCGCCACGTCGCGCAGCTGCTCCAGGGCCAGGGTCGGCTGCGTCGCCAGCGGGTTATCGCGCGGCAGCGCGATAACCATCGGCTCCTCATCGATAATCCGCAGATTAAAGGCCTTACTGCTCTCGCACGGCAGACGGACGAAGGCAATATCCAGCTCGGCCTCGCTCAGGGCGGTCATCAGATTGGCCATGTTGTCTTCCATCTGGTGCAGGGTCACCCCGGGGTGGTCGAGCTGAAAACGGTGCAGCAGCGTGAAGATTTGCGGGTGGAAAGCATCAGAACTGGTAATGCCTAGCGACAGGCTGCCGTTCATCCCGCGGGCAATGCCCTTGGCCTTCTCCAGCGCCGCATCGCTCATGGCGAGGATCTGACGGGCATCCTCATAGAACGACTCACCGGCCTCGGTGAGCTCCACCCCGCGGGTCAAACGCCGAAACAGCGGGGTCCCCACCTCGCGCTCAAGCCGCTGAATTTGCTGACTTAACGGAGGCTGTGAAATACCCAGTTCCTTGGCGGCCTGGGTGAAGTGCCGCGTCCTGGCGACGGCGACAAAATAGCGAAGATAACGAAGTTCCATATCGAAAACGTCTCAAACCAGCATGGTTTCTATATTGGAACTGTGAGCTGAATCGGGTCAACATTTATTTAACCTTTCTTATATTTGTTGAACGAGGAAGTGGTATATGAATCATTCTGCTGAATGCACCTGCGAAGAGAGTCTATGCGAAACCCTGCGGGCGTTTTCCGCGCAGCATCCCGAGAGCGTGCTCTATCAGACATCGCTTATGAGCGCCCTGCTGAGCGGGGTTTACGAAGGGAGCACCACCATCGCCGACCTGCTGAAGCACGGCGATTTCGGTCTCGGCACCTTTAATGAGCTGGACGGGGAGCTGATCGCCTTCAGCAGTCAGGTCTATCAGCTGCGGGCCGACGGCAGCGCACGCAAAGCGCAGCCGGAGCAGAAAACGCCGTTCGCGGTGATGACCTGGTTCCAGCCGCAGTACCGGAAAACTTTCGACCACCCGGTGAGCCGCCAGCAGCTGCACGAGGTGATCGACCAGCAAATTCCCTCTGACAACCTGTTCTGCGCCCTGCGCATCGATGGCCATTTCCGCCATGCCCATACCCGCACCGTACCGCGCCAGACGCCGCCGTACCGGGCGATGACCGACGTCCTCGACGATCAGCCGGTGTTCCGCTTTAACCAGCGCGAAGGGGTACTGGTCGGCTTCCGTACCCCGCAGCATATGCAGGGGATCAACGTCGCCGGGTATCACGAGCACTTTATTACCGATGACCGCAAAGGCGGCGGTCACCTGCTGGATTACCAGCTCGACCACGGAGTGTTGACCTTCGGCGAAATTCACAAGCTGATGATCGACCTGCCCGCCGACAGCGCGTTCCTGCAGGCCAATCTGCATCCCGATAATCTCGATGCCGCCATCCGTTCCGTAGAAAGTTAAGGGGGTCACATGGACAAACAGTATCCGGTACGCCAGTGGGCGCACGGCGCCGATCTCGTCGTCAGCCAGCTGGAAGCCCAGGGGGTACGTCAGGTGTTCGGCATCCCTGGCGCCAAAATCGACAAGGTATTCGACTCACTGCTGGATTCCTCCATTCGCATTATTCCGGTACGCCACGAAGCCAACGCCGCGTTTATGGCCGCCGCCGTCGGGCGCATTACCGGTAAAGCCGGCGTGGCGCTGGTCACCTCCGGCCCGGGCTGCTCCAACCTGATCACCGGTATGGCCACCGCCAACAGCGAAGGCGACCCGGTGGTGGCCCTGGGCGGCGCGGTGAAACGCGCCGATAAAGCCAAACAGGTCCACCAGAGTATGGATACGGTGGCGATGTTCAGCCCGGTGACGAAATACGCCGTCGAGGTGACCGCGCCGGACGCGCTGGCGGAAGTGGTCTCCAACGCCTTCCGCGCCGCCGAGCAGGGCCGCCCGGGCAGCGCGTTCGTCAGCCTGCCGCAGGATGTGGTCGATGGCCCGGTCAGCGGCAAAGTACTGCCGGCCAGCGGGGCCCCGCAGATGGGCGCCGCGCCGGATGCCGCCATCGACCAGGTGGCGAAGCTTATCGCTCAGGCGAAAAACCCGATCTTCCTGCTCGGCCTGATGGCCAGCCAGCCGGAGAACAGCGCGGCGCTGCGCCGTTTGCTGGAGGCCAGCCATATTCCGGTCACCAGCACCTATCAGGCCGCCGGGGCGGTGAATCAGGATAACTTCTCTCGCTTCGCCGGCCGGGTCGGGCTGTTTAACAACCAGGCCGGGGACCGTCTGCTGCAGCTCGCCGACCTGGTGATCTGCATCGGCTACAGCCCGGTGGAATATGAACCGGCGATGTGGAACAGCGGCAACGCGACGCTGGTGCATATCGACGTCCTGCCCGCCTATGAAGAGCGCAACTACACCCCGGACGTCGAGCTGGTGGGCGATATCGCCGGCACCCTCAACAAGCTGGCGCAAAATATCGATCGCCGGCTGGTGCTCTCCCCGCAGGCGGCGGAGATCCTCCGCGACCGCCAGCACCAGCGCGAACTGCTGGACCGCCGCGGCGCGCAGCTGAATCAGTTTGCTCTGCATCCGCTGCGCATCGTTCGCGCCATGCAGGATATCGTCAACAGCGACGTCACGCTGACCGTGGACATGGGCAGCTTCCATATCTGGATTGCCCGCTACCTGTACAGCTTCCGCGCCCGTCAGGTGATGATCTCCAACGGCCAGCAGACCATGGGCGTCGCCCTGCCCTGGGCCATCGGCGCCTGGCTGGTCAATCCTGAGCGCAAAGTGGTCTCCGTCTCCGGCGACGGCGGCTTCCTGCAGTCGAGCATGGAGCTGGAGACCGCCGTCCGCCTGAAAGCCAACGTGCTGCACCTGATCTGGGTCGATAACGGCTACAACATGGTGGCCATCCAGGAAGAGAAAAAATATCAGCGCCTGTCCGGCGTCGAGTTCGGGCCGATGGATTTTAAAGCCTATGCCGAGTCCTTCGGCGCCAAAGGGTTTGCCGTGGAAAGCGCCGAGGCGCTGGAGCCGACCCTGCGCGCGGCGATGGACGTCGACGGCCCGGCGGTGGTGGCCATTCCGGTGGATTATCGTGATAACCCGCTGCTGATGGGCCAGCTGCATCTGAGTCAGATTCTGTAAGTCATCACAATAAGGAAAGGAAAATGAAAAAAGTCGCACTTGTTACCGGCGCCGGCCAGGGGATTGGTAAAGCTATCGCCCTTCGTCTGGTGAAGGATGGATTTGCCGTGGCCATTGCCGATTATAACGACGCCACCGCCAAAGCGGTCGCCTCCGAAATCAACCAGGCCGGCGGCCGCGCCATGGCGGTGAAAGTGGATGTCTCCGACCGCGATCAGGTGTTCGCCGCCGTCGAACAGGCGCGCAAAACGCTGGGCGGCTTCGACGTCATCGTCAACAACGCCGGCGTGGCGCCGTCCACGCCGATCGAGTCCATTACCCCGGAAATTGTCGATAAAGTCTACAACATCAACGTCAAAGGGGTGATCTGGGGCATTCAGGCGGCGGTCGAAGCCTTTAAGAAAGAGGGGCACGGCGGGAAAATCATCAACGCCTGCTCCCAGGCCGGCCACGTCGGCAACCCGGAGCTGGCGGTGTATAGCTCCAGTAAATTCGCGGTGCGCGGCTTAACCCAGACCGCCGCTCGCGACCTCGCGCCGCTGGGCATCACGGTCAACGGCTACTGCCCGGGGATTGTCAAAACGCCGATGTGGGCCGAAATTGACCGCCAGGTGTCAGAAGCCGCCGGTAAACCGCTGGGCTACGGTACCGCCGAGTTCGCCAAACGCATCACCCTCGGTAGGCTATCCGAGCCGGAAGATGTCGCCGCCTGCGTCTCCTATCTTGCCAGCCCGGATTCTGATTATATGACCGGTCAGTCATTGCTGATCGACGGCGGGATGGTGTTTAACTAATAAATAATAAGCTCTGACATGGCTTGCCCCTGCTTGTACGCAGGGGCTTTTTTTGGTTTGGGTGTAAGTGTAAGCATCCTGGCGAAACGAAGCATCAATATTTGCGGGCTTCTGGCGTTATTAGTTACGCTTCTGGCACGACGTGGGCAATTCAGTTGAAAATATACTTCGCTGGCTCAGGCTCCAGCACTGCGGTCCGGAAGAAGTTCATGTGGTGATGGAGGCCACCGGTGTTTACCACGAACGGCTGGCTACTGAGTTACATGATGCCGGTTACCTTCTGTTAAGAGACTGGCCTCCATTCAATTATCGGATGTATTGGATGGCCAGTGAATTTTTACAGTGAATAATCATTGTTATAAAAATGTGAAAAATATATAGGCCGTTCATCTCCACCACAATTCTGCCTGAACGCCAAAGCTTAACTGACGGCTTTTATCGTCATTGAAACTGAAATTAGTAATTTCGTTATGAATTGCATCCATATAGGTGGTATAGAAGCGAATTTCCGGGCGTGATTTTAACATGCTATTTGCAACTTTAAGTGCATGATAAACTGTTGCTTTATAGCCTGATTCTCGAAGAGTTCCGTCGATATTAGTATTTCTTTGATTAAAATAAGCCAACTCTATTCCTGTTTGATTATACTGATCCCAAATCCAGGCTGGCCGAACCACTGCACGCAAAAATTCCGAGTCAGAGTGTGGATGTTTATCTTCAATGGTATGAATATTTTTAGCCATCCCAGCAACTACTGTGCTGGCCATTATTATATTGGGGGATAAATAATTTTCCCCTTGTGTGATAAAGCGCCATGTATAGCCACTGGCACTGCCTGGTATATACAAATAGCCCGGTTCTGAGTCATTTATTTTAGCCATGCTACTAGCAATCGAATTATTACCAAGTTGAAACCCAAATTCATTGAAACCACCATCATCATGTTGTGTGGTTAAAGTGATAGTTCCCATTGCAGCATCTTTAAATTCGATATCATTCTGGCTATCTGTTTTATTTGCCATATGATATTTACCATCTATTTCCAATGTCTTATTATGAGATACAGGTATTTTATTATAACGAAAATCAATGAAATTCGTGTTGACTGTTTCATCAGCAGCATCCTTATCCTGACGTTGTAATGCAATATCCAAACTACCAACAGGCAATGTGATATTTTCTAAGCCTACACCGCCTGCGGTTACTGCATTATGATATTTCCAGTCAAGCATCTGGAGTTCTCGTTTAGCAATTTTATGCTTACCAACCCACAATATTGCATCAGGAATTGGTGGTATAAAACCCGTGGTTTTTAGATACATATCTGAAAATTGTAGATAACTGCCCTTCTCAGAGGGTGTATCGAACCATCCACTGGAATTTGACTGGCTAACATTACCGTCCAGAGTAACGATTGCTTCAGCCTCTCTAGTTTGATCTTTAAACACTCGCTGTGTAAAGGTGAGATCAAACCACCCCGTGTTTTCATTACCATATCGTCCAAGACTACCAATGGCATAGTCTTTCGGACCACCATTGGTTGTTGTTGCCATTCCTGCACGAAAATAACCGGAATAATTAAACCCTATTTCCTTCTTAATCTTTAACGCAAGATCGTGGAATTCACTATCCGACATATTATTAAATGTACCTGCCTCATTCGTCGAGGCGGATAATGGTTCACCTGTCGTTATTTTATTCGCAATTAATTTTTTGTTGTCATTCTCTTTGAATTTTAACTTATCGTCGTTCGATAACTCTTCCTTTAACTTCCGAACAATTGCATCAATATCCTCCGTCGAAAGAGTCGGTGCAGAAATAGCATAAGCATTAACTAGTAGAAGTGCAGAAATACATATAAGTTTTGTAAGGCTGTTCTTGATTGCCATCAATTAGTACCCTTGTGATTTTGATTTTATTGTTGTTTGCCAAGCGTTAACAATAAGTATTTATGAACACTATCATCTGTTAAATAAAAGATAAACAGCATCCCCCCATCTAATTTTTAGGTTAACCAGATGGGGTATACTTTATAATTAATCAAATAAATAATTCAGGGCCTGGACAAGCCATTCTTGCTAATCACATCTTTATACCACCAGAAGCTTTTTTTCGGGATTCTGGCGAGCTCTTTAAGATCAAATTCATCACGATCAACATATATAAATCCATACCGCTTGCCATAGCCTTGATGGGTGCTGATTAAGTCTATAGCGGCCCAGGGACAATAAGCGAAAATTTCTACACCATCGGTTATTGCAAGCTGCATTTGTTCAATATGCTTTTGTAAATAATCAATGCGGTATTGATCATCAATTTTACCATTTACAAGACAATCATGTTGACCTAACCCATTTTCAGAGATCATGATGGGTAATCGATATTTATCCCATACGGCTCTTAAAGTCGTGCGAAAACCTATAGGGTCGACCAGCCAGTTATAATCTGTTTTCTCGAGATAAGGGTTAACTGCTGCCCGATAAATACCTTCCTCACCATAGGTGATCTGCTGATCACCTTCGCGGAAGGTAATATCATGACCATCATTACGACTCGCACTGACCGTCATTGTGGCATAATAATTAATAGAAATGAAATCAGGGTTAGCATTCTTCAGTATTTCATCATCTCCCTCCAGGACATCAGGCTGATAACCTCGATCACATAAATATGACCAGGCGAGGCTGTTATATTGGCCATAAACTGCCATATCAAGATAAAGCCAACAACGAATTGCCATCCAGTTGTCTGCTGCAATAATATCCTCTGGATGGCAGGACGCTGGGTATACCGATATAATATTTGGTGCTGGTCCAATCTTACCCTCAGGCACACGTTCGTGGCACAGTTTCATCACTGCTGCCTGTGCTACAAACATATGGTGTGCTTCCTGGTAAGCGTGTTTTTTGCTGTTATGTTTTTTTCCAATGGCATTACCGTGTAAAATCATTACGTTTTGTTCGTTTATAGTTAAAAAATATTTTACCCGGTCACCAAAACGATCAAATATCAATCTCGCGTATTCTATAAATGCATCAATGGTTTTTCTTGAACTCCATCCACCTTGCTCTTCAAGTTTCAATGGCAAATCAAAGTGATACAGAGTCAATATAGGCTCTATATTGTAACGCAACAGCTCATCAATTAAATTATTATAGAAATCAACCCCTTTCTCGTTTATTTCACCTTGCCCCTGAGGCAATACTCTCGACCATGAAACTGAAAAACGATAACTTTTTAATCCCATTTGAGCAAATAAACGAACGTCTTCTTTATAGCGATGATAATGATCGCTCGCTACAGTAAAATCGGTAATGTCAGCATGCCGAGCACCAAGGGCATCCTGGACCGAAGGACCTTTGCCATCGCAATTCCACCCTCCTTCAACCTGGAAAGCTGAAGTCGATGCTCCCCATAAAAATTTATCCGGAAAAACTTTAAGATTTTTGTATAGCATATTAAGCCCTTAATATTATTGATTCGGAATACATTTATAACTTGACGCTCATTATCTTTTTCGTGGCGTCAATTACCTTGTGTTGGTCTTGTGTATATTCAAGCTCTGAAGTTTCTTCAAGATTAGTAATAATAACAGGGGTGTGCAGAGAAAGACCGGCTGCGCTAATCGCCCCAATATCAAATTCAATCATGAGTTGTCCTGAAGTCACCTTCTGTCCTTTTTCAATGTAAGACTTAAAGGGCGCCCCTTTCAATGACACGGTATCAATACCAACATGGATCAATAATTCAACACCATTATTTGATTCCAGACAGATAGCATGGAAAGTCGGGAAAACTGAAACAACGGTACCGTCAAATGGTGCCAATACCTTTCCTTCAACAGGAACGATGGCTAATCCTTTTCCAAGGGCACCGGAAGAGAAAACTTCATCCTCTACTTCTTCTAATGGGATTACATTCCCTTTTATTGGATTCATTATCCCTTCTATATTATTTTTTTCTGCTGAAATGTGCGATTCTGCAGGTGCTTCATCATTATCGGTACACACTGAAGCCGGTTCGTATTTCAGACTAAGAATATAGGTAAGGATAGCCGTTACTATAACGGAAATAAGTAATGCAATAAGAATATTAAAGATGTTCCACAGGTTCTCGCCAAGATATAAAGGCAGGGCTGGAAGTCCCGATGATCCCACGGCATAACGATACACATCTGTAATCCCGGCATATAAACCACCGCAAGCGGCTCCTGTCATACAAGCGATTAACGGGTATTTTTTTGGTAAATTTACACCATAGAGTGCAGGCTCTGTAATCCCCATTAGTGCAGTGATTCCTGAAGAACGAGCGATTTGACGAGTAGTATTATCCTGAGTTCTAAAACCAACAACCAGCGCAGCAACGGCCTGACTGATATTGGCTATCATCGCACCTGGACCAATAATATTTTCGACTTTTAATGTTGTAAGTTGTGCAATAGAAAGTGGCGTAATGCTAAAATGAATGCCAAACATAACTAATATTGGCCAAAGTGTTGCTACAAGGAAAACCACTGTCCAACTACCGACAGATTGTAAACCCACAAAAGCTAATGCAATATAATCTCCAATATACCCTCCCAGTGGACCAAGCAGCGTTAACCCTATAATACCGACAAACATCAGAGTCAACATAGGGACAAAGATAATCTTGATGGCATTAGGCACTATTGTATTCAAAAAACGTTCAACAAATGACTGTAGCCAAACAATGAGTAAAATTGGAACAACAGAGGAACCATAGTTTACGAGCCTAACAGACAACCCAAAAATCTCTATTGGATCGCCTGTCAATCGTAACTGGACAAATTGAGGATGAAGTAAAATACCACCAAGCACTGCGGCAAGTATTGGATTGCACTTTAATTTTGATGCCGCATTATAGGCAAGTAAAATTGGCAAAAAGTAAAAAACAGCGTCAGACATAAAGTTTATAACTACATAGGTCTTCTCTTCCTTACCAATAAGGTTAAACACGACAAGTAAAGCCAGCAATGCTTTTACCATCCCTGCCCCGGAAATAGCGGGTATGAGAGGGTTGAATGTTCCAGAGATAAAGTCCATAACTGAACTTAAACTTATTTTTCTATTCTTCGATGTGGATATATTAGAACTGCTGGAGCTGCGTGCTGGGTACGCGTCATTAAATGCATCAAAAACATCCTTAACATGAGTGCCGACAACCACCTGGCACTGACCTCCACTCATAATGACATTGATTACCCCTTCAAGGGATTTCAATTTAGCAATGTCAATATTATTATCAACCAAAACAAATCTCAACCGAGTTTGGCAATGGGTTAAATCTTTTACATTCCCAATCCCGCCAATATGAGAAATTATAGAGGTTATCAGATTATGGTATTTACCGCTCATTAAGATTCTCCAGTTTTTGATGCTGGGAATCTAACAGTTGAAAAATATTGAATCAAATACCTTTAAACTATGCATTACTATGCCTCACAGGCATGGTAATCGTAATGACACAGCAACAAAACCTCTTGATAATCATCGGGTTTGTTTTTTTCGCTTTTACATAAACTACTGTTACTGGTCGATTTCAGTATGTCCATAATCATAAAACGAGATCCAGATGCTACTTTTACAGCATAAGAATTCAACCTCCTTTAAATAATGTGATGGATATCACAACTATAATGAAGATAAAGAGTTCATGTTTTGGCTGTTTGTCCGGTTAAATCACCCTGACATTAATCGTTAGACGTTGGCTATTAGTATTCAGGTTGGTTCAGATAGCGTGAAATCGTTTTAACAAATAAATCTGTTGCGGTATTAAATATACGGCCTTTTTTCCATAGAACCAGGCTTTGTGTACGCCTTATCGGGTTAAACTGCCGAAAAGTTAATCCATTCACATTACGTACAAGTGGGCTATCAATACATACCACGTAACAAATACCTTTCCTGACGCTTTGAATAGGTATGACAAGACTGTTGTAGGTTCCTAATATATTAATATGATATTTCGAGCGGCCAAACCAGTTTTCTATTTCATTAATAACAGAAGGCCTCGCTGGAAGCATCAGTGGCTGATGGATCAGATCTTTCATTTCAACTTTTTCCTTTTTGGCTAAAGGATCGTCGACGGGTAGCAGCACACCCCATTCTTCATATGTGGGTAATCTTATGACGTTATAACTTAATGTATCAACCGGGTCTAATAACACACAAATATCAACCTCTCCTTCATCCATTTTTTTGATGATATATTCTGTTACGCCAGAATAGAAGTTAAACCTGACGTTAGGGTAAGATAAAGAGAAGGGTTTAATTAAGTCTAAAAGTAATTCGCTACCCTGTGACTCCACTATTCCAATGGTAACTTCACCAGAAACTAAAACATTCTTTTCGGTTAGTTCTTTTATTGTTAGTGCAGCAAGATCCAAAATATCTCTGGCGCGACTCTTTAATAATTTACCTTCTGGTGTGAGGGTCATTGCCCTGCCATTTTTTTCGAACAACTCCACACCAAGGCTCTGTTCAAGCATTATTAGCTGGCGACTTAATGTTGGCTGCGTAATGTGTAGCAAATCCGCAGCCTTGGTAATATTGTTAGTGTTTGAAACGGTCAGGAAGTAACGTAGAATTTTTAGGTCCATATAGCCACCAAATTTAACATATGAATCCCAACTATACTTGAGATATTAATAAGTGTTAACAGCCCATGGAGATTTTTGTTACCAATAGCGCATTATGAAAGCAGGGATGTTTGATGCGATCACCAATGTTACTTTGTCGGGACTGTACTTCGATTTTAATTCCATTGTCGACTACTTGTGAAAAAAACTCATAACACCATTCAATGGCGCATGCTGGTTCCCTTCATACCAGTGCAATACCCTGTCACATACAGAATTGCTGGCAATAAAAGAAGGAACACCGAATGAAGTATGTGAATCTGGGTCGTAGCGGGTTGAAAGTCTCCCGTCTTTGTCTCGGTTGTATGAGCTATGGCGAACCTGAACGGTTGCCTCAACCCTGGTCCCTGGATGAAAAGGCGTCACGTCCGCTCATTCGCCAGGCGCTTGAAGCCGGCATTAATTTTTTTGATACCGCGAATATCTACTCAGGCGGAAGTTCTGAAGAGATTACTGGAAAAGCGCTGAGAGAAATGGCCAGACGTGACGAGATCGTTGTAGCGACAAAGACCTTCTTTCCGTGGCGCAACTCACCCAATACCGGGTTTCTTTCCCGCAAGGCCATTTTTCAGTCTATTGACGATAGCCTGATGCGCTTAGGCATGGATTATGTGGATCTCTTTCAGATTCACCGCTTTGACCACTCCACGCCTGTTGAAGAGACCATGGAGGCTCTGCATGACCTCGTTAAAGCAGGAAAAGTACGTTACATCGGCGCATCTTCTATGGAAGCCTGGCGCTTTGCAAAAATGCAGCATACCGCTGAGCGTAACGGCTGGACCCGATTTATCACGATGCAACCGCAATACAACCTGCTTTACCGGGAAGAAGAGCGCGAGATGCTGCCCCTGTGTGAAGACCAGGGCGTTGGGGTGATCCCCTGGAGTCCGATGGCACGCGGCAGGCTCACGCGCGACTGGAGTGTCACGTCCCGACGAACGCAAAACGATGCCTTTGCGTTAAAAATGTATGAGAACGCAGCCCTTCTGGATAAGCCCGTTATTGATGTTGTTGCCAGCATTGCTGAAAAGCACGCGGTGCCAAGAGCTCATGTTGCAATTGCCTGGCTGTTATCAAAATCCGTCATCACAGCACCGATCATTGGCGCAACGAAACCAGAACATCTTTCCACGGCTATCAGCGCGCTGGACTTTTCTCTGAGCGATGCCGAAATCATGGAACTCGAGGCACACTATCTGCCGCACCCCGTTGACGGGATCATTCCCCCGCTTCCGGATACGCCGCCTTCCCTCACGCCGCCTTCAGCAATCCAGAACTGTTAACACCCAGCCCTGGCCCGGCGTTGCCGGGTCTCCCAGACCACTCACTCCCGGTCACTGATGTGAAAAGGGAAACGGTGCCGGCGCGAATGCGCCCGATCGAAAAATCATCGCTCCACCAGGTTCGGTCCCGCTGTTGGCGACAATAAACAACTCGCGATGCCCGGGGCGGATCGCCAGGCTTGTCGATTTAAGGTTACGGCCTTTGTCGCGGTCAGGCAGCACAATTTGCCCAATCGGCAGTCCGTTGCGGTTGAAGACCATGACGCGGCCCTGGCCTGAGATGGCCACATATACATTGCCTTCGCTGTCGACACGGGCCCCGTCTGGCGCCGGCCCGGTGAACTGATAGGTAACAACTGAACCAAACGGGGCGACCGTGGTGGCGTCTGACAGTCTTACGCGATGAAGCCTGTTTTTAGCGTGTTCTGTGGCCCATATCTGAGAGCCAGCGGGGTCAATCGCTATGCCGTTCCCGACCGCGAGTCCAGGCAGGATGGCATGAATTGACCCGACATTGGGACTAACGTAGAACACCCCACCCTGTGGATCGGCTGAATTTCCCCGGCTGTCAGTGAAATAAAATCCGCCCTGATTATCAAAGACCAGGTCGTTGACAAGAAATCCGGCATCAGGAGCAACAATCATCTGCTCACCGGTGCCGTTGGGTTCGATAGCCCGAACAGAACCTCGCTGCATATCGCCCACCGAGGCGATAAAGATCCGTCCATCTTTGTGTACCGCCAGGCCGGAAGCACCAAACGTATTCTCCTTAAGGACAATGTAAAGCTGCCGCTCCGGGGTTAGCTTAAACACGCGCCCCGTTGCCACATCAACAAACAGCAGGTTATTGTTCCGATCGAACACGATCCCTTCGAGCACGAGCGATGCCTGTGAAACGCTGAAGTACGGCTGGGCCTCCACGGTCTGAAGAGAACGCTCCCAGGGCGGTATGGGGACGGCACT
This sequence comes from Klebsiella sp. Q2, assembly GCF_009900705.1. Taxonomy (NCBI): domain Bacteria; kingdom Pseudomonadati; phylum Pseudomonadota; class Gammaproteobacteria; order Enterobacterales; family Enterobacteriaceae; genus Klebsiella; species Klebsiella sp. Q2. Next base: position 257,384 of record NZ_JAAABE010000002.1, on the reverse strand, counting down.
GCATGTAAGCGCGTTATGATTTAGTCCATTCATGTGGTTTATCCCCGGCAATAATACAGAGGGAGACTTCACCTGCAGTCTCCCTGTGACAGCAGGTATTAACTTTTATCAAACTGACTTTCGGTAAACGGATCGGCGCGACCGCCCTGCAATGGGATTTTGGCAAGCGCCGCATCGATTTCGCGTAGCTCGCTGTCCGTCAACCGGACTTGCGGTGCGCCGCTGTTTTCTATCAGGTGCGGATATTGCGTCGTACCCGGGATAGGGACAATCCAGGGCCGCTGCGCCATCACCCAGGCCAGCGCGAACTGAACCGGAGTGGTGTTTTTGCGACGGGCCCACGACTGCGCGAATTCAAGCAGCACCATGTTTTTGGCCAGGGCATCGGGCTGGAAGCGTGGCAGGTTATGCCGCCGATCGGTGCTGTCGAACCGCTGGCTTGGATTGACTGCTCCGGCAAGGAAGCTGCGGGCAGTCGGGCAGTAAGGTACGAAACCGATACCCAGCTCTTCGAGCGTTGGAAATATCCGCGTCTCCGGTTCCCGCCACCACATGGCATACTCACTCTGCACTGCAGTCACAGGGAGTACCGCATGTGCGCGCCGGATTGTCCTGGCACTCGCTTCCGACAGTCCCCAGTGTTTCACTTTCCCCTCCTGGATCAGCGCCTTCACGGTTTCCGCCACATCCTCGATCGGCACATTCGGGTCGGGGCGATGCTGATAGAGAAGATCGATGTGGTCCGTTTTCAGACGCTTTAGTGAGCCTTCTACGGCGCGGCGGATATGGTCAGGATGGCTGTTAAGGGAAGTGGGCTTCCCCTCCTCCACGCCGAAGCCGAACTTGGTGGCAATCACCACACGATCGCGAACGGGGGCCAGTGCTTCCCCGACAAATTCTTCACTGAGATGGGGGCCGTACACCTCGGCAGTATCAAAGAACGTGATACCTTGTTCGAAGGCTGCCCGGATGAGCGAAACCATGGCTTTACGATCGCGCGGACCTCCGCCGTAATAGCCCACCATCGGCAGGCACCCGAGTCCCATGCCGGAAACCTCCAGCGAGCCGAGTTTACGCGTGGTTAAGGTTTCCTTCTGGACGGGAACAGCATCCGCAGGGGCGTTCGGCGTGTCCTGACCAGCCGGTTTCGCCATCACGGCGCCGCTCCTGCCAAGGGTGGTTGCGGCCAACGCCAGACCGGCGCCGGCGATCAGAAAATTGCGCCGGTCCCAGGAAGCGGGTACGGCAGCAGAAGGCTGGTCATGCATCATCTTGCTCATAAACTGGAACTCCCTATAACGAAGAAAGGATTCATCAATTTGGTCATTACCAGGCGTAAGCCTGAGGCGCTTCTCCCCCGGGGCCTGGCCAGATTTCGTCGAGACAGCTCATGGTGTCGTCTGATAGCGTGACTGTCGTTGCGTGAAGCGCCTGCTGGAGTTGTTCGACCGTACGAGGCCCAATCAGTGGAGCGGTAACGACAGGATTCTGCAGGAGCCAGGCCAGCGCCACATCGGAAGGGGTTTCGCCGAGGTTCTCACATAATCCTTCATAGGCTTCCAGCTGCGGACGATACTGTTCAATTTGGCGGGCAAACGCGGGCCTTGCTCGGCGCCCGCTTGCCATCTTTTTCAGTACGCCGCCAAGCAACCCTCCGGCAAGCGGGCTCCAGGGGATCAGTCCCAGGCCAAAATGACGGCATGCGGGAATGAGCTCCAGCTCAATAGTTCGGGCAGTCAGATTGTAGAGACTTTGCTCGGCGACCAGGCCCAGGAAATGACGGGCCGTGGCGACTGACTGCGCAGTCGCAATGTCCCAGCCGGCGAAATTGCTGCTACCGATATAAAGAACCTTTCCCTGCTGAACAAGCAGTTCCATGGCCTGCCAGATCTCTTCCCACGGTGTATGACGATCGATGTGATGCATCTGATAGACGTCAATATGGTCGGTCTTAAGACGTCGCAAACTGTCCTCGCAGGCCTTGCGAATATGGTAAGCAGAAAGCCGGCGATCGTTCGGACCAGGTCCCATAGGCTGATAGACTTTCGTCGCCAGAACGATACGGTCACGGCGGCCACCCTGCTGAAGCCAGCGACCAATAATTTCCTCGGACAGCCCTGAGCCTTGCTGGATATCGGGGGATTGTTCGGTGCCATACACGTCCGCTGTATCAATGAAATTGATACCCGCCTCAAGCGCTTCATCCAGAATGCGGGCACTGGTTTTCTCGTCGGTGACGTCACCAAAATTCATGGTTCCGAGACAAAGGCGGCTGACTTTCAGGCCGGTGCGGCCAAGATGCGTATAGTTCATAAACGGCTCCGTTAGGTGAATGTTCCGCCCTGGCCCACCAGCCAGAGTGCATAATTTTCAAGAATAACGAAGCACAACGTGTTCAGTGAGAGGACATGAATGGATGGACTTGTGAATAAAATTCAGCAACGGATTAGCCCTAATCGGTCTAAGGTGTATATCATTTCCTTATCAACGCATTCGGGCCTTAACGCACAAGGAAAACTATTCTGTATGCAAATAAGCAGAGCTGATGTTGCCGATCTCATTTATTTCATGGCGATTGCACGTCATCGCAGCTTCAGCCGTGCGGCGATTGAACTAGGCGTCAGTGCATCAGCGCTGAGTCATGCCCTGAAGGGACTGGAAACCCGGCTCGGGGTTCGCCTGCTTAATCGCACGACCAAGAGCGTCACCCCTACGGCAGCTGGTGAGGAACTGGTTCAGTCTGTTCTTCAGCCTTTCGACACCATAGAAGGCGCGCTTGAATCGCTTAACCGGTATCGCAATACCCCTACCGGACGTATCCGCATCAATGCAGCCGTTGAAGCGGCAAATCTTTTGCTTGCGCCGGTCATGCCCGCTTTTATGGATCGCTATCCCGATATTGAAATCGATATTGTGGCCAGCAACCGTATGGTTGACGTCACTGATGCGGGCTTCGATGCCGGCATCCGCTATGGCGGCACCGTCCCGGAGGATATGGTTGCCCGGCGTTTATCCGCCGATATTCGCTGGGTTATCGCGGCCTCCCCCGACTACCTGGAACGCTACGGAACGCCTGAACATCCGGATGATTTATTACACCATCGCTGCATCAGCAATCGTCTCGGCGACGATCGGGTTTATCGCTGGGAACTTAAGCGAGACGGCGAAACATACCAAATGACAGTGCCAGGCTCAGTGACGGTCAATCATGCCGAAACGGGCCTTGTGGCCGTACTGGGCGGGGCTGGCCTGATGTATTTTCCGGAGCCTCTCGTTGCTCCCTATGTCAAGGATGGGCGGCTCCGCCTGGTGCTTACGGAATGGTCCCCGCTGGAGGAAGGTTTTCATATCTATTATTCAAGCCGCCGGCAACTGCCGACCGGGCTTCGTCTTCTGATTGAGTTTATACAGGAGGCCAGGCCGCTGGGGTTGTGAAATAGCGCCTCCATACTGAACAATGAGTTAACGTCTTTATCGCCTCGTAGCGGATAGCAGAAAATCAATCAGGGTCTTCACTCTTTTCGTTTTACCCGCGTTTTTGGGATAATAGAGATAAACTGGCGGGTAGGTTTTCCAGTAGCACTCCATCACGGGGATAAAGTGCTCCCTGTCGGGCTGTAACTGCCAGATGGGTTCAAACAGGCGTCCAATTCCCAGCCCGTTACGGATCCCGTCAGCCATAACATCGATATCGTTACTGATTAACTGCCCGGGCATCTCAACCGTCAGTTGTTCTCCGTGGTCGTTCAGGAGCAACGGAAGGATGCGGTTGTTAGTGATAAAACGGTAGCCAATCAGCTTGTGTTGACTGAGGTCTGCCGGCACCTCAGGCATTCCATGCTCGCTGATATAAGCTGAGGATGCATATAATCCTTCACGAAAGGGTTTCATTAACGGCCGCGCCACCACCCCGCCTTCAAGAATATCGCCAAAACGGATCCCCAGATCAAAACGTTCTTCGATGATATTCACGGTACCGTCATAGACCGATATTTCCAGCTGTATGCCCGGATATTGCTGACAGAATTTCGCCATTGCAGGCTTAAGAATTAACAAATAGGCAAAACGCGAGAGTGTGATTCGCACGATACCAGAGGGCTCCTGATTCTGGTCGCGAATGCTTTCAAGCGAATTTTCCAGCGACTCCACCGCCGCAGCGGTCTGTTCTAGCAACAGCTGCCCGGTTTCCGTCAGCTCAATACGGCGGGTCGTACGCACAAAAAGCGGATGGCCAATATGCTCTTCAAGCAGCTTAAGCGCATTGCTGACGGAAGGAGGCGTAATTGCCAGTTTTCTTGCGGCTGCCGAAATATTACCCTCACGTGCAATGCTCTGAAAGATGCGTATCTGGTTATAAAGGGCATTATTCATAATGTGTTCCTTAAACAATCTCCGCCAGATTATTAAGTACAGTCTAAAGATGCTTAAGTCAATGCTCCTCTAATCTTCATGAAATTCGCCTCTTATACTTTTATCTCTTTCTACAACGACCTGAGTTCAGGAGACTATGATGCGAATTTTATGTCTGGATATCCCCGCACCTGGAGCATCGCTGGAAAAATATGCTCCACACCTTAACGCTGAAGCCCTGCACGCCTGGGGATTGTATAAATCCGGCTTCATCCGCGACATCTACTTCCGTCAGGACAGACCTGGCGTCGCTATTTTTCTTGAATGTGACTCTGTCGATGAAGCGGTGAACGTCATGGCCGAATTCCCGCTGGCAAAAGCAGGCTTATTAAGCTTCGAGTGCATTCCGCTTGGCTCCTTTATTAACTGGGAAAATCTTTTTGCCGCTGAATTCAAAAAGTAAAAGTGAGGCCCGATATGAAACCTGCAGATAAACCCGTGCTGTGTGTTGTCTCCAGCCATCCAATTAAAGGTGCATCCGGTGTACCGACCGGTTTTTTCCTGGCCGAGCTGACGCATCCGCTGAAAGTACTGGAAGATGCCGGACTAAAAACGACGATAGCCAGCATTCGTGGGGGACAGCCGCCGGTGGATGGATTTGACCTCAGTGACCCTGTCAACGCCTGGTACTGGAACGAAACCGATTTTCAGCAGCGCCTGGCCACAACGCCTGCGTTATCCGAGCTGAACGGTACCGATTACAGCGCCGTTTTCTTTGCGGGTGGCCATGGAACCATGTGGGATTTCCGTGATAGCCAGGATGCCCAGCGTATTATCCGCGAAGTGTATGAAAATGATGGGATTGTCTCAGCCGTCTGCCACGGGCCTGCGGCACTGGTTGACGCAAAGCTCAGTAGCGGGGAATACCTGGTAAAAGGCAAAAACGTGGCGGCCTTTACCAACAAGGAAGAGGAAGAAGTTCACACCACAGATGTGGTTCCCTTCCTGCTTGAGACTGCACTCCGCGAGCATGGCGCGCTTCATCATGAAGCCCCGAACTGGTCTGAAAACGTGGTTACCGACGGTCGCCTTATCACGGGGCAGAATCCCGCTTCAGCGCACGGTGTCGGTGTGGCGCTGTTAAATGCGCTCCGCCAGACAGCTTAATTCATTCATCTGTCTTTCATCGTTACTCACCCTCTTTGGCCGGTTTACGTCAGCAACGATCCGGCCTTTTTTCAGGAGCTGAATATGAAAACTCTTCCTCCCGTCGCGCTCGGCACATGGTCCTGGGGCACAGGCTTTGCCGGTGGCGACACCGTCTTCGGCAATCATCTTTCTGATACTCAGATGGCAGACGTGTTCACCACGGCCATGAGTAAGGGCCTCAATCTCTGGGATACCGCAGCAGTATATGGCATGGGGAGTTCAGAGGCTGCGCTGGGAACGTTAGTCCGTCAATTCCCCCGCGAGGATATGATTTTATCCACCAAATTCACGCCGCAGATTGCGAACGAACAGTCAGCGCAGCCTGTCAGCGATATGCTTGAGGCCAGCCTGGGACGCCTGGGTGTGGACGCGATTGATTTCTACTGGATCCATAATCCCCTCGATGTTGAGAAATGGACGCCAGGACTGATCCCACTTTTACAAAGCGGTAAGGTCAAACGCGTCGGTGTTTCCAACCACAATCTGGCACAAATCAGACGCGCCAACGAAATCCTTAACGCTTCCGGTTATTCCCTCAGTGCAGTACAGAATCACTACAGCCTGCTCTATCGCGCCTCTGAAGAGGCCGGGATCCTTGATTATTGCCGACAAAATAACATCACGTTCTTTGCTTACATGGTCCTGGAGCAAGGCGCGCTCAGTGGTCGTTATGATTCAAATCATCCCATGCCTGCCGGGAGTGGCCGGGCCGAAAGTTATAACGCAGTACTGCCGCAGATAGAAAGATTAACCGCCGCCATGAAAAAAATGGGAGCCGAAAGGAATGCCAGCGTTGCACAGATAGCCATCGCATGGGCTATTGCAAAAGGTACCCTTCCCCTCATCGGCGCGACTAAAGTCCATCACGTTCTGGACGCCGCCTGCGCTTCAGACATCCAGTTACGCGATGAGGAAATCATCCTGCTGGAACAACTCGCCACAGAGACCAGAGTGGATACACGAGGCGCCTGGGAAAAACCGATGGTGTAACGCCCGTCCGGGACAGACTGTCATGAATGACACACACGAACGGGCTGTTCCGGGTGATCCTAATCTGTATCACTTTTACTGCTTTGTATGAAGGGTGAGAATATGAAAATCATTTGCCTCGAAGAACATTATCTCGACAGCGAGTTAGGGCGAGCGTGTATGCCTGTTGCGCTTGAGCAGGCGCCTTTCCTTGGCGACTGGGGGAAAACCGTCGCTGATGGTCATAATCCTGACCGAAGCCGGCCGCAGATAGAAAAGAATGCGCTGATAAACGCGAAAGGCGCAGATTTGGGAAGCCGCCGCCTCAGGGATATGGATGAGGCTGGAATTACCCTGCAGATCCTCTCAGTGGGTGGATTCCCCCAGCTGGCACCCGGGGATGAAGCGGTAACATTAAATGCGGCGGCAAACGACCGCCTTGCCGGGGCGGTAAGAAATCACCCGGATCGCTTCGCGGCATTTGCCACACTTCCCTGGGCACAGCCGGAAGAGGCTGAAAAAGAGCTTGTCCGTGCAGTAGAAGAACTGGGATTTAAAGGGGCACTTCTCAATGGCCGACCCTCTTCATGCTTTCTCGATCATCCTGACTATGACTCCCTGCTTTCCCGCTTTAATAAACTGAATGTGCCACTCTACCTTCATCCCGGATTACCGTTTAAAAGCGTGCAACAGGCCTACTTCACGGGCTTCAGCGCAGAGGTCAACGCCAGGCTCTCTATGTTTGGCTGGGGCTGGCATCACGAAGCCGGGATCCATTTGTTACGGCTGATGTTATCGGGCGCATTTGATAAATATCCCCACCTGCAGGTAATCAGTGGTCACTGGGGAGAGATGCTGCCATTCTGGCTTCAACGTCTTGATGACAGTCTTCCACTGGCTGCAACGGGTCTGTCACGAACGCTAACGAGGACCTTCCAGGAGCACGTTTACGTTACCCCGTCAGGTATGCTGACACTGCCGCACTTCAAGTTTATCTACGAGTTAATGGGGGCAGAAAGGATCCTGTTCTCCGTCGATTATCCCTATCAGACCCTGGACGGTGTAAAAACATTTATCGACAGTCTGCCCGTCAACAAGGCTGAAAAAGAGGCCATCGCGTTTCGCAATGCAGAACGTTTACTGAGCATCACGGTGTAGTTCACGGGTTCATGATGACTGAGCACAATGAGAACGGCCGACCATTATTAGTTTTTGTCTAAAAGTGAATGAGTCTTTACTGCTCTAAAAAAAATAATGTTGTCACTCTATACTGGGTTAAATATCCACCAATGATGTTTAACTGATTGAAATGAAAAATATCCTTGTCGTTTCAGGTCATCCTGAGCTGAACCATTCCGTCGCCAACGCCACTATCCTTGATGAAGTGGCGACCGCCCTTCCCGATGCTGAAATTCGTCGTCTGGACTGGCTCTATCCGGACGGCAACTTCAATATCGCTGCGGAGCAGGAAAGCCTGCTCAGGGCCGATGTGATTGTCTGGCAGTTTCCTTTTTCCTGGTATGGGCTACCCGGGGTAATGAAACAATGGCTGGACGAGGTCTTTGTCCACGGCTTCGCGCATGGCTCAACGGCGAAACTGCGCGGTAAAAAGCTGCTCCTCTCCTTCACTACCGGGGCGCCACAGGCGCTCTATACCGCTGACGGTTTCTTTGGCCATGCCATTGAAGCGTATCTTATTCCGTTCGAGACCACGGCAAGGCTGTGCAATCTTGAGCTGCTGGCGCCGGTTTATACCTGCGGTATCAGCTATGCCGACCGGGATGCCGACAAAATCGCGCAGCAAAAAACGCTTGCCCGGGAACACGCTTCAAGGCTTGTCGATCTGCTCAATTCCGTCGTGAATAATCCAAAGGGAGAATAAAGATGCAGTATATCCGGCTTGGTAAAAGTGACTTACTGGTCTCCCGCATCTGCATGGGATGTATGGGGTTTGGCGACCCGTTAACGGGCCAGCATCGCTGGACGCTGGACGAAACAGCAAGCCGGGACATTATCCGCTACGGTCTCGAAAAGGGTATCAATTTTTACGATACCGCCATCGCCTATCAGAACGGCTCCAGCGAGCGATACGTTGGCCGGGCGCTGCGGGAGATGGCAAAACGCGAGGACGTGGTGCTGGCCACCAAGTTTCTGCCACGAACCGCCGCGCAAATTGCCGCGGGGATCGGCGGAAAAGAAGCCATAGCCCGATCGCTCGACCAGAGCCTGCAGAATCTGGGGATGGACTACATCGACCTCTACATCTATCACATCTGGGATTACAACACGCCAGTTATTGAGGTGCTTGAAGCGCTGCACGCCGCCGTGACCGCCGGCAAGGTGCGCGCGATTGGTATTTCCAATTGCTATGCCTGGCAGCTGGCGAAGGCGAACGCCCTTGCCGAACGCGAAGGGCTGACGCCCTTTGTTTCCGTGCAGAGCCACTACAACCTGATTATGCGTGAAGATGAACGAGAGCTCTTCGGTCTGTGCGCTGAAGATGATATCGCCATGACCCCCTATAGCGCGCTGGCCAGCGGTCGTCTCTCCCGGAAAGAAGGCCACACGCGACGAGCCGCGGAGGATGATTATGCGCGCGGGAAATATGACAGCACGGCTGAACAGGATCGGCTCATTATTGAGCGTGTAGCCGAACTTGCCGAACGGCATCAGGTGTCCATGACGGAAATATCTCTCGCCTGGCTGCTGACAAAAGTCACGTCACCTGTTGTAGGGGCCACAAAAAAAGATCACGTCGATGGCGCGGTAAACGCCGTCAATCTTCAACTGAGCCAGGAGGAAATCCGGTTTCTGGAAGAAACCTACCAGCCGCATGTTCTGACGGGGATCATGGCGCAAAACACGCCGCAAACGAAAGACGCCAGGCAGGTCTGGACGCGGTAGCCCTTATTCACTTTTATAGGAGGTTTTATGATCTGGTTACTGCAGCACAGAGCAGCAGCGTTGTTTTTGTTTGCAGTTATCTTCCTGATGCCCGTTAGCCATGCACATAGTCGTGAAAAGACCGACATTAAAACGCTCGTTATCGTCTCACACCCTTATCCGGAACGCTCAGTTCTGACAAAAGGGCTGCAGGCAGCCGCTGAGAGTCCGGAAGGCGTGACGGTTCGCAACCTTGAGACATTGTATGGTTATGACACACGTCAGATTAATGGCGACGCGGAGCGAAAAATGATGCGTGAGCACAGTCGTGTCGTTTTTATCTTCCCGACACACTGGTTCAATATTACGCCGATGATGAAAGCCTGGCTTAATGAAACCTGGGGGAGTGTCGGACCCGGTTTGTGGCAGGGAAAGGAGATGCTTATTGTCAGTACGGCTGCGGGGGGAAGCTCAACTTACGGGCCAGACGGCAGGATCGGGGTATCGCTCGCGGATGTGTTTTTACCAATGAAAGCCAGCGCCCTGCACGCAGGTATGACGTGGCTTCCTCCCCTGGTCTTTGAGGGCGCCCGTAACGATCGGCTACCTTCCTACCAGCACCAGCTGATCGAACGACTTAAACAGTAATGTCAGTAAAAGGAGCCTCGTGAAAAAGAGCCTTATGCTTTTAATTTGCATACTAATAAGCAGTCCGGTTTTTGCAACAAAACCGGATGTGCTGGATAAGTCAGTGATGAATCTCTTCGAGATTGGGGTCAGGCCCGATCGGGGCAACGATTTTGCAGACGTGGCCAGACAGACGATTTCTGCTTCGGTTGTTCATGAAGAAGGTACGCTGGCGATGTACGCCCTGCAACGCAGCGACCATCCAAGTCATGCATTCATGGTGGAGCTCTATGAAAACGAAAGCGCTTACCACAAACATCTGAATGGCGACCCGTACAAGGCATTCGCTGCCCGGGCACCTGACATTATCGAACGGAAAAATAAAATCATTCTGGAGCCCCAATTTCTGGGGGACAAACACATCATACCGAATGAGCGAACCATTAATAATCTGGTGATCGTCGAGGTAAAGCCTGAATTTCAGACCGAATTTAAAAACATCGTCATGCCTGAAATGGCTGAGTCGCTCAAAGTAGAGAAAGGCGTGTTAGCTATGTATGCCGCTACAGACTCACAGACTCCGAACCGCTGGTATTTCTATGAGATTTACGCCAGTGAGGAAGCGTATCAACTGCACCGAAAAACGCCACACTTTCGGGACTATCTCAGGCAAACGGCGCATATGAGCGCCAGTAAGGACGCTATCCCGGTAAAACCGGTATTTCTTCGTAACAAAGGCGGAATCAAACAGGATCCGCACCGTTGATCAGTGAGGATTAACATGAAAAGCATAATTGCAGCGGCGGCCATGTCGCTTGTTATTTCTGATTTTGCTATTGCTGAGGAAACAAGAGGTAAAGCGATGATGAAAATTGAACCTTCAGCGATTTCGGAAGCTGATATTCGTGCTGTCTCTCCGGCTCTGGCGCGCTTCAGCCGTGAAGCCATTACTGAAGATCTGTGGACACGCGATTCCCTCTCGCCCAGGGACCGTAGTATGGTGACCATTGCCATGCTGATTGCCCGCAACCAGCCAGGCGAGCTTAAGCACTATATTGAAGTCGCTCTCGATAGCGGCGTGACACCAGCGGAACTGTCAGAAATCATTACCCATCTGGCGTTCTACTCAGGTTGGCCAAATGCAATGTCAGCCATCAGCGTGACCAAAACGGTTTTTGAATCTCGTGGCGTTACGGCGGATGCAATTCCTGACGCTTCTCCGGATCTGCTCCCCCTCAATCAGGAAGCAGAAAAGCAGCGTTCAGAAACAGTGGAAAAAAATGTTGGCTCAATATCTCCAGGCCTGGTTAAGTTCACTGCTGAACCCCTGTTCCTGGATCTCTGGCAAAGACCCGCGCTGAAACCCCGCGACAGAAGCCTGGTTACGGTCAGCGCCTTAATCGCATCCGGACAAAGTGCACAGATTGGCTATCACCTCAACAGAGCGATGGATAATGGACTATCTGCTGAGGAGGCTGGTGAGATCGTTACCCAAGCCGCGTTCTATGCCGGCTGGCCAAACGCGTTTACCGCTGCTCCTGTTGTCGGAGAGGTACTACGCAATCGGTCATCGAGTAAAAAGTAATATTACTGAACGCGAAAACCTAACGTACATCATAAAATTAGGGTGACCAGTTCTCGAACAAATGGGCGCAACATTGAGTGATTTGGACTGACCCCGCCCGTAGACATATTCTTTCCTCACGACGAGGCCTTATCCATCGGCTCCAGCGGCAATATGCACGCATGGGCGCCGTAAGCTTTAACTGTTATGGCGTTACTCCTGGGTTTATGAATGGTCTGCGGCAGAAGTGTCTGCCCGCGAGGTCAGAAAGATCAGTACGGTTGCGATAATCAGCATCGCGGCGCTGGCCAGGAAGGTGCTCTGGTAGCCGTGATGGTCGAAAAGCAGACCGCCCACCGTCGAACCGAGAGCAATGGACAGTTGCACCATCGCCACCATCAGTCCGCCGCCCGCTTCGGCATTCTGAGGGAAGGTATGCGGAACCCATGCCCACCATCCCACCGGTGCGGAAGTGGAAATCAGCCCCCACAGCCCGAGCAGCGCCGTCACGATGGCTACATGACTGCCGAAGGCAATCAGGGCCAGCGCAGTGATAGCCATCAGTACAGGGATGGCCATCAGGGTCGGGTAGAACCCGCTTTTCAGCACCCGGCCAATCAGGGTAGTGCCGATGAAACCCGCGACACCAATAACCAGCAGGACCAAGGTCACCGTTGCGGCATCCACCCGCGTCACCGTCTCAAGGAAAGGCCTGATGTAGGTAAAGAGCGTGAATTGCCCCATAAAGAAGATCCCCACACCCAGCATGCCCAGCGTGACCACCCGGCGACGAAACAGCGTGAAAACGTTGCGGGAAGCCGCCGTCTGACGGGTGACCGACATAGAAGGGAGACTGAGTAATTGCCAGACAAACGCGATGATGGCGACCGGCACCAGGCAGAAGAAGGCACCCCGCCAGCCAACAACCGATCCGAGCCAGCTGCCCAGAGGGGCAGCCACGACGGTAGCCAGAGCATTGCCGCTGTTGAAAATAGCCAGCGCCAGCGGAACACGATGCACCGGGACCAGACGCATTGCCGTCGCGGCCGACATCGACCAGAATCCGCCGACCACAATGCCAATCAGGGCCCTGCCCGCCATATAGGTCAGGTAATTGGGCGCCATCGCAATAACAGCACCGGAAATTGCCATAATGCAGGTCAGACCGAGCAGCAGCGTTTTCCGGTTAAGCGTGCCTGCCAGCACGGAAATAAACAGGCTGGTTACCACTGCAAATGTCCCGGAAATGGCGATGCCCTGTCCGGCCATACCTTCGGTGACACGAAGGGTCTGCGCCATCGGTGTCAGCAGGCTGACAGGCATGAATTCGGAGGCGATCAGGGCAAAGACGCACAGCGTCATGGCAAAGACACCACTCCAGTGCTCAGGCTGTTTCCCGCTTCCGGTGTTATTTTTTCTGTTTTCGTCTGTCTTATTACTCATTCAGGGATTTCTTTTCAGTAGATAACATGAAGTCTGCGCCCCGGAGCCTGCAGCGCTGAAGGAAGAGCTGAAACGGCATACGGGGACGGGATAAGAGGGATAATCGCGATGTGGAAGGTGCTGTGGGTCAGTTGGCTACCCTGATCTGCACCGCAAGAGGTCCGTGGCGCTGCAGGACCGGGAGTCCGGAATCCACTTTCCCTAACGGGATCAGTGAACGGCCGTAAGCCCTGCCCCGGGCAAAAATCGCCAGGTTGCCCCACGGCGCGTAGTAAGTGATATCTCCGGCTTCCGGCGTCATGCCGTCCGGTGCCTGCACCGTGGAAAGCCTGCGCGGCAGGTCGCTTATACGCTCAATATCGTCATAGTCTTCCAGCGTCAGGCTGAGAGGAAGCAAAGACGCAAAGTCCCGGCCTGTCGGCGTATCATAGAGGGTGGCGGTAGCGGTTTCTCCCTCCACGATGATCTCAATTTTCATAAGCGTCTCCTGCGCCACTCCCCGGTCGTTGTCACTCGCCATAGCGGACTGCGTGACGAAAATCAGGCCGGCAAGAAGCAGCAGTGATGTTCTGCGGTAAGCGTTTTGCATAAGGGTTATCGTTGACTTTTTCATCGCTTTATTATTAGCAATATGCAGCGGGTTAACTAGCTAATGAATACTTAATACCCTTATGAGTAAAATTTATAAATGGACCGGAAACGAGCATGGCCAGGTGCAATCTCAACGACTGACTCTCTTTCGTTACCGTGGTGCGTGAGGGTAGCTTTACGCGCGCTGCCGCCCAGCTCGGCGTGACCCAGCCCGCCTGAGCAGGCGATTTCCGGGCAGGAAGAACGGATGCAAATCCGCCTGCTGACAAGGACCACGCGCAGTGTGTCAGTGACGACTGCCGGGGCGCGACTGCTGCATTAATGAGCACATGGTTCAATCGGGGAAAATTTACGCCTGAGAGTTTAATGACTATATCTGGCACACAGCAGGCGTGATCGACACCAGGGGACGTCACGCGCTAGCGGCTATGCGTAGCGCCTGCTGGGAAGTTCCCGGATGGCGGCGCGTGGCGCCTTATCCTGGCTACGCTATTGCGCCACTCTTGTGCCGTTATTTTGCCGGGTGGCGCTTCGCTTACCCGGCCTACAAAACTGCCCGCGATTTGGCGCTCTATTCGCGCCCTTCGTAGGCCCGCGCAAGCTTAGCGCCGCCGGGCAAGAACAGCGGGCACGGAGCCGATTTTGTGCCGGGTGGCGGCTGGCGCCTTACCCGGCCTACAAAACCGCCCGCGATTTGGCGCTCCATTCGCGCCCTTCGTAGGCCCGCGCAAGCGTAGCGCCGCCGGGCAAGGACAGCGGGCACGGAGCCGATTTTGTGCCGGGTGGCGGCTAGCGCCTGACCCGGCCTACAAAACTACCCGCGATTTGGCGCTCTATTCGCGCCCTTCGTAGGCCCGCGCAAGCGTAGCGCCGCCGGGCAAGGACAGCGGGCACGGAGCCGATTTTGTGCCGGGTGGCGGCTGCGCCATACCCGGCCTACAAAACTGCCCGCGATTTGGTGCTCTATTCGCGCCCTTCGTAGGCCCGCGCAAGCGTAGCGCCGCCGGGCAAGGACAGCGGGCACGGAGCCGATTTTGTGCCGGGTGGCGGCTGCGCCTGACCCGGCCTACAAAAACAGGGCCGCCCGTACTCTTCTGGTGGCATGCCCCAGACCCGCGCCTGCGCAGCACCGCCGGGCAGTTACTGCGCCTGCTGCTGCGCCTGCGCCAGCTGGCGGACGATCGCCTCGCGCCGCGCATCCCCTTCCGGCAGCCGGGCCAGCAGCGCCTGCAGGGCTGCCACGGCCTCGGGGTAATCTTCATTACGCACCGCGCTCAGGGCCAGCATCTCCAGCACCGGCAGGCTGTTCGGCTGCCGCTGATGCAGGTCACGCAGCAGCAGCTCGCCCATCCGAACCTGACCGCTATCTCCCGCCCGCACCAGCGCGCTGGCGTAATCGAAAGCCGCCGCCGGGTCATCCGCCGCCAGAGCATGCGCCCGGCCAAAGGCGCCGATCGCCGTCTCGCCATCGTTTAACAACAGGCCCAGCCGTCCAAGCAGCTGCCAGCCGGGGAGGTCATTCGGGGTATCCTGCAGGTGGCTGCGCAGGCCAAGCCGCAGCTCCGCCAGCTCATCCATTCGCAGCGGCGCCGCCGTCGGGTCCTTAACCTGCTGCAACAGCGCAGGATAATGCCGTTCAGCCTGCTGCCAGAGCAGCACCTGGCCGATATCGCTGGTTTTCAGATACAGGCCCAGACTCAGGACTACCAGCAGCAGCGCCCCCGGAAGCAGCGCCCAGCGGCTTAGCGGCCGTTCGCCAGGCTGTGCCTGGGGCGGGATATCGGTCAGCAGCGTGCGCTGCAGCTCGACGACCAGCGCCGGGTTGTCCTCGCCGCGCTCCTGCGTCAGCTCCTGCAGGCGCGACTGATACAGGGCGCGGTTGAGGGTATCGCGGTCCACCGCCCCGTTGCCCGTCCATGGGTAATAAAGCAGTCCCAGCGCGCCAGCCAGCAACAGCCCGGCGATAACCACCAACAGGCTCATCGTTCTTTTCCTTCTTTTAATAATTCCGCCAGCCGCTGGCGCTCTTCAGCGCTGAGCGCCGCGTCAGGGATGTCGCGACGACGCGCGCGGGCGATAATCATCCCGGCGCCCGCCAGCACGAACAGCCCCGGCTCCAGCCACAGCAGCACCGTGCCCGCGGTCAGCGGCGGCTCGTAGCTGACAAAATTGCCGTAGCGGGCCACCATATAGTCAACGATCTGCCCTTTCGTTTTCCCCTGCTGCATCAGTTCGTACACCTTCTGCCGCATATCGGCGGCAATCATCGCGTTCGAGTCGGCGATGCTGTTGTTCTGGCATTTCGGGCAGCGCAGCTGGGAGGTGATCTCGCGAAAGGCCTGCTCCTGGGCCTCATCCTTAAACTGCCAGGTATCGATGGCGGCCCACGCCTGGCCGGTCAGCATCAGCGCCAGCAGGATGCCCATTACCCCTCTCATCAGCCCGCCCCCCGGTTGTATTGATTCCACAGCGGCTGGAGCTCCTCGCGCCACACCCGTTCGTTCAGGTCGCCGGCGTGCCGCCAGCGGATGATGCCCTGACCGTCGATGAGAAACGTCTCCGGCGCGCCATAAACTCCCAGATCCAGGCCGAGCATGCCGTTGCCGTCGTACAGGCTCAGCCTGTACGGATTACCCAGGCGCTGCAGCCAGCTCATCGCCTTCTGCCGATCGTCTTTGTAGTTCATCCCCACCACCCGCACGCCCTGCTGCGCCAGGCCGTTGAGAAACTGATGCTCGGCGCGACAGGTTGGGCACCAGGTGGCCCAGACGTTGAGCAGCAGCGGCTTGCCGTCAATCAGCGTCCGCCGGTCCAGCGTCTGACCGGGGGTATTCAGCGCTTCAAGGCGAAACTCCGGCAGCGGTTTGCCAATCAGCGCCGACTCAAGGGTCGTCGGGTCGTCGCCATCGGCATTGCGCATCAGCTGCCAGAACAGCGCGGCGGCCAGCGCCAGAAACAGCGCCAGCGGGATAAACAGCAGCTTCCGGTTCATGAGGCCTCCTGCAGTTTCTTACGCATCCGATAGCGCGGGTCGAGCATGCAGCACAGACCGCCGAGGGCCATCAGCACCCCGCCGTACCAGATCCAGCGAACGAACGGTTTGTAGTACAGACGCACCGCCCAGCTGCCGTCGCTCAGCTCTTCCCCCAGCGCGGCGTAAAGATCGCGGGTCAGCCCGCCGCTGATCGCCGCCTCGGTCATCATCATCCGGCTGGCGGTGTAAAAGCGCTTCTCAGCATACAGCGTCGCTTCCGGGCGTCCGCTGCGGGTCACGGTGATAATGCCTTCGCCGCCGGTCCAGTTGGGGCCGACGATATTGCGCACGCCGTTAAACACAAAGTGATAGCGGTGGATATCGATACTGTCGCCGGGGCGCATCCGTACATCGCGCTCCACGCTGTAGTTCTGGCTAAAAGTGATGCCGATAACGGTCACCGCCACGCCGACGTGACCGAGCACCATCCCCCACTGGCTGCGGGTCAGCGTCCGCAGGCCGCGCCAGAAGCCGTGGCGATGAGTGGCCCGTTCGTGAACCTCCAGCAGGGCGAAGATCAGCACCCACAGGGCCATCATCAGGCCAATGACCGCCATGGCGGTGATACGATCCTGCAGCAGCCACGGCAGCGCCAGAGAAAGTGACAACGTCACAACCAGGGCGATAATCAGGCGCTTAATCTGCCTGGCGATGTCATCGCGCCGCCAGCGGATCAGCGGCCCCAGCCCCAGCAGCAGCGCAAACGGCGCCATCAGGGCGGTGAACATGGTGTTAAAGAACGGCTCGCCGATGGAGATGCTGCCGAGGCCCAGCTCTTTATGCACCAGCGGCAGCAGCGTTCCGAGGAGCACCACCAGCATCGCGGCCATCAGCAAAATATTGTTGCCAAGCAGGAACGACTCGCGCGACCACAGGGTATGTTCCACCCGCGCCCGCACCCGGCCGCCCTTCAGGGCGTACAGCAGCAGCGACCCGCCGATGGCGATAATCAGCAGCGCCAGGATAAACAGCCCGCGCGACGGATCCGAGGCGAAGGCATGCACCGAGACCAGCACCCCGGAGCGCACCAGGAAGGTGCCCAGCAGGCACAGGGAGAAGGCGGCGATGGCCAGCAGCACCGTCCAGGCGCGGAAGCTGCCCCGCTTCTCGGTCACCGCCAGGGAGTGCAGCAGCGCGGTTCCAACCAGCCACGGCATAAACGAGGCGTTTTCCACCGGGTCCCAGAACCACCAGCCGCCCCAGCCCAGTTCGTAATAGGCCCACGCCGAGCCCAGCACGATGCCGAGGGTGAGGAACATCCATGCCGCCTGGGTCCAGGGACGCGACCAGCGCGCCCAGGCAGTATCCAGCCGGCCCGCCAGCAGCGAGGCGATGGCGAAGGCGAAAGCCACCGAGAAGCCGACGTACCCCATATAGAGGATCGGCGGATGGAAAATCATGCCGATATCCTGCAGCAGCGGATTAAGGTCGCGGCCATCAATGGGGTACTGCGGCAGGCCGCGGCTGAACGGGTTGGAGGTAAAGAGGATAAACAGCAGGAACCCCAGGGCGATCATCCCCATCACCGCCAGCACCCGGGCGACGGCGTCGAGCGGCATCCGGCGGCTGAAGAGGGCGACGGCGAAGGTCCAGACGCTGAGCAGCAGAACCCACAGCAGCAGCGAGCCCTCATGCGCCCCCCAGGTCGCCGCCACCCGATACCACACCGGCAGCGCGCTGTTGGAGTTTTCCGCCACGTAGCGGACGGTAAAGTCGTTGACCACGAAGGCGTGCACCAGCAGCAGGAAGGCGCCGCCGATACAGGCGAACAGCCCGCAGGCCAGCGGCCGGGCCAGGGCCATCAGCCGCCGGTCCTGCCGCGCCGCGCCCCACAGGGGATAGACGCTCAGGAGCAGCGCCAGCCCCGCCGCCAGACACAGTAAAAAGTTGCCCAGCTCCGGCATCATGGCTGCGCCCCCGTTTTCTCCGGCGTCATGGCGTTTTTCACCTCCGGCGGGGTGTAATTTTCATCATGTTTGGCCAGCACCTGCTGGGCGGTAATATGCCGCTCGCCGTCCAGCACGCCCTGGGCCACCACGCCCTGCCCCTCACGGAACAGGTCCGGCAGAATGCCCTTATAGCTAACGTCCACCACCCCGCGGGCGTCATACAGCTTAAAGCGCACGTCGAGAGTTTGCGGGTCGCGCTGCAGGGAGCCCGGCTGAACGTAGCCTCCCACCCGAAGACGCTGCCCGGTATGAGGTAGCGCCCGGGTTTCCGTTTTGCCGTAGATAATTTCCCCCGGGGTGTAGAACAGATCGATATTGCTGCTCAGGGCGTACAGCGTCAGGCTGACGGTGAGCCCAAGTCCGGCGAGCACCGCCAGCACGATATACAGCCGGGTTTTACGACGCGCTTGCATCCGCGGCCTCCTTGTCATGTTCGCGGGCAGCAGCGATCCGCCGCTCGCGCGCCTGCTGGCGTCGCACTTCATGGAATAGCGCCCGCCGCGCCCACAGGGTGTGCACCGTCAGCAGGCCAAAGGCGGCGACGGCCACCGCCACCGCCAGCCAGACGTACTGGGCATAGCCGCCCATATTCAGGAAGGCGGCGAACGAAGAAAAAGCGGGGCTCATCGGACGGCTCCTTTGTTAGCCAGCGCCACCACCCACGGTCGACGGCGCTCCAGCTGGAGTATCAGGTTACGCAGGCGCATCAGGGTCAGGGTGACCGACAGCGTGAGGAAAGCAAAGATACAGATCCGCAGCGGCAGACGCATGCTCGGGTCGATGGTTTGCTGCAGGTTGGTCGAACCCTGGTGCAGGGTATTCCACCAGTAGACCGAGTAATGAATGATGGGCAGATTGACCACCCCGACCAGCACGAGGATCCCCGCCGCGCGCCCGGCCAGCCGCCGGTCGTCAAAGGCGTGCCACAGGGCGATGACCCCGGCATACAGAAACAGCAGCACCAGCTCCGAGGTCAGGCGGGCGTCCCAGATCCACCAGGTTCCCCACATTGGCTTGCCCCACGCCGCGCCGCTGACCAGCGCCACCAGGGTGCAGACCGCCCCCACCGGTGCCAGGGCGGCAATCGCCAGATCGGCCATTTTGATCTGCCAGACCACCCCGACGAAGGCCGCGACGGCCATCGCCAGGTACAGCCCCATCGACCACATCGCCGCCGGGACGTGAAGATACATGATCCGGTAGCTTTCCCCCTGCTGATAGTCCGCCGGGGCGAAGCCAAATCCCCATCCCAGGCCGATGACCAGCAACAGCGCGCTCAACGCCGCCAGCCAGGGGATCCAGCATCCGCACAGGCGGTACAGCCGCTCGGGGATCGCCAGTTGATGTAACGCTTTCCACATAGACGCTTACTCACACGGTTTTGATGGCCGCGCCCACAGGCGCAGCGAATTATTGCACGGTCAGCCGCAGCGCGGCGGCGGTGGCGAACGGACACAGGGTGGCGCTGGCGGTTAAGAACGCCGCCAGCATCGCCAGATAGCCGCCGACCGGGAGCCCGGCGACGGCGGCCTGGCAGGCCGCGGTGGCGAAAATCAGCAGCGGCACCGCCAGCGGCAACACCAGCAGGCTCAGCAGGACGCCGCCGCGCTTCAGGCCGACCGTCAGGCCAACCCCCACCGCGCCAAGAAAACTGAGCGTCGGGGTGCCGAGCAGCAAGGTCAGCGCCAGCACGCCGGCGTCATGCACGCTCATCCCCAGCAGCAGCGCCGCCAGCGGAGAGACGATCAGCAGCGGCAGGCCGCTCATCATCCAGTGGGCGACCACCTTCACCAGCACCACCGCCACCAGCGGCGTCGGCAGAAGCAACAGCTGCTCCAGGGAGCCGTCCTGCCAGTCGTCACGAAACAACCGATCCATCACCAGCAGCGCCGCCAGCAGCGCGGCGACCCATACCACGCCCGGCGCAATCTGCGCCAGCAGCTGCGGCGCGGCGCCGACGCCGAACGGAAACAGGGTGATGACGATCAGAAAGAACCAGAGCGGATTGAGGATCTCCGCCCCGCTGCGCCACGCCAGGCGCAGTTCCCGGGCCAACAGCGCCCGCATCATTGCCACCTCCCGTCGCCGCCGCCGAGGCGCAGGGTGCGCAACGGGCAGCGCAGCGGCCGCAGCGGCTGGTGGGTAGTGAGGATCGCGCTTCCCCCCTGCCGGGCGTGCTGCTCCAGGCGTCGGGTCAGGGTTTCCATCGCCGTGGCGTCGAGGGCGGTGAACGGCTCATCGAGGATCCACAGCGGCGCGTCGGTTAACCACAGGCGGGTCAGCGCCACCCGGCGCTGCTGCCCGGCGGAGAGCTGGCTCAAGGGGAGATCTTCATAGCCCGCCAGGCCGACGGCGGCGAGGGCGCGTTCCCGCTGCTGAAGGCGGCTGGCCGGAAAGAAGAAACGCAGGTTTTCATCGGCGGTCAGCGCCGCGTTGACGCCGGGCTTATGGCCCAGCCACAGCAGCTGACGATGAAATGACTCCCGGACCTTCGCCAGCGGCTGGCCCTGCCAGCTCACCCCGCCGCTTTCCGGGCGCGCCAGGCCGCAGAGGATCCGCAGCAGCGAGGTTTTCCCCGCGCCGTTATCACCGGCGACCTGCAGCAGCTCACCGGCAGCAAGGGACAGCGTCAGCTCCGCAAACAGCGGTCGATCGTCAACGATGCAGGTCAGTCGCTCTGCATGCAGCATGAAGGCAAACTCCTTGATTCAGACAGTATTTTACGTCCTGGCTAAGTATGGGTTGCGCCGCGCGGGCGACGCAACCCTGACGGTTACTGTCCGGCCCCCGGCAGCTTCGAGATATCAGCGTTGCCTAACGCCTTCTCATCGTGCGCCGCGGTCTCCTTACGCACCTTCGCCACATCGCTGGCGCTGACCGCCGGCGCGTTGTTGCCCCAGCTGGTGCGGATGAAGTTGACCACATCCGCCACCTGCTGGTCGTCCAGACGCCAGCCGAACGACGGCATGGTCAGGTTGGAGACCGCGTCTTTCACCGCCGGCGTGGTGCTCCCGGTCAGAACGATATGGATAAGCGAAGTGGCATCTTCGGTCTGCACCACCGGATTGCCCTTCAGCGACGGGAAGGCGCGTTTATAGCCTACGCCGTCGGTGCGGTGACAGGCGGCGCAGTTATCGACGTACAGCGCGGCGCCGGTTTTGCTGTCGTTACCCTTCCACAGATCTTTCGCCACGCTGTCTTCCACCGGGGCTGGGGTCTGTTTGCCGCCGCGCGGCGGGAGCGACTTCAGATAGCGGGCGATGGCGGTGATGTCGTCATCAGAAAGATACTGCAGACTGTGCTCCACCACATCGCTCATGCCGCCGAAGACCACCGATTTATCGTTACGTCCGGTTTTCAGGAACTCGGCCAGCTCGGCTTCGCTCCAGGTCCCCAGACCGTCGCGGTTTTCGCCGCGCAGGCTGGAGGCAACCCAGCCGTCAATCGGCGCATTGCTGCCCGCCAGGTAATCATCGCCTTCGCTTTCGCTGAGCGCTTTTTCCTGCATCGTCAGGCTACGCGGGGTATGACAGGCGCCGCAGTGGCCCAGGCCTTCCACCAGATAGCGGCCGCGCTCCAGCACCGGGTCAACCTGCGGGTTGGCGACAAAGTCGCTCGGCGTCGGCGCGAAGATGCCGCGCCAGAACGCCAGCGGCCAGCGCATCGACAGCGGCCACGGGATGTCGGTGTCCTTGTTGGCGACATTCACCGGCTCCACGCCGTGCATAAAGTAGGCGTACATGGCGCGCATGTCCGCTTCGCTGATCCGTGCGAACGAGGGATACGGCATCGCCGGATAGAGTGTGGAACCATCTTTCCGCACGCCCTTGCGCACCGCGTCGTCGAACTCTTCGAAGGTGTACCCGCCAATGCCATGTTCTTTATCCGGCGTGATATTGGTGGAGTAGATGGTGCCGATCGGCGTCTCCATCGGCAGACCGCCGGCGAAAGGTTTGCCCGCTTTGCCGTTGGTGTGACAGGCGACACAGTCCCCCGCCCGCGCCAGATACTCCCCTTGCTTAATCAGATTGCTGTCCGCAGGCGCCTCTTCGGCGAAGGCCGCGCAGCTCAATGCCCCAAGCACCAGGGCCGATAACCATTGCATTTTCATCATCTGCCTTCCTTTATGCCTGCACCAGGGGACCCGGATTTTTCAGATACTGCTCGCGGATCGCCTTCGCTGACCAGTAGGCCAGCGCGGCCACCGTGCCGGTTGGGTTATAGCCCAGCCCCTGCGGGAAAGCGGAGGCGCCGATGACGAAGACGTTATGCACGTCCCAGCTTTGCAGATAACGGTTAACGGCGCTGGTTTTCGGATCCTCCCCCATCACCGCCCCGCCGTTCATATGGGTGGTCTGGTAGGTGGTGGTATCAAAGTGGCTGTTGGCGTTTTTCGGGCTGCCGAGGATATATTTCGGCTTCATCGCTTTGGCGATCGGCGCCATCTTATCGAACATAAACTGCGCCATCTTGATGTCGTTTTCCTGCCAGTCGAAGGTCATGCGCAGCAGCGGCTGGCCAAAGACGTTTTTGTAGTTCGGATCAAGATCGAGGTAGTTCTGCCGATAGGACTGATGCGCGCCGTGGGCATCCATCGACAGGTGATGGGTGTAGGTATCGGCCACCGCCGCTTTCCACTTGCTGCCCCACGCCGGGGTGCCCGGCGGTACCGGGAAACCGGAGATGGGCTTGGTCCCGGCCTGGTTGACCCAGAACGGCGAACCGCCGACAAAGCCGGCCGCGCCGTGGTCGAAGTTGTCGGCGTTGAAGTCGTCGACGCCGACGCCGTTGCCGCCCGCGCCGATAAACGGGTTGGTATAGGTGTCTTTGTCGAAAATGGCCTTGATGGTGGTCATGTTCTGGTAGGCAAAGTTACGCCCCACCACTCCTTCGCCGGTCTCCGGATTGTACGGTTTGCCGATCCCGGAGAGCAGCATCAGGTGCACGTTATGGAACTGGAAGGCGCCGATGATCACCAGGTCCGCCGGCTGCTCCATTTCGCGTCCCTGGCCGTCGACGTAGGTCACGCCGGTAGCGCGGGATTTGTCGTCGGTCAGGTTGACCTTCAGCACGTTGGCGTTGGTCCGCAGCTCAAAGCGTTTTTCCTGGCGCAGCGCCGGCAGGATGTTCACGTTCGGCGAGGCTTTAGAGTACATGTAGCAGGCGTAGCCGCTGCAGAAACCGCAGAAGTTGCACGGACCCATCTGCGCGCCATAGGGGTTGGTATAGGAGTCGGAGGTGTTGGCCGACGGCAGGTTGTAGGGATGGTAACCCACCTCAAGCGCCGCTTTTTCAAACAGCTGCGCTGACCAGGTGTTTTTCTGCGCCGGCAGCGGGAAGTCGTCTGAGCGGTCCGGGGCGAAAGCGTTGCCGCCGCGGCCTTTACCGACGACCTTGCCCTTGATCGACCAGGCGGTCCCGGAGGTGCCGAACACTTTCTCCGCTTTATCGAAGAACGGTTCCAGCTCGTCGTAGGTGACGCCGAAATCCTGGATGATCATATCCTGGGGAATGAAGTTTTTGCCGTAGCGCTCTTCATAGTGGCTGCGCATCCGCAGTTCGATGGGATCGACGCGGAAATGGACGCCGGACCAGTGCAGCCCGGCCCCACCCACGCCAGTACCCGGCAGGAAAGCCGCCAGCTGGCGATACGGCACCGCCTGCTGGCTGGTGTTATGGCGGATGGTGACGGTGCTTTTCGACAGATCCTGGAACAGCTTGCGGCGGATGTTGTAGGTCAGCTCATCAATCACCTGCGGATAGGCGCCGTCCGGCCAGGTGTCGCGCATCGGGCCGCGCTCCAGCGCCACGACGTTGAGCCCGGCTTCGGTCAGCTCTTTGGCCATGATCGCCCCAACCCAGCCGAAGCCGACGATCGCGACATCGGTTTTTTTCAATACGGTGGCCATGATTACGCCCTCTCCCCATTAATTGATACCGGCGGGAAGGGGTAGCGTTCGCCCCGTTCAACCCAGTCCATAAAGTCGGCGCGCGCGCCGGGAAAATTAATCAGCGTCCAGCCGACCATGCCTTTATTACCGCCATGGATCGGGTCGCTGAAGAAGCCTTCTCGGGTGTTCTGCAGCAGATAGGTGAAGAACAGCGAGGCCGGAAGCTGTTTGAACTCGGCTTTGCCGGATTCCCACAGGCCGAGGGCCTCGTCCTGCTGCTCGTTGCTCAGTTCAGCGAAGGTCTTGCGATACTTGTCCTGACACCACGCCTCGGCGTCGGCGATCCCGAGGTTATAGATCTGTTTGGGCACCAACGGCAGCTGATAGCCCATCTCTTTCGGCACGTCGGGGTTGAAGGGCCCCTGCATATACCAGATGGAGCCGGTGGCGTAAGGGGTATTAAGCTGGCGGTCGATAAACTCCGGCACGCCGGCCTCTTTAGCGCCGGGGCCAAGTTCATCCGCTGGGATCAGGCGCGCGACGGCGGCGTTGATAAACGCCCACTCACGATCGTTGAAGAACTGCGGCTTCCAGTCGCTGGCCGCCGCCGTGTTCCCGGAGGCTGGCTCTGAAGCGGGGGCCGCCTGCGCGGTCGCGCTGGTGGCCACGCCAATGGCCCCTGCTCCCGCGCCGCCGATCACCACCGTCGGGATCAGCGCCATCGACTTCACCAGGAAATCACGCCTGGAATTGTTAGTTTTCTCGCTCGACATCATCACATTCCTGTCATTGAAAATTACTGTTTTTGTCGCTGACAAAACCAGTGAATGTCGTGCTGGAACCGATACCATTGCGCTTTTAAACCGCTTAGCGTCTGGCCCGGCCCGGCAAGTCGGATAAAACATCGCCAGAGGCGATATCATTTATAGGGTTATCGTTTGGATAGTAGACGATTCTCAACGAAACGCGGGAAATCGGAGAGAAATTCACCGGAATGTCATCGTGAGAAGGGTGCTGCCATAACCTTGAGGCGGTAAACCGGCGGCGTTCACACCGCGCTGAGCTTACCCATGCGCCAAAAAAGAGTGACTTGTATCACAAATGTTATTTTTTGTTTATGGTACATGGCAGATTAAACGTCTGTAAATACTCGTATTAGGAATAATTAAACATTTTGAGCTGTTAAAAAAGTTAATAACCGTTGTTAACTATTTTGCATCTATTTCCCGGCTAACGCGTTCGGCTGGCGATATCCCATCCGCAGGAGAAGAGAAGATATGTTCGATCATGTGAAATTCGGCGTCAGTGATTATGCCGCGAGCAAAGCGTTCTTTTTACAAGCCCTTGCCCCGCTTGGCGTAACGCTGGTCGGCGAAGGCGAGCCGACCTACGGCGCAGAGCTGGCCGGCAGCGGCGATGTCTCTCTATGCCTCTATCAAAGTACGGAAAAACCGGCGCCGCTGCACATTGCCTTTCGCGCCGACAGCCGCGAGCAGGTCGATGCCTTCTGGCAGGCGGCGCTGGCCGCCGGAGGAAAGGACAACGGCGCGCCGGGGTTACGACCAAACTACCACGCCAGTTATTACGCCGCCTTTGTGATTGCGCCAGACGGGCACAATATTGAAGCCGTGTGCCATCTGGCGTCTTAACCAGCGGTTACCGCTGCGGAAAAATCCACACATCCTCCGCCGGGAGCGTCAGATGACAGTGTTCGGCATCGCGCAGCGCCGTTCCGTAGGCGCGCAGCGGGAAATCGTCGCCCTCGGTGCGGAACAGGTACTCCCAGCGGTCGCCGAGGTACATGCTGGTCAGCAGCGGTAGCTGG
Source organism: Klebsiella sp. Q2 (assembly GCF_009900705.1). Taxonomy (NCBI): domain Bacteria; kingdom Pseudomonadati; phylum Pseudomonadota; class Gammaproteobacteria; order Enterobacterales; family Enterobacteriaceae; genus Klebsiella; species Klebsiella sp. Q2. Next base: position 231,049 of record NZ_JAAABE010000002.1, on the reverse strand, counting down.
AGACTGTTATCCTGCGCCGCGCCGTCCAGACGCAGGCGCTCGACGCGGATCACCGCCGTCGCCGGCTCGCCGACGCTAACCCCCTCGCCCGCTCGCCCCCACAGGCTCCAGCTGGCGCCTTCGATCCGCGCCCTGCCGTTCTCCAGCGCCATTACCTTGCCGTGCAGGCGGTTATTGCTGCCCATAAACTCGGCGGCGAACAGCGTCGCCGGGCTGCCATACATCTCCTGCGGCGTCCCCTGCTGCTCGATGACACCATTGTTCAGCAGCAGAATACGATCCGAGATGGCCATCGCCTCATTCTGATCGTGGGTGACCATCAGCGCCGACAGGCCCAGCTTGACGATCAGCTCGCGCAGAAACACCCGCGCCTCTTCGCGCAGCTTGGCGTCAAGGTTGGAGAGCGGCTCATCCAGCAGGATCACCGGCGGGTTGTAGACCAGCGCCCGGCCGATGGCCACCCGCTGCTGCTGGCCGCCGGAGAGCTGGTGCGGATGGCGGTTGCCAAGGTGCCCGAGCCCCAGCTGATCCAGCACGCGCTGCACCCGCTCTTTTATCTCCCCGGCGGCCACTTTACGCAGCTTCAGCGGATAGGCCACGTTGTCGAACACCGTTTTGTGCGGCCACAGGGCATAGGACTGGAACACCAGGCCGAGGTTACGCTCTTCGGCCGGGATCTCGCTGCGCGGCGTGCCGTCGTACACCGTGCGGTTGCCGATGGCGATCCGTCCGCTCGTCGGCTTCTCCAGCCCGGCCACCGCCCGCAGCAGCGTGGTTTTGCCGCTTCCCGACGGCCCCAGCAACGACACCAACTCTCCCCGGCCGAGCGTCATCGACACCCCTTTCAGCACCGGGTTGTCGCCATAGGTGAGATGCAGGTTTTCTACCGATAACTCAATCATGTAATTTCACTCCAAAGCGCAGGGCGATGCCAAGGCCAATCACCACCAGCAGAATATTGATAAAGGAGAGCGCCGCGACGATATCGATGGCCCCCGCCGCCCACAGCGACACCAGCATCGAGCCGATGGTTTCGGTACCCGGCGACAGCAGATAGACGCCGGTGGAATATTCGCGCTCAAAGATAAGGAACATCAGCAGCCAGGAGCCAATCAGCCCATAGCGCGACAGCGGGACGGTGACGTGGCGGGTGATCTGCCCCCGCGAGGCGCCGGTGCTGCGCGCCGCCTCCTCCAGCTCCGGGCCCACCTGCAGCAGCGTCGAAGAGATGAGCCGCAGGCCATAAGCCATCCATACCACGGTGTAGGCCAGCCAGACGCTGAAGATGGTGTTGCGCAGCGCGCGCAGCTGCACGATAAGGTGCTCCCGCAGCCAGTCGGCCACCGGCAGCGCCGAGAGCCAGCCGTGCTTCAGCGACTGATCGAGCCACATCGGCACAAACAGGAACACCCACAGGAAGGCCAGACCGGCCAGCAGCCCCGGCACCGCGCGCGGGACCAGTACGCTGTAATCAAGAAAGCGGGTGACGTTGTCCGCTTTGCGGTGCATGGCGATACCGACAAACAGATAGCAGATCACCGCCAGCGCGCCGCCGACGATGCCGATAGCCATCGAGTTGACGATCGCCCTCAGCAGGTTGGGCTGCTGCCAGATATTGTGGAACGTCGTCAGCGACAGCTCATCCCACAGCGACACGCCGACGCCCCAGTTGGAGATAAAAGCGCGCAGCGCCACGCCGAGCAGCGGCACGCCGATGGTCACCGTCAGCCAGGCCACTACCACCGCCCCGGCCACCCAGCGCCATTTGCCCAGCGGCAGCGCCCGCGCCTGCGACGCCTTGCCCTTCATGGTGACAAAGCGGTTGGCGGTGCGCATCAGCCGCCGCTGGAGCATCACCAGCGGGATGGTGATGCAGATCAGCACCACCGCCACCGCCGCCATCAGATGGTAGGAGGGGGTGCCGAGCTTGTTGGTCAGCTTGTAGAGATAGGTCGCCAGCACCATGTTGCCCTCGGGGTCGCCCAGCACCAGCATCAGACCGAAGACTTCCAGACCGAGGAAAAAGAGCAGCACGCAGGCGTAAAGAATGGACGGCCGCACCATCGGCAGACTCACCGAGGTCATCACCTGCAGCGGCGTGGCGCCGACGGTGCGCGCCGCCTCTTCCACGTCCGAGCCGACGCTGCGCAGCGCCGAGGAGATATAGAGATAGGCGTGCGGCACGTGGGTTAAGCCGGCGATGACCACAATACTGAACATCGAGTAGATATTCCACGGCACAAAGCCGATCAGCTGCTGCGCCCACTGTGAAAAGAAGCCTACCGGCCCGGCGGCCACCACGTAGCCAAAGCCCAGCACCATCGGCGAGACGAAGATCGGCACCAGGATCAGCGGCTCAATGAACCGCCGGCCGGGTAAATCGGTGCGTACCATCAGAAAGGCCAAAATACCGCCCAGTGGAATGGCGATAATCACCAGGCCAAAGGCCAGAATAAAGCCTGACCTTAACGCCAGATAAAAATCCGGGTCGGTAAAAATAAAGGCGAAGGCTTCCAGGCTCCAGGATTTGGAGCGGGAAAAGAACGGCGCGGAGAGAAAACTCTGCACCACAATAAATAACAGCGGGACATAAATCACCAGCGCCGTGATGCACACCACCACGCCGCGCGGCAGCCCCTGCCACTTTCTGCGTAATACATTCATGGTTCATCCCTTTGGTCAGGTGAATAAACCCGCCGGGTGTGAATAAGGGGGCATCGGCGATGCCCCGGGGGAGGATTATTTCGCGGCGGCGCTGCGCCATTGTTTAATAAACTGCAGACGTTTTTGCGGCTGTAAATAATCCAGCAGCGTTTCGTTGACCGGGATCGGTTTTAACGCTTTGCCCAGCAGCGCGGTCATGCCGTCGATATCATTTTTGCCTTCAATATCGCGACGAATAGAGGGAATATCCGCCTGACTGGCGAGGATCTGCTGGCCTTTTTCCGACAGGACATAGTCCAGCCACAATTTTGCCGCATTGGGATGTTCGCTCTCCTGGCTAATAAACGAGACGCGGGAGAGCACCAGCACGTAATCTTTCGGATAGGCAATGCCTAAAGAGGGATCGTTTTTCGCCCGCGCTTCGGCATAGGAGCCAAGGATGTTATAGCCGATCAGGTTTTCGCCAGAGGAGACGCGCTCCATCATCGTTCCGGTGGAAGACTGCACCGTCAGGCCGCCTTTGGCGATATTCGCCAGGTCGGTAAAATAGTTCGCGTCGGCCTGGCTGTCCTGCACCGCCAGCATAAAGCCGAGGCCCGATTTTTCGATATCGTAGGTGGTGACTTTGCCTTTAAATTTATCGGCCTGGCTGGCGATCAATTTTGCCAGCGCGGTATGCGAATCCGGAACTTCATTCTGCGGGATCAGCCGTTTGTTATAGATAAATACCACCGGCTCGTAGGTGGTGCCATAGGCTTTCTGCTGCCACACCGCCCAGTCGGGCAATTGCTTCACCTCCGGCGAGGCATATTGTTCCGCGTATTCGGTGGCTAATTTCAGCGCCGTATCCATCGATGAGCTCCACACCACGTCCCCGCTGCCGCCCCCGGCGGCCTGCTCGCTGATATAGCGGTTATACAGCTCGGTGCTGTTCATGTCGTTATATTCGACTTTGACGCCCGGATATTGCGCTTCGAATCCTTTAATTAACGGCCCGGCGGCTTTGGTATCGGTTGTGGAATAGATCACCACCTTGCCCTCTTTGACGGCGGCATCAACCGTTTTTTGATAATCCGCCGGATAGCCCGCAGGCACCTCCGCCCAGGCGGCACAGGCGAAAACGGCCGTCAGTGAAACCACTAAACCACTTATTTTCTTATACATGATACCAACCTTTAATCATCAATTAATAAACACAAATTTAACATATAGTGGTATCAGCTGCCCTTGCAACGCCGGGGCTGGCTTTTTTCTGGCTTTTGTGACAGTGGCAGAATTTAAAAATGTGGTGTTTATGACGTTAATTAAAACGCGATCGCGGACCGGTTTTTTATCGTCTGGCGTATAACGCAGACGCTGGCGCAGTGGCGTGACGCCCGGAGCCCCCGCCCTTGACCTTCTGCGCCGGGCGGCGCAGCATAAAACGGCAAACATAACAAAATAACAACAGACTACAGGAGAGAATCAGTGCCAACAGGACACCGCTTTCTGGCGACGGATCTGCATCAGTTTGTCGTCTCACTGTTTACCCATCTCGGCAGCCGCTCAGAAGAAGCGACGCTGGTCGCCGACCACCTGATCGCCGCCAACCTGGCCGGGCATGACTCCCATGGCGTCGGGATGATCCCAAGCTATGTGAAATCCCATGCCGGCGGTTTTCTGCAGCTCAACCGCCACGCCACGGTCACCAAAGACGCCGGCGCCGTGGTCACCCTCGACGGCAACGCCGGCTTCGGCCAGGTGGTCGCCCACGAAGCGATGCAGTTAGGTATCGAAAAGGCGAAGCAGCACGGCATGGCGGCTATCGCCCTGCGCAATGCGCATCACGTCGGGCGCATCGGCTACTGGGCCGAGCAGTGCGCCGCCGCCGGGCTGATCTCTATTCACTTCGTCAGCGTGATCGGCGACCCGATGGTCGCTCCGTTCCGCGGAAAAGACAGTCGCTTCGGCACCAACCCCCTGTGCGTGGTGTTTCCGCGAGAGGGCCATCCGCCGCTGCTGCTGGACTACGCCACCAGCGCCATCGCCTTTGGTAAAACCCGCGTCGCCTGGCACAAAGGGGAAGCCGTGGCCCCCGGCTGCCTGATCGACGCCGAGGGGTTGCCCACCACCGACCCGGCGGTGATGCAAACCTCGCCGCTGGGCGCCCTGCTCACCTTCGCCCAGCACAAAGGCTATGCCCTGGCGACGCTGTGTGAAGTGCTCGGCGGCGCGCTCTCCGGGGGGCAAACCACCCATCAGGAAAGCCTGCAGACCAGCGTCGACGCCATCTTTAACTGCATGACCACCGTGATCCTGCGCCCGGACGCGTTCGATGCCCCGGACAGCCAGGCGCAGACGGAGGCCTTTATCGCATGGTGTAAACAGTCGCCGCACGATCCCGATGCCCCGGTGCTGGCCCCCGGCGAATGGGAAGCCGCCAACCGCGAAGCGCGCCTGGCCGAGGGGATCCCGCTGGATGCGGGCAGCTGGCAGGCAATCTGCGCCGCCGCACGCGACGTCGGCCTGAGCGAGTCGCATATCACCCGCTGCCGCCCTCTCGCGTAGCGGCGTTTTCCCCCGCAGAGCGTCTGACGTCGGCGCTCTGCGTCATCGTCATTAGTGACGAGGTCACGCTCCCGTCATCATCCATCTGAAGTTTTTCATTATAAATCAACACATTAAAATCTGGCACGAGACCTGCATAGCGCAGCGGGCCTGCGTCCGCATCACCACCAGGCGATACCGCGATCGTTGCCCGTCGGGCCCGGCGCGACAGCGATCCTCTGTTCACTGTTAACAGGTCTGTTACTGATGAAAAAAATCACGAGCGTGTGCCCCTACTGCGGGGCGGGTTGCAAACTTAAACTGGTTGTCGACAACAATAAAATCATTCGCGCGGAAGCCGCCGACGGCGTCACCAACCAGAACCAGCTGTGCCTGAAAGGCTATTACGGCTGGGATTTTCTGAACGACACGCAGCTCCTGACGCCCCGTCTTAAACAACCGATGATCCGCTACCAGAAAGGCGGCGCCTTTACGCCGGTCAGCTGGCAGGAGGCGATTCGCTATACCGCCAGCAAGCTCAGGGAGATCAAAGAGAAGCATGGCCCGCGCGCCATCATGACCACCGGCTCCTCGCGCGGCACCGGCAACGAAACCAACTATGTGATGCAAAAGTTCGCCCGCGCGGTGCTGAACACCAATAACGTCGACTGCTGCGCCCGCGTCTGCCACGGCCCCTCTGTCGCCGGGCTACAGCAGGCGCTGGGCAACGGGGCGATGAGCAACTCGATAAGCGACATCGAAAACTCGAAGTGCCTGCTGGTCTTTGGCTACAACTGCGCCGACTCCCATCCCATCGTCGCCCGCCGGGTGATCAAAGCCCGGGAAAACGGTGCCAAGATCATCGTCTGCGATCCGCGACGCATTGAAACCGCACGCATAGCCGACCGTCATCTGCAGCTCAACAACGGCAGCAATATGGCGCTGGTGAACGCCTTCGGCTATGTCCTGCTGGAGGAGGAGCTGTACAACAAAGCCTATGTCGAACGCTACACCGAAGGGCTGGACGCCTACCGCGAGGCGGTGAAGGATTACGCCCCGGAAGCAGTGGAAGAGATTGTCGGGGTCAGCGCGCAGGCTATTCGCGAGGCGATGCGCATGTTTGCCGCCGCCCCTTCCGCCACCATTATGTGGGGCATGGGGGTCACCCAGTTTGGCCAGGCGGTGGACGTGGTGCGCGGCCTGGCAAGCCTGGCGCTGCTCACCGGCAACCTGGGGCGGGCGAACGTCGGTGTGGGCCCGGTTCGTGGGCAAAACAATGTGCAGGGCGCCTGCGATATGGGCGTGCTGCCGAACCTGTTCCCCGGCTATCAGGAGGTCACCGACCCCGCCGTGCGGGCCAAATTCGCCGCCGCCTGGGGGATCGACCCGGCGCAAATGGATGACCAGGTCGGCACCCGCATCACCGAAGTGCCGCATAAAGCGCTGACCGGCGAGATCAAAGCCTACTACATCATGGGCGAAGATCCGCTGCAGACCGAAGCCGACCTCGGCCTGGTGCGCAAAGGCATCGAGGCGCTGGACTTCGTGGTGGTGCAGGATATCTTCATGACCAAAACGGCGGAGATTGCCGATGTCCTGCTGCCGGCCACCTCCTGGGGCGAGCACGGTGGCGTCTTCACCTGCGCCGACCGCGGGTTTCAGCGGTTTGAACAGGCAATCCCTCCGGCGGGGAATGTGAAGCGCGACTGGGAGATCATCAGTCTGCTGGCCAGCGAAATGGGCTATCCGATGCACTATGAGAACAACCAGCAGATCTGGGACGAGATGCGCGAGCTCTGCCCGCTTTTCTACGGCGTGACCTGGGAGAAAATGGGCGATATGGGCCATGTTCAGTGGCCGTGCCCGACCCTCGACCACCCCGGCACGCCGTGGCTGTATAAAGACAACCGCTTCGACACCCCATCGGGTAAAGGGCAGCTGTTCGCCACCGCCTGGCGCGCGCCGGCGGAGCGTCCGGATGATGAATGGCCGCTGGTGCTCTGCACGGTGCGGGAGGTGGGGCACTACTCCTGCCGCTCGATGACCGGCAACTGCGCCGCGCTGCAGTCGCTGGCCGACGAGCCGGGACGGGTGCAGATGAATCCGGTGGATGCGCAACGGCTGGGGATCGCTGACAAACAGCTGGTGTGGGTTAGCTCCCGACGCGGGAAAGTCATCACCCGCGCCGACCTCAGCGATCGCATCAACCCGGGCGCGGTCTATATGACCTATCAGTGGTGGGTGGGCGCCTGCAATGAGCTGACCCAGGATAACCTCGATCCGATCTCCAAAACGCCGGAAACCAAATACTGTGCGGTGAAAGTGGAAGCGATAGCCGACCAGCAGTGGGCGGAGCGCTATGCCTGGACGGCCTACAGCGACATGAAGGCGCGACTGAAAGCCGCCGCCGACGTCTGACCTCAGGGAGCGCGCGCGCTCCCTGCTGCCGCTGCCGGTGGGTTACGCCGCCGGCAGCTGTTTCTCCACCAGCGCCACCCACATCGCCACCCCGTGGCTAATCAGCGCATCGTTAAAGTCATAGCTGGCGTTATGCAGCGGCTTCGACGGCGTTTCGCCATCGGTGCCGATCCAGAAATAGGCCCCCGGACAGGCCTCCAGCATGCAGGCAAAATCCTCAGAGGCCATCGACGGCGCCTGGTTCCAGCGCACCGCCTCCGCGCCAAGGGTGGCGACCGCCACCTCGCGCAGCAGCTGCGCCTGCGGCGCATGGTTTTTGGTCACCGGATACCCCGGAAACCAGCTAATCTCGCCCTGCACATCGGACACCTGCGGCTGGGTCGCCACATAGCTTTCGATAAGCTCCCGCACGCGGGCGCGAACGCGATTGCTCAGGCAGCGGAAGGTGCCGCGCAGCACCACGGTGTCCGGCAGGACGTTGATCGCCTCGCCGCCGTTTATCTGGGTGATGCTGACCACCGCCGAATCCTGTGGCGACAGGCGGCGGGAAGGAATGGTCTGCAGCGCCATAATCAGCTGCGCCGCAGCGACGATCGGATCGGCCCCGCTCTCCGGCATCGCCGCATGGCAGCTTTTGCCGCGCAGGGTGATCTCGAAGGCGTCGAGGGAGGCCATCATCGCGCCATCGCTGAGCGCCACTTCGCCAAGCGGGATCCCCGGCCAGTTATGTAGCGCGTAAATCGCATCCATCGGGAAGCGTTCGAATAATCCCTCCTCCACCATTTTGCGCGCGCCGCCGAGGTTCTCTTCCGCTGGCTGGAAAACAAAGTGGACGGTGCCGCTGAACTGACGGGTCTGCGCCAGATGGGCGGCGGCCGCCAGCAGCATCGCGGTGTGGCCATCGTGGCCGCAGGCGTGCATGACCCCGGCGCGGCGCGAACGGTAGCTGACGCTCCCCAGCTCGGTGATCGGCAGGGCGTCCATATCGGCGCGCAGGCCGATGACCGGCCCGGGGCCGTTTTCCAGCGTCGCCACGACGCCGGTGCCGGCCAGCCCGCGATGAACCTGCAGGCCAAACGAGGCCAGCAGCTCGGCGACGCGGCGCGAGGTCTCCTGCTCCTGATATCCGAGCTCAGGCGCGGCGTGAAACTCACGTCGCCAGCCTGTGGCTTCGGCGATCAGTGACGGCGATACGGCCATGTATTACTCCTTTCCTGCATAGCGTAATGCTGAATAATTTGGTCATGCGTTGCGTTTTTACCCGTCGCTCATCGGCGTCGGGTCGCTGCCGCTCCCTCCGTTATATCCTGTCGCTAACACGCTGACAACGTCACGAAATGCGGCGGCGGCGCGGCGTACAGGCCTGCCGTCGCCCGGCGGCCCTTTTTTGGTAGTGATTTCAACGGTGACAACGGCCAGGCGATTAATTATTATGCAGCTCAGGACGGCAATTTGCCGAAGGATCCACTACTGACCTCTCCGTCATCGGAAATAAAATGTTTAACCCAGACCAGAATCGTCTTGCTCCCACGCTGGCGATGATCATGGCCGCGTCGCTCGTGGGATTTATCACCGGCTATACGGTGCCGTTAATCAGTCTTGAGCTGGCGCAGCAGCAGATCGCGCCGCTGTATGTCGGCCTGCTGGCCGCCCTGCCGCCCGCCGGCATGATGATCTCCTCTTTCCTCTCTCCTGCGCTGTGCCGGCGCGTTGAGATGGGCGTGCTGCTGAGCGGCAGTTTGATCCTGCTGGCGCTGGCGACCATCGCCTCATGCATGACCACCGATATGACGCTGCTTCTGCTGCCGCGCCTGCTGACCGGCCTGGCCTCCGGGGTCATTATCGTCCTCGGTGAAAGCTGGATCACCGGCGGCGCGGCAGGCAACCAGCGCGCCACCCTCACCGGTATCTACGCCTCGGCCTTTACCGGCTGCCAGCTGGCCGGGCCGCTGCTGATCTCCGTCGGCCCCGCCTGGCAGGCCTCGGCGCTGATGGCGATCGTCGCGGTCACCGCCGTCTGCCTGCTGATGCTGCGCCATCTGCCCACCGGCACCCGCGAAAGCCTTGGGGAGCGCGCCAGCTGGCGCAGCCTCGGCGCCTTCCTGCCGGTACTGGCCTCCGGGGTCTTCTGCTTCGCTTTCTTCGACGCCAGCATCCTCGCCCTGCTGCCACTGTACGGTATGGATAAAGGGCTTAATGAAGGAATGGCGGTGCTGCTGGTGACCGTGGTACTTACCGGGGATGCGATGTTCCAGACCCCGCTCGGCTGGCTGGCCGACCGGGTCGGCATTCGCCGCGTGCATCTGGCCTGCGCGGTGGTTTTCAGCCTGTCGCTGCTGGCCCTGCCGCTGATGCTCGGTTCGCGCATTCAGCTGATGGCCATTTGCCTGCTGCTGGGCGCCGCGGCGGGGGCGCTTTATACCCTGTCGCTGGTACGGGCGGGGAAAACCTTCAGCGGACAGAAGCTGATTATGATTAACGCCCTGTTCGGCTTTTTCTGGTCCGCCGGCAGCGTCGCCGGGCCGGTAGTCAGCGGCATGCTGATCGGCATCACCGGCTACGATGGCCTGATCGCCACCCTGGTGGCCAGCGGCGTGCTGTTCCTGCTGATCCAGTGTCTGTGCAAAAACGAGAAAACCCTGCTCGCCAGCGAGCAGGAAGACGACATGGACGAAGCGACGGAGTCCGCGCAGTAGTCCTGACGGGCTGGCCTGGCGCCAGCCCTTTTTTTATGGCCCTTACCTGAGGGAATCCTGTTCTTGCTGGCTCACTGCTATAATCATTGCCGGCCCCCTGCCGAGAGGAAATTCCATGGAAAGCATGACGTTACATCGTGGCAGATTGATCGATCATATCCTGCTGGTTGTCGAAGACTTTGAGGCAAGCAAAGACTTCTATACTGCCGTACTGTCGGCGCTGGAGATCCCGGTTATTACCACCGCTAATGACTACTTGCTGGCCGACGAACTGGTGGTGGCCTCACGCCACAGCCCGGAGGCTGCCGGGAAACTGACAGGACGCCACCACCTGGCGTTCCAGGCCAGAGATCGTGACAGGGTGGACGCTTTTTACCATGCGGCGCTGACCCATGGCGGCCGCGATAACGGCGCGCCTGGCGAACGACACTATCATCCTGGTTACTATGCCGCTTTTGTGCTGGATCCGCAGGGGAATAATATTGAGGCGGTCTACCATGGCGAGGCTGAGCGCAGCGCCGGGTCTGTTGCGATCAGCTTCACGCAGTAAGCGGGCGAAAGTCACATTTTCTTACCTACGCGATTCCCATAATAAATGTGGGTGTTATCATTTCCTTAATGAATAATTCATACCCATAGCTGAGGCGTCGATGCTGGAAAACCTAATCATCTGATAATCAGACTTCCGACCATGACTGGCCGGACTGATTATCACTGCGCTGAAATCGAATGCGGACACTGGCGAATGTTCGCCTATTTTGCCCATGATGATACAGGTTTCCCGGTATGAATGTTTTCCCTCAGGAGCAAGCGACTTTATTCATTCTCGTCCCCTGCGGACAAACGCTCCACATCCACGCGATGGCAGCGAGCCCCCTCCCTCGCATAAGAAACGTCACCCCCAGCCAGTTCACCCGGTGCGTTATCCCTCTGCCATGCTCGATCACTCCCTCTGCATGCCGTTGCGTTGCCGTACCCAATGACCGTCGCCAGGCGAATTTTATCTTTCGGTTTGTCATTCCCCGGCCAGCCTGTGACGACAGCCGCAAGGGATCCACATCAACCAGGCCCCGATACCAGGGAAACCGTCACCGACCAGGGAGTCTTCGCGTATGAAATTAGCGTTGGAACCGCATATCCGTTTTAGCAGAATCTTGTTGTTTCCGCTGGCGATGGTTATCTATGATTTTTCTGCTTATCTGACTACCGATCTCATTCAACCTGGTATTATCCACATCATCCGGGAATTTGAGGCTGATGTTGCGTTAGCCCCGGCTTCTGTCAGTCTCTATTTAGCCGGGGGGCTGGCATTACAGTGGCTGCTGGGGCCGCTCTCCGACCGCATCGGTCGCCGCCCCGTACTACTGACCGGAGCCATCATCTTTGCTTTGGCCTGCTTCAGCATGATCTTTGTCACTTCGATTGATCAATATCTTATCGCCCGCTTTATCCAGGGAACCAGTATCTGCTTCATTTCGACAGTCGGCTATGTCTCCATCCAGGAGGCTTTTGATGAAAAAGAGTCTATCCGCATTATGGCGGCGCTGACATCCATCGTTTTGCTGGCGCCGGTAATCGGGCCCCTGGCGGGCGCTGGCCTGATGAATTTCCTGCACTGGAAGTTATTGTTTGCGATCATCGGCGCAATGAGCTTACTGGCCTGGGCGTTACTGATTTTTAACATGCCAGAGACGGTCACCCCTCAGGGCCGGGGGTTTCGTCCGGAAGAGGTATTTTCCGATTTTGTCCGCGCCTTTAAACAGCCGGTAGTGCTGATTGGCGCGCTGGCGTTGTCATTCAGTAACCTGCCGATAATCACCTGGGTAGCACTCTCTCCGGTGATCCTGATCGATGACGGCGGGATGTCGCGCGGCGCCTATGCCTGGACCCAGGTGCCTGTCTTTAGCGGCGTTATTATTGCCAGTATCATCGTGGCCCGTTTTATCAAGGATCCGACTTCTCCCCGCTTTATCTGGCGCACTATCCCGATACAGCTGACCGGGTTGTTGGTATTACTGGTGGGAAATATTGCGTGGCCCCATACCTGGTGGTGGTCCGTTTCAGGGACAAGTCTCTATGCCCTCGGAACAGGCCTGTTGTTCCCCGTATTATTCCGTTTTGCGCTTTTTTCCCACTCCCTGCCGAAAGGGACGGTTTCAGCCACCATCAACATTGTGGCGCTCAGTTTTATGGCAGCCTCGGTGGAAGTAGCGCGCTGGGTTTACTTCCATGCTGGCGGCAGAATACCTTTTCACTGCCTGGCGCTGATAGCGGGAATCGTCGTCATCATGCTGGTCTCGCGCTTGTTAAAACTCCGTCAACAACATCTCCTTCAGCCAGCCTGAAGGTTTACACCTTTTTGCCCACAACAGGAGAACACTATGTTTTCATACATGATGCTGGGAACGAACGATCTACCACGCGCCATCGAGTTCTATGACCCGTTAATGGCATTGCTGGGGCACCCCAAAGCCGGCCGTAACGAACAGGGGGCGTCCTGGGGCACCTTCAACGGCAACCACACCTGTGGGCTGTGCGTGGGCGTTCCTTTTGACCAGCAGCCTGCCGGGGTGGGCAATGGAACGATGGTGGCGCTTAACGCCCGCTCCGTCGAACATATTGCGGAACTGCATGCCCTCGCCCTGCAACTCGGCGGACGTGACGAAGGCGCTCCCGGTCACCGCCCACAATATGGCAACGGCTTTCACAGCGCCTACGTCCGCGATCCCGACGGCAATAAACTGGCGTTTGTTTATTATGCGTCGGCAGCTTGAATGGCTGCTGAGGAAGTGCCTTTTTCAGGCAGTAATGCGTCATTCAGGACGGCCGACTTCGCCGTCCTGATTTCATTGAGAATAACGAAAAACCGCGGTTAAAGCGCTACGACTTCTCTCCCCGACGAGTTATCTACCGCGAAGTGATAACGTAATCCGGCGTCGCGCATACAGCGTTTCCGCCGCCAGCTGAAAATGATATTCCATCGCCTTCAGCTTTTTCGTCTTGAGCTGTTTTAGTGGAATACCCTCGATATGCCCTGTCGCGACCAACCACCGGATTTCAGCCGTACTCAGCTTGAGCTGCTTTTTCAGTATTGATAGCAGGCTGATGCGAAATGGCCGACTGACTCTGACGCGCACCGTTATCCGCGGGCACGCCATCAGCGTCACCGACCATTGCTCATGAATACGAAAATCAGGTTGCCCCGACGGCTCGGCGCGGTTGCGCTTCAGCGTCGCGAGGTCAGCGGCATAATAGTGAACCATAGCTGCATCGTTCTGCATCAAGCGCTGAAGCAGTTTACGGTTTATCTTGCTGACGTGCAGCCTGGAAAACAGGGCGATATTCCACGTGTAATCGCAGTGCGTGCATTTATAGATGCTCCAGATATCCAGCAGCTTCTTTTGCGAATTCACCCGGATGGCGCCGGAAGGTGCGAAGTCGCGTTTTACATTGCAGGCGGGGCAGCGTTTGGCAATGTGCTGATACCCCACGGGCGTGACCGTCCATGTAACTGTCATAACGTACCTTTTTTAACCCATACGAAACCGCGTCCGTCATTAACGGACCATGATTTTTGGCGTATGAAAAATAGTTAGTCGCTATTTTTCAGTGGGTTAAAAAAAGATTTCCAACGTTATATTCCTGGAGAAGCCCAAAGCGATACCCGGAGATTAACAAAGGGGTTATCGCGGGATATATGAGTTCAGTCAATGTTTATACTGATGATGAAAAACATCATCAATATATTTGACAACACTCAGCGGGCTGGCCTGGCGCCAGCCCGCTCGGTTTACAGCACCTTGCTGAGGAACGCGGCGGTGCGTGGGTTGCTCGGTGCGCTAAAGATCTGCCCCGGCTTGCCCTCTTCCTGAATCACGCCCTGGTCGATGAAGATCACCCGGTCGGCCACTTCGCGGGCAAAGCCCATTTCGTGGGTCACGATCACCATGGTCATCCCCTCGCTGGCGAGGTTTTTCATTACCTCCAGCACGTCGCCCACCAGCTCCGGATCCAGCGCCGAAGTGGGCTCATCAAACAGCATAATCGACGGCTTCATCGCCAGCGCGCGGGCGATGGCTACCCGCTGCTGCTGGCCGCCGGACAGGCTCGAGGGCCAGGCGTCGCGCTTATCGCTTAAGCCCACCTTCGCCAGCAAGGCTTCCGCCAGGTCGACCGCCTGCTGGCGCGGCATATTGCGCAGATTCATCGGCGCCATAATCAGGTTTTCCAGCACCGTCATATGCGGGAACAGGTTAAAGCGCTGGAACACCATGCCAACGCTTTCGCGCATCTTGTTGAGGTCGGTAGTGCGGTCGTGAGCGGCAAAGCCGTTGACCACCACCTCGCCTTCGCTGACCGTCTCAAGGGCGTTCATACAGCGCAGGAAGGTACTTTTCCCCGAGCCGGACGGGCCGATGATGCACACCACTTCCTGCGGTTTAATATCGCAGCTGATGCCGCGCAGCACGTGGCTGTCGCCGAAGCGCTTATGTAAGTTATTAATGTGAATCACTTTTGCCAAACCTCTTTTCCAGACGGTTAACCAGCTGCGCCAGCAGGAAGGTGATCACCCAGTAGACCAGGGAGATGGTCAGGTAGGGTTCCCAGTAGGTGGCGTAGGCGCCGGAGACGGTGCGCGCGGCGTAGGCCAGATCGGCCAGGCCAATTGCCGAGGCCAGCGACGAGTCCTTAACAATGGCGATGGCGTTGTTGCCCAGCGGCGGCAGAATGCGGCGAAACGCCTGGGGCAGGATAACCTTGCGCATGGTTTTCCACCACGGCATGCCCAGCGCGCGGGAGGCCTCCATCTGCCCTTTGTCGATCGACTGGATGCCGGCGCGGAAAATCTCCGACACATAGGCCCCGGCGTTAAGGGTGATCGCCACGATGCAGGAGAGGAACGCCCCGTAGCTGGCGCGCAGCTCGCGGGCAAAGTCGGCGCTCATCAGGCCGCTGGTCACCAGCAGGCCGTCGCGCGGGTTGATAAATAGCGGCACCAGCGCAAAGTGCACCACCATGATCTGCACGAACAGCGGCGTACCGCGGAAGGCGCTAACGTAAAAGCGCACCGGAAACTGCACCAGGTAGCGGAGAATATATTTCCACGGCCCGTGCTCGGCCTTCGCCATCCGTCCGAGACCGAGGGTTAACCCCCACAGCGTCCCGAGGATCACGCAGATAATGGTACATTTAATCGTCATCAGGGCGCCGTCCACAAACAGCGGGCCGTACTCCTCGATGATCTCCCAACGGAATCCCGTCATAGTCCTTCCCTAAAAAATACGGCTATCGCCTGGGCGATAGCCGTGGTCACTGAAAAAGGTGGCTTATTGCGCTGGCAGCGTCGGCACGTTGTCGTCGAACCAGGTTTTATAGATTTTGGCGTAAGTCCCGTCGGCAACGATCTTCTGTAGACCGGCGTTGATTTTGCCCAGTAGTTCGCTGTTGCCTTTCGCTACCGCGATACCGAAATACTGACGTTCGAATTTGGCATCCGGCACCAGCTTGAACTGCTTCTCCGGGTGCTGTTTGATGTAGTACTTCACCACCCCGACGTCACCCACCGCGGCGCTGACGCCGTCCTCGAACAGTTCCTGGAGCATCAGCGGGGTATTGTCGAAGCGCTTGATCGCCGTGCTGTTCTTGCCCAGCACCTCAGAAACCACGATATCGCCGGTGCTGGAGTTCACAACCCCGACCTTCTCGTTTTTCAGGGCCGCCAGCGAATCCACCTTCGAGTCCTGGGCGACGACGATAGACTGCTCAGCCGGGAAGTACGGCGCGGAGAAATCGACCATCTGTTTGCGTTTATCGGTGATGGTGATCCCGGAGATGATGATGTCGCGGTCGCCGGTGTTCAGCGTGGCGAAGATGCCTTCCCATGGGGTATTGACCAGCTTGACGTCAAAGCCTTCGGCTTTGGCGATGGCTTTAATGATGTCGATGTCGAAACCTTCCAGCTGTTTCTGGCTGTTTTCAAATTCAAACGGCCGGTAGGTGCCGCCGGAGCCGACGGTATAGGTTTCCGCAGCCGCCTGTCCGGCTGCCGTCAGCGCGGCCATCATGAAACACGCTTTGAGCAAATTCTTGACCATGAGATTTCCTTTTTATGCATTTATTTTGCATAAAAATACACACACTGACTTTTATATGCAACCGGAAACCTTCCCGCTGGTGAATTATCTTATCAACTGCCGCGTTTACCGCCGGATTTACCAATGGCCCGGTGCAGGTCGTTGATTCGCTTCAGGGATTTCACCGTTTTTTGTGGCGTGGTGGAGGCCACCGACAGAACAATCATCTCCAGACACACCAGTACCGTGCCGTGCAGCGGCATCCGGCTACTGTCCCCGCCGCGCGGGACGTCAATCACCACCTGCGCCTCCTGGCTGAAGCGCGAGTCCACCGCCTGGGTCAGCAGGATGGTCGGAATACCCAAGCGCTTCGCCTCGCGCAGGGTGGTCATCCCCTCACGATGGGGCGATTTTTGCCCCATCATGATCAGCACATCGCCGCGCTGCAGGCCGATGAGCTGCTCGGCGAGGCTGAAACCCGTGCGGTTCATCACATACGCCGGCAGGCCAATGCGGCTGAACAGCCGGGCGGTGTACTCGGCGAGGATCCCCGAGGCGCCGATACCGAAGATCCCCACCTGGCGTGCGTCGCTGAGCAATGCCACCGCCTGAGCCACCGCCGCGCGGTTGTCGGCCCGCGACAGGACCTCGCAAACCCGTTGATGGCCTTCCAGCACAAAATCAATACTGGAATTGACGTCGCTGGAGAGCGCGGTGACCGTGGAGCGCATCTTTTCCGCCGAGGTGACCGAGGTGCCGAACCAGCGCTCCATGGTCTGCTTAAGCTCGCGCAGCCCGGCGAAGCCCAGCGCCTGGATGGCGCGGACCACCGTGGCGTCGGAGGTCTGGGTCGCAGCGGCGATCTCCATCGCCGTCTGCTCCAGCACCACCTCGCGGTTGTCGTTGATATAGCTGACCACGGCCCGTAGCCGGGGGGAAAGCTGGTGCGCCCGGGCGCGATAGCGTTCGCCGAACAGGTCGACTTTGCCCTTCTCTTTTTTTATCGCGCTTTTCATTTGGCCTCCGCCGGGAGCGGCCTGCCGGCAATATGCGACTGCACCTGGGCCACCATCAGGGAGAGCGCGGCGTAGGAGTTGGAGATCACCTCCTCCCGCGGCAGTAAAATATAGTGCCCGGTGCGACAGGCGCGCATAAAGTCGCACCAGCCGGGCATCACCGCTTCCATCGCCTGCAGCTCATCCTGCGGCTTACCGCCGGTATCCGACCGCCAGGTGGCGAAGACAAAATCGGCGTCCAGCTCCGGCAGCTGTTCCGCGCTGACGTCAATGCGCTGGCCGTCGGGGATCCGCTCAATCAGCGGCGGAAAGCGGAACCCGGCGTCGCGCAGCACCCGGCCCAGGGCATGATACGAATGATGCACCGTGACCTTGCCATTGTTCGCCTGGATCACCGAGACGGTGTACTGAGAAGGGTTGACCATCGCTTTCAGCTGCTTGATTTGTTCCTGATAGCGACGCTCAAGGATCGCCAGCCGCGGCTGGGTGCTGGTCAGCTGGGCCAGCTTGCGGTAAATCTCCGGGGCGCTGCCCTGTAGATGGTCGATACTCACCGTCGGGGCAATCTTCTCCAGCTGCTCCACGGACACGTGGCGACTGGGCTCGGTGATGATCAGATCCGGCCTGACGGCAGCCACCGCTTCCAGATCGATATCGGCGGTGCCAATAAAGCGGATATCGCTGTTATCGAAATCGACACCGGTGAGCTGGGCGCTGGAGCGCAGATAGTGGCTGCCGTCCGGGCGCGTGCGGCCGTGGCTGGCGATCGGTGGCGCCCCGAGCTCAATCAGCGGAATAGTAATATCGAGATCGTGCATCGAAACAATGCGCTGCGGATGCAGCGGGACGGTGACCGTGCGGCCTAAATCATCGGTAAAAGTTTGAGTTTGTGGGTCGGCGGCGCTGACGGCCCCCGTCAGCAACAGCAGCAATGAGACGAACCAACGCATAATACCTTCCTGATTAAAGGGCATCACGGCGACGCCAGAGCAAGACAACAAAGAACGGGCAGCCCACCAGGGCAATCACAATCCCCGCCGGGATCTGCAGCGGTGCAAACGCCAACCGGCCAAGGGTATCGGTCGCCAGCACCAGCAAGGCGCCAATCAGGGCGCTGCCGCTCAGCAGCGAGACCTGGCCGCCGCGCAGCACGAAACGCGCCATATGCGGCGCCATCAGGCCCACAAAGCCCAGGCTGCCGACGCAGGAGACGCTGGCCGAGGTCAGCAGCACCGGGGCGAAAAAGCGCAGCAGAGTCAACTGCTGCAGACGCACCCCGAGGCCGATGGCGGTTCGGTCGCCCAGCAGCGCCGCGTCCGCCGCCCGGGCGGTACAGAACAGGATGATGGCCCCGGGCAGCGCCCAGCAAAAGGCCACCGCCAGCAGCGGCCAGGTGGCGGCCTGCAGGCTGCCCGCCAGCCAGATCATCGCCGTCTGCACGTCGCGTACGTCGGCGGTGGTCATAAAGATGCCGACCGCCGCCGCCAGGGTCCAGGAGACGCCGATGCCAATTAAAATAAAGCGCGGCCGCGAGCAGTCGCGGGCCAGCGTCAGGACCAGCAGGGCCACCGCCACGCCACCGACCATCCCCGCCAGCGGCCGCCAGACCAGGCCTACCGCCGGGAAAAACAGCACCAGCGCCAGGACCACGATGCTGGCCCCCTCTTTAACGCCGATCAGCCCCGGGTCGGCCAGCCCGTTGCGGGTGATACTCTGCATCGCCGCGCCGGCCAGCCCCAGCATGGCCCCGCACAGCAGCGCCATCAGGATCCGCGGCAGGCGAATATCAAACAGAATAAAGCGCGGCTGCTCGCCCATCTCCTGTGGCGCCAGCAGGGCCTGCGCCAGCGTCGATGCGGGCAGCGGATAGCTGCCGCGGCTGAGGCTGTACAGCCCGAGCGCTAGCAGCATCAGCAGCATAAAGGCGGCAATTTTCAGCGCCGCCGGGCGCAGCAGCAGCTGGCGGGAAGCGAAAAGCAGCGGCCGAAAACCGGCCCGGTGAACGGCGCGCGTCATTTAAAAAACCTCGCGGCGATAAAGATAAACAGCGGTGCGCCCACCAGGGCGGTCATCGCCCCGGTGGCCAGCTCCTGCGGCGCGACCAGCGTCCGGGCGGCGATATCTGCCAGGAGCAGCACCAGCGCCCCTACCGGCGCCGCCAGGGGCAGCGCCAGGCGGATATCTTCCGTCACCAGACGGCGCACCACGTGCGGCACCACCAGCCCGACGAAGCCGATCGGTCCGGCCACCGCCACCGCCGCGCCGCAGAGCAGCGCAATCGCCAGCAGGCCCAGCAGCCGCGTCTGGACGAGGTTCACGCCGAGGCCCAGCGCCACCTTATCCCCCAGAGCCAGCACGTTGAGGCGCGGGGCAAGGAACAGCGCGACGCCAAGGCCGATCAGCGCCGGGACCAGCGCCGTCCACAGCGTGCTCCAGTTCAGCCCGGCCAGATCGCCCGCCAGCCAGGTGCGCATCGCCAGCAGCGTTTGTTCATCGAGAATTAATATCGCCGCCGTCACCGCCGACGCAAACGCCGACAGCGCTACCCCGCACAGCGTGATGCGCAGCGGCGTCGCTCCGCCGCGACCGGCAGAGGCCAGCGCCATCACCCCGCCGAACAGCAGTGCCGCGCCGCAGGCGGCGGTCAGCGGCCGCGCGGCGGGGAAAGCGCCGAGAGAGAACCCCAGCGCGGAGGTCGCCACCACTGCCAGCGACGCGCCGGCGTTAAGGCCGAGGATATGCGGCTCGCCCAGCGGGTTGCGGATCACCGTCTGCAGCAGCAGCCCGGCGACGCCGAGCGCCGCGCCGGTCAGCAGCGCCGCCGCCAGCCGCACCAGGCGCAGTTCGACGATAATCCGCTGCTCGAAATTGCGCGGATTGTACTCCAGCAGCGCCTGCAGCACCGTCTGCGGGGCGATCCAGCGGGCGCCCAGGCCAAGATGCACCAGCGAACCGGCGATAAGCAGCAGCGTAAGCAGGAGCAGCGCCAGTCGGGGGCGGGCGCGCCGCCGCGCGGAAAGCAGGATAGTCACGCTCATTGCGCCGCCGCCTGGCGGGCGCGAAACGGCATAAAGAAGGGTTTGCCGGTTTGCGGGTTAATCGACATCTGCACGTCAACGTCAAACACGCGTTTAATCAGCTCAGGGCTACAGACTTCGTTGTCGCTAATCGTACCGGCGATGCGCCCCTGTTTGAGAAACACCAGCAGATCGGCGTAGTTCACGGCAAAGTTGAGGTCATGGAGCACCGTCACCACCGTGCGGCCATGTTCGCGGGTCAGGGTCTGGAGCAGCTCGAGGATATCGACCTGATAGCGCAGATCGAGCCAGGTGGTCGGCTCATCGAGCAGAATGGTGGCCGTTTGCTGGGCCAGCGCCATGGCGATCCAGCAGCGCTGACGCTGGCCGCCGGAGAGGCTGTCCACCGGCAGATGAGCGAACTCGCGGGTGCCCGTTAAGCGCAGCGCCTCCTCCACCGCCAGCTCATCGGCGTCTGACCACTGGCGCATCAGACCCTGCCACGGATAGCGCCCACGCGAGACCAGCTCGAAAACCGTTAACCCTTCCGGGGTCAGCGGCGATTGCGGCAGGATGCCGAGCTGGCGCGAGACGGCCTTCGTCGGCATCTGATGAATGGCTTGCCCGTCCAGACGCACGCAGCCGCCGAGCGGCTTCAGCATCCTGGCGATAGTCGACAACAGCGTTGATTTGCCGGAGCCGTTCGCCCCTGCCAGCACCGTCATTTTGCCGCTGGGGATGGTCAGGTTGATGTCGTCAACGATCAGGGTCTGGCCGTAGCCGGCTGACAGGGCATCCAGTACGATCCCCTGCTCTGCAGGTGTCACCCGCTGTGGCATAACTCGCTCCTGCGCCGCAGCGTTCCAGGCGATGGCTGGACATTCTGCAGTCAAATAAAAATAAATCTCATTCTCTTTTGATCATGACGGGGATGAATGTAGTAGTCAATAGTCGCCATCGTCTTCCTGCGGGGACGCTGACTACAGCGAGGCTGCGCCAACGCAAAATAATTTAAATAAAATAATATCAAATAGATAACTACATAATGCTCCCTACTGGAGGCGTTTAAAACGTCCTGTTCCTCGCCGCTGAAATTTTATCTTGCATAACGTTTACTACTACATTCCTTCATGGTTGAATGATTCTCAATTACACATATAAAGGCGCGTTCAGACGCTAAACCACGTGTTTTTATTATTCAGGGCAATGATTTTATTGGCTTTATCTGACCGCAAAGGCAGATTCGTTCACGAGAAAAAGATAATGACTCAACCCCATGTCGCCTTCACCTCGTTGCAAGGGCGGGCGCTTTTTTCGCTTCTTTTTTTAGCCTCACCGGGATTAATGGCCGCGGAAAATCACGCGGCGAAAGATAACAACGATGCGGAAGAGACCATCATCGTGGTGGCCAACGACGCCCGGCAGAGCGCCACCAGCGGCTATCAACCGCTCAGCTCCTCTACCGCGACGTTGACCTCAATGCCGCTGCTGGATATTCCGCAGGTGGTGAATACCGTCAGCGATCGGGTTCTCGAAGATCAGCACGCCACCTCGCTCGATGAGGCGCTGTATAACGTGGCCAACGTGGTGCAGACCAACACCCTTGGCGGCACCCAGGACGCTTTTACCCGCCGCGGCTTCGGCGCTAACCGCGACGGCTCGATCATGACCAACGGCCTGCGCACCGTGCTGCCGCGCAGCTTTAACGCCGCCACCGAACGGGTGGAAGTCCTGAAGGGACCCGCCTCGACGCTGTACGGTATTCTCGACCCCGGCGGGCTGATCAACGTCATCACCAAACGTCCGGAGCGGCAGTTCTCCGGTTCGGTTTCCGGGACGTCCACCAGCTTTGGCGGCGGCACCGGCAGCGTCGACGTCACCGGTCCCATCGAAGGCACGAATCTGGCGTACCGGCTGATCGGCGAATATCAGAATGAGGATTACTGGCGCAACTTTGGTAAAAACAAAAGCCGCTTTATCGCCCCTTCCCTGACCTGGTTTGGCGACCGGGCGACGGTGACCGCGTCCTATTCGCACCGCGACTACAGCGCGCCTTTTGACCGCGGCACTATTTTCGATCTGAATACCGGCCATGCGGTGAACGTCGATCGCAAAACCCGCTTCGATGAAGCGTTTAATATTACCGATGGCTATTCCGACCTCGCCCAGCTTAACGCCGAGTATCGCCTTAACGACGCCTGGACCGCGCGCTTCGACTACAGCTACAGCCAGGATAATTACAACGATAACCAGGCGCGGGTGGTGGCCTATGATTCGGCGACCGGCAACCTCACCCGCCGGGTCGACGGTACCCACGGTTCAACGCAGAAGATGCACTCCACCCGCGCTGACCTGCAGGGCAACGTGGTGGTAGGCGGTTTTTATAACGAACTGCTGACCGGCGTCGCCTATGAGAATTACGATCTGTTGCGCACCGATATGCTGCGCTGCAAGAACGTGAAAGGCTTTAACATCTATCATCCGGTCTACGGCACCCTCGACACCTGTAATACCGTCTCCGCCTCCGACAGCGATCAGCGTATCCAGCAGGAGAGCTATGCCGCATACGTGCAGGACGCGCTGTACCTCACCGACAACTGGATCGCCGTCGCCGGCGTGCGCTACCAGTACTACACCCAGTACGCCGGTAAAGGCCGACCATTTAACGTCAATACCGACAGCCGCGATGAGAAATGGACGCCGAAAGCCGGCCTGGTCTACAAGGTGACGCCGAACGTCTCCCTGTTCGCCAACGTCGCCCAGTCGTTTATGCCGCAGTCGTCGATCGCCAGCTATATCGGCGAGCTGCCGCCGGAAGAGTCCACCGCCTACGAAGTGGGCGCCAAATTCGACCTGCTGGAGGGCATTACCGCCAATATCGCGCTGTTTGATATCCATAAGCGCAACGTGCTGTACACCGAGAGTATTGGCGATGAGACGGTGGCGAAAACCGCGGGCAAGGTGCGTTCCCAGGGGGTGGAGGTGGATCTGGCCGGGTCAATTACCGATAACCTCAGCATGATTGCCAGCTACGGCTATACCGACGCCAAAGTGCTGGAAGATCCGGATTACGCCGGGAAACCGCTGCCGAACGTACCGAAGCACACCGGTTCGCTGTTCCTGACCTATGACATTCATAACGTCTACAACAGCAACACCCTGACGGTCGGCGGCGGCGGCCATGCGGTCAGCAAGCGCTCCGGCACCAACGGCGCGGATTATTATCTGCCGGGCTATGCGGTGGCAGACGTGTTCGCCGCCTATAAGATGAAGCTGCAGTATCCGGTGACGCTGCAGGTGAACGTGAAGAACCTGTTTGATAAGACCTATTACACCTCTTCCATCGGCACCAATAACCTCGGTAACCAGATTGGCGATCCGCGTGAGGTGCAGTTCACGGTGAAGATGGATTTTTAACCCTTACACTGGCGCCGGACGTCGATTGCCGGGCGGCGCTGCGCTTGCACCGGCCTACGGACCTTCCCCTCGAGTTCGTAGGCCCGGTAAGGCGCAGCCGCCACCGGGCAAAACGTGGCGCATGGCGCCGGATGCCCATTGCCGGGCGGCGCTGCGCTTGCACCGGCCTACAACAGCATGGCCTGCGGTCCTTCCCCTTCCTGTGGAGTTCGTAGGCCCGGTAAGGCGCAGCCGCCACCGGGCATTGCGTTCACCTTACCAGTCCTCCTCCTGGCCGAGGATGCGCAATATATCCTGACGATGCTGCAGCAGCTGCGGGTTATCGCGATGGCGGGGAAAGGCCAGCGGCAAGGCGAACTCGGCGATAATCCGCCCCGGACGCGGCGACATCACCAGCACCCGCTCGCACAGCAGCAGCGCCTCTTCGATATCGTGGGTCACCAGCAGGCTGGTATAACCCTGCTGCTGCCAGAGGGCGATCAGCTCCCGCTGCATACTGATGCGGGTCAGCGAGTCCAGCTTGCCCAGCGGTTCGTCGAGCAGCAGCAGGCGCGGCTCGTTCAACAACGCGCGCGCCAGCGCGGCGCGCTGCGCCATCCCCCCTGACAGCTGCCGCGGCCACGCCTCGCTGAAGGCCTGCAGCCCGATGCGGTCAATCAGCGCGTCGGCCTTTGCTTCCAGCCCCCTTTTGCCCTGCGCCTGCGGGCCCAGCAGTACGTTCTGCCGCACCGTCAGCCACGGATAGAGCGTCGGATCCTGAAACACCAGTATGCGCTCCGGCCCCGGAGCGCCGAGCGGCGCGCCGTCGAACTGCATCTGTCCGCTCTGCGGCGCTTCCAGCCCGGCCAGCAGCCGCAGCAGGGTGGATTTACCGCAGCCGGAAGGACCCAGCAGCGCCACGCTTTCCCCCGGCCGCAGCTGCAGGCTGATATTCTCCAGCACCGGCACCGCCTGTTTGCCGAGCGTAAACGCGTGATGAAGATGGCTTATCGATACCGCCGCGCCGCGCGCTATCGTCTGCGAACCTGACGTCGCGGTTACCATTGCATCCCTCCCCGCTGCCAGCTCAGCAGCTTATCGCGCAGCATAAATAATCCGCTAATCAGGCCGGAGCACAGCAAGGCCATCACCAGCAGCGCGGCGTACATATTGGGATAGGCCGCCCAGCCCTGGGCCCACTGGAGGTAAAAGCCGATCCCCGACTTCACCCCGACCATTTCAGCCACAATCAGCACCGAAAACGACGCGCCAAGCCCCATAAACAGGCCGACAAAGACGTTCGGCAGCGCGGCGGGGATCGCCACCCGCAGGATCAGGAAACGCTGGCTGGCGCCGAGGGTCCGCGCCACGTCGTACCATGCCTTGTCAATGCCAATGACCCCGGACCAGGTCAGCACCGTAACCGGGAACCAGGTGCTCAGCGCAATCAAAAACACACTGGCGCCGAAGCTTGACGGAAAAATAAACAGGCACAGCGGCAGCAGCGCGGTAGACGGCACCGGCCCCAGCAGGCGTAACACCGGATGGACCCAGTAGCCAATCCGTTGCGACCAGCCAATGGCCAGACCGGTGATGAACCCGCTGCTGGTGCCGAGCAGCACGCCGAGCCCCAGCAGCCCCAGGGAGTGCAACAGGCTGTCGAGCAGACGCGGCCAGTCATCATGCAGCACCTCGATCAGCGCCTGCGGAGGCGCGAAAAACGGCACCGGCAGCACGCCGCTCTTGGCGGTCAGCCCTTCCCAGGCAGCGAACAGCACCGGCAGCAGCGCCAGCCACTTGCCGGCATGCCGCACGCGCGCGCCGCGCGCTCGCCAGTAGCGATAGCTCAGCGCCAGCAGCAGCAAGCCGCCGCCGAAGGTGAACTGCGCCAGCGCCCAGCCCTCGCTAAACGGCCAGCGCCGCCCGGCATCGGGCCAGGTCAGAGTAAACAGACCGCCCAGCAGCCACAGCGCGGCGGCCAGCAGCCCTTCTCCCCACAGCGGCGCGCGGACGGTGGGGCGCGCCAGAACCTGCTCAGGCGAAGACGTTGGCATAGATACTCTCCGCAAACTGATGGGGATCGGTGCCCGGTTTGATCACCTGCACCCGCTGCAGGTCGACCGCGTACTGCGTCAGCTCTTTCACGAACGCCTCACCCACCGCGTGGTGGCCGTGCCCCTGCCCGTGCAGAATGCCGCTCACCTCCGCTTCATTGGTATTGAGCGCATGGGCAAGGAAGGATTGCGCCACGCTTTCCGGGTGTTCTGCGGCATAGCTGTGCGCTTCAAGGATCGCCTGAGTGAGCGCCGCGGCGGCCGGTTTATGGTCCCGCGCCAGGCTCCCGCTCACCCCCAGCACGCAGCAGCTGAGGTTGGCATAATCTCCGGTCATATTGCTGGCGACAAGCTGATACTTGCCGGTCTCCAGCAGCCGATAGCTGAACGGCTCGCTGCCGCTGATGGCGGCGATTTCGCGTTTGTCCAGCGCCACGCTGAGCAGATCCGCCGGGTAGACTTTCCACTGCACGTCGCTGATCGGGTCGATACCGTGGCGCTTAAGCAGAATGGCGAAGAAGTTTTTATCCGGCCCGGCCATGTCGGTGACGCCGATGGTTTGTCCCTTCAGGCTCTCGAGGCCGCCGAACGGCGAGTCTTTGGCCGTCAGCAGGTTAAGACAGCCGCCGTGGGTCCCGGCGGTGAGCTTGACGTCAAAGCCCTGCTCCAGCGCCTTCAGCCAGCGCAGCGCCATCCCCACCCCGGCGTCGGCCTTGCCGGTGGCGATCGCCTCCAGCAGCACATCGGTGGAGTTACCGAAGTTAACAAACTCAACGTCGAGGTTATATTTACTGAAAATCTTCTGCTGCTCGGCGACGGCGACCGGCGCGAGGCATACCGCACTTTTATTGATCGCCAGCTTGATCTTGTAGGGCTCTGGCAGGCGCAGCGCCGGATGGGCATCGCCGCTGGCCATCTCCGCCATATCGTGAGCCCACAGCGGCAGAGAAACCCCGGCCAGCGCCAGGCCGCCGCTAAGCTGTAAAAAACGGCGGCGGGAAAAAGCGGATCGGGTCATGGCGTCACCTCCGCGTGGACCGGCGCGGCGGGCACGCTAAAGCTGGGGTCAAAGGTCGGCTTCACGTCCAGCCGGGTGCGGATCAGGCCGTTGGCGAGATAAAAGTCCGCCGTCGCCTGCTGTTGGGTCACGGTTTCCTCTGCCAGCGGTTGCCACTGCGACTGGCGGTTGGCAAACTGCGCGCGGGCGATCTCGGCCGGGAAGCGGATGATCTCCCCCAGCGTTTTGCCGTAGCTGTCGAGATTGGCGTAGGCCCAGCGCTCGGCGCCGGCCAGGCGCTGGAGATAATCCTGCAGCGCGGCGCGCTTTTGCGGATCGTTAAGCGCGGAATCCGTTGCCGCAAGGAAGGTATTCCCCGGCAGCAGCCCTTTGCCGCTCACCAGGATCTGCCCCTCGTTGGTCTTCACCATCTGGGTGGTGTAGGGTTCCCAGGTCGCCCAGGCGTCCACCGAACCGTTAAGCAGTGCCACTTTGGCGTCCACCGGGCCGAGGAACACCCACTGCACCTCCTTCGGCGAGATGCCCGCCTGCTCGAGCGCTTTCAGCGCCACGAAATGACCAATCGACCCTTTGCCGGTGGCAATGCGCTTGCCTTTTAACCCGGCGGCGGTTTTTATCGCGCTGCCGGGGGAAACCAGCACCGCGGTCCCCGCCGGATTGCTTTTGTCCACGGCAATCGCTTTCACCGGCGCGCCGTTAGCCAGGGCGAAGAGCAGCGGCGCATCGCCGATGATCCCCGCGTCCACCGCGCCCGCGTTAAGGGCTTCCGCCAGCGGCGCGGCGGCCGGGAATTCGGCCCACTTAATGTCGTAGGGGAGGTTTTGCAGGGCGTTGGCCGCCTCCAGCTGCGAACGCATGCCGCCTTTTTGATCGGCGATGCGCAGGGTAAGCCGCTCCTGCGCCGTCGCGTAACCGCCCAGCGCCAGCAGCATCAGCGCTGCCGCCACCCGGCCTGAGAATGATAGACGCATCGTGATTATCCTTGTGATTGAAAGACGAAGTGGCCGGCTGCCAGCCAGGCGCTGTCGCTCTGCGGGGTATGCACCCGGCCGCAGAGCACATTACGGTAGTGGCGTTCCAGCGGGTTCTGTCGGCTGAGGCCATGATTGCCGGTCAACTCGAGCGCGATATTCACCGCCT
Source organism: Klebsiella sp. Q2 (assembly GCF_009900705.1). Lineage (NCBI taxonomy): Bacteria > Pseudomonadati > Pseudomonadota > Gammaproteobacteria > Enterobacterales > Enterobacteriaceae > Klebsiella > Klebsiella sp. Q2. Next base: position 203,030 of record NZ_JAAABE010000002.1, on the reverse strand, counting down.
GAATGGCGTTGTCGGTAATGGTGACTTTCGCCAGATTGGCCTCGATGGCGGAAAAGCGCAGCGCGGCGGCCTGCTCCAGCAGGCTGCGGTTCACCAGCAGCAGCCCGGCGATCTGCCCGACCTTCTCCTGCACCCGCGGCAGGCGGGAAAGCGGATGGCCGAGGCCCGCAGGCACCCGCCCCGTCAGCCACCTCACCAGCCAGTCGTGAGCGGCGCGGGCGATGCTGTCATAGATCGCCGCCAGCAGCGCCGTCTGCCGGTTGGCGAACAGGCGCAACGGTTCCGCCTGGGCAGCGGGTGGCGCATCGACCGGCCAGACATCCACCGCGTTCTCTGCCGCCACCCGCACGTGGCGAAAAATCACCTCATGGCTGCCGGTGGCCCGCATCCCGGCGTGATCCCAGCTTTTCACCACGCTAATCCCGGCGCTGTCGCCAGGCACCAGCCAGGTGCCCACCCGCGGCGGGTTATCATCGCTTCTCGCCCATACCGCCAGCCAGCGTAGCCCTTCAATGCCGGTGGTATAGATTTTATGACCGTTGATGTCCCAGCCGTCCGCGCAGCGGCTCGCCACGGTGTCCGGCAGGCCGCCGCGCGCCGGGGAACCCAGCTCCGGCTCAACGCGCAGGCTGTTGATCAGGCCACCGCGTTCGACGGCGTCGTGAAAAACCTGCTGGCGCAGCGGCGCGTGCCAGGCGTCGTTTTCCGCCAGCCGCAAATGGTGCAGATACTGCATGCAGACGATCAGCGCCGTCGCCGGCTCACCCCAGGCGATGGCGGCGATGGCCTGCTGCAGCTGGGCCAGGCTGGCGCCCGCGCCGCCGTAAGCACGCGGCACGGCGAGGCTTAACCAGCCCCCCGCGCGCAGGTGGTCGATATTGCGCCAGGGAAAGTCGCCGCTGGCGTCGAGGCTGGCCGCCTGCTCCGCCATCTGTTGGCGTACCGCCGTCAGCTGCTGCGCCCAGTCGTCGCGCTCAGGATGGATCACGATGCGCGCTCCGCCGCCGCACGCCGCGCGGCTTTTTCACGAGCGATCGGCAACAGCGCCCGGCCGTAGTCTGCCGCATCGTTCAGCGGGTCGAATCCGCGGATCAGGAAGTTGCGCACCCCGAGGTCGTAGTAATCGAGCAGCGCATCGGCCACCTGCTCCGGGGTGCCCACCAGGGCGGTAGAGTTATGCCCGCCGCCCACCAGCTGGGCGATGCCGGTCCACAGGCGTTTGTCCACCACTCTGCCCTGCGCGGCGGTGGCCCGCAGCCGCTGGGCGCCGATGCTGTCCGGTTTGGCCTTGAAACCGCCCCCGCGCTGCGCCGCCTGCTCGGTGGCGACATGCAGGATATGCTCGGCTTTCTCCCAGGCCTCGGCTTCGCTGTCGGCGATAATCGGCCGGAACGAGACGCTGAAACCGATGTCACGCTGGTGTTTCGCCGCTTCGGCGCGCACGCGCTGGATGGTCTCGCCGGTTTGCGCCAGCGACTCGCCCCACAGGGCGAAGACGTCGGCGTGTTTGCCGGCGACGGCGATGGCCGCTGCCGACGAACCGCCGAAGTAGATGGGAAGATGCGGCTTTTGCAGCGGACGAATAGCTGACCAGGCCTGTTCGGCCTGATAAAACTCGTTGTGAATATCGACAGGCTGCTCGCTGGTCCACACCTGGCGCACCACGTCGAGGAAGGCGTCGGCGCGGGCATAGCGCTGGTCGTGGTCGAGGTAATCGCCGTCCCGGCGCTGCTCGGCGTCATTGCCGCCGCTGATGATATGCACCGCCAGCCGGCCCCCCAGCAGATGCTCAAGGGTGGCGAATTTGCGCGCGGCGAGGGTCGGCGAGACAAAACCGGGGCGATGGGCCAGCAGGTACTGAATTTTCTGCGTCGACAGTCCGGCCAGGGCGGTTACCAGAAAGCCGTCGGGTTGATCGGACCAGTGCCCCACCAGCAGGCGATCGAACCCGGCGGCTTCATGGGTTTGCGCGAAGCGAACAATATAGTCGCGGTCAAAGATCGGCCCCACCGGGGCAATCGTTTCGGAAGAGAGGCGGTGGCCAATCATGCCAAGAAACTGAATGCTCATGAACAACTCCTTGCGTCAGGGTAATGGAGTGGCCGCGACGGCGGCGCTGGTCATTACCCTATACAGAGTGTGTTAATGAACAAAATGCATTTTTATCATATCTTAATATGCAAGGCTTGCATTAATAGAAAATGAGTAGTGTTTTCAGTCGGATACTGTCAGCTGCTGCACCACTTTGCTGGCGAAAAAGATCAGCGGCGACTGCAGGTTGGCCAGATACTGAGCGTGGATCAGCCACAGCGACACCGCAGGCTGAAAATCGCTGAGGTTGACGACCTCGATCTCGTCCCGCCACGGGCTGGCCGCCAGCGCCGCCCGCGACACCAGACCCAGCCCCAGTCCCTGCGCCACCAGCGCCATCTGCAGCTGGGCGCCCGCGCTCTCGACGTTAAGCTTCAGGCGCAGGCCCTGGCTTTGCAGCTCGCGGATGAGCCCGGCGCGCAGGCCACAGCCATCGGGGTTAAGGATCCAGCCCTGTTCGACGCACTCCCGCAGCGACGACGCCCGCAGATTCAGCCGCCGGGCGGCAATCGGCACCACCTCCAGGGGGCACAGCAGACGCCCGCTGTAGCCCTCGGCGAGGGTCTGCTGGGCGGGGCCCATCGCCAGCATCCCGTCCAGTTCGCCGTTTTCCAGCCGGCGCTGCAGCTCTCCGCTCCAGCCGCAGGTGACCTGCGGGGACAGTGCGGAAAACTGCTGGCTCAGCGCCGCCAGCGCCGCCGGCAGCGCGATCTCGCTGATACTCTGCGGTACGCCGAGACGCAGCGCGCCGCGCGGCTCGCCTTGCGGATCCAACAGGCTGTAGAGCTTTTTCGTCTCGCGCTTAATGCTCAGGCACTGCTCGTACACCCGCTGACCGGCGGCGGTCAGGGTCAGCGGGCGGGTCTGACGCGCTAACAGCGTGACGTTCAGCTCCTGCTCCAGACGCTGCAGGCGCCGGGTGATCGCCGACTGGGTGATCCCCAGATAATCCGCCGCCTGATTGAGGGAAGAAAACTGCACTGTGGCCAGCAGAGCGTCAATATCGTCGATGCGCATAGGATCCTTATGTGAAATTTGCATATTAATATATGCGTAAATTGCATTTAAATAATATTAACGCCTCTGTTAGCGTTTTGACCAGTCCCTCTGACAGGAAGCGCACATGACTGCACCACGACTGGAAAAATTACGCCATTTTATTCATGAGGTTGACCGTCTGCACCGGGAACACCACTCGACCGCGCCGCTGCTTGACGCCGTGGCGCAGCGGCTGGCGGCGCTGGTGCGTCACGACGACTGGCTGCCGGAAGAGTACACCCTGCCGCACCCACACCATTACCAGCAGTATCTGCTGCATGCCGACTCCGGGGAGCGCTTCTCGATCGTCAGCTTCGTCTGGGGGCCGGGGCAGGCGACGCCGATCCATGACCACCGGGTGTGGGGGGCCATTGGGATGTTGCGCGGCGCGGAGGAAAATCAACGCTACAAGCTGGATGCCGATGGCATACCGCGCGCGCTGGGCGCCGCCACGCTTCTGCAGGCAGGTCAGGTGGAGAAAGTCTCCGCTGACGATGGCGACATTCATCGCGTCAGCAATGCGCTGGCGGATCGCGTCTCCATCAGCATACATGTTTACGGCGGCAACATCGGCGCGGTGAAGCGCGCAGTGTATACCCCGGAAGGCCAGCAAAAACCGTTTATATCCGGCTACTCCAACCGCCATTTACCCAATATCTGGGATTCCTCCCGCGAACACCAAGGATAACCATTATGTCCACTTACGCTTATCGCCAGGCCGCCGGGATCCGTCAGGCGCTGCTCGACCGTCGTGAACTGGCGCTGATCGACGTCCGTGAAGAGGCCGATTTCGCCACCGCTCATCCACTGTTTGCCGTCAATCTGCCGCTCAGCAAACTGGAGCTGGAGGTCCGCCGGCGGATACCGCGCTTCACCACCCCGATCACCGTCTACGACAACGGCGAAGGGCTGGCGGAGATCGCCGTCGAACGGCTGCGGACCTGGGGCTATCAGGATGTGGCCCTGCTGGCCGAGGGTCTCGCCGGCTGGCGCCGCAGCGGCGGCGAGCTGTTTCAGGACGTCAACTCTGCCAGTAAAGCTTTTGGCGAGCTGGTGGAAAGCGTGCGTCACACGCCGTCGCTCAGCGCCCAGGAGGTTCAGGCGCTCATCGACAGACGACAGGAGGTGGTGATCGTCGACGCCCGGCGCTTCGATGAGTACCAGACCATGAGCATCCCCGGCAGCATCAGCGTGCCCGGCGGCGAGCTGGTCCTGCGGGTGGAGAGCCTGACGCCCTCCCCGCAGACGCCGATCATCGTCAACTGCGCCGGACGCACCCGCAGCATCATCGGCACCCAGTCGCTGATCAACGCCGGGGTGCCGAACCCGGTCCATGCCCTGCGCAATGGCACTATCGGCTGGACGTTGGCCGGTCAGACGCTGGCGCACCAGCAGCAGCGGCAATACGACCCCTCCGCCCGCGCCTCCGGCGTCCGGGCCGCCGAGGCGGCGCATCTCGCCGAACGGGCCGGGGTGGCAGTCATCGATGAAGCGACGCTACAACGCTGGCGGCAGCAGAGCGACCGCACCACCTTCCTGTTTGATGTCCGCAGCCCCGAGGAGTACGCGGCGGGCCACTATCCTGGCAGCCTGAGCGCGCCAGGCGGCCAGCTGGTGCAGGAGACCGATCACTTCGCCAGCGTGCGGGGAGCGCGGATAGTGTTACTGGATGACGATGGCGTCCGGGCGGCGATGACCGGCTCGTGGCTGGCGCAGATGGGCTGGGAGACGGCGCGGCTGAGCGCGCTGTCTCCCAGCCAGCTGAGCGAGCGCGGGGTGCCGGCCGCCGAAGTGCCCCCCGCCCCGCCGGCGGAGGAGATAAGCCCGGCGCAGCTGGCGCAACAGCTGGAGGAGCCCGGGACGGTGGTGCTCGATTTCACTACCAGCGCCAACTTTGTCGCCCGCCATATCCCCGGCGCGTGGTGGCTGACGCGCTCGCAGCTGCGCCAGGCCCTGGAAGCGATCCCTCCCGCGCAACGTTACGTGGTGACCTGCGGCAGCAGCCTGCTGGCCCGCTACGCGGTGCCCGAGGTGGCGGCCTTAACCGGTAAGCCGGTACAGGTATTGCGCGGCGGGACGCTGGCGTGGATCGCCGCCGGTCTGCCGCTGGCCCATGGCGACGACGGCCTCGCCGTCGAGCGCCGGGACCGCTATCGCCGTCCCTATGAAGGGACCGATAATTCCGCAGAGGCCATGCAGGCCTATCTGGAGTGGGAGTACGGCCTGGTGGATCAGCTGGCCCGCGACGGCACCCACGGTTTTCGGGTGATCTAACGCCAGCGCGCCTCAGGCCTGACGCATGATCCACGAGTACTGAAAGCTCTTCGGCGCCGGAAAATGGGTCCGGCGCCGGTAGGAGCCCAGCGATTGCGGCGTGCAATAGGTGCAGCTCCCCAGCCATTCAACGCTCGCCGGCGCCACCCCCGCCTCTGTGAAGATCGCTTCAGCGAAAGCGCGCAGATCAAACCACAGATTATCGCTGCCGCGCGCTGCGGCTTTAAGCGGATCGCTGACCGGGGCCGAACGGGAATGGAACAGCCGCTGGCGGTGCCGGGCCACCCGGTCACCGCCGGGCTGGTCCAGCAGTTGCTGATAAAATCCGGCGGAGACTTCGTAACAGCAAGGGTGAATATGCGGCCCCACGGCGATGACCAGATCGGTCAGCGCCACCCCCTGTTGGCGAAAAGTCGCCAGACTGTTGTCGACAATGCCGCTGGCCAGCCCCTGCCAGCCGGCATGGACGCTGCAGACGAAGCGACCGTCGCGCGAGGCGATCAGTATCGGCAGGCAGTCGGCGGTCACCACCCCCACCTTTTGCCCGGCCACGGCGGTAAACACCGCGTCGGCGTGCGGCCGCGTCGGCAGCGGCTGCTGATAGTGATGCACCTCATTGCCATGGACCAGCTTCACCGGGGCCAATTCGGCATAGGGAAAAGCGGCGGTTTCGTGGACATCGAGAAACGCGTGGCGGATGCCAGGGATAGCGTCGAGCAAGCGGGAGCGGTAAGCCATAGAGACGATAAACGACAGGGAATGATGTCTTACCTTAGGCCAGGACATGCGGAGAGGCAAGGCGGCGGCCCGGCATTTTTCCGCCAGACCGCCGGACAGCATCAGACCATGGCCGCGCGCTGCTGGCGATGCATCAGCCAGAACACCGCCACGCCGGCCAGCACGATGCCCGGCGCTGAGGCTGCCATCACCCCGACGGTGCCGGTGCCGAGGGCCAGCATCTTGCCGGCCAGCAAAGGGCCGCTCATCGCCCCGAGGCGGCCCACCGCCACGGCGGTGCCGACCCCGGTAGCGCGGATCGCCGCGGGATAGAAGAGCGGCGCCAGCGCGTAGAGCACGCTCTGGCCGCCGGTGGCGAACAGCCCGGCCACAAACCCCGCCAGCAGCATCCCGCTCAGCGTCGACGCACTGCCCAGCGCCAGCAGCGATGCCAGAATGCCGCTGTATATCAGCAGCGACATGCGCAGCGGAGTAAGCTTATCCATCAGCGCGCCCAGCAGCAAAGTGCCGCAGGCGGCGCCGATCTGCAGAGAGAACATCACCCCCGCCGCCTGGCTGGCGCTGAACCCCTGGCCCACCAGCAGCATCGGCAGCCAGTTGATGAGCATATAGACCACCAGCAGGGTGAAGAAATAGCCCAGCCACAGCAGCAGCGTGGCGGCAGCATGTCCCGGGGCAAACAGGGTGCGCAGCGGTACGCTGGTCTCCACGCGCTGAAACGCCTGCGACTCCGGCAGCCAGCGCATCAACAGCGGGATCAGCAGCAGCGGGACCACGCCGCCAATCCAGAAGATGGTCTGCCAGGCCGCGGCGAGGCCAGAGAACCCCAGCGCCGCCGCCAGCGCGGCGCCAATGGGCACGCCGCAGTACATCAGGCTCACCGCCCGGCCGCGAAAGCGTGGGCCAGCGGCTTCCGAGGTTAAGGCAATCAGGTTCGGCAATGCCGCCCCCAGCCCGACGCCGGTGAGCAGGCGCGCCAGCAGCAGCGTCGGGAAGCTCCAGGCCACCGCGGTGGCCAGCGAGAACAGGCCAAACAACAGCACCGAGCTCAGCAGGATGCGTTTGCGCCCGTGGCGGTCCGCCAGCATGCCGCCCACCAGCGCGCCGGGCAGCAAGCCGAGGATCCCGGCGCTGAAGATCCAGCCCATCTGCATTTTATCCAGCGCAAAGGCCTGCGCCATGCCGACGGCGGCGATCCCCGCCGCCTGCAGATCCAGCCCCTCCATCAGGGCCACCATAAAACAGAGCCCGATGGTGACCATCAGGCGCGAGGAGTTTGCGGTCGTTATCTTGGTCATAGGGTACCTTGGCGATAGCCGGACAAGCGGATCAGGTGATGGGCGGCTGATGCGTGGTCAGCCGCGCGTTGTTATTTTTGGCGGTTAAGCAGATCCAGCGCGACGTCGACGATCATATCCTCCTGGCCGCCGACCATCCGCCGTTTGCCCAGCTCGACGAGAATATCCACCGCGCTGAGGCCATAGCGCGCCGCCGCCGCTTCGCTGTGGCGCAGGAAGCTGGAGTAGACCCCGGCGTAGCCCAGCGCCAGCGTTTCGCGGTCGACGCGCACCGGGCGGTCCTGCAGCGGCCGCACCAGCTCGTCGGCGGCGTTCATCAGCGCATAGAGATCGGTGCCATGTTGCCAGCCGAGCTTGTCGGCGGCGGCAATAAACACCTCCAGCGGCGCATTGCCCGCCCCCGCCCCCATCCCGGCCAGGCTAGCGTCTATGCGATCGCAGCCCTCTTCCACCGCGACGATAGAGTTGGCCACCCCGAGGCTCAGGTTATGGTGGGCATGCATCCCGGTGGCGGTCTCCGGCTTCAGCACCGCCTTCAGCGCGCGGAAGCGGTCGCGAATGTCGTTCATGGTCATCGCCCCGCCGGAATCCACCACGTAGATGCAGGTCGCCCCATAGGATTCCATCTTCAGCGCCTGCTGCGCCAGCGCCTGCGGGGAGATCATATGGCTCATCATCAGAAAACCGACGGTGTCCATTCCCAGCTCGCGGGCAAAGGCAATATGCTGCGCCGCGACGTCCGCTTCGCTGCAGTGGGTGGCGACCCGCACCACCCGCGCCCCGGCCTGATACGCGGCTTTCAGGTCGTGCAGCGTGCCGATGCCCGGCAGCAGCAAGGTGGCGATTTTCGCCTGGCTGACCACCGCCGCCGCTGCTTCAATCCAGGCGATATCACTGTGGGCGCCAAAGCCGTAGTTGAAGCTGGATCCCTGCAGCCCATCGCCGTGGGCCACTTCGATGGAGTCGACCCCCGCCTTATCCAGCGCGCCGGCAATCTGCTGCACCTGCGCCAGGGAATACTGGTGACGAATGGCGTGCATGCCATCGCGCAGCGTCACGTCCGAGATATAAAGTTTTTTACCGTTCATGCTGTCGCTCCCGCCGCGCTGTTCATTGCCCCGGCCATTTGCTCCGCCGTCGCCAGCGCCGCTGAGGTCATAATATCGAGGTTGCCGGCGTACGCCGGCAGATAGTGCGCCGCCCCTTCCACTTCGAGGTAAACCGCGGTTTTCAGGCCGGAAAAACGGCCCACGCCGGGGAGGTTGACCGGCTTATCCTCAGGGATAACCTCAAACTGCACCTGCTGCTTCAGCCGGTAGCCAGGCACGTAAGCCTGCACCGCCGCCGCCATCTCGGCGATCGAGGCGGCAATCGCCTCCTGCGACGCTAGCTCGCTCAGGACGTAGACGGTATCGCGCATCATTAGCGGCGGCTCCGCCGGGTTGAGCACGATAATCGCCTTGCCCTTGCCCGCGCCGCCCACTTTTTCAATCGCCTGCGAGGTGGTTTCGGTGAATTCGTCGATATTCGCTCGCGTGCCCGGCCCGGCGGATTGACTGGCGATGGAGGCCACGATCTCTGCATAATGCACTTTCGCCACCCGCGAAACCGCGGCGACCATCGGGATGGTCGCCTGGCCGCCGCAGGTCACCATATTGACGTTGCCCTTGTGGAGGTTGGCCGCGAGGTTGACCACCGGCACGCAGTATGGGCCAATCGCCGCCGGCGTCAGGTCGATGACGCGGATCCCCGGCTTCGCTTCGCGCAGCGCGGCATCGTTTTTGATGTGCGCCCCGGCGCTGGTGGCGTCAAAAACAAAATCGATGTCGGCAAATTCCGCCATCTGCATCAGGCCGCCCACCCCTTCGTGGGTGGTCGCGACGCCCATGCGCCGGGCGCGGGCCAGGCCATCCGACTGCGGGTCGATGCCGACCATCACCGCCATCTCCAGATGCTGGCCGTGGCGCAGGATTTTAATCATTAAATCGGTGCCGATATTCCCGGAGCCGATAATGGCGACTTTACGTTTACGCATCACGATGTCCTTCTCCGGCGGCGACGAAGCGTGCCGCAACTGAGCCAATACCTTCGATATGGGCGACAAAGCTGTCCCCCTCGTTAATCGCCACCATCGGGCCTAACGCCCCGGTCAGCACGATATCCCCCGCCCGCAGCGGTTCGCCGAGACTCGCCAGCTTGCGCGCCAGCCAGACCGCGGCGTTCAGCGGATGCCCCAGGCACTCGCTGCCGCGGCCGCTGGAGACCAGCTCCTGGTTGCGGGTCATCCGCATGGCGCACTGCTTCAGATCCAGTCCTGCCGGGCGCTGCGCCGGGCCGCCGATGACGTACAGGCCGCAGGAGGCGTTATCGGCGACAGTGTCGACAAAGCCGATTGACCAGTCGCGAATCCGGCTGCCCACCACCTCCAGCGCCGGCAGCAGCCATTCGATGGCGTTATACAGTTCATCAAAAGTGGTATCGGCATGGGGCAAATCATGTTTCAGCACCAGGGCGATCTCGGCCTCCACCTTCGGCTGCAGCACGCGGCCAAACGGCACGTCGGCGTTGTCGCCGTAGCACATGTCGGCAAACAGGGTGCCGAAATCCGGCTGGTTGACCCCCAGCTGCTGCTGCACTTTGGGATGGGTCAGGCCCACCTTGCGGCCCACTACCCGCCGGCCATGGGCCACGTGGTGCTGAACGTTCAGGCGCTGGATGGCGTAGGCGGCGTCGGCGTTGTCGACGCCGAGGATATCGCGCAGCGGGGCGATCGCCTGGCCGGTCCGTTCGGCGTCGCGCAGCTGCTGCGCCAGCGCGTCAAGAGAAAAAGTCATCATCACTCCTTAAGCCCGTGCGAGGAAATTGAGCACCAGCTGATTAAAACTGTCGGCATGTTCCCACTGCGCCCAGTGGCCGCAGTCGCGGTAAATATGCAGCTCAGAGTCGGCGATCCCGGCGAGCAGGCGCAGCCCGGCGTCCATCGGCACGAAGCGGTCGTTGCGTCCCCAGACGATCAGAGTTGGCGCAGCGATCTCGCCGAGCCGCGGGCCAAAGTCAGGGAACTGCTTCGGGTTGGCTTCGAGGCTCTTGACGAAGTTGTCCAGATGGTCGCGGCGCGACAGCATATTGTTCAGCCGCGCCTCGAACAGCGCGTCAGTGAGGTCGCGGGTGTCAAAGACGAAAATGCTCATCATCTTCTTCAGGTTTTCAATGGTCGGCTCGCGGTACAGGGCGTTCAGCAGCTTGATGCCCTCCGCCGGCATCGGCGTGAACAGGCTCATGCCGCCGGTCCCCCCGCCCATCAGCACCAGCTTAGCCACCCGCTCCGGCCAGCTCAGGGTGAAGGCCACTGCGCTGTGGCCGCCCATCGAGTTGCCCAGCAGATGGACTTTATCGATCCCCAGCTGATCGACCACGCTTTTCAAAATGCGGGCGTTGAGATCCGAACGCGAGCCGCTGTTGATGATCGAATCGCTCTTCCCCCACCCCGGACAGTCGAGGAGCAGCACGCGATAGCCCGCCTCGACCAGCGGGTCAATATTGCGGCTGAAGTTGGCCCAGCCGGTAGCCCCCGGCCCGGAGCCGTGGAGCATCACCACGGTCTCTTTCCCGTCGCCGCAGTCATTGATATGGATACGCAGCGTGCGGCCCCCTTCGTCGACGTTGAGGAATCGGCTGGTGGCGGCTTCGGTTTGCGGTTGATAGCTCATGTTAGTCTCCCGGTTAATCAAATCTCGGTGGTGGCGCTCAGCGAGCCGAATCCGGCGATCCACTCGGGGATCGGCCGGTAATAGCGGCCTTCGCTACGCCAGCGGCCAAAAGCGGATAGCGCGGCAAAGGCGGCCACCCAGGTCTTAATTTCGTGCGTCGATTTGCCGGCCATCGCCGACAGCTCGTCGTTGCCGATCGCGTCCAGTTCGCTCAACCGCCCCTGCTCCAGCAGGCTCATAAAGCGGTTGTCCCACACCGGATTAAGGGGATGGAGCGAGCGCGGGTCCTCGGTAAACCGGCGGGCGGCGCTGATCACCCGCTGCTGGCGCAGCTCGCGTTCGTCCGGCGGCAGCTGTTTGCCGCTGCCGAGCAGGCGGTGGCGCAGATGGGCGTCGGCCTTCGCCAGCTCCGGCACAGGCGGCTGGTGCGACAGCCCGCCAGAGCCGAGGATCAGCACCCGCTTATTGAGGGTGTTGAGGAAGCGGCCCATCGCCTCGCCAAGCTGCCGGGTGCGTTGAAAACCCGGTAGCGGCGCGGCGACGCCGTTAATAAACACCGGCAGCACCGGCAGGCGATCCAGCCCACCCAGCAAAAACTCCAGCGGCTGGGCGAAGCCATGGTCCACCTGCATGTTGTACGACACCGCCAGGTCGATACCGCTGTTGAGCACGGCGTGAGCGCAGGCTTCCGCCAGCTCGGTGGGCACCGGCAGGTCGCCGGCGGCGCTGGCGAAGTCGCCGATGGCGGTGGCGCCGACGCCGAGGCAGAACGGCGGCATCACGTCATAGAAAAAACCGTTGTAGTGATCGGGGGCGAAGAGCACCACCAGTTCGGGATCGAATTCAGCGATCCGCCGCCGGGCGTCGGCAATCACCCCGTTGACCTCATCAAGGACCGCCTGCTCCGGGTCAACGAATCCCACCAGCGGGGTGTGCGACAGACAGTGCAGATAGGCATGCATATCAGGCCACCTTCTCTTCAGCGTGGGCGGTATCCCCGGCTGCGAGGGTCATTTTTTCCGCCAGGGCGGTCAGCTGCGCGCCGAGGGTTTGCGGGATAGCGAGGGCGGCGACAAAGCGGTCCGGCCTGACCACAGCGATGGCGGTGTGATGTTGCGCAAACCAGCTCTTCAGTCGGTTTTGCTTATCCCCCACCCGCAGCGTGCCCGGAGCGTTATCCTGCTCGCGGTGGATCTGCACCTCCGGCACCACCTGAATAAAGCGCACCCCTATCGCGCGCCAGCGAGCGATCTGCCCGGCGTCGAGCCCCCACTGCGGGTTGCAGCCCCAGCCGATAATGGCGAAATTCGCCCCGATAACCTCGTCGAGCAGGAGGCTCTCGCCATTCTCCAGCGTCACCTGCGGTTGAATAAACATTTTGCCCACCGGCGAGGATTTATCTGTGCCATCGGTCAGCAGCGCCCCCTCGCGATACTGCGGCATCGGCTTAAAGCGCATTTCGAGGAAGTAACGTTTCACCGGCGGCAGGTAGTTCAGCAGCCACGAGAGGCCATCGCGCACGGCCCCCTGCCAGCGCTTCGGCGGCGCCAGCACGTGGCCGGCGGTCACCGACAGGTCAATCATCGCCTTCGCGTGGTCGCGACGCTCCTGCTGGTAGCTGTCAAGCAGCGCCTCTCCCGCTTTGCCGTTGACCACCAGCGCCAGCTTCCACGCCAGGTTGAAGGCGTCGCGCATGCCACTGTTGTATCCCTGGCCCTGCCAGACCGGCATGATGTGCGCGGCGTCGCCGGCCAGCAGCACCCGGTCAATGCGAAAGCGCTCGGCAAGGCGCGCGTTATGGGTGTAGACCCGCTGGCGGATCAGTTCGACGCGATCCGGGTCCGGTAGCACTTTGCTCAGCAGGCGGCGCATATTGTGCGGCTCGCTGAGCTGGGCTTCGGTTTCCCCGGGCATCACCATAAATTCAAAGCGGCGCACGCCGTGTGGCAGCGCAGCGGAAACATAGGGCCGCACCGGGTCGCAGCACAGATAGACGTGCGGGGTGGCCAGCGGGTCGTTGGCAATATCGATGACGATCCACTGATTCGGCGCGGTCTTGCCTTCAAAGGGGACGTTCAGCGTACGGCGAATAAAGCTGGCGCCGCCGTCGCAGGCCACCAGCCAGTCCGCGCGCACCGTCTCCCGCTCGCCGTCCGGCCCTTTGATATTTAACGTGACACTGTCACTGTTCTGACTAAAGGCTTCCACCTCGCGGGAGAAGAGGCAACGGACCTGTGGGAAACGCTGCAGGCCGTGATACATCACCGCATCCACCTGCGGCTGGATAAAGGCGTTGCGCCGCGACCAGCCAAACTCATCGGTCATCGGCTGGATGTCGGCAAAGCAGCGGCCCTTCGGGGTCAGAAAGCGCATGGCGTGCCACGGCGTGGTGTGCGGCAGCACGTCATCCACCAGCCCCACCGCCTGCATCGCCCGCAGCGATTCATCGTCAATACCGATGGCCCGCGGGTAATCGATCAGTTTGTCGAGCTTTTCCACCAGCAGCACGCTGATGCCCATCTGGCCAAGGTAGTTGGCCATCATCAGGCCTACCGGACCGGCGCCGGCGATGGCGACCTGGGCGGTATGCTGCACGGCGGGTTGAATATCGGGTGTAGATGTTGTCATTCTCAGCGACCTCACGACTCGGAAACGGCCAGACCGGCAGGCCATTTGTTAATCATGTGTAAACGTATTTTTATAATGGGCTGAGTATAGGGCGGGGGTTTTCGGCTACAATCAAAACATCATCGAATGTGCACCAGGTGCACGGCTCTGTTTATAAAGCGTTTTCAGGAGGGTTTGATGCATGACGATGGGTCCACAGCGTACAAAACGGTGCGCGGATTAAGCAGGGGTTTATTGTTATTAAAATTGTTAAATAAATTCGACGGCGGCGCGACGCCGGGCCTGCTGGCGGAGTTTAGCGGCCTGCATCGCACCACCGTGCGCCGGCTGCTTGAGACGCTGCAGGAGGAGGGTTTTGTCCGCCGCAGCCGCTCCGATGACAGCTTTCGCCTGACCATTAACGTCCGCCAGCTGAGCGACGGATTTCGTGACGAACATTGGATTTCTGCCCTCGCCACGCCGCTGCTCGGCGAGCTGCTGCGCGAAGTACAGTGGCCGACAGACATCACCACCCTCGACGTCGACGCCATGGTGGTGCGCGAGACTACCCACCGCTTCAGCCGACTGTCGTTTCACCGGGCGATGGTCGGACGGCGACTGCCGCTGCTGCTCACCGCCTCCGGTCTGACGTGGCTGGCCTTTGCTCCCGACGCGGAGCGCGACGCCATCGTCAGCATGCTGGCCGCCCGTCCGGAAGCGGAGTATCAGCTGGCCCGTGAGCCGGAGCGGTTGGCGGCGATCCTCGCCCGCACCCGCCAGAACGGCTATGGAGAAAACTTCCGCGGCTGGCGGCAGGAGGAGAAAATCGCCTCTATCGCCGTGCCGGTCTGCAGCCAGCAGCGGGTCATCGGCTGCCTCAACCTGGTCTATATCGCCAGCGCCATGACCATTGAGCAGGCGGCGCAAAAGCATCTCTCTACGCTGCAGAGGGTGGCGGGCCAGATAGAGGCGCGCATGGAGGATCAAGAAGTGTGGTACGAAATGCCTTGATCGTAGTGAGGGTAAACGCGATCAACCATTGCGCCCGGCGTCGTTATATAATTTAATACACAACGAATTTTTCACGCCATTCGGGCCAGATCATGCCAAAACACCCCTTACTGCTGGGCCTGACGCTGCTCAGCGCCAGCCTGTTCACCGGTCAGGCCTTCGCCGACCGCACTGTCACCGACCAGCTGGGTCGCCAGGTCACCCTCCCCGACCACGTCACCCGCGTCGTGGTTCTGCAGCATCAGACGCTCAACCTGCTGGTGCAACTGCATGCCGCTGAGGATATCGTCGGCGTCTTAAGCAGCTGGAAGAAACAGCTCGGGCCGCAGTTCGCCCGCTTTATGCCCGAGATCGGGCAACTGGCGACCCCGGGCGATCTCACTCAGGTCAATATTGAAAGCCTGCTGGCGCTGCGTCCGCAGGTGGTTTTCGTCGCCAACTATGCGCCGCCGGCGATGATCGCGCGGATCCAACAGGCCGGGATCCCGGTGGTGGCCATTTCGCTGCGCCAGGATGCCGCTGGGGAAAAAAGTAAAATGAACCCCACCATGGCTGACGAGGAGCAGGCCTATAACGCCGGACTGGTAGAGGGGATCCGCCTTATCGGCGAGGTCGTCGAACGCCAGCCCGAGGCCGAGGCGCTGATTCACTACACCTTTGAGGCGCGTAAGCAAGCCAATGCGCCGGTGGCCGATATTCCCCAGAACCAGCGGGTGCGGGTGTATATGGCCAACCCCGATCTGAATACCTACGGCGCCGGCAAATACACCGGTCTGATGATGGCGCACGCCGGGGCGCTGAACGTGGCGGCCGCCAGCGTAACAGGCGCCCGTCAGGTGTCGCTGGAGCAGGTGCTGGCGTGGAACCCGCAGGTGATCTTCGTCCAGGACCGTTATCCGCAGGTGGTCAAACAGATAGAGAACGACCCGCAGTGGCAGGCGATCGATGCGGTGAAACATCACCGCGTGTGGCTGATGCCGGAGTACGCCAAAGCCTGGGGTTACCCGATGCCGGAGGCCCTGGCGCTGGGCGAGCTGTGGATGGCGAAAAAACTCTACCCTTCGCGTTACCAGAACATCGATGTGGACAGTAAAGCCAGGGATTACTATCAACGCTTTTACCGCGTAGCGTGGACGCCAGATGCCCGCTAACCACCGTCCCTGGCTGTTGCAGGGCAGCCTGGCGCTGGCGACGCTGGCGATCGCAGTCGCCTCTCTCTGTTTCGGCCAGTTCCCGTTAAGCCTGAGCGCCGTTGGCCACACCCTGATCCATCTCCCACCAGGCGAAGGGGTGATCGGACAGATCGTCTGGTCGGTTCGCCTGCCGCGCGTGGTCATAGCTTTGCTGGCCGGGGGCGCGCTGGGGCTGTGCGGCGCTACCTTACAGGGCGTGTTCCAGAACCCGCTGGTCGACCCGCACATCATCGGAGTGACCTCTGGCTCCGCCTTCGGCGGCACGCTGGCGATCCTGTTGGGCGTCGGCGGCCTGCTGATGATGGCCTCGACCTTTTTCTTTGGCCTCGTCGCGCTGGGGCTGATTTACGCCCTCGCCGCCCTGCAGGGGCGGGACAGCACGCTGGGGCTGATTCTGTCCGGGATCATCCTCAGCGGCTTCTTCGCCGCGCTGGTCAGCCTGATGCAGTACCTCGCCGACAGCGAAGAGACGTTACCAAACATTGTCTTCTGGCTGCTCGGCAGCTTCGCAACCGCCAGCTGGCATAAGGTACTGCTCATGATCCTGCCCATGGCGGTGGCCGCCGGGGTGTTGTGGAAGCTGCGCTGGCGAATCAATCTGTTGGCGCTGGAGGAGCGCGATGCCCGCAGTCTTGGCGTTCCGGTGGCCGCGCTGCGTCGCGCCGTGCTGGTCTGCTGCGCGGTGCTGGTGGCAGCGCAAGTGGCGGTCAGCGGCAGCATCGCCTGGATGGGACTGGTGGTCCCGCACCTCGCCCGTCTGCTGGTGGGCGCCGACCATCGTCGCCTGCTGCCCGCCGCCTTCTGGCTCGGCGCCGCCCTGATGCTGGTGGTGGACGATATGGCGCGCACGCTGACGCAGGCGGAAATCCCGATCGGGATCATCACAGTCCTGCTCGGCGCGCCGCTGTTTACCTTGTTGCTGGTGCAATCCCGACGCCGGAATACGCTCCAATGAACCGCTCATTGTCGCTGGAAGCGCTACGTTACGGCCACCGTCAGCCGCTCTTCGCCCCGCTCACGCTGGCCTGCCGTCCCGGCGAGATCTGGGCGGTGCTGGGCGCCAATGGCCGGGGAAAAAGTACTCTGCTGGATACCCTGACCGGCGTGCTGCCACCGCTGAGCGGCCGGGCGCAGTGCGAGGGCGGCGTCGCCCTGGTTCCGCAGTCGTTTCGTCCCGCTTTCCGCTGGCGAGTGAGCGATGTGGTGCTGATGGGCCGCGCCCGGCACGTGGATCTCTTTGCCCAGCCGGACGAGGAGGATGCCCGGCGGGTTGAGCAGGCGCTGGCGCAGCTGGGGATTGCCGCCCTGGCCGGGGATGACTTCGACGCGCTCTCCGGCGGCCAGCAGCAGCTGGTGCTGATTGCCCGCGCGCTGGTCAGCGCCAGTCAGAATATCCTGCTGGATGAGCCCTGCTCGGCGTTGGATCTCGGTAACCAGCAGGTGGTGCTCCAGCTGATCGACGACCTCGCTCACCGCCAGGCGCGCACCGTCCTGTTCACCACCCATGATCCGAATCATGCGCTACAGGTGGCCAGCCATACGCTGCTGCTTCTGCCGGAGGGCCAGTGGCTGGCGGGCGAGACTGCCGAAGTGCTGAGCGAAACGCACCTCCGGCAAGCATACGGCCTGCCAGTACGTCTGATCTACCATCCCGCGTCCGCGTCCCCTCTGCTGGCGCCGGGGTTTACTCTGCGTCGCTGAACGGCATAAAACCCGCCTGCCGGAGATACCCCTGGCCAACGTCGCCGAGGATAAAGCGATACAGGGCCAGCGCGGCGGGATCGGCACTGAGGCGCGCCAACTGGTAATCGCAGCGAATATTCCACGCTGCCGGGATGGTCAGGGTACGCAGATCGTCGCAGGAGGCCAGCGCGGGGGCATAGTGCGCGTAGCCGATAAACAGATCCGCCAGATTCTGGCGAATGAGCCACGCGCCGGCTATCTCTCCCGGCGGCACGCTCAGTGAGTCTCTGCCGCCGACCAGCGGCTGCGCCCGCCCGGCCATCGCGTTGCCCAACCCTGGATAGCGCGCCTCAATTCGGGCGAACAGCTGCCAGGTATAATCTCCTGACGGATCGCAGCCCGGCGTGGAGGTTGCCAGCCGCAGGCGGGGCGTGCTGAGCAGCGCCAGCCAGTCCAGGCCATCGTTGTCCGGCGACCGCCTGGCGGTCAGCATCAACTGGTTGCCGGCAAATCCCTGGCATTCCTGCGCCAGACCCGCCTGGAGCAGCGCCTGCGGGTGCGCCGCGTTGGCGGAAGCAAAAACCGCGCACGGGGTCCCGGCCTCGATCCGCTCGCGCAGCAGGCCGGCAGGGCCAAACTGCGCATCGACCGCCAGGCCAGTCTGCTGCTGAAAGTACGCCACCAGCGGCAGAAAAGCGCTTTTCAGGCTTCCCGCCGCCAGCAGCGTGAGAGGAGTGGACATTATAGATCGTCGCTATAAACCGGATAATATAGCGCTATATTACCCGGTTTGCCGCCACGTCAGTAGCGAATTTCCGCCAGCGCCCGGAGCTGTTCAGGGGTGGCTACCGGCAGGTCGAAAAAGCGCAGATAGGCGGGGATCATTTCAAACAGCATGTCGGTCCCGCGCTGGATGGGGCACTGTCGCGCCTGGGCGGCCCTCAGCAGCGGGGTATACTCCTGGGTCATCACCACCTCCCCCACCCAGGTGCCAGGCGCCAGACGGTCCACGTCCAGCGGCAGCGGATCGCTGACCTTCATCCCCAGCGGCGTGGCGTTAACCACCAGCTCGTGTCCGGCCGGATCGCGCTGCATCAGGGTGATATCGAGCTGCGGATAGTGCTGATGCAGCCGTCCGGCGAGAGCGTGCGCCACCTCCGGTCGGGTATCGTACAGGGTCAGAGCGCTAACCCCTGCCGCCGCGAGAGAGGCGGCGATAGCCGACCCCACTCCGCCGTTGCCGACCACCAGCGCCCGCGTCCCCTCAGGATGAAATCCTTTGCGGCGCAGGCCCAGCACAAAGCCGTCACCATCGAACATGTCCCCGGAGAGGCTGCCGTCCGCCTCGCGACGGATGGCGTTACAGGCGCCGGCGATAGCCGCCGTCGGGCTCAGGCGCTGCACCAGCTCGCAGGTGGCGATTTTATGCGGCATCGTCACCAGCGCGCCGATGATATTGGTCATCGTAAACAGCGGCGGAATAAACGCGGCATAGTCCTCCGGTTTGACCCCCATCGGCACCACCTTCACGTCCACCTGCTGGTCGACAAACCACGGGTTGTAGATCATCGGCGCCTTAAAACTGGCGGTCGGATAGCCAAGATGCGCTATCAGCCGCGTATTCCCACTAATCACCATGCCTTGCTCCTTTGTTTACTGCGATAACTCGATACGTTTGACGTCGCCGAGGATAAACAGATAGGCCACCACACCCAGCAGCGCGGCGCCGCCGATGTAGATCAACGCGTAGAAGAAATTGCCGAACCCGGCGACGATAAAGCCGATCACCAGCGGGGTGAGGATCCCCGCGAGGTTGGCGCAAAAGTTGAACAGGCCACCGGTAAGTCCGCCCAGCCCCTTCGGGGCGATGTCGGAGATCAGCGTCCAGCCGAGGCCCACCATCCCCTGGCCAAAAAAGGCAAACGACATCACCAGGATCACCGCCAGGTCACTCTGCAGCCAGTTGGCGGAGATGATACAGCTGGCCATCAGCAGGCCAGCGACGATCGGCAGCTTACGCCCCAGGTTGGCCGACCCGGTGGCTTTGAGCAGCTTGTCGGAGATCCAGCCGCCAAACATCACCCCACCGGCGGCGGCGACAAACGGCAGGATGGAAAAGAAACCAACCTTCAGCCACGGCATATGGCGTTCGGTGGCCAGCCAGGTCGGGAACCAGGTGAGAAAGAACACCAGCACGGTATTGCCGGCAAACTGACCGATGCTGGCGCCGATGATCTGGCGTTTGCTCAGCAGCTGGCGGACCAGCGGCCAGCTGAACGCCACCTGCTGGTCCGTCGGGGCGCTCAGGCCGCCGCCGTTTTCGATATGCTCACGCTCCTGCTGGCTGAGACGAGGATCTTCATGCGGTTCGCGGTAGCAGCGCCACCACACCAGGGCAAACAGAATGCCAACCGCGCCGACGCTGACGAACAGCACCCGCCAGCCGAAGCCATCCATGATCCAGAACAGCAGCGGGGCAAAGCAGGCCAGCCCAAGATACTCCCCCACGGTGTACACCGCCGTGGCCTTCGCGCGCTCCTGCTGCGGGAACCAGGCGCTGACCACCCGGCTATTGACCGGAAAGCACGGCGCTTCGCTGACGCCAAGCCCGAAACGGCACAGCAGCAGCGTTTTCAGCCCCACCGCCATGCCGTGGAACAGGGTAAACAGCGACCACAGGGTCAGCGACAGAAAATAGGTGACTTTGTTGCCAAAGCGGTCAAGAAACAGCCCGCCGGGGATTTGCGCCAGGGCGTAGGTCCAGGCGAAAGCGGAGAAAAGTATCCCCATGATCGCTGGATCGATCCCCAGCTCAGCGGTGAGCTTTGGGGCGGCGATCCCCAGCACGGTGCGGTCGAGGTAGTTGATCATGGTGCCGATGGCCAGCAGCGCAAGAATGCCGATGCGCCGCCGGGAGCGGCGCGCGGTGACGGCCGGCTGGGCGGCAGCCGTCGGGTTAGGGCTATATGAGCTCATAGTCAGTTCCTGTCTCGGGTACAGAGGGTGTTGTTATTGTGTTTCAGGCATAATGAACCATTTGATTCAGGCTAACAATACTGCATCGCTGCCAGGCGGACGGCCGCATTCGCCGCGCCATAGAGCGCGTAGCCTGCCCGTCGTTCGGTTAATTCAAAGAAGAAGCGCCCGGCGGTGAAGGGCCGGGTATACAGGTGCAGGAACGCCCCGCCCTGCGGATCGCGGTCGTAGAGAAGCTGCCGCCGCTGGAGCTGCCCGACGTCCAACTCGCCGCCAAAACGCGCCAGCAGATCGTCATAGTAATTGGCCGGGATCGGCAGCGCATGGCCGGCAACCGCGGCGAGCTGGTCGCAGGTGGCCGGCAGATCGCGGCAGGCAAAGGCGGCATGCTGCAGCCCTGCCCCCTGGTAGCAGGCGACCGATCGGGCGATCTGCGTCGCCCGGCTCTGGGAGATATTCAGCGCCAGGCGGATATCGCCCTGCGGGCTGCGCACTGCCAGACTGCGCACCAGTCCATAGGGGTCCGGCAGCATCTGCTCATGTTCAAGGGTAAAGCCAAACACCGTGCGGAAGAACATCACCCAGTTGTCGCGGCTGTCTGCCTCCATCCCCAGCGCCAGATGGTCGATACCGAGGTAATCTTCGCGCACCGTCAAACCGTCGCGCAGGAGAAAATCGCGCTCGTAGATCGCCTCTCCGGCGTCGATCAGATAGACCAGGCTGCCGTCAGGGGCGCAGATCGCCGGGATCGGCGTCTCGTTCGGCCCGGCGTCGCCCTGCCAGGTGGCATACCCCAGCGCGCGGGCGCGAGCGACAATCGGCGCACTGCTGTCGACCCGCAGCGCCATCGCACAGAGCGATACCCCATGGCGTTGATAAAAGTGATCGGCCCAGCTGTGGGGCTGATGGTTAATCACGATCCGCGCCCCGCCGTTGCGCCACAGCGTGACCTGTTTGGAGCGGTGGCTTCCCTCGTGCTGAAAACCCAAAGCCTGCAGATGCTGCCCCAGGCGCTGCGCCTCGGCGACGCTGGCGGCGAATTCAATAAACTCCAGCCCGTGATAGTTCGGCAACGGCGGCGGTGAAAACAGATCGGCATCGCACGCCGGGAGCCGGCGTCGAGTCTGCTCCTCCAGCCACAGCAGCGAACGATAACCATCTTTGGCCGTCGCGCCGTTTGGCGAGGCGCGAAAACCGTCATTAAAGATCTCCAGCGACCAGGGACCGCGATAGCCGCAGCGGGTGATCTGCTCGGCAAACGCCTCCAGCGGCAGCTCCCCCTGCCCGGGGAAGCAGCGGAAATGGCGACTCCACTCCAGGAGATCCATTTTCATATACGGCGCATCGGCGAGCTGAACGAAGGTGATTTTCTCCACCGGCACCGATGGCAGCGCGTCGAGGGTGTCGCCCCGGGCCAGGATATGGAAGCTGTCGAGCACCAGGCCCAGCGCCGGGCTGTCCACCTGCTGCACCCGCTCCCAGGCCTGATGCCAGCGGTTCACATGGGTTCCCCAGGCCAGCGCCTCATAGCCGATTACGATCCCCTCCTCTTCCGCCAACGTGGCCAGCGCCCGCAGGTCCGCCACCTGCAGTTCGCTATCCGCCGAGCAGTCCGGCTGCACATTGCTGCACAGCAGCAGCGTGTCGCAGCCCAGCTCGCGCATCAGCGCAAATTTGCGTCTGGCGCGGGTCATATTGGCCGCAAACTGCGCCCGGCTGGCGCCTTCAAAATCGCGAAAGGGTTGAAAAAGCGTGATTTTTAACCCTAAATCGGCGGCCAGCTGGCGGATTTCCGCCGGCGTCCCCGTATAATAGAGCAGATCGTTCTCGAAAATTTCCACACCCTGATAGCCCGCCGCCGCAATAGCGTGCAGCTTCTCTGGCAGGGTGCCGGAAATCGAAACGGTGGCGATAGAGCGCAGCATAAGGTCCTCGGGTCAATAGCTGACGTGAGTCTTGAATATGTATCATTTGGTTCATTTGCGCCATACCAGGTTGCTAAATTGTGATCATTATGTGTATTTTTTGTCACCCAAGAAAAAGGAGTTGCCATGACCGTCGTTGCTCATGATGAAGCACAATCTCTGAAGGAGCGGATCTTCAGCGCCGCTATCGCCGTCTTTGCCGAACACGGGCTGTCAGGCGCCCGCATGGAGCAGATCGCCACCGAGGCGCAGACCACCAAGCGCATGGTGGTCTACTACTTCAAAAGCAAAGAGCAGCTCTATCAGGAGGTGCTGCAGCATGTGTATGCGCGGATCCGCGAAACCGAGCAGCAGTTGGGGCTGGAGAATGTGCCGCCGGTAGAGGCGCTGGTGCGGCTGGTGCGCTGGAGCGTGCGCTATCACGCCACCCATGCGGACTATATGCGGGTGATTTGCATGGAGAACATGCAGCGCGGCAAGTGGCTGAAGACCTCAGGGGATCTGAAGCCGCTGAATCGAACCGCCCTGTCGATTCTGGAAGACATTTTGCAACGCGGCCAACAGCAGGGCGTCTTTCAGGCGGGGCTGGAAGCGCGCGATGTCCACCGGTTGATCAGCAGCTTCAGCTTTTATCAGGTGTCAAATTTCTACACCTTCAGCAGTCTGTACCTTGACGATCCGCTGCCCGCCATTGACGATGAAGCGATGGTGGCCCACCACTGCGACATTGCCGTCCGGGCGGTGGTCCGCTTTGTGATTTCCTGACCCGCCGGCGAAAGGCGTCAGTGTCCGGAGAGGGCGTGAATGACCTTCGCCATCGCCTCCTCGGTGAGCGGTGAACGCTGGATTTTGCTGTTCGCCAGCGAGGTGCGCAACACGCCGGCGATGACAATGTGTTTTGGCTCCTGACCAAGGTCACGCATCTCCAGCACCACTTTGCCCACCACGCGGCACATTTCCTGGTACAGCTCGTCGTCTTTCGCTTTATTTCCCATTGAGTCTGGCTCGCATTTTCTCATTATCAATCAAATCATTATTGATAGATTTTTCCGGCAACGCAAATCATCCCACCGTTAACGGCTCAATGGGGTATTTTAGCGCCTCATGATGTCAGTAAAATCCCTTTCTTACACCCCTTTTCATGCCGCCTGATGAAATATTGTGTTGCGTAGTTTTATGCATAACGTGCCGGTTTTGTTACGCGTTTTGTCCATAATTTGAAACGAGGTTTTTATTTTCCTTTTTGATTTCGGCAGCGTATAATGCGCTTCGATTCTTTCTTGAATGGTTTCAGCGCATTGGACTGCATGATAAAACGCATAACACCTTGCCACATTTCATGGGCTGAACCGCCAGCACACATTCTTCTGCACGCTTCAGGGTTGTCACCTATCCTTAGGGCGTGGCTTAGCAACTTTCGTAATACAGGTTTGGCTCCCCGGCAGTGCGCCCGCGGAGCGAGAATTCCATATCCTTCACAACTTAAAGACTAAAACTGTCATGAAAAAGACCAAAATTGTTTGCACCATCGGTCCGAAAACCGAATCTGAAGAGATGCTGACCAAAATGCTGGAAGCCGGCATGAACGTGATGCGTCTGAACTTCTCTCACGGTGACTATGCGGAACACGGTCAGCGCATCCAGAACCTGCGCAATGTGATGAGCAAAACCGGTAAGAAAGCCGCTATTCTGCTGGACACCAAAGGACCGGAAATTCGTACCATCAAGCTGGAAGGCGGCAACGACGTCTCCCTGAAAGCGGGCCAGACTTTCACCTTCACCACCGATAAATCCGTTATCGGCAACAGCGAAATCGTAGCGGTAACCTATGAAGGCTTCACCTCTGACCTGAGCGTCGGCAACACCGTTCTGGTAGACGATGGCCTGATCGGCATGGAAGTGACCGCTATCGAAGGCAACAAAGTTATCTGTAAAGTGCTGAACAACGGCGACCTTGGCGAGAACAAAGGCGTGAACCTGCCGGGCGTCTCCATCGCCCTGCCGGCGCTGGCGGAAAAAGACAAACAGGATCTGATCTTCGGTTGCGAACAGGGCGTGGACTTCGTCGCGGCCTCCTTCATCCGTAAGCGTTCCGACGTCGTCGAGATCCGTGAGCACCTGAAAGCCCACGGCGGCGAAAACATCCAGATCATCTCCAAAATCGAAAACCAGGAAGGCCTGAACAACTTCGACGAAATCCTCGAAGCCTCTGACGGCATCATGGTTGCTCGTGGCGACATGGGCGTTGAGATCCCGGTTGAAGAAGTTATCTTCGCGCAGAAAATGATCATCGAAAAATGTATCCGCGCGCGCAAAGTGGTTATCACCGCTACCCAGATGCTGGACTCCATGATCAAGAACCCGCGTCCGACCCGCGCTGAAGCCGGCGATGTGGCCAACGCCATCCTCGACGGCACCGATGCGGTGATGCTGTCCGGCGAATCCGCGAAAGGTAAATACCCGCTGGAAGCGGTCACCATCATGGCGACTATCTGCGAACGTACCGACCGCGTCATGACCAGCCGTCTGGATTTCAACAACGACAACCGTAAACTTCGCATCACCGAAGCGGTGTGCCGCGGCGCGGTAGAAACCGCTGAGAAACTGGAAGCACCGCTGATCGTCGTCGCCACCCAGGGCGGTAAATCCGCACGCGCTGTGCGCAAATACTTCCCGGATGCCACCATCCTGGCGCTGACCACCAACGAAACCACCGCTCGCCAGCTGGTGCTGAGCAAAGGCGTTGTGCCGCAGCTGGTGACAGAGATTGCCTCTACTGATGACTTCTATCACCTGGGCAAAGATCTGGCGCTGAAGAGCGGCCTCGCGCGCAAAGGCGACGTGGTAGTGATGGTCTCTGGCGCATTAGTCCCGAGCGGCACCACTAATACCGCTTCCGTGCACGTGCTGTAATAATTTACAGGTTAATTGGTTTTTTTTAATAAAGCGCCTCTCGGGGCGCTTTTTTTTTATTCATCGGCTAGCTCTTCCTATTAAAAATGCAAATCGGAATTTACTATTTAATAAGAGATTATCTAAGATGAATCCGATGGAAGCGCGCTGTTTTCACTCGCCTTTTTCAGCGATTTTGACCAATTCGATGCTTCTTTGAGCGAACGATCAAAAATAAGTGCGTTCAGGTAAAAAAAATATTCTCATCCCAAAAAAGTTTGTGTAATACTTGTAACGCTACATGGAGATTAACTCAATCTAGAGGGTATTAATAATGAATCGTACTAAACTGGTACTGGGCGCGGTAATCCTGGGTTCTACTCTGCTGGCTGGTTGCTCCAGCAATGCTAAAATCGATCAGCTGTCTTCTGACGTTCAGACTCTGAACGCTAAAGTTGACCAGCTGAGCAACGACGTGAACGCAATGCGTTCCGACGTTCAGGCTGCTAAAGACGACGCAGCTCGCGCTAACCAGCGTCTGGACAACCAGGCTCACTCTTACCGTAAGTAAGAGTTCTGGTAATAAAAATGGCGCACTCAGTGCGCCATTTTTTTTGCCCTCGCGCTGAGGGCTACTGGGTGAGCAGGCCGTTATCAGACGAACTGTTCTGCGCCGACAGCGACGTCGCCGCGCTCCCCGCCCCCGTCGATACCACCACCGGATAGCCCGCCCTTCTCGACATCGCTTTTTTCAACTGCTGGTCATCCACCGCTTTATCCTCTGCGAAGGCGTGAAACGCCGCTGGCAGCGTGTAAGCGATGGTCCGGGTGTTTTCCCCTTCCGTCTGCGACAGCGGCCTGTGGACCTCTACGTAGCGTTTACCATCCGGTTCGACGGCAAACTTCACCGGCTGATTGATGATCCGCACTGGCGTCCCGGTTTTCACCTGACTGAACAGCGCCTTGATGTCATCAGCGTTCATCCGCATACAGCCCGAGCTGACGCGCAGCCCAACGCTGTCCGGGGCGTTAGTCCCGTGGATGAGATAATCGCCGTTACCGTAGGCCAGACGCAGCGCATAGCGACCCAGCGGGTTATTCGGCCCGGCCGGCACCACCGCCGGCAGCGTCACCCCTTTCTCCAGCGAGCGCGCACGGATGCCGGCGGTGGGTGTCCAGGTCGGGTTAGGGATCTTCTGCCCGACGCGGGTGGTCATCTCCGGGGTTTCCAGTCCTAACTGGCCGATGCCCAGGGGATAAACCTGGACCTGATTCTCTCCCGGCGGGAAGTAGTACAGCCGCAGCTCCGCGAGGTTGACGACAATCCCCTCCCGCGGCGCGTCAGGCAGCAGCATCTGCGAAGGGATCAGCACCTGGGTCCCGGGCTTCGGCTGCACCGGCGCAATGGTATCGTTGGCTTCGAGGATCAGCATCGCCGCGGTATCGAAATGGCGGGCAATCGCCTGCAGGTTGCGATCGCTCTCCTGAACCGTCCAGTACTGGTTCTGGCCAATCAGCCGGCTGTTAGCCGGAGGCAGCGGGTAGTCGACGGCCCAGGCGGCCGGGGAGGCGCCAAGGGCGCTGAGAAGGGCTAAGGTGATCATCGTTTTGCGTTTCATACTGAGATTCCTTCTTTCGCTGATAAAACGCCAGGAGACTGAACGGCGGCAGGGTCAGCGCCCTGCCGGACGTAACAGAATGAAATCTACCTGTTTATTCTAGCTAATATTTGCGGCTTTCGCGCGTATCGCGCGGATCATGGCTTCGAGGCCCTGCGAGCGGGAGGGGGTAAGATGCTGGGTGAGAGCCATTTTTTCAAACCACGGGCGGACGTCGAACTCGACGATGTCCTGGGCGGTCATCCGGTCATAAAGGATAAACACCACCGCAATCAGCCCTTTGACAATCGCCGCATCGCTGTCGCCGCGCAGGGTGACAACGCCGGAAGGATCCTGCGCCATCACGATCCATACCTGGCTTTGACAGCCCTGAATAATATTCTGCGGGCTGTGCTCCGCGTCGCTCAGCGGCGCCAGCCGCTGGCCCAGCTCAATGATATAAAGATACTTCTCTTCCCAGTTGGCGCAACGGCTAAAATTGCGCAACAGTTTATCTTTGTCCGGTAATGCCGTCATCGTCACGTCCTTTACCCTAATAGTTTGTGGATCCGCTGGAGGCCGGCCACCAGGCGGTCCACCTCTTCCGTGGTATTGTACATGGCCAGCGACGCCCGACACATGGCCGGTACCTGATAGCGGGCCATCAACGGCATGGCGCAGTGGTGCCCGGTCCGCACGGCGATCCCGTAGTTATCGAGGAAGCTGCCGACGTCATAGGCGTGATGCTGGCCGAGGTTAAAGGCAATCACCCCTTTGCGCTGCGCCGGACCGTAGAGGATCAGGTCCGGCACCGCGCGCAGGGCCTCCAGCGCGTAGCGCATGAGCGTCTGCTCGTATTCGGCGATCTGCGTCAGTCCCAGTTGGCTGACGTAGCTCAGCGCGGCGCCGAGGCCAATGATCCCGCCGGTATTCGGCGTGCCGGCCTCAAAGCGCCACGGCGCCTGGTTCCAGGTGGTGCCCTCCGTCAGGCTGACGGTGGCGATCATCGACCCGCCCCCTTCCCAAGGCGCCATGGTCTGCAGCAGCTCGGCCCGGGCGTAGAGCACGCCGATCCCGGTCGGACCATACAATTTGTGGGCGGAGAAGACATAAAAATCACAACCCAGCGCCTGAACGTCCACCGGGTGGTGCATCACCGCCTGAGCACCGTCCACCAGTACTTTCGCGCCATGCTGATGCGCAAGGGCAATCAGCGCCGACAGCGGGTTTTCGGTGCCCAGCACGTTGGAGACTTCGGTGATCGCCAGCAAGCGGGTACGCTGGTCAAACAGCCCGGGAACCACGTCCAGCTGCAGGGTGCCGTCCGGGTTGAGGGGAATCACCCGCAGCTCAGCCCCCACCCTGGCGCAGAGCATCTGCCACGGTACGATGTTGGCGTGGTGCTCCATCTCGCTGATGATGATGTTATCCCCAGCGCCGACGTTGGCATTTCCCCAGCTGTTGGCCACCAGGTTGATGCCCTCGGTGGTGCCGCGCACGAATACCAGCTCCTCCGCCGATCCGGCGTTAAGGAAAGTGGCCGCCTGCTGGCGCACCGCTTCCATCCGCGCGGTGGCTTCCGCGCTGAGGGTATGGATCCCACGATGCACCGCCGCGTAGCCGTGACGATAGAATTCCGCTTCGGCGCCGATCACCGCCTCCGGTTTCTGGGCGCTGGCGGCGCTGTCAAGATAGACCAGCGGCTGGCCGTTGACCTCCCGGCTCAGCACCGGAAAATCGGCGCGAACCCGTTCTACTGAAAATGTCATGCTGTGCCTCCCGGCAAACGCTCTCCAATTCGCGCCAGCACCTGCTCTCTGAGCGCGTCGCTGCGGATAGCTTCGGTAAGCTCGGCGGCGAAGGCGTAGAGGATCATCTGCTGCGCCGCCTGATGTTCAATTCCGCGCGAGCGCAGATAGAACAGCTGTTCTTCGTCTATGCGCCCGACCGTCGCCCCGTGGCTGCATTTCACGTCATCGGCGTAAATCTCCAGCTGCGGTTTGGTGTCGACTTCCGCCAGCCGCCCGAGCAGCAGATTGTTGTTGGTCATCTGCCCGTCGGTTTTCAGCGCGTGCGGCGCGACGTTGATCAGCCCGTTAAACACCGCCCGGCCCTTATCGCTGACGATGGTTTTGTGCAGCTGGCGGCTGGTGCAGTACCCCACCTGGTGATCCAGCCAGGTGCGGCTGTCGCAGACCTCATTTTTTACCGGCATCGCCAGCGAATTAAGGCGCAGGTCGCTATTTTCGCCGCCCAGACGCGTGCTGGTGTGGTGACGCAGCACCTGGCCGCCGAGCAGGAAACTGCTGCTGAAGGCCGAGGCGTCGCGGCCCAGCTGCAGGTCGTTATGGGCGAAGTGGTAGCTATGCGCGTTCTCGAACGCCAGCTTGATGTGCTGCAGGCGTGCGTTGTCCGCCACCGTCATGGTCAGCCGCCCGCCGGTGAAGTGCGGTTGCTCATCGAAACTGAGGTAATGCTCGACAATCGTCGCCTCCGCCCCGCTCTCCAGCGTCAGATGGTGACGATAGTGGGCGGTATTCAGCGCATCGCCGGCCAGGCCGCGGGTGATATGCATCAGCAGCAGCGGCTTATCCAGGCGACGGTTGCGCGGCACGCGAAGGCGGGTCACCGACTGCGCCAGGCTTTCGGTCAGATGGAGAAACACTTCCGGCTGCAGGGCATCCGGCAGATGCTGGCGCTGGTTATCAACGCTAACCTCCACGCCGCTGGCGGCGAGATCGTCGCTCAGCTCAGGATGATAGCGGCCGTCGATAAACACCAGACGCCAGGCGTCCAGCGGCAGCGCCAGCGCGTCACGCTGTTCGGCGCTGAGCGACGCCCCCTCCTCGGCGACGAAGCGGCCGTTAAGTAGCGCGTCCAGCGGGGTGTATTTCCAGTCCTCCTGCTTGCGCGTCGGCAGCCCCAGGCGCAACAGCTGCTGCAGATGCTGGCTGGCCTCCGGCGTACGCTGGTCGCCCTGCGCTTCAAACAGATGGTGCCACTGCTGCAGCGCGTTACTGCTGTTCGGTAAGCCAGCCATAGCCCTGCTCCTCCAGCTGTTTGACGAGGGTGAAATCCCCCGACTTCACAATCCGCCCCTGATAGAGCACATGGACATAGTCCGGCTTGATATAGTCAAGGATGCGCTGATAGTGGGTGACGATGATGAAGGCGCGTTTGCCGTCGCGCAGCGCGTTCACGCCCTGGGAGACGATTTTCAGAGCATCGATGTCCAGCCCGGAATCCGATTCATCGAGAATGCACAGCTCCGGCTCAAGCACCGCCATCTGCAGAATGTCGTTGCGCTTTTTCTCGCCGCCGGAGAAACCCACGTTCACCGAACGGGTCAGCAGATCTTCCGGCATCTGCAGCAGCTTAATTTTCTCTTCCATCAGGTCCTGGAAATCGAAGCGATCCAGCGGCTCCTGGCCGCGATAGCTCCGTACGGCATTCAGCGCAGTCTGCAGGAAGAACTGGTTGCTGACGCCGGGGATCTCCACCGGATACTGGAAGGCCATAAAGATGCCTTCCCCGGCGCGATCTTCCGGGGCGAGCTCCAGCAGGTTTTTGCCCTTAAATTCGACGCTGCCGCCGGTGACCTCGTAATCTTCGCGCCCGGCCAGAGTGGCCGAAAGCGTACTTTTCCCCGAGCCGTTTGGCCCCATAATGGCGTGGACCTCCCCCGGACGCACCTCAAGGTTCAGCCCGCGCAGGATCGCTTTATCTTCGACGGCGACATGTAAATCTTGAATACTTAACATCTTTTTTCCTTAATTATCAGCCGACGCTATGCTCAAGGCTAATGGCCAGCAATTTTTGCGCCTCTACGGCGAACTCCAGCGGCAGTTCGGAGAAGACGTCTTTACAGAAGCCGTTGACGATCATCGAGATGGCATCGTCTTCGCTGATCCCGCGCTGCAGGCAGTAGAACAGCTGGTCCTCACCGATCCGCGAGGTGGTCGCTTCGTGTTCCAGCTGAGCGCTGTTGTTGCGACATTCGACATAGGGGAAGGTATGCGCCCCACAGTCCGGGCCGATCAGCATTGAATCGCACTGGGTATAGTTGCGGGCATTCGTGGCGGTCGGCATGATTTTGACCAGCCCGCGATAGCTATTCTGGCTGTGTCCGGCGGAGATCCCTTTCGAGATGATGGTCGAGCGGGTGTTCTTGCCGATATGGATCATTTTCGTGCCGGTGTCCGCCTGCTGATGGCCGCTGGTCAGCGCCACCGAAAAGAATTCGCCGATCGAGTTATCGCCGCGCAGGATGCAGCTGGGGTATTTCCAGGTGATGGCCGAGCCGGTTTCCGACTGGGTCCATGACATTTTGCTGTTCTCCCCTTCGCACAGAGCGCGCTTGGTGACAAAGTTGAGGATCCCTCCGGTGTTGTTGTCCCCCGGGAACCAGTTCTGCACCGTGGAGTATTTCACTTCCGCGTCTTTATGGATGATGACCTCCACCACCGCGGCGTGCAGTTGATAGCTGTCGCGCACTGGCGCCGAGCAGCCCTCGATGTAGCTGACGTAGCTGCCTTCATCGGCCACCAGAATGGTACGTTCAAACTGGCCGGTCTTTTCGGCGTTGATGCGGAAATAGGTCGATAGCTCCATCGGACAGCGGACGCCCTTCGGCACATAGATAAAGGTGCCATCCGAAGCCACCGCGGCGTTCAGCGCGGCAAAGAAGTTGTCATTGCCCGGCACCACGGTACCCAGATACTTTTTCACCAGTTCCGGATGATCGTGGATCGCCTCGCCGAAAGAGCAGAAGATGATCCCCTGCTCCGCCAGCTTTTCACGGTAGGTGGTCGCCACCGACACCGAGTCGAATATCGCGTCCACCGCCACCTCGCGCCCTTCGCGCACCGGTACGCCCAGCTGGTTAAAGGCTTCTTCCACCTCGCTGGTCAGGAAGGTGTTGGCCCCGGTCTGCTGCACCGCGCCGGGCTCGGAGGCGCAGGTCTCATCGCAGTTGCCGCAGGAGGGGGCGGAATAGTAGCTGTAATCCTGATAATTCAGCTTATCGTAATGCGCCTTCAGCCAGTGCGGCTCTTCCATCTCCAGCCACGCCCGGTAGGCATTGAGCCGGAACTCCAGCATCCACTGCGGCTCATTGCGGCGGGCGGAGATGGCGCGAACCACTTCTTCATTAATGCCTTTGGCCAGCTCATCGGTCTGCAGGCGAGTGAAAAAGCCCTCTTTATAATTGAGCGGGCCGCCGGTCCAGGTTTTGACATCGTCTGTTGCTTCAGTATTACGCGACATAGTTACTCCGCCTGCACCCCAAAACTTTCGCCGCAGCCGCATTCGTGCTGCGCTTTCGGGTTATGAAATTTAAAGATTTCATTTAATCCTTCCCGGACGTAATCCAGCTCCGTACCGTCAATGAACGGCATCGCCTGCAGCGGCGCGTACAGCTTCGCCCCTTCAGATTCAAAGAGCAGTTCGTCGGGCGCCGGCTCGGCAATCATTTCGAGCACATAGCCAAAACCGGCGCAGCCGCTGGTTTTAATACCCAGCCGTAGCCCCTTTTTATCCGGTTGCTTGCGCATCAGATCGCGAATATGCGCGGCAGCGGCCGGCGTCATGGTCAGTCCCTGCCAGCTGAAATCGGCGGGATTAAAGGTTCCTGCTTGTACTTCCATCGATAGACCTCCAGGTTGGCGCCATCAAGGCATACCGCCATGTTAGTGATAATGATTATCACTTCAACCCTTCTCCAGCAGGGGTATTGCCCCAATTAGCGCTTTTTATAAGCATAGACCCTTGCCCGGGGATTATCAGGGTGCGCAAGTTGGACCTAATCATATGATTTATAATATTTAATTCTGATATCGTTCTATCACCGCACGCAATGGCAAAGATGTATCGAAAATACCGATTTATGCGATAGCAGCAGACCACCTTCCTGATTAACCTTGTCGTAGAAACCAAAAAAGTGACGGCGTCACTAAGCAGCCATGCGCGCTGAACAGGCGCTGGCCTGCGGAATGAGAAAGCGTAAGCAGAAAGCGTCAAGGCGCAACGCTTTCGGCAGGGGGGTCGCGGCCTGGCGGGGGACGTGGCCGCGATCGGGGGGAGATAAACCGCGATAAAGCGGGTAGCCAGGAAGGCTATCGGTTGGCTAAGTTCCTTTTCTCACCAGGCGGGCGGCCTGGACAAAAACTTCATCCTCCACCCCATCCCCCTTCTGTCTGCCCAGCCGCACCAGCTCATCCACGATACTCCCCTGATTAATCTGCTTTTGGGTCGCCACTAAGCTAATGACCGCCGCGCCGATAGCCATGCCAATCAATGCCGTTTGTTCATCTTTATCTTTCATGGTGTCGCTCCGTCTGTCCTCCTCAGAAAGGCTAGCAAAAGATAGCATCTGCTCAATTTCAAAATCACCTTCTTTACACCTCCCGGAAAACGCAGGCGCCGAGCTGACCACGCTTCCTTGCTATGGCGATAGCGCAAAACGCTGTAGCACCACATCGGGTCTTTTATTTGGCCCGAATTCACGCTTTGCGGAAATAAATAAAAATAACGCGCGTGCCCAAGGCAAAAAAAAGAAATAACCATTTAAGCGACAAATCCAGTTTATTCCATTAGGGAATGGCTTGGATGCTAATATTTCATTTCCCCACCGCCTTTTAGAAGCCTATAGTTTTTTTGCCTGCAGAACATCCACTTAGGTTAAAAGACATAAGGATATAATCATGATTGTTTCAGCCCCCAGCGATTATCGCGAAGCCGCTCGTCGCCGTCTGCCACGTTTCCTTTTTGACTATATTGACGGTGGCGCGGTGGCAGAAAATACCATGAACGCTAATGCCGCCGAGCTCGCCTCGGTAGCCCTTCGCCAGCGCGTGCTGTGCGGAGCGGGTGAGCCGACGCTGGCCACCACCATCCTTGATGCCCCATGGGCGATGCCCGTGGCGCTGGGGCCGGTCGGGGCCACTGGAATGTACGCCCGCCGCGGCGAAGTCCAGGCGGCCCGCGCCGCCTCCCGCGCCGGGATCCCTTACACTCTGTCCACCGTGTCGGTCTGCTCCATTGAGGAGGTGGCGAGCCACGCCAGCGGCGCGCTCTGGTCCCAGCTGTACGTACTGAAAGATCGCGGCTATATGCGTAATGCCCTGGAACGCGCCTGGGCTGCCGGCATGAAAACCCTGGTATTCACTGTCGATATGCCGATCCCCGGCTCACGGTATCGCGATAACCGTTCAGGAATGTCCGGGCCGCACGCCACCTTGCGACAGTATCTTCAGGCCTGCACCCACCCGCGCTGGGCAATGAACGTCGGCCTGGCGGGCAGACCCCTGTCGTTCGGTAACATCGAAGCCTATACCGGCCACAAAATGACCATGGATGACTATATGGGGTTCATCAGCAACAACTTCGACCCGTCCATCGCCTGGCACGATCTGGAGTGGATCCGCGACAGCTGGCCAGGAAAGCTGATCATTAAAGGGATCCTCGATGCCGACGATGCGCGCAATGCCGTGCGGCTGGGCGCCGATGGCATTGTGGTCTCCAATCACGGCGGCAGACAGCTCGATGGCGCCATCCCCACCGCCCGGGCGCTGCCGCGGGTGGCGGATGCGGTCGGCGACGATCTGACGGTCCTTGCCGACTCCGGAGTGCGCTCCGGCGTGGACGTTATTCGCCTGCTGGCCCTCGGCGCGAAGGGAGTCCTGCTTGGTCGGGCCTATATTTATGCCCTCGCCGCCGCGGGCGAAGCGGGCGTGGCGCATCTGCTGCGCTTATTTGCCGAGGATATGAAGGTCACCATGACCCTCACCGGCGCCACCTCGCCCTCTGCCATTAGCCTCGATTGCCTCGACCGGCTGGAAAAAGATCAACAGCGCAGCCGTGCGGTCCCGGTATCCTTATCTGCCTGACGCAGCCCGGGGCCGGGCCTGACCGCGTGTCCTGGCCCGGTCCGGCAAGGGGGAATTACCCCTGAGGATCCAGCGCCGGACGTTGCGCTGCGTCAGCCGGTCGCTCAGGGCGGATGCGGAACCAGATCGCATACATGGCCGGCAGGAAGATAAGGGTCATGATGGTTCCCCCCAGCGTCCCGCCAATCAGCGTATAGGCGAGCGTCCCCCAGAAAACCGAATGCGTCAGCGGAATGAACGCCAGGATCGCCGCCAGCGCGGTCAGCAGAACCGGACGGGCTCGCTGCACCGTCGCCTCCACCACCGCGTGGAACGGATCGAGCCCCGCCTGCTGGTTATGGTGGATTTGACCAATCAGGATCAGCGTATTTCGCATCAGGATCCCTGACAGGGCGATCAGGCCCACAAGGGCATTGATGCCAAACGGCTGATTGAACAGCAGCAGCGTCGGCACCACGCCAATCAGCCCCAGCGGCGCGGTCAGGAAAACCATGACCATCGCCGACAGGGAACGTACCTGCAGGATAATGATCAGCAGCGTGAGGGCGATCATGATCGGAAATAACGGCACCATTGCCCGGGTGGCTTTGCCTGACTCCTCGATCGACCCCGCCGTCTCGATGCGATACCCAGGCGGCAGGGAGTCGATAATGGGCTGCAGCGGCTTCATCAGCGCGCTGGAGACATCCGGCGGCTGCAGGTTATCCGCGACATCTCCCCGGACGGTAATGGTCGGCGTGCGGTCGCGACGACGGAGCAGGGGTTCTTCCATCCTGACGTCGACTTCACCGATCTGCGACAAAGGAACCCGCTGCCCGCCGCTGCCTACGAGAGTGAAGTCGGCGATTTTCGCCGGGTCCAGACGGATATCGCCCGCCGCGCGGCCGATGACCTGCACCGCGCGAATATCCTCCCGGACGGTGGTAATGGGGATCCCTGACAGCAGGAACTGCAGCTGCTGGGCGACGGCCTGGGAGCTGAGCCCACTCGCCTGCAGCCGGTCCTGATTGAGGCTGAAATGCATCACCGGTACCCGCGATCCCCAGTCGCTATTGACGGTGCGCATCAGCGGACTGGCCTGCAGCACCGCTTTCACCCGATCGGCGATGTCGCGCAGGGTGTGCGGATCGGGCCCCATCACCCGCCAGGCGACTGGATAAGGCGAATAAGGGCCAAAGACCAACTGCGTGACGCGCACCCGCGCCTGCGGCGCAAGGCCATTGGCCACCGCCTCCCGCAGCCGCAGCTTAAGCGCCTCGCGCGAGGCCGGACCGTCGGTCAATACCACCAGCTTGGCAAATGAGGGATCGGGCAATTCCGGAGCCATCGCCAGGTAAAAGCGCGGCGCGCCCTGGCCGATATAGCTGGTGACAATCTTCGCCTCCGGCTGCTGCTGCAGCCAGCGCTCAATTTTCGCCGTCGCGGCGCTGGTCTGGATAATCGACGACCCGTAAGGCATCTGCACCTCAACCAGCACTTCCGGGCGGTCGGAGGTGGGGAAAAACTGCTTTTTCACCACGCTCATTCCCAGTAACGCCACCATAAACAGCACCACCACCCCGGCGGCCACGCGCCATTTGCCGGCGATAACCCGGGTCAGCAGCCGGCGGAAGCGCTGATAGCGCGGGGTGTCATACAGCGCGGCGTGGCCTGCCGCCGCGGACTTCCTCTCCGGTAACAGGTGTACGCCCAGCCAGGGGGTAAAAATCACCGCCACGATCCAGGAGGCAATCAGCGCGATACCGACGATCCAGAACACGTTGCTGGCATACTCCCCGGCGGTGGATTGCGCAAACCCGTTAGGCATAAAACCCACGGCCGTCACCAGGGTGCCGGCCAGCATGGGCGCCGCGGTGTGGCTCCAGGCATAGGCGGAGGCTTTGAGGCGGTCATACCCCTCCTCCATTTTGACCACCATCATTTCAATGGCGATAATGGCATCATCCACCAGCAGCCCCAGGGCGAGGATCAGCGAGCCGAGGGTGATGCGGTCAAAGTTTTTACCGGTGGCGGCCATCACCACGAACACCACGGCCAGGGTGAGCGGCACCGCCGCCGCGACCACCACCCCCACGCGCCAGCCCATGCTGACAAAGCACACCGCCATCACCACCAACAGAGCGACAAAAAATTTGATCATGAACTCATCGACCGCCGCGCTGATATTCACCGACTGATCGGTCACTTTGGCCAACGACATGCCGAGCGGCAGGCTCTGATTGATGCTGTCCGTTTCGGCGTCCAGCGCTTTCCCCAGCGCCAGACCATTCCAGCCCTCGCGCATCACCACCCCCAGCAGCAGCGCCGGTTCGCCCTGATTGCGGATCAGGAAGGTAGCAGGATCTTCATACCCCCGCTCAACCGTGGCGACATCGGCGAGTTTCAGCGTTCTGCCCCCGGCAATAATCGGCGTGTCGCGGATCTGCTGCAGGCGGTCGAACGCCCCGTCGAGGCGGATAAAGATCTGCCCGCCACGGGTCTCAATGGCCCCGGCGGCGGTCAGCACATTCTGATTGTTCAGCGCGGCAAAAATCGCCTCCGGCGAGAGCCCCAGGGTGGCGAGACGGTCATGAGAAAAGGAGAGATAAATGCGCTCCGCCTGTTCGCCGAGAATATTCACTTTTTTTACCCCAGGTACATGCAGCAGCTGCTGACGCAGGGCTTCGGCGTCACGCACCAGCTGCCGCGGCGGCTCTCCCCGCGCTTTCAGGGCAAAGAGGGCAAAGGTGACATCGGCGAATTCGTCATTCATCATCGGGCCGGAGACGCCGGCAGGCAGGTTTTTCGCCTCATCCCCGAGCTTTTTGCGCGCCTGATAAAACTGCTCCGGCACCTCGGAAGGCGGCGTCTGATCCTGCAGCGATAAGGTGATTAACGCCATCCCGGGACGGGTATAGGTCTCGGTGCGATCGTACCACTTCAGCTCCTGGAGCCGTTTTTCCAGCGGCTCGGCGACCTGATCCTGCATCTCCTGCGCGGTGGCGCCCGGCCAGACGGTGATGACCGTCATTTGCTTGACCGTGAAGGGCGGATCTTCCGCCCGCCCGAGCCCGAAGAAGGCCACCAGCCCGGCGACCGAGATAAGGATAATTAAAAACAGGGTTACCGACCGCTCGCGGACGGCCAGCGCGGAGAGATTAAAACGCCCGCCGCTCATGGCTGACTCCCGTCGGCATCATGCTCGCGTCGTTCCGCCAGCCGCACCGTCTCGCCCTGGTGCAGAAGATGGGCGCCCAGGGCGACGATGGGCTCCCCGGGCTTCAGCGGGCCGGTCACCCGCGCCGTTTCATCATTCAGGCCGATCACCGTCACCGGTTGCCAGGAGACGGTGGCCGGGCGCGATGCAATGCGCCAGACGCCAGGGCCGTTGCCCGGATCGTAGACCGACGCCAGGGGCACCTCCAGCACCTCGCCTGGCCCCTGGTCGCTGCTGATACGCAGGGTCACGGTTGACCCCAGCGGCGCATTCGCCAGCGCGCCGTTCAGCACATAGCGCGCTTCAAAGGTGCGGGTGGCGGCGTCAGCCGCGTCCGAAAGCAGCCGCAGGGTCGCGGTGACCGGCTGAGATTCGCTGCCATAGCGTGTCGCCAGCGCCTCGCTGCCGACCGCTGGGCGCAGCGTCTCCGGAAGCTGCACCCGCGCTTCGCGCTGCCCTGCCCGCGCCAGGCGGATCACCACCTGCCCGGCGCTGACCACCTGTCCCGGCTCGGCGAGCGTTTCCACCACCACGCCGTCGGCATCCGCCAGCAGTCCGGCATAGTCGGTGGCGTTTTGCGCCACGTTTGCCTGCGCCTGGGCCGCGCTGAGATCGGCTCTCGCCGCCTCTGCCGTCGCGTTGATCTGGTCGAACTCCGCCGCCGAGACGGCGCCGCTGGCCACCAGGCCGCGATAGCGGGCCAGATCGTTGGCCGCTTTTTTGGCTCGCGCCCGCGCGGCGTCGACCGCCCGCTGTTGGGACTGCGCCTGCAAGGTTAGATCAGCCGGATCCAGGCGCAGCAGCAGTTGACCGCGCCGGACGCTCTGCCCGGTCTCAACCAGCCGGGCAAGGATTTTTCCCGATACCCGGAAGCCGAGATCGCTTTGGGTACGAGCGACCACCACGCCGGTAAAGGCCCGCGAGCTGGCCTCCGCGCGCTCGACGGTCGCCACCCTCACCAGCGGCGGCCGGGTGCGGGGATCGTCATGATCGGCAGGTTCGCCGCAGCCCGCGAGGGCCAGCGGCAGGAGGCAGACGGCAAGATGGACGGCGTTGGGCCTGAGCATGGGTCACCTTAATGAAAAGACCGGTTGGTGACTGCATTCTCAGACTAGTGACCAATAAAGTCAATGGTCACAAATCAGGGGGAGAGACTTCTCAGGATCAGGGAGGCAAGCAGCACCGCCGCGGTGGGCGCGGTGTCGAGATTGTATTGCAGCTGCACCGGGTTGATGAAAGGACACATCACCATATAGACCGCCAGGGTCGCCTCATCCAGCGGGGTTTTGCGCTCGAACTCACCCGCCTGGCGGCCTTCGACCAGGATTTGACCAATCAGCTGCTGCAGATGACCGGCATACTGCTCCGTTGAGGGCCATTTATCGCGCGCCGCGACGGCGGCGATATCGTACAGTTTGCGATCCTCGAAAAACAGTTCACTGCCGGCCTCGGTCAGCGCCCGGAACAGGCGGCGCAGCTTCTCGCTGGCGGAGGGTGCATCGGCGATGGCCTCGCTGACGGCCACCATGATCTTCTCCAGCCGGCTGGCGCAGATTGCCTCGCCAATCGCCTGCTTGGAGTCAAAAAACTTGTAGATATAGGCTTTGGAAAAGCCTATTGCTTTGGCGAGATCGGTGACCGTGGTCTTTTCATAGCCATAGCGACTGAAGTGCGCCATGGCCGCGTCAAGAATCTGGTCCCGAACGCTGTGGTCAACGGGGCCACGGCTTGCTGGGGTGGGGGTATTTTTCGTCATCCATTTAGCTTAATGCGATCGCTATCGTTTGACAACGAGTGACGTTATTATGATTTGGTCACAATAACGCCCCACCCTGCTCACCTCTCTCGCCGCGTTATGCCTCACGCGCCTCATGGTTAATCGCGCCGGCGGGCAGACAGCCCAGGCCTTGCAGCGTCAGATGTACGGCGCGATCGAGCGGGGTATGCGGCTCCGCGCCTAAAAAAGCCACCAGCTTATCGTTGCGCAGGCGTACCGGTAGACGCCAGAGATAGTGCATCTCGACCATTTCGCGCAGGGTGGCGTTGAAGGGCGCCGCCAGCTTCACCAGCCACCAGGGAAATGACTTCACTACCACCCTGCCGCCATAGAGGGCGACCACCCGCTGGATCGCCTGGCTCATTTCGCTGCCGTCCGGGTCCCAGTGACCCTGCATATGAAAGCGGGCAAACGGCTCAAGCTCATGCCTGCGGGCCAGCAGCGCGGCGATGGTGGCGGCAACGTCGGGCAGCCATGCCCACTGATGCCCCACGCCGATCGCCCCTGGTAGGCTGATAGTCCGGGGAAGCTGACCTGGCTTGACCAGCCCCTGGGAAAACCAGTTATTTCCGGCGCGCGGACCAAAATAATCGCCCGCCCGGACAATCAACGCCCTGCCGCCGCGCTGTACGTAATCCTCCAGCGCCTGCTCCATTTCCACCCGAATGGCGCCTTTGCGGGTCACCGGCCGTTGCGCGGCCGCTTCAGCAATCAGCGGAAAGGCATCCGATCCATAGTTGTAAACCGTGCCGGGCAGGACAACTAACGCCCGCTGCTGGGCGGCGGCCTGCAGGGTGTTGCGCAGCATAGGTAGTACCTGCTGCCGCCAGTGCCGGTAGCCCGGCGGATTGACCGCATGGACGATCACGTCGCAACCGGCAGCCGCCGCCGCCACCTGCCCGGCATCCAGCGCGTCCCCGGCAATCCACTGCATGCCCTCTTCGGGCGCACGAAGCTGGGCGCCGCGCTTCAGCGCCCGAACCTGCCAGTTGTCCGCCGCCAGCCGACGCGCCACTTCCCCGCCTATGCCCCCGCTTGCTCCCAAAATCAGGACTTTGCCGCTGCTGTTCATCGTCTTTCCCCGTTCGCTAATGGATGCTTGACAGCCTACCTGCGGCTCATATCAAATGAAATTGCATACCATCATCGAGCGGCTATACATTTTTGTATGAATACCTCTATTCCCTGG
Organism: Klebsiella sp. Q2; assembly: GCF_009900705.1. Lineage (NCBI taxonomy): Bacteria > Pseudomonadati > Pseudomonadota > Gammaproteobacteria > Enterobacterales > Enterobacteriaceae > Klebsiella > Klebsiella sp. Q2. Next base: position 161,948 of record NZ_JAAABE010000002.1, on the reverse strand, counting down.
GAGTGGTACCGAACCTTTCTCGCCGTCCTGCAGGAAGGCTCTTTATCGGGCGCATCGCGCACCCTGAACATCACTCAGCCGACGGCGGGTCGCCATATCGCCGGCCTGGAGGCCGCCCTCGGCCAGGCCTTATTTACCCGCTCGCAAACCGGCCTGCTGGCGACCGACGCGGCGCTGGCGCTGCAGGCGCACGCCGAGACAATGGCCAACACCGCCCGGGCGCTGGAACGCACGGCGGCTAACTTTAGTCGCGACAGCACCGATCTGCGTGGCGTGGTGCGGGTGGCCGCCAGCGAGGTGGTCGGCGCCGAGGTGCTGCCGCCGCTGATTGCCCGGCTCAGGCAAGCGTGCCCGAGTATCGTCATCGAACTGATGCTCTCCAATCGATTTCAGGATCTGCTTCACCGGGAGGCGGATATCGCGGTGCGGATGGTCGCTCCGCAGCAGGAGCAGCTTATCGCGCGGCGTCTCGGCAGGATCGAGCTTGGGCTGCATGCTACCGATGCCTATCTGACCCGCCAGGGTCGGCCCGCTACGCCTGAGGAGCTTGACGGCCACGCGCTGATTGGTTTCGACAGCGCCACGCCCCTCGTTCGCCGGGCTCTTGCGCGCTATCCCCGTTTTCAGCGCGAGGCCTTCGCAATGCGCACCGATAGCGACCTCGCCCAGCTGAACCTGATCCGCGCCGGGGCAGGGATCGGCATCTGCCAGGCGCCCCTCGCCGACGGCATTATTCCCCTGCAGCGAGTGCTGGCGGCCGACTTTTCTCTGTATCTCGATACCTGGCTGGTGATGCATGAGGACCTGCGCCATAGCCCCGCCTGTAAGCGGGTATTTAATTTCCTCGCCGAGGGGTTGCAGACGTATATTCGCGGCCCTCTGGCGCGCTGACCCACCCGCCTCGCGGGTAATCCCTTCCCTGCTGAAATAGTCACTCATTGACACTGTAAATACGGCATTGTATAAAACCCCGCCCCAATAATGAGTTTCATTTGCATTACTCCCATTTACTGGTCATTTACTCGCCTGTTTACAAGGATAGCGTTTAATGAAGAAGGTCCTCTGCGCGTTAGGCTTGATGTTCACCGCCGTCAGTTCCGGGCTGGCAACAACCTACCCCCTGACGATTGAAAACTGTGGCTATCAGGAGACCTTTACCCGGCCGCCGGAGCGCGTGGTCGCGCTGGGGCAAAATACGGTCGAAATCCTGCTGCTGCTTGGGCTGCAAAAGCAGGTGGTGGCCAGCGCCTTCTGGCCGACTACGGTATTACCGCAGCTGGCTGAGCAAAACGCGAAGATTAAAACCCTGACGGTGGAAATCCCGAGTCTGGAATCCGTGCTGGCGCAAAATCCCGATTTCGTTCCCGCCCAGTTGCCGCTGCTGCTGGGGCCGGAAAGCAAAGTCGCCAGGCGTGAAGATCTTGCCACCGTTGGCGTGAACAGCTACGTGTCGCCGGGGATGTGCGCCACCAAAAAGGCTACCGGCGATATGTACGGCAGCCGGCAGAAGCTGTGGGACATGACCTGGCTGTATCAGGAAATTAGCGATTTCGCCCGCATTTTCAACGTCGAAGATCGTGGCCAGGCGCTGATCGCCGATTTCAAAAAACGTGAAGCCGACCTGCGTCAGGAGTTCGGTAAAAGCAAAAAAGATCTCTCCTTCGTCTTCTGGTTCTCCAGCGCCTCGCCATCGGCCGATGCCTATGTCGGCGGTAAAAACAGCGCCTCCGGCTTTATCGCCAACGTGCTGGGCGGTCATAATGCGATAACCTCCGAGACCGAGTGGCCCACGGTGAGCTGGGAGAGCATCATTGCCGCCAACCCGGATGTGATCGTGGTCTCGAGCCTGGATCGTAACCGCTGGGCGCTGGATAAGGCCGAGGAGAAGATTAAATTCCTCAAAAGCGATCCCGCCGTCAGCCAGCTGGAGGCGGTGAAAAAAGGCCATATCGTGGTGATGGACGGCCAGGCGATGAATCCGACCATCCGCACCCTTTACGGCGCGGAGCAGGTGGGCGAACAGCTGAGAAAAATGGGGCTTAACTGATGAGCGCCGCCGTACTGCAGACGCGCCGCAGCATGCTGCTCACCGGCTGGTGTGTCGTCGCCGTGTGCGTGCTGGCGCTGGTGATTGCGGTGGGCGTCAGCGTCGGCGAACTGCCCATCCCGCTGCAGAACGTCTTTTACGCTATCAGCAATAAAACCGGCTTAACCGCGGTGCCTCTCAATCGTATCTCCGAGAGCGTTATCTGGGATTTCCGCCTCAGCCGCGCGCTGGTCGCCGCCTGCTGCGGCGCCGGCCTCGCTATCTGCGGCGCCGTGCTGCAAAGCCTGCTCAAGAACGCCCTCGCGGAACCTTACGTCCTCGGCGTCTCCGCCGGGGCCTCCACCGGCGCGGTATCGATTGTGGTGCTGGGCCTTGGCGCCGGGGCGATCTCCCTCTCCGTCGGGGCGTTTGCCGGAGCCTTCGCCGCCTTCGCCTTTGTTGCCTTTCTGACCAACGGCGCGCGCGGCGGCAATGAGCGCACCATTCTGGCGGGCGTCGCCGCCTCGCAGTTATTTAACGCCCTCACGGCCTACACCATCAGCACCTCCGCCAGCGCGCAGCAGGCGCGCGATGTGATGTTCTGGCTGCTGGGCAGCTTCAGCGGCGTCCGCTGGCCCGAATTCCAGCTGGTTCTGGTGGTGGTCCTCGCGGGCCTGGCGGTCTGCCTGTGGTATGCCCGGGCACTGGACGCGTTCACCTTCGGCGACGATGCCGCCGCTTCGCTGGGCATTGCCGTGCCGCGCGTGCGCCTGATCCTCTTCACCACCGCGGCGGTGATCACTGCCACCATCGTCAGCATGGCCGGCTCGATCGGCTTTGTCGGCCTGGTGGTGCCGCACGTGATGCGCTTCTTCTTTGGCCCGCTGCACCGGACGTTGCTGATCGCCAGCGCGCTGGCGGGGGCGATCCTGATGGTGCTGGCGGACATTGCCTCGCGCCTGCTGATTGCCCCGCAGAGTCTGCCGGTCGGAGTGGTGACCGCCCTGGTTGGGGTGCCTTTCTTTGCCGTGATTATCTACCGCTCAAGGAATAAGTGATGAGTATTTGCGCTGAAAATATCACCTGGAAGGCAGGCAAAAAGGTCATCGTCAATAATGTCTCGCTGCGGGTGTCGCGCGGCGAAACGGTGGGTCTGCTGGGCCCCAACGGCTGCGGCAAATCCTCGCTGCTGCGGGTTCTGGCGGGCCTGCGCCGCCCGGATGCGGGTCGCGTCACCCTCGACGGCCACGACATCGCCCGGATGGCGAAAAAGCAGCTCGCCCGCCGGGTGGCGTTCGTCGAGCAACACGGCATGACCGAGGCCAATATGCGGGTGCGCGACGTCGTGCGGCTGGGACGTATTCCGCACCACTCGCCGTTCTCCAACTGGAGCGCTCAGGATGACGAGGCGGTCACCGCCGCGCTGCAGCGGGTGGCGATGCTGGAGAAAAGCGACCAGGGGTGGCTGAGCCTCTCCGGCGGCGAGCGGCAGCGGGTGCATATCGCCCGCGCGCTGGCGCAGAACCCGAGTGAGATCCTGCTGGATGAACCTACCAACCATCTGGATATTCACCATCAGATGCAGCTGATGCAGTTGATCAGCGAGCTGCCGGTGACCAGCATTGTGGCCATTCACGATCTTAACCATGCCGCGATGTTCTGCGATTCGCTGATCGTGATGCAGCAGGGGCAGATCCTCGCCAACGGGACGCCGGAGGAGATTTTGTCCGAAGCGCTGCTGTGGGACGTTTTCCGGGTGAAAACCAAAATCGAGATCTCCCCGTACCACGGTAAAAAGCACATTCATTTCATCGTTTAGGTTGGGCGAGTATGCCTCTCTTCCCCCTGCGCCCTGCCGCGACCCTCTGGCCTCCCGTTTTACTGGGAAGCCAGTTCGTTTTTAATATTGGCTTTTATGCGGTCGTCCCTTTCCTTGCCCTCTTCCTGCGCGACGAGATGCTGCTTTCCGGCGGGCTTATCGGCCTGATCCTCGGGCTGCGCACCTTCTCTCAGCAGGGTATGTTTATCATCGGCGGGACGCTGGCCGACCGCTACGGCGCTAAGGCGATCATCCTCGCCGGCTGCGTGGTTCGCGTCGCCGGCTATCTGCTGCTGGCGTGCGGCACAACGCTGGAGCCGATTATCCTCGGCGCCTGCCTGACGGGCGTCGGCGGGGCGCTGTTCTCCCCGTCGATCGAGGCCCTGCTGGCGCGGACCGGTACCCACAGCCAGGCCAACGGAAAACGCAGCCGCGCCGAGTGGTTTGCGCTGTTTGCGGTGTGCGGTGAGCTGGGGGCGGTTATCGGCCCGGTGGCCGGAGGGTTACTGAGCGGGATCGGCTTTCGGCATATCGCCCTCGCCGGTGCGGGGCTATTTCTTCTGGCGCTGCTGGTGCTCTTTTTCTGTCTGCCCACCGACGGGCAGCGGACACAAACGCGCAGCCGGGTTCCGTGGTGGACCCCTTTGCGCCAGCCGCGCTTTGTCGCGTTTATTCTCGCCTACAGTTCATGGCTGTTGAGCTACAACCAGCTGTACCTCGCCCTGCCGGTGGAGATCCAACGCGCAGGCGGCCGTGAGCAGGATCTGGCGCCGCTTTTTATGCTGGCCTCGCTGTTGATTATCACCCTGCAGCTTCCTCTCGCCCGCTTCGCACGACGTATTGGCGCCGTGCGCATCCTGCCGGTGGGCTTTCTGCTACTGTCGGCTTCCTTCGTCAGCGTGGCGTTATTCGCCGCCTCGCCGCCCGCCGCCGGCTGGCTGCGATTATTGCCGTCGGCCTGCTTTGTCACGCTGCTCACCCTCGGCCAGATACTGCTGGTGCCCTCAGCCAAGGATCTCATCCCGCTGTTTGCCGAGGAGTCGACGCTGGGCGCCCACTACGGGGCGCTTGCCACTGCGGGTGGGTGCGCGGTGTTAGCCGGGAATTTTCTGCTCGGCCATTTGCTTGACCAGGCGCTCACCCCCTCGCCGCAGGCGGTCTATCCCTGGCTTCTGCTGGCGCTGTTTCCGTTGTGCAGTGCCGTGGCCCTGCGGGCGATCTGCCGCCCGCTGGCGGCAACCTGACGCTGAGCGGGTAACGGCCCGCTCAGGAGGTTAACCGGGAGAAGCGCACGAAAGCCAGTCCGCCTTATTTTACCGCCAGCTCGCGGCGAACGATCTCGGCACCGGCGCTTAAGGCGTGCAGTTTGCCGGTCGCGACCTGGCGCGGCAGCGGCGCCATACCGCAGTTGGTGGAGGGGTAGAGCTTGTCGGCATCGACGAACGCCAGCGCCTTGCGCAGGGTAGCAGCCACCTCTTCCGGAGTTTCAATCGCATGGCTGGCGACATCGATCGCCCCGACCATCACCTTTTTACCGCGGATCAACTCCAGCAGATCCATCGGCACCCGCGAGTTGTGGCACTCGAGAGAGATAATATCGAGGGACGATTTCTGCAGCTGCGGGAAGGCCTCCTCATACTGACGCCACTCTGAGCCCAGCGTTTTTTTCCAGTCGGTATTGGCCTTGATGCCGTAGCCGTAGCAGATATGCACCGCCGTCTCGCACTTCAGCCCTTCAGTGGCTCGTTCCAGCGCGGCGATCCCCCAGTCGTTCACCTCATCGAAGAAGACGTTGAAGGCCGGCTCATCGAACTGAATAATATCGACCCCGGCGGCCTCTAACTCTTTCGCTTCCTGATTGAGGATTTTGGCGAACTCCCAGGCCAGCTTTTCCCGACTTTTATAGTGATTGTCATACAGCGTATCGATCATGGTCATTGGGCCCGGCAGCGCCCATTTAATCGGCTGACTGGTGAGCTGACGCAGATAGCGCGCGTCCTCAACGAAGACCGGTTTCTGGCGCTCTACGGCGCCCACCACGGTTGGAACACTGGCCTCATAGCGGTTACGAATTTTCACGATCTCGCGTTTGGCAAAATCAACGCCGCTGAGGTGTTCAATAAAGGTGGTGACAAAGTGCTGCCGCGTTTGCTCGCCGTCGCTGACAATATCGATCCCGGCCCGCAGCTGGTCGTCGAGGGACAAACGCAGGGCGTCGCGCTTGCCGGCCAGTAATTCTTCGCTGGACAGTTTCCAGGGCGACCACAGGGTCTCTGGCTGCGCCAGCCAGGAAGGTTTCGGTAAACTGCCAGCGGTGGAGGTCGGAAGCCATGTTTTCATAATAAGTAGCCTTTTATATTGGTTTAGCAACGCGCGAAGTTAGCAGACCATTGCTCAAGCAACGTCTTGTGCGGGTCGATAAAATGTTGTTGTGTAAATTTACCCTGCTCTATCGCCAACAGGCTGCGCTCTTCCCGGTCATACACAATTTTGGTGACGGAATGATCCAGGTGATTGAGATTGGGCTGATAGTATTGCCCCGCCGCGGAATTCGCGTTGTAAATCTCCGGACGATATATTTTTTGAAACGTCTCCATCGTGCTGATGGTCGCGATCAGCTCCAGGCTGGTGTAATCGCTGAGCAGATCGCCGGAAAAATAGAAGGCCAACGGCGCGACGCTGTGTTTCGGCATAAAATAGCGCACCTGCAGCCCCATTTTGCTGAAATAGCGCTCGGTCAGCGAGACGCCTTCCTGGGCATATTCAATGCCGAGAACCGGATGTTCGTTACCGGTGCGACGATAAACATCTTTGCTGGATACGCTCAGACAAATCACCGGCGCCTTGCTGAAACTGGTCTTATAGGCGCTGGATTGCACGAAATCCTTAAAGATATTGCCGTGCAGCTCGCCAAAGTTTTCGGGCACGCTGAAGCGGCTCTGGTCTTTATTATGCTCCAGCAGCAGCACGCTAAAATCATAATCCCGTACCCAGGAAGAGAAGTTATTGCCGACGATACCGGCATGGCGCTCACCGGTTTTTTTATCGACAATATGCGTTTGCAGGATCTCTATCACCGGAAAACTGGCGGCATCAGCAATATTCATCTCGACAGAAATAATATCCAGTTCCACCGCATAGCGATCGTTGTAGGGATTATCCCAGTGCGCCAGGGTATTAAACCGGTTATTCATCATGATTAACGTATTGCGCAGATTGTCCTGACGGCTCTCCCCTCTCGCCAAATTGGCAAAATTGGTGGTAATACGCGTATTTTCCGCAGGGTTATAATTTTCATCAAACCGGCTGCGCTTAATCGTATAGGTAAATTCGTTATTCATGGCGATTGTCCATCCTGGTGTCGGGCATAAAGCGGAATAAGCGGAGTACTCTCCACTGGCGACGCAGAGTCAGACCTGGCGCGCTTCAACCGGTAAATGTTGTTGATTCGTTAATGGGTCTATTTTTGCCAGAGTCGGTGATGGAGGGAAAGCGACTTAAATTCATTGCAACATGAGCTATCCTCATGTTGCTCCGCTAAGCGCAAGGTGCGGTTCGGGGTATCATCATGACGCCATGGTCAGGCGCGGCAGTTCAGGCAACGCCAGGCTAATAATCGTTTGTCCAGGGAATGCATGCAGGGTACAATCTTTAACCACTATAATACGTGCTGTGACCTGGCCGCCGTACCCGTTTGCTGGAGCTTTTGTCGTAAAGAATGATTGTTGATATCAGTATTATGTCGATGTGCATGGCCGTGCTGCTGATTATGAGCGTGCTGCTGAATTAAGAGGCTCCCGAACACAATGACACCCGCTCTCATCTGACCTTCACATTCGCGAGGAATAAAGGAGATTCAGAGGATTCGCGCCGCACGGCATTGTCCCGCCTGCCGCCGCCCTCTACTCTTTATGCACTTGCTTATCGAGGAAAACCAGATGAAAAAAGCTCTCTTTGCGCTGTTCTCTATTGCTGCCGTGGCCGCCGCCAGCGCTTTTGCGGCTGATAAAACCGACGCTCCGACGCCCGCTGTCGACAACGGCGGCCGTCCTCCGCTGGAGATGGGTCATGGTCCCCTGCCGCCGTTCCCGCCACCGTTTCCGCCGCGCAAGCCGGTGCTGTTTTCAGCAACGGTCGCGACCGATACGCCGGCGGAAACCATTAACAAACTAACCGCCCTGATCCCAACTGGTCAGGCGAAGCACTACGAAGTTCACGTGGAGGTGGTGCCGGTTGCGGAGGATGCCGACGGGCAGTAGCCCTGGCGTGGGCACGCTGCCTGAGTCCTGCGATAATAAAAAAGCTGCCGCTTATCGCGGCAGCTTTTGTTAACTTGAATAAAACAGAATGCAGAGAATTAGCTGCGCACTTTACGGTAGATAAACAGCACAACCAGCGCACCGATTACCGCCACCACGAAGCTGCCGAAATTAAACCCGTCGACTTTGCCAAAACCAAAGAAGGTACTGATCCAGCCGCCGACCACGGCGCCGATGATCCCCAGAATAATGGTTACAATAAACCCGCCGCCGTCTTTCCCCGGCATAATCCACTTGGCTAAAATACCGGCAATAAGTCCAAAAATGATCCAGGAAAGAATACCCATGGTTAACCGTCCTCTTGTTACCTTTATGCATTTCGTATTGAAAAGAGTAGCATATATAACGAGATTGGATCGGTAATAATCTATTTATTAGATAATTTCTTGCCGCTGCGCGGTAGTGTTCTCACGCCATCTCTCGCGCTGCCAGGCCCTTTGCCGCTTATTACCTTGAAAAAAGGGAGGCTATTCGCCTCCCCCTTACGGTTTATATTACCGCGGTGGTTAGCCGCGATGAACAGCACAATCGCGACTGTTCGTCGAAGATTTCAATTTGCCAGACCTGATGGCGAGTCCCGACGTGCAGCGCTTTGCACACGCCCCGCACCCGGCCCCCACGCGCTGAACGGATGTGGTTGGCGTTAACCTCCAGCCCCACCACCTTCTGTTCGCCTTCGCTGCACAGATAACCCGCCACCGACCCCAGCGTCTCCGCCAGCACCACCGACGCCCCGCCGTGCAGCAGACCAAACGGCTGCTGGGTGCGGCCATCCACCGGCATGGTGGCCTCCAGCGTATCGTCGGTAAACGTCTCAAAGCGAATATCCAACAGCCCTACCATGTTTCCCTCACCGAGCCGGTTAAGCTGCTCCAGCGTGGTCTGACGTTTCCAAATCATCCGATTATCTCCAGTAACGCCTGCAGCGGGTGGCGAACGCCGCTGCCTTCAATGCGCTTCACCTGGCTGCGGCAGGAGTAGCCCGTCACCAGACAGCGGTTACGCGGCAGCCGCTGCATCGCCTGCTGCCAGGAGAGCGCGTAAATGGCCAGCGAGTTGGCATGGTTTTTCACTTCATGACCATAGGTGCCTGCCATCCCGCAGCACCCAACGCTGACGTTTTCCAGCTTCGCGCCGAAGTGGGCAAAAATCTCTGCCCACTGCTTTGTCGCCGCCGGCAGCGCGGTCACTTCCGTACAATGACCGAACAGGTACCAGGGCTCGCCGCCGAGATCGGGACGGGCGTCGGTCGGCAGGGCCTTCGGCAACCACTCATGCACCAGCATGACCTGGAAATCGCCGCGCTTGTCGCCGAGCGTTTGCTTATATTCATCGCGGTAGCAAAGCACCAGCGCCGGATCGACGCCGACCAGCGGCATCCCCAGCTGCGCCACGCGGTTAAGGAAGTCTGCCGTTTTCTGCGCGGTGCGCGCGAAGCGGGTCAGGAATCCTTTAATATGCTGCGCCTTGCCGTTCGGCGAGAACGGCAGGAGCACCGGCTGATAGCCTAAGGCCTCGACCAGACGGATAAAGTCAGCCACCACCTGAGCGTCGTAATAGCTGGTGAAGGGATCCTGCACCACCAGCACCATCTTCGCCTTCTGCTCGTCGCTCAGCGCTTCGAGCTGCTCAAGGGTCATATTGGCGGAGCGGTGGCCGGCCATCTGCTGCTTCAGCGACGGCGCCGAGAGCAGCGGCAGATCGACCATCCCGATATGCTTCTCCGACAGCTTTTTCAGCCACGGCTGGTTAATGAAGAAGTTAAAGGTCTTCGGCGCCTGGGCCATCAGCGGCGCATAGGACTCCACCGACGCCACCAGATGATCCCGCACCGGACGCAGATAGCGGCTGTGATACAGCTGCAGGAAGCGCGAGCGGAACTCCGGGACATCGATTTTGATCGGGCACTGGGTCGAACAGGCTTTGCAGGCCAGACAGCCGGACATCGCCTCTTTGACCTCGTGCGAGAAGTCATATTCCCCTTTGCGCGCATGCCAGCTGTTACGGGTGCGCGCCACCAGCGAGCGCAGGCTAACGCCCTGCTCCGGCAGCGCCTTCTCCAGCTGATTGGGATCGACGCCGCGATCCGCCAGCAGGCGCAGCCATTCGCGGACCAGCGTCGCCCGCCCTTTCGGCGAGTGGATGCGCTGGTTGCTGACTTTCATCGACGGACACATCGGACTTTTTACGTCAAAGTTGAAGCACAACCCGTTGCCATTACACTCCATCGCCCCGCGCCAACTGCTGCGCACCGCGATGGGGATCTGCCGATCCCAGGTGCCACGCTTCACCGCGTCGACTTTCATCATCGGCGCGTCGACTCCTTCCGGAGGACAGATTTTCCCTGGGTTCAGGCGGTTATCGGGATCGAAGACCGCTTTGATCTTCCTAAGTTCGCCGTACAGCGCCTCGCCAAAGAAGGCCGGGCTGTACTCTGCGCGGAAACCTTTGCCATGTTCCCCCCACAGCAGGCCGCCATACTTCGCCGTCAGCGCCACCACATCGTCGGAGATCTGCTTCATCAGCACCTCCTGCTGCGGATCGCACATGTCCAGCGCCGGGCGCACATGCAGCACCCCGGCGTCGACGTGGCCAAACATGCCGTAGCTCAGGCCGTGGCTGTCGAGCAGCGCGCGGAACTCGACGATATAATCCGCCAGGTGTTCGGGCGGGACACAGGTATCCTCGGCAAAGGGGATCGGCTTGGCGGCACCTTTAGCATTACCCAACAGGCCTACCGCCTTCTTGCGCATGGCATAGATGCGCTCCACGCCATCAAGATCGTGACAAACCTGCCAGCCGATGACTCCCGCCTCGCTGCGGGCCATCAGCTCGTCCAGCCGCTGGCACAGGGTGGTGACCTGCTGGTCAATCAGCGCCGCGTCATCCCCGGCGAATTCGACGATATTCAGCCCGAGCATCTCTTTATCCGGTACGTCGGTGATCAGTTCGTTCACCGAGTGCCAGACGATATCCTCGCGCGCCAGATTGAGGACCTTAGAGTCGACGGTCTCCACCGACAGGGCCTTGGCTTCCACCATAAAGGGTGCATTACGCAGCGCAGAGTCAAAGGAGTCATATTTGACGTTGACCAGCCGGCGCACCTTCGGCAGGCGGGTAATATCCAGCCGCGCTTCGGTGATAAACGCCAGCGTCCCTTCCGAACCGGTTAAAATTCGGGTCAGGTCGAACTCGCTCATCTCATCGTTAAAGACGTGGCGCAGATCGTATCCGGTGAGGAAGCGGTTGAGTTTGGGAAACTTATCCATGATCAGCTCGCGCTGCGCCTTGCAGCGCTGGTAGACCGTGTTGTAGATCCGGCCGATCGTCGAGGGCGTATTGCCCAGCGTCTCCGCCAGCGCCACCGGCACCGCCTGGGTATCGAGGATATCACCGCCCATCAGCACCGCCCGCAGCCCAAGCACGTGATCCGACGTCTTACCGTACACCAGCGATCCCTGTCCGGACGCGTCGGTGTTAATCATCCCGCCCAGGGTAGCGCGGTTGCTGGTGGAGAGCTCCGGGGAAAAGAAATAGCCATAGGGCTTGAGAAACTGATTCAGCTGATCTTTGATGACTCCGGCTTCAACGCGCACCCAACCCTCTTCGGGGTTGATTTCGATAATGCGGTTCATATAGCGGGACATATCGACGATAATTCCGCCGTTCAGCGCCTGGCCGTTAGTGCCGGTGCCGCCGCCGCGCGGGGTGAAGATCAGCGATTTAAAGCGTGGTTCGGCGGCGACGCGCGCCAGTAGCGCGACGTCTGCCGTGGAACGTGGAAAAAGGACCGCATCCGGCAGCAGCTGATAGACGCTGTTGTCGGTGGCCATCGTCAGCCTGTCGGCATAGCTGGTGGCGGTATCGCCGGTAAAACCCTGTTGCTCCAGTACCTGCAAAAAATTCAGCACCAGCTGAACTACCCCTGGCGCCTGAGAAATTTGTGGGATCATCACACTTGACCCTGCCTGACTATGTTGTGTTTGAAAATATTGTGTTGGTGCTAACTAAACGTTTGCGTAGCGCATTCAACTTTTTATCACATTTTTTTCATATGCGCCCACGTGTTTTCTGTGCAAAATCAGCCCGGCAAAATTATTGATATTATTATCAGTACATGGATTTACGCGGCGCCAGCTTTTTGGCGCGACTGGAAAGGTAAAATTTATCTATGATTAACCCCCATCAGCCTCGGGACATACCGCAAATACTGCTGTCGGTGCTGTTCCTGGCCCTGATTATCATATCCTGCCTGTGGGTTGTGCAGCCGTTTATTCTGTCCTTCGCCTGGGCCGGCACCGTGGTGATCGCCACCTGGCCGGTGCTGCTGCGTCTGCAGCGTGTGCTGTTCGGCAAACGGATGCTGGCGGTGCTGGCGATGACCCTGCTGCTGTTTTTGCTATTCGTTATTCCTATCGCTCTGCTGGTCAACAGCCTGGTGGATAACAGCGTTCCGCTGATCAAACTCATCAGCAGCGGAAATGTGACGCTGCCGGATTTCGCCTGGCTCAACAGCGTGCCGCTGGTGGGCGATAAGCTCTACTCCGCCTGGCATGGCCTGCTGGATATGGGCGGCTCGGCGATTATGGCCAAGGTTCGCCCCTATATTGGCACCACTACCAGCTGGTTTGTCGGTCAGGCGGCGCACATCGGCAAGCTTCTGGTCTACTGCGGTTTGATGCTGCTGTTCAGCGCGTTGCTCTACTGGCGCGGTGAGCAGGTGGCCTACGGTTTCCGCTATTTCGCCACGCGCCTGGCGGCTAAACGCGGTGACGCCGCCGTGCTGCTGGCCGGCCAGGCCGTGCGCGCCGTGGCGCTGGGCGTGGTGGTGACAGCCCTCACTCAGGCGGTGCTGGGCGGTATCGGCCTTGCCATCTCCGGCGTGCCCTACGCCGCTCTGCTGACCGTGGTGATGATCTTTACCTGTCTGGTCCAGCTCGGGCCTTTGCTGGTTCTGGTGCCGTCGATTATCTGGCTTTACTGGAGCGGGGACACCACCTGGGGCACCGTGCTGCTGGTGTGGAGCTGCGTGGTCGGCACCATGGACAACGTTATCCGCCCGGTGCTTATCCGCATGGGCGCCGACCTGCCGATGATCCTCATTCTTACCGGCGTCATTGGCGGCCTGATCGCCTTCGGCATGATCGGTCTGTTTATCGGTCCGGTGCTGCTGGCCGTCTCCTGGCGCCTGTATGACGCCTGGGTGCACGAAGTGCCGCCGCCGCCGAAAGATCCCGACGTCGTGCTCGAAGAGCTCAGCGAGCTGGAGGCCGGGCGCAAGTAAGGCATTGTCAGGCGGGGAGACCCGCCTGTTTCCCCGCCTGCACAATTGTTAAGCAAAATTTATTGATCGCCGGCTCAACGCCAGACTTGTAAGCCCCTCACCCGCGTTTCACCTTCCGGACCTTCACAACAATTTAACTATTGAGAGGAATCTGATCGACGGCAAAGGCCCCGCTGCCTACTATTAGCTCACGGTTATAAATCAACACCTTGATTTATAAGCATGGAAATCCCCTGAGTGAAACAACGAATTGCTGTGTGTAGTCTTTGCCCATCTCCCACGATGGGCTTTTTTTTGTCCTGCGCTCACGTCGCCTGGCGCTCTGACACAGGCAAAAAAAATCCCCGGCATCGCTGCCGGGGATCGGTGTTGTCAGGGCGAACTTATTTATTCAGTTCCGCCAGACCTAACCAGGTTTGCACCACGGTGTCCGGGTTGAGGGACAGGCTATCGATCCCCTCCTCCATCAGCCAGGCGGCAAAATCTTCATGGTCAGACGGCCCCTGGCCGCAGATGCCGACGTATTTACCCTGCTGCTTCGCGGCGCGGATCGCCATCGACAGCAGGGCTTTCACCGCGTCGTTGCGTTCATCAAACAGCTCAGAGACCACGCCGGAGTCGCGGTCCAGACCGAGCGCCAGCTGGGTCATGTCGTTCGAACCGATGGAGAAGCCGTCGAAGTATTCGAGGAACTGCTCCGCCAGCAATGCGTTCGACGGGATCTCGCACATCATGATGATCTTCAGCCCGTTCTCGCCGCGCTTCAGCCCCTGACGCTCCAGCTCTTCGACCACCGCTTTCGCCTGGGCAACGGTACGGACGAACGGCACCATCACTTCAACGTTGGTCAGCCCCATGTCGTTACGCACGCGCTTCATGGCTTCACATTCCAGCGCGAAGCAGTCGCGGAAGCTTTCGGAAACGTAGCGTCCGGCACCGCGGAAGCCGAGCATCGGGTTCTCTTCTTCCGGCTCATAGCGCTCGCCGCCTACCAGGTTGGCGTATTCGTTCGACTTGAAGTCCGACAGACGCACGATCACCCGTTTCGGATAGAAAGCGGCACCGAGGGTGGCGATCCCTTCGGTCAGGCGGCCAACGTAGAACTCTCTCGGCGAATCGTAGCCTTTCATCAGCTCGCGGATTTCGTTCTGCAGGCCCGGCTCCTGGTCGTCAAACTCCAGCAGCGCGCGCGGGTGCACGCCAATCATGCGGTTGATGATAAACTCCAGCCGCGCCAGACCCACGCCTTCGTTCGGCAGGCAGGCGAAGTCGAAGGCGCGATCTGGGTTGCCAACGTTCATCATCACCTTCAGCGGCAGATCCGGCATGTCGCCGACGCTGGAGCTCTTGACGCTGAAGTCGAGCAGCTCGGCGTAGACATAGCCGGTATCGCCTTCGGCGCAGGAGACGGTCACGTTCTGGTTTTCCTGAATGCGATCGGTGGCATCGCCGCAGCCGACCACCGCCGGAATACCCAGCTCACGGGCGATGATCGCCGCGTGGCAGGTACGGCCGCCGCGGTTGGTGACGATCGCCGAGGCTTTCTTCATGATCGGTTCCCAGTCCGGGTCGGTCATATCGGTAACCAGCACGTCGCCCGGCTCAATGCGGTTCATCTCGCTGATATCGTGGATCACCTTCACCGGACCGGCGCCAATGCGATGGCCGATGGCGCGCCCTTCGGCGATGATCTGCCCCTGAGCGTGGAGGGTATAACGCTCCATCACCTGGCCGCGGGAACGCACGGTTTCCGGACGCGCCTGGACGATAAACAGCTTACCGGTGTGGCCATCTTTCGCCCACTCGATATCCATCGGACGGCCGTAGTGCTTCTCGATCTGCACCGCCTGCTTCGCCAGCTCCTGCACCTCCTCGTTGGTTAACGAGAAGATATCGCGCTGCGCCTGCGGCACATCTTCGATACGCACCTGCTTGCCGTGCTCCTGGGTCGGCGCGTAAACCATGCGGATCTTTTTCGAGCCCATGGTGCGGCGCACGATCGCCGGGCGGCCAGCGGCCAGCGTCGGTTTGTGGACGTAGAATTCGTCCGGGTTCACCGCGCCCTGCACCACCATCTCGCCCAGACCCCACGCCGAGGTGATAAACACCACCTGGTCAAAGCCGGATTCGGTATCGATGGAGAACATGACGCCGGAGGAGGCCAGATCGGAGCGGACCATCCTCTGCACCCCGGCGGAGAGCGCCACGCCGCGATGATCGTAACCCTGATGCACGCGATAGGAGATCGCGCGATCGTTAAACAGTGAAGCAAATACGTGCTTCACGGCAACGAGCACGGCGTCAAAGCCCTGCACGTTGAGGAATGTCTCTTGCTGCCCGGCGAAGGAGGCGTCCGGCATATCTTCCGCGGTGGCGGAAGAGCGCACGGCGAATGAGGCCTCGGCGTCATCGGCGGACAGCAGGTCATAAGCATCGCGAATCGCGTTTTCCAGTTCGCTCTGGAAGGGGGTATCGATGATCCACTGTCGGATCTGCGCGCCCGCTTTCGCTAATGCGGAAACGTCGTCAATGTCGGTTTCATCCAGCAGCGCATAGATGCGCTGGTTAACACCGCTTTGGTCCAGGAACTGGTTGAAAGCATCAGCGGTGGTGGCAAACCCGTTAGGTACGGAAACACCCATACCGGACAGATTCGTAATCATTTCACCAAGGGAGGCATTTTTGCCCCCAACTCTGTCTACATCATTCATGCCGAGTTGGTTATACCAAAGCACCAGCGGTGACGAGCCATTGTTGGACATCGAGACAATCCTTTTGTGATTTAATACCAGTGAAAAAAATTTCACGATCGACTGCAAGATTATCCTGACATATTTATGGTGCTGAAAAAAACGGTGAATCGTTCAAGCAAATTATTTTTTCTTTTTTCGGACTGTTCCTCTGATATAGATAACTTGATGATTTTTAGGAATTATGACGAGAAACGCTGGAAATAACGGCAAAAAAAAGAAAATGAACCACCCTTTTCATAAAAAACAAAAATAGTGTTTCAATTTTAACAAGAGACAAATCAAACAGGGATATGCTTAAATTTAATATCCGCTTTCAGGCAATTAAACTCATTATACCGGATGGTCAAAATGGAAAGTGCTGTAGATCGCCACGTATTTTATATTTCTGACGGTACCGCCATTACGGCGGAGGTGCTGGGACATGCCGTCATGTCGCAATTCCCGGTCGCCATCAGCAGCGTGACCCTGCCGTTTGTGGAAAATATCAGCCGTGCGCGGGCGGTGAAAGAGCAGATTGACGCGATTTATCAGCAAACGGGCATCCGCCCGCTGGTGTTCTATTCCATCGTCATTCCGGAGATCCGCGATATCATTCTGCAAAGCGAGGGCTTTTGTCAGGATATCGTTCAGGCGCTGGTGGCCCCGCTGCAGCAGGAGCTCAACCTCGACCCGACCCCGGTGGCGCACCGCACCCACGGCCTGAACCCCGGGAACCTGATCAAATACGATGCGCGTATCGCCGCCATCGATTACACCCTCGCCCATGACGATGGCATCTCGCTGCGCAACCTTGACCAGGCGCAGGTGATCCTCCTCGGCGTGTCGCGCTGCGGCAAGACGCCCACCAGTCTGTACCTCGCCATGCAGTACGGCATTCGCGCCGCCAACTATCCGTTTATCGCCGACGATATGGACAATCTGGTTCTGCCGGCCTCGCTGAAACCCCTGCAGCATAAGATGTTCGGCCTGACCATCAATCCGGAACGTCTGGCGGCGATCCGCGAGGAGCGCCGGGAGAACAGCCGCTACGCCTCGCTGCGCCAGTGTCGGATGGAAGTGACCGAAGTGGAGGCGCTGTATCGCAAGAATAAAATCCCCTGCCTGAACAGCACCAACTATTCCGTTGAGGAAATAGCGACAAAAATCATGGACATCATGGGGCTGAATCGCAGGATGTACTAATACACTAGTACATTATTAAAAATTTGTTTATGCTATCACCCGTGGCCTATACAGGATCATGCCCTGCTCTTGCAATAAGCAGGGATTGGTTTATCGTGATGCGCATCACTTCCCGGCATTTTCGCTGGCGAAGAAACAGATTTTTGAGACCCCAATGAATAAAACAGACGAATTGCGTACCGCGCGCATTGAAAGCCTGGTAACGCCCGCGGAGCTGGCCCAGCGCCATCCCGTTACGGCCGACGTGGCCGCCCACGTCTCGGCCTCCCGTCGCCGAATTGAAAAAATCCTCAACGGCGAAGACCGCCGCCTGCTGGTGATTATCGGCCCCTGCTCCATTCACGACACCGACGCGGCGATGGAGTATGCCCGCCGCCTGCAGACCATGCGCGAGCGCTACCAGCCGCAGCTGGAGATCGTGATGCGCACCTACTTTGAAAAACCCCGTACTGTGGTGGGCTGGAAAGGCTTAATCTCCGATCCGGATCTCAACGGCAGCTACCGGGTCAACCACGGGATTGAGCTGGCACGGCGCCTGCTGCTGCAGGTCAATGAGCTGGGGGTGCCGACGGCCACCGAGTTTCTCGATATGGTGACCGGTCAGTTTATCGCCGATCTCATCAGCTGGGGAGCCATCGGGGCGCGCACCACTGAAAGTCAGATCCACCGTGAAATGGCTTCGGCGCTCTCCTGCCCGGTCGGGTTTAAAAACGGCACCGACGGCAATACGCGCATCGCCGTGGACGCCATCCGCGCCTCCCGCGCCAGCCATATGTTCCTCTCCCCGGACAAGCAGGGGCAGATGACGATTTACCAGACCAGCGGCAACCCGTTCGGGCATATCATTATGCGCGGCGGCAAACGGCCGAACTATCACGCCGAGGACATCGCCGCCGCCGGCGAGGCGCTGCGGGAATTCGATCTGCCGGAGCAGCTGGTGGTCGACTTCAGCCATGGCAACTGCCAGAAGCAGCATCGCCGTCAGCTGGAGGTGTGCGCCGATATCTGTCAGCAAATTCGCGCGGGCTCTACCGCCATCGCCGGCATTATGGCGGAGAGCTTCCTGCAGGAAGGGACCCAGAAAGTGGTTCCCGGCCAGCCGCTGGCCTGGGGCCAGTCGATCACCGATCCCTGCCTGAGCTGGGAAGACAGCGAACGTTTATTGAGTGAGCTGGCGGCCGCCACGGCCACCCGTCTGTGACCGCTCCGCCCGCCGCGCATGCGGTGGGCGAACCCCTTCTGACATTCCCTACCAAATTCGGTAACACGATAAATAACGCTTGCCGTCAAAAACAACATTATTGATAATGATTATCATTGTTGCTTTGATTTTTATTTTGAGAGCTATGACGCGTATGGATAACACTGCCACAGCTGAAAAACCAAAAGACAATGCCCCCTATCCCGTGGCGACGGACAGACAGATCAGCAGTCGGGTTCTGTTAGGCAGCGAAGGACGGGTAGTCATTGAGCATGGCGGCCAGCGCTATCTGCTGCGCCAGACCCACGCCGGGAAGTTGATCCTGACCAAATAGTCGCCCCGCGGTGCGCGGGGCGAGGCGAGTTAGCTCGAGCAGCTGACTTCCAGACGTTTCCCCCAGTCCGGCGGCCGGCGGACGTAGTCGTCCTCGCGATCGGTGAAGGGATCGGCCAGCGCGGCATGCAGACGCTCCAGCTCCCCCATATCGCCAGCCTCAGCCTGCTCGATCGCCCGCTGCGCCAGCCAGTTACGTAATACCAGCGCCGGGTTGACCCCCTGCATCCGCTGCTGGCGCTGGGCATCCCCCACCTGTTCATCACGCAGCCGCGCGCGATATCCGGCGAACCAGCTGTCGAAAGCTGCACGGTCGATAAACTCGTCGCGCAGCGGCGAGGCGGCGCTGAGCTGTTCGCTGTGGCTCAGCAGGCGGAACGTTCGGGTATAGTCGCTTCTTTCGCGGATCATCAGGGCAAACAGACCGTCGAGCAGGTCGTTATCCCCTTTCTGCTGGCTGAACAGGCCAAGCTTGTCGCGCATCCGCTGGCCATAGGCGGTCAGCAAGGCGTGCTGATACTCATCCAGCGTCGCATTCAGCGCTTCGGCGCTGATAAACGGCGACAGCGACTGGGCCAGACGCTGCAGATTCCACAGCCCCACCGCCGGCTGGTTTTCAAAACTGTAGCGCCCCTGATAGTCGGAGTGGTTGCAGATGAAGTCCGGCTGAAAATCGTCAAGGAAGCCATACGGGCCGTAGTCGATGGTCAAACCGAGAATCGACATGTTGTCGGTATTCATCACCCCATGGGCAAAGCCCACGGTTTGCCAGCTGGCGATGGTCTGCGCGGTACGCGTGACAACGTCACGGAACCATAACAGGTACTTGTCCGCCTCATCCTGCAGTTGCGGCCAGTGGTGGCGAATGACATAGTCGGCCAGCTGCTGGACCTTCTGCGGCTCGCGACGATAGTAAAAATGTTCGAAATGGCCAAAGCGGACATGGCTCTCGGCCACGCGCATCAGCATCGCGCCAGGCTCCACGCGCTCGCGGTAGACCGGCGTATCGCTGGTCACCATCGCCAGGGCGCGCGTCGTCGGGATCCCCAGGGCGTGCATCGCCTCTGACGCCAGACTCTCCCGGATCGTCGAGCGCAGCACGGCGCGGCCGTCTCCCATCCGCGAATAGGGGGTCAGGCCGGCGCCTTTCAGATGCCAGTCGTAACGACGGCCATCCGCCAGCTGCTGCTCGCCGAGCAGGATCCCGCGGCCGTCGCCCAGCTGGCCGGCCCAGGCGCCAAACTGATGGCCGCTGTATACCTGCGCCAGCGGGGACATGCCCGGGAGCAGCGCTTCCCCGCCCCAGACGCCGGCCCCGCTTTCAGGCGCAAACAGCGCGTCAGGGACGCCCAGCTGTTGCGCCAGCGGGGCGTTGCGCCAGATGAGTCGGGCGTTATCCAGCGGCGTTGGTGACAGGGAAGTGCAAAAGTCCGGCAGTTCATCCCGCCAGTGGGTGGTAAAAGAAAGGGTCATGGTTCCTCCTCTCTCCAGTGTAGTGCCTGGAACAGCGGATTAACACGGGCGGAGTGCAGGGTTATCGGCATAAAAAAGGGAAGCGCTCGCTTCCCTCAGGCCGCTGAATGACGTCAGATACGCCGCGCCTGCCAGAACTTTTTGTTCCAGTAGACGTTATCCAGCGAGGAACGGGTGACGCCCTGACTGGTGGAGGCATGTATAAACTGGTTATCGGTATCGTAGATGCCGACGTGCAGGCCGCTTTCGCCTGAGCCGGTTTTGAAGAACACCAGATCGCCAGGCAGCAGATCGCGCTTATCAATCCGGGTACCGATTTCCGCCTGCTCGCGGGTTTCGCGCGGCAGCTGGAGGGCAAATTTATCGCGAAACGTGCGCACCACAAAGCCGGAGCAGTCGACGCCGCGCGGCGTCATGCCGCCGTAGCGATACGGTGCGCCGCGCCAGCTGCGCAGCTGCTCGTTCAGATTCGCCACCACCGTAATGGAGTCAGCCAGCCGAGGATTCGGCGGCGGTGCCCGATGGCTGCTGCAGCCGGCTAAAATTAACGCCGCCGCCAACATGAACCAGAAGCGCATTTCAGATGATCCCTCTGTCCCTAGTCTCTTTATCGCAATAATTTAGCTTGTTTATCAATATAGTGACAAGATAACTGCGTGCTACTGTGACGCGATGAGCATAATATGACCGGCCACCTCCACGCGCTGGAACGGGATCGCATAGGCGGCGGTTAAATTTTCCTCATTCAGCACCTCGGCGGTCTCCCCGCAGGCGATGGCTTCCCCCTGGCAGAGCAGCCAGCTCTGTCCGGCATGGCGCAAAGTGTGGTTGAGATCGTGACTGCTCATCACCACCGCAATTCCCGCCGTGCTTAGCTCGCGTAACAGCCGATCCAGCGCCGCCTGCTGGGCCACATCCAGACTGTTCATCGGCTCATCCAGCAGCAGCAGTTGACCCATGGGATTGCTTAAGGGATCGATCTGCAGGATCACTGCCGCCAGCCGCACGCGCTGCCACTCGCCGCCCGACAGCTGATTGACCGGACGGCCCAGCTTATTGTCCAGACCAAGCCGGGCCGCGATATCGCTCAGACGGGCGCTATCACCCTGCTGCTGCATATGCAGCGCCAGGTAGTGCCACACCGGCATGGCGAACGGCGGGGTCTGGTGTTGACACAGATATCCGCGACGGCGCGCCAGCTCCGTCGCCGGCCACTCGTCAAGCCGTCGTCCGTTAAAATGAATCGTACCGGGGCCGTCGGACAGTCCCGCCATGCGGGCCAGCAGCGTGCTCTTCCCTGCGCCGTTAGGCCCCACCAGGTGGACGATCTCCCCGGCGCGAAAGGCCGCAGAAAACGGGGCCAAACGCCCCGCCGCTTCTACATCCTGTAGCTGCATCAGAAACGACATTATTTCGCCAGCGCTCCTTTAATCGCCGCCACCAGCTGCGGATCGTCCGGCGTCATGTCCGGAGAGAAGCGCTGAATGACGTTGCCCTGGCGATCGACGAGGAATTTTTCGAAATTCCACAGAATGTCGTCCACGTACAGCGGCGCCCGGCCCTTGCTGGCCATTCGCTCATAAAAACCGCTGCCTTCCGGGGCCACCGCCTTCGGCGCGGCGGCAACCAGCTTTTGATAGAGCGGCGCGCGATGTTCGCCGTTGACGTCAATCTTGCTGAACAGCGGGAAGGTGACGCCGTAGGTGGTGCTGCAGAAGGTCTTAATCTCTTCTTCACTGCCCGGCTCCTGGCCGAGGAACTGGTTGCAGGGGAAGCCCAGGACGCTGAAGCCCTCGCCGGCAAACTGCTTTTGCAGGTCCTCCAGTTGCTCGTACTGCGGCGTCAGGCCGCATTTGGAGGCCACATTGACGATCAGCAGTACCTTGCCGGCAAAGGATGCCAGGGTGGTTTTCTCGCCATCAATGGTCGTCACTTCGGTATTCAGAATGTCATGTTGCATAGCCTGTCCTCAATGGATAAACCGGTTTCCGGTGAAGGTGATCCCTATCTACTGTAGCGGATTCAGCGCCCGCCATTCTACTGCCAATCCCCGCGAGTTGTCGCATGATGTAACAGCGCTTCGCTGCCCGTCGGCAACATGAAATCCTCTCAATTGGGCAGGCAACCATTTCCGTGTACAGTGTTCCATGAATGTAATATGGTTTTGTTACTTGTTAATTTAAGAGAGTTTTATTGATGAAGAAGTTGTTTAGCCTGGCGTTAATCGCCGCCTCTGTCGCCCTGCTGAGCGCCTGCTCTCCGGATGAAGATAATAAAGTGAAAGTCGCTATCAATACCGGGCCGGACGAAGCCATCTGGAAAGTAGTGGAGCAGGTAGCGAAGGATAAATATCACCTCGACGTCGAAGTGGTCTCCTTCAATGATTACGTGCTGCCTAACGAAGCGCTGAACAACAAAGATGTGGATGCCAACGCCTTCCAGACCCTGCCTTACCTTGAGGCGCAGTCGAAGGAGCGCGGCTATAAATTCGCGGTGGTGGGTAAAACCTTTGTCTTCCCTATCGCCGCCTATTCACATCGTATCAAAAATATCAGCGAGCTCCCTGAGGGGGCGACAGTGACCATCTCTAATGAAACCACCACCCTGGGCCGCAGCCTGCTGCTGCTGCAGGCGCAGGGACTGCTCAAGCTGAAACCGGGCGTCGGCTATTTACCCACCACGCTGGATATCATCGACAACCCAAAACAGCTGAAAATTGTGGAGGTGGATACCCCGCAGCTGACTCGTACTCTGGATGACCCGAACGTCAGCCTGTCAATCATTAACACCAACTTCTCCGCCCAGGCCGGCCTGTCTGCCGCCCGCGACGGCCTGTTCATGGAGGGACCGGATTCCCCTTACGTGAATGCGATCGTCGCCCGCGAGGATAACAAGGACAGCAAGAAAATTCAGGAACTGAAAGCCGCCTTCCAGACCAGTGAAGTCGCGGAAAAAGCGAAGGAAGTCTACAAAGGCGACGCGATCAAAGGCTGGTAAGCCCGAGCCGGCGCCGTCCCTGCAGACGGCGTCGCGCTATCCCCGTCACCGCGAGCGCAGCAGCAACCAGATAAAGACCGGCGCGCCCAGCGTCGCCGTCACCACGCCAATCGGCAGCTCAGCGGCGGAAAGCGCCAGCCGGGCGATAATATCCGCCCCCAGCAAAGCGCTTGCCCCCGCCAGCATGCAGGCCGGGAGCAACACCCGGTGATCGCTCAAGCCGCACAGCCGCAGAATGTGCGGGATCACCAGGCCGATAAAGCCAATCGCCCCCGCCAGCGCCACGCTCACGCCGACCATCCAGCCGGTCGCCACCACCAGCAGCTTGCGCCACAGCCACAGCGGCAGCCCGAGCTGACGGGCGGAGACTTCGCCCAGCGCCAGTAAATTCAGGGGTTGTGACTGCAGACAGACCCAGCAGAGCACCGGCAGGAGGGCTATCATCAGCCACAGCTGCTGCCAGTCGACGCCGCCAAACCCGCCCATCATCCAGTACATCAGCTGCCGCAGGTCAAAAGAGGTGGAGAAGTACACCGCCCAGGTCATCAGGGCGCTGCAGATGATGCCCAGCGCCACCCCCGCCAGCAGCAGACGGCTGGTGGAAAGATGGCGGCGGGCGAAACGCAGCAGAATAAAGGTGATCAGCAGCGCGCCAAGGATCGCGCACAGCCCAAGCGCCCAGCCTGGTAACAGGCCTTTGCCCAACAGGACGGCGGCAATCAGCCCGACGCCCGCGCCGTTGGAGACGCCCAGCAGACCCGGTTCCGCCAGCGGATTTTCAAACAGCGCCTGCATTATCGCCCCGGAGAGCGCCAGCGCCGCCCCCACCAGCAGCACCGCCAGGGTCCGCGGCAGGCGGATCTGCCAGATAAACAGATGCCCCTTGGCGCTGAACCACTCACCGGGCGGGATCCATTGATCCCCCGCGCACAGACTGATCAGCAGGGTGACCAGCAGCAACAGCGTTAAACCAAAGAGCCAACGCCGGCTGCGGCGCTGTTGGAGATGGGCGAGAGTCAGCATAGATTCCATTACGCACTGGGAACAAGAGGCTGATTTTACGGTGGCTGTCGCGGTGAGAAAAGGAAAACCTCACAGCCAAACGTCGACGCGGAGGAGGCTCCCCCGCGTCGACCATCCCGCTTTACACCAGGATCTGAAACAGCAGCGCGAAGAGAATGATGTTCGCCACCACGATTGCCCAGCCGTTATAGAGCATGTATTTCAGATGAGTAGACTGCGCCAGCCCCATCTGGCCGAACATGTCCGATGAGGGGAACGGCCCGAACCAGTCCACCTGAGACGAGGCCAGCAGCACCGCGGTGGTCCCCTGCGGCGGCACGCCGGCGGCCATCAGCATTGGGCCAAAGATTTTATGAGTAAAGGTCATCTGGGCCACCGCCGCGCCAGGCACATGGCCGATAATATTGAACGCGAAGATGCTAAAGCACAGCCAGGCCGGGGAGATCCCCTCCAGCAACGGCTGGGTATACTCCAGCAGCCCCTGATAGGCGTGCAGGCCATCCATCAGCTCAAGGATCGGGTTGTACAGCCAGTAGAGAATAAACATCCACACCAGACGACCGCAGCCGTGATAGAGGGCCTGCAGGATCTGCGTCGGCCGCAGGCCGCCCACCAGCCCGGTCATCAGCGCCACCAGCAGCATGACGATAATTGCAAAGCTAAAGCCGGCTTTAATCACCACTCCAACTACCGCCATCACGATGATGGTCGCGGCGAAAGCCAGCGCGCTTAATTTACGCCGGCGCTGCTGCGCGGCGTTAAGTTCCTCTTGCGGCTTTTCCGAGAGATCGACCTCATAGCACAGTTTGCCTTCGGTCATCTTCTGGATCCGTCCCGCCATGATCCAGCCGGCTAACAGGGTGACGGCGCTCATCGGCAGGCCGACATACAGCAGATAATCCGGATAGCTCAGTCCGCCAAGGCTGAGGATCGTCACGGTGCTGGGGGTGAAAGGCCCGGTAAAGAGTCCAACGGAACCGGCGGTCATCATCAGCGCGGCCACCGTCGGCGGCGTTAAGCGTACCGCCGCCGCTACGGGGATAATCACTGCGACAATAATCGCGTTGCCACCGGCCATGGTGCCCAGCGAACCGCAAATTAAAATCGATGACACCACAATGCCGAACTTGACCCGCGTCTGGCTCGACAGCCCAATACGGTGGACCACGAATTTCACCAGCTCAACCGCCGCGCCGGTGCGGGTGGCTACCTCCCCCACGCCGGCGCCGAGCATAATGATAAGCCCGACGGTGGCAATAAATGACCCGGTGGATTTCGCCAACATCACGCCCATTTCCGGCAGACCGGTTGAGGTCATGATCATGGCGATAATAATCGAGGAGATGACCGCCAGCACAATATCGACGCCGATCAGCGATAATATCGCTAACGCCACCAGCGGCGTAAATCCCAGCAGGCCAAGCTCGCTGCCCGGTCGACCGTGGCACCACAGCGCAATCAACACGAACAGCAGCAATAACAGACCGGTAATAACGTTTTTTCGCGTGATATTTCGTCTGACAGGCGTATTGCCTGCGAGCGTTGAGTCACTCATAACACTCCTTGATGCCAATCAATCCGACCGTAAAGGTCAGGTGGTGTATTGGGGCCTGCTCAGAAAATATCCTCCCTCTTTTTCATTATTGGCCGCGGCCTGAGGGTCTGGTGGGGTACAAAGGAAACGATTCTGAGAGCGTTTTATTCCGCCATCAGGCGGGGCCAGCAGCACAATATGTAACCAATGCGCTGATTGGTGATTAAATTTATGTTAACTTAGTGTTAGTAGAAAATGACTTTTTATCGGTAGGCTATAACCCTGAGTTAACTGTTCATGAAACTGCGTCATCTGGAAATCTTCTATGCCGTCATGACCTGCGGCTCTCTGTCGCGGGCAGCGGAATCGCTCAATATCTCCCAGCCAGCGGCCAGCAAAGCGTTAAAAAGCGCCGAGCTGAAGCTGGGCTTTACCCTCTTTCAGCGGGTGCGCGGCAAGCTGCTGCCGACCAGCGAGGCGATCACACTTTTCGAAAAAGCGCAGACTATTTATCAGGACCTCGATAACCTGCGCCTGCTGGCCGATAACCTGGCCCGCGATCCGCGTGCCAAAATCACCTTAGGCTGCCTGCCAAGCCTGGGGTTAAGCCTGGTACCGGAGCTGGTGACCGATTTTTATCAACAAAACAGCAACCTGGTAATGACGCTCACCACAGAACACACCGAGACGCTGGTTAGAAAACTGGATTTACGCGAGATAGATTTAGCGCTGACGCTGCAGCCGGTGCAGCAGGGAGAGATCCTTACCACCCTGATTGCCGAAGTGCCGCTGGTGTATATCGACCGTCATTATCGTCAGGGTGCGGTGGACATCAGCGAGATCGACCAGCAGCGGTGGATCTCGCCGGGGCCGCACTCGCTCTCCGCCGCCATCGCCACCCGTCGCGACTTTTCCACTACCCGGCTAAACGTCCAGACCTACTATATGGCCACCGAGTTCGTGAAGCGCGGCATGGGCTGCAGCATTACCGATATCTTTTCCGCCCAGCACAACCTTTCTCCCGAGATGATCCATCCCATTACGCCGCCGATCGCGATTAACCTCTGCCTGTTACGGCGGGCCGACGTTTCCCTGAGCCCGATGGCGCAAAAGTTCGTCGATTTTCTCTGCCAGCGCCTGCGCCAGCAGCTCAAGGAGATTAACCTGCGGTTATACCCTGACCATAAAAAGTCAATTGCGCCGCTGGGGTAAATGCTTTGACATAACCCGATAAATTGATCAGCGGTGGATATATCGGGTTATGAACAAACGCATTGTCATTATCGGCGGCGGCGTGGTCGGTCTGGCCACGGCCTGGGAACTGATTAAGCGCGGCCATCAGGTGCAATTACTGGAGCGCAATGGCGAACCGGCCAGCGCCACCAGTTTTGCCAACGGCGGACAATTAAGTTACCGCTACGTCGCCCCCCTTGCCGACAGCGGCGTTCCCCTGCAGGGGATGAAATGGATGGGTAAAGCCGATTCGCCGCTCAATATGCGTCTCAATATCTCTTTTCAGCAGTGGCGCTGGCTGCTGCAGTTCCTGCGCGCCTGTAATAGCCAGACCAATAAAATAAACGGCGACCATATATTGCGTCTGTCGCTGCTCAGCCGGCAGGTTATGCAGTCGTGGCGGGAAGAGGATAGGCTTGCCGATTTTCACTGGCGACGCAGCGGAAAATTAATTATCCATCGCCGGGAATACGATTTTACTAAAGCGGCAAGAGGGATAGATCCTCAATATCAGCAGGTGCTGAATGCTGAAGCCTGCCTGCGGCTGGAGCCGGCGCTAAAACATATCAGCCCTTCGCTACAGGGCGGCATTTATTCGCCGGGGGATGAAACGGCGGATTGCCATCAGTTTTGCCTTGCGCTGCTCGACAAGCTCACCGCCAGCAGCCGCTTCAGCCTGCTGACCCACTGTGAGGTGCTGCAGCTCACTAAGCGCGGCGGACGCGTCAGCGCCCTGGAGACCAGCCGCGGGAGCATCACCGGCGATGAGTATGTCGTCGCCGCCGGAAACGGCAGCGGCCCGCTGCTGGGACATCTGGGCGTTCGCGTGCCGCTCTGCGCCCTGAAGGGGTATAGCCTGACCCTTCCCTATCCCCAACAGACGGGCATTGCGCCGGACATCAGCGTTACCGACTATGGGCACAAAATTGTCTATGCCCGCCTTGGCCAGCAGTTGCGCATCGCAGCGATGGTGGACATCGGCTACGACGGCGACGAACTGCGCGAAAGCCGCATCCAGGCGCTGAAGAACATTGTCGCCCGCAGCTTTCCTGAACTGGAGGGGCTGGACGAGGCCGAAGTCTGGACCGGCATGCGCCCCTCAACACCAGCAGGCCCGCCGATGCTGGGGCGCGCCGGCTACCCCAACCTGTGGATGAACCTCGGCCAGGGAAGCCTCGGCTTTACCCTCGCCGCCGGCAGCGCGGTGGTGCTGGGCGCGTTAATCGACAATCAGATGCCAGACATTTCTTTAGAAGGTCTCACATGGAAACAAACCGCATGACAATTATTCGCAATCATCCACAACCTCGTCTTTCCGCCAGCGTTGAGTATGGCAATCTGCTGTTCCTCTCCGGACAGACGCCGAAAAGCAACGAGGAGGAGATCACCTTGCAGACCCGCGAAGTGCTGGAGAAGATCGACGCCCTGCTGGCGGAGGCCGGGAGCGATAAGCGGCACATTCTCTCCGCGCAGATCTGGCTGAAAAATATCGAACGTGACTTTGCTGCGTTCAATGAGGCGTGGGTGGAGTGGATGCCGGACGGCCATAGCCCGGCGCGAGCGGCCGTGCAGGCGGAGATGGCGCGACCAGAAATCCTGGTGGAGATCATGCTCACTGCCGTTAAAGCGTAAGAGTCGACAGAAAAGAAAAAGGCCGCAATGCGGCCTTTTTAATTAGTTCAGATTATTTGTCTTTAGGCGACGCGTTTTCGACACGGCTTTTCAGCTTCTGACCGGGTCTGAAGGTCACCACGCGCCGGGCTGTAATGGGAATATCCTCCCCCGTCTTCGGGTTACGTCCCGGGCGTTGGTTTTTATCCCGCAAATCGAAGTTGCCGAACCCGGAGAGTTTGACCTGTTCTCCGTTTTCCAGAGCACGACGGATCTCTTCGAAAAACAACTCGACCAGTTCTTTGGCATCCCGCTTGCTAAGCCCAAGCTTATCAAACAGATATTCTGACATTTCAGCTTTTGTAAGCGCCATAGGTTCAATCCCTCAATGATGCCTGGAATCGCTCTTTTAATGCCTCTACACATCTGGCAACGGTAGCGGCAATCTCCTCTTCTTCGAGTGTACGGTTGGTATCCTGCAGGATCAGGCTAATCGCAAGGCTCTTATACCCTTCCGCCACACCTTTACCACGGTACACGTCAAATAAGTTTACGCCAACTACCTGATTTACGCCAACTTTCTTACATTCGGCTAAAACATCGGCGGCAGCCACGTTTTCCGCGACCAGCACCGCGATGTCGCGACGGTTCGCCGGGAAGCGGGAAATATCGCGCGCCTGAGGCACCACGCGGTCTGCGAGCTTGTTCCACTCCAGTTCAAACACCAGAGTGCGACCGTTCAGATCCAGTTTACGTTCCAGCTCAGGATGAACAACCCCAATGAAACCAATGCGTTCACCTTTAAGATAAATCGCTGCGGATTGCCCCGGATGCAGCGCGGTGGTCGCTTCAGCACGGAATTCGATATCCGCTAATTTTCCGGTTAAATCCAGAACGGCTTCCAGATCGCCTTTCAGATCATAGAAATCGACCGTCTCTTTCGCCAGTGTCCAGTGCTCTTCGTAGCGGTTGCCGCAGATGGCCCCGGCCAGCATCACATCCTGACGAATGCCCAGCGGCGCATTGGTGTCCGGCACAAAGCGCAGACCACTCTCAAAGATGCGTACCCGGCTCTGCTGACGGTTCTGGTTGTAGACCACGGTCCCCAGCAGGCCAGTCCACAGCGACAGGCGCATCGCCGACATTTCGCTGGAGATCGGGCTTGGCAGGATCAGCGCCTCTTCACCGGCGTGGATCAGCTGCTGGACTTTCGG
Source organism: Klebsiella sp. Q2 (assembly GCF_009900705.1). Lineage (NCBI taxonomy): Bacteria > Pseudomonadati > Pseudomonadota > Gammaproteobacteria > Enterobacterales > Enterobacteriaceae > Klebsiella > Klebsiella sp. Q2. The sequence goes on along the minus strand of NZ_JAAABE010000002.1, from coordinate 131,946 downwards.
GTCGACGAAGCTGTAGGTGATCACTTCCTGATAGCCTTTGTCATTCAGCAGCGTTTTCACGCGCTTCAGCGACAGGTCGGCTTCACGGTGGGTACCCATGATCAGACCCGCCTGCACCGGCTCATCAGGAATGTTGTTGTAGCCATAAACGCGAGCCACTTCCTCGATCAGATCCTCTTCGATCTCCATGTCGAAACGCCAGCTCGGGGCCACCGCCTGCCATTCGCCTTCGCCCACCGTCACTTCGCAGCCGAGGCGCTGCAGAATGTCGGTGACCTGCGCGTCGTCGATATGGTGGCCAATCAGGCGATCCAGTTTGCTACGACGCAGAGTGATGGTGGCGCGTTTTGGCAGAGTCTCTTCGTTGGTCACGTCGATCACCGGGCCGGCTTCGCCGCCGCAGAGGTCGATCAGCAGACGCGTGGCGCGCTCCAGCGCTTTATACTGCAGGGCCGGATCGACGCCGCGCTCATAGCGATGAGAGGCATCGGTGTGCAGGCCGTGACGGCGCGCGCGGCCGGTGATAGACAGCGGGCTGAAGAAGGCACACTCCAGCAGCACGTTCTGGGTTTCGTCGTTAACGCCGGAGTGCTCCCCGCCGAAGATCCCGCCCATTGCCAGCGCTTTGTTGTGGTCAGCAATGACCAGGGTATCGCTGTCGAGCTTCGCTTCGGAGCCATCAAGCAGGGCCAGGGTTTCGCCCTCTTTCGCCATGCGCACCACGATCCCGCCTTCGATACGGTCGCGGTCAAAGGCGTGCATCGGCTGGCCCAGCTCAAGCAGCACATAGTTGGTCACGTCAACCACCGCGTCGATGGAGCGGATCCCGCAGCGGCGCAGTTTCTCTTTCATCCACAGCGGCGTCGGCGCTTTGACGTTGATGCCTTTCACCACGCGGCCCAGATAGCGCGGGCACGCCTGCGGGGCGTCAACCTGAATCGGCAGCACATCGTCAATGGTGGCGGCAACCGGGGTGATTTCCGGCGCGTTCAGCGGCGCCTTGTTCAGCACGGCCACGTCGCGCGCGACGCCGATGATGCCCAGGCAGTCGGCGCGGTTCGGGGTGACGCTGATCTCGATGGTGTTATCGTCTAGCTTAAGGTATTCGCGAATATCGGTACCGATCGGCGCATCCGCCGGCAGCTCGATAATTCCGCTATGATCGTCGGAAATGCCCAGCTCGGAGAAGGAGCACAGCATCCCCTCTGACGGTTCGCCGCGCAGCTTCGCAGCCTTGATTTTAAAATCGCCCGGCAGCACGGCGCCGATGGTCGCCACGGCGACTTTCAGCCCCTGACGGCAGTTTGGCGCGCCGCAGACGATGTCCAGTAGGCGTTCGCCGCCGACGTTGACTTTAGTGACGCGCAGTTTGTCAGCGTTCGGGTGCTGACCGCACTCCACGACTTCACCAACAACGACGCCGTTGAAGCTGCCGGCAACCGGCTCAACGCCGTCCACTTCAAGGCCCGCCATGGTGATCTGATCGGAAAGCGCTTCGCTGTCGATCGCCGGGTTAACCCACTCGCGTAACCACAGTTCACTGAATTTCATTGTTCTGTCCTGCCCTTATTTAAACTGTTTGAGGAAACGCAGATCGTTTTCGAAGAACGCGCGCAGATCGGTGACGCCATAGCGCAGCATGGTCAGACGCTCCATGCCCATGCCAAAGGCGAAGCCGGAATACACTTCCGGATCGATACCCACGTTGCGCAGCACGTTCGGGTGCACCATCCCGCAGCCCAGCACTTCCAGCCATTTGCCGTTTTTACCCATCACGTCGACTTCCGCGGACGGTTCGGTGAAGGGGAAGTAAGACGGACGGAAGCGTACCTGCAGATCTTCTTCAAAGAAGTTGTTCAGGAAATCGTGCAGGGTTCCTTTCAGGTTGGTGAAGCTGATGTTTTTATCAACGATCAGACCTTCCATCTGGTGGAACATCGGGGTGTGGGTCTGATCGTAGTCGTTACGATAGACACGTCCCGGCGCGATAATACGGATCGGCGGCTGCTGGTTTTCCATGGTGCGGATCTGCACGCCGGAGGTCTGGGTGCGCAGCAGGCGAGTGGCATCGAACCAGAAAGTGTCGTGGTCAGCGCGCGCCGGATGGTGACCCGGGATATTCAGCGCATCGAAGTTGTGGTAATCGTCTTCGATTTCCGGGCCCGTCGCCACGGTAAAGCCGAGCTCACCGAAGAAACTTTCAATACGGTCGATGGTGCGGGTGACCGGATGCAAGCCGCCATTTTCAATGCGGCGACCCGGCAGCGAGACGTCGATGGTCTCTGCAGCCAGACGAGCATTCAGCGCCGCCCCTTCCAGTTCGGCTTTGCGCGCATTCAGCGCCTGCTGTACCTGCTCTTTCGCTTCGTTGATGACCGCACCGGCTGCCGGACGCTCTTCCGGCGGCAACTCACGCAGGGTGGTCATTTGCAGGGTCAGATGCCCTTTCTTACCCAGGTATTCCACGCGGACGTTGTCCAGCGCAGCAACATCTGATGCCTCGTTAATGGCTGCCTTGGCACTGGCAACCAGCTCTGCGAGATGTGACATGGTTTTCCTCATTATGTCGGTGCAGACACCGGTTATAGTGAAATTAATATTCCGAATCCATATACGAAAAAAGCCTCCACAGGGGAGGCTTTCTGGCGCTGTTTTCCGTTTCTTCTTTCACGCGCTAGCCTCCTGAGTTCAGGTGCTAAAGTAAAAAAAGAAGCGGAAAATAGCAGCATTCATGCTTGCATTACCTTGTCTGGTAAGAAACGTCAGACCTGTATTGAAAAGCCTGCGCCGATAAAAGTCAATGTATTGATGGTGTTGAAACGAAAAGAGGGAGACAAGCTCCCTCTTTCAACTGGCTTATGCCAGAGCTGCTTTCGCTTTTTCGACCAGAGCGGTGAACGCTACTTTGTCGAATACGGCGATGTCAGCCAGGATCTTACGGTCGATTTCAACAGAGGCTTTTTTCAGGCCATTGATGAATTTGCTGTAAGAAATACCGTTCTGACGTGCTGCTGCGTTGATACGTGCAATCCACAGTTGACGGAACTGACGTTTACGTTGACGACGGTCACGGTAAGCGTACTGACCAGCTTTGATAACAGCCTGGAAGGCAACGCGGTATACGCGAGAACGCGCACCGTAGTAGCCTTTAGCTTGTTTCAAAATTTTCTTGTGACGTGCACGTGCAATTACACCACGTTTTACGCGAGCCATGTGTGCTCTCCTGTATCTATTCTAAGTTAAAAAAGTTAAACGTTAACGACTTATGCGTACGGCAGGCACGCGATAACCAGGCCCAGATCGCCTTTGGAAACCATGGCTTTCGGACGCAGGTGACGTTTACGCTTGGTAGCTTTTTTAGTCAGAATGTGACGCAGGTTAGCGTGCTTGTGCTTAAAACCACCTTTACCGGTTTTTTTGAAGCGCTTAGCAGCACCGCGTACGGTCTTAATTTTTGGCATTTTAATAACTTCCACTTCGCATTGTTAATAAACGAAACAAAGGCGAACAAAACCAGTGAGCCGAAGCCCACCGGAAATGTTTCTTGATGGCCTTACTGTTTCTTCTTAGGAGCGAGCACCATGATCATCTGGCGGCCTTCGATCTTCGTTGGGAAGGATTCGACTACTGCCAGTTCAACCAGATCGTCTTTCACGCGGTTAAGCACTTCCATACCGATCTGCTGGTGGGCCATCTCACGACCGCGGAAACGCAGCGTGATCTTGGCCTTATCGCCATCTTCGAGAAAGCGAATCAGGCTGCGGAGTTTTACCTGATAGTCACCTTCATCAGTACCAGGGCGGAATTTAATTTCCTTAACCTGGATAACTTTCTGCTTCTTCTTCTGTTCCTTAGAAGACTTACTCTTTTCATAAAGGAACTTGCCGTAGTCCATGATACGACAAACTGGCGGCTCGGCGTTAGGGCTGATTTCAACTAAATCTACTCCAGCCTCTTCAGCCTTTTCGATAGCTTCTCTCAGACTCACAATACCCAGCTGCTCACCTTCCAGACCTGTTAAGCGAACTTCCTGGGCGCGAATCTCGCCATTGATACGATTCGGACGTGCCGTTTGAACTCGTTTTCCGCCTTTAATACCTTATTCCTCCAGTTGTTGAAGACTGCGGCTGCGAATCTCTTGTTGCAGCTTCTCGATCACTTCATTTACGTCCATGCTGCCGAGGTCTTTCCCGCGACGGGTGCGCACGGCCACTTTGCCGGCTTCGACTTCTTTGTCGCCACAGACCAACATATACGGGACACGACGTAAAGTGTGCTCGCGGATTTTAAAGCCAATCTTCTCATTTCTCAAGTCTGCTTTTACACGAATGCCCGCATTTTGTAGTTTACGCGTCAATTCGTTAACGTATTCAGCCTGAGAATCGGTGATATTCATGACCACCACCTGCACTGGCGCAATCCAGGTTGGGAAGAAGCCAGCGAACTCTTCGGTCAGGATGCCAATGAAGCGCTCCAGAGAACCGAGAATCGCACGGTGGATCATGACCGGCACCTGACGCTCGTTGTTTTCGCCCACATAGGAGGCGCTTAAACGCTGCGGCAGAGAGAAGTCCAGCTGTACCGTACCGCACTGCCATGCACGATCGAGGCAGTCATACAGGGTAAATTCAATTTTCGGGCCGTAGAACGCCCCTTCACCCAGTTGATATTCAAATGGGATATTATTTTCTTCCAGCGCCACCGCCAGATCCGCTTCCGCGCGATCCCAGGTCTCGTCGCTGCCGATACGTTTTTCCGGGCGAGTCGACAGTTTGACAACGATCTTCTCGAAGCCAAAGGTGCTGTACATATCGTAGACCATACGAATACAGGCGTTCACTTCATCGCGAACCTGATCTTCAGTACAGAAGATATGCGCATCATCCTGGGTAAAGCCACGAACGCGCATCAGACCGTGCAGGGCACCTGACGGCTCGTTGCGGTGGCAGCTACCGAACTCCGCCATACGCAGCGGCAGGTCACGGTAGGATTTCAGCCCCTGGTTGAAGATCTGCACGTGGCCCGGACAGTTCATCGGCTTAATGCAGTATTCACGGTTCTCAGAAGAGGTGGTGAACATCGCATCTTTGTAGTTGTCCCAGTGGCCGGTTTTTTCCCACAGCACGCGGTCCATCATGAACGGCCCTTTGACTTCCTGGTACTGATACTCTTTCAGTTTCGAACGGACAAAGGTTTCCAGTTCACGGAAGATAGTCCAGCCGTCGTTGTGCCAGAAGACCATGCCCGGCGCTTCTTCCTGCATGTGATACAGGTCGAGCTGCTTACCGATTTTACGGTGGTCGCGCTTCGCGGCTTCTTCCAGACGCTGCAGATAAGCATTCAGCGCTTTTTTATCGGCCCACGCGGTACCGTAGATACGCTGCAGCATCTTGTTGTTGCTGTCGCCGCGCCAGTAGGCACCGGCGGTTTTCATCAGCTTGAAGTGATGGCAGAAGCGCATGTTCGGCACGTGCGGACCGCGGCACATATCGATATATTCTTCATGATGATACAGGCCAGGCTTGTCATCATGAGCAATGTTTTCGTCAAGAATAGAAACTTTATAGCTTTCGCCGCGCTTCACGAAGGTTTCACGCGCTTCGTGCCAGCTCACTTTCTTCTTGATGACATCGTAGTTTTTCTCGGCGAGCTCATGCATACGTTTTTCGAGCGCGTCGATATCTTCCTGAGTCAGGGTGTGGTCGAGGTCTACGTCATAGTAGAAGCCATTATCAACAACCGGACCGATAGCCATTTTGGTGTTGGGCCACAGCTGTTTGATAGCATGGCCTAACAGGTGCGCGCAGGAGTGACGAATGATCTCCAGCCCTTCTTCATCTTTAGCCGTGATAATAGAGAGGGTGGAATCGGTTTCGATCGGGTCGCAGGCGTCTACCAGTTCACCGTTTACCCGCCCGGCGATGGTGGCTTTCGCCAGGCCTGGGCCGATATCCAGCGCGACGTCCATCGGGCTGACGGCGTGATCAAAATGGCGTTGGCTGCCATCAGGAAGCGTAATTACAGGCATTTTATGTCCTTATTTGCAGTGGTGCCCCACACGAAAGAGCACATACAAAACAATATAATCATAATTATCACCAGGTTAAGGCGCAGTTCCCGCTTCACTCTGCGAAAAGAGGAGCACGACCGGAGCGATCGTTCCCGCCTGCTGCCGCCTGCTGATAACACCGGGGAGTAGTTTACACATCATTGGTACGTGATTAAAGCCGCAATAGCATAAATGATGGCGGAATGCGGAGAAAACAAGAGCGGCGCGGATAAAAGCAGAATATCCGCCAGGAAGGGGCGATAATAATCACCAGCGAAGCCGGACGATATTATGCGGACAAACTAAAAGAGACGCGTTGATATTGCCTGCGTGATGTTTAGCGCGGGTCGTTAAACCGGTACCACTTTACCCGGCTTAATAGACTGCCCGTGAAGCAGTAGCCTGCGATATTAAGACCACTCGCCTGCCACCAGCGTATGCACATTAAAGGCATCGCTCATGGATTGTCCGGTGCTACGGGAACCGGGGGCAATATTCGATCCGGCCTCAACGTCGGTAGCTTTGGCGATACCTACCTGCGTATGGTCCTGGTTACCCGACGGCGGAACTGGCGTGGCGGCCGATGCGCCAAAGGAAAGCACGCACAGCGCCAGGGCTGCGATGGTAAATTGGCTTTTTTTCATGATGTTTATTCTCTTATTACGGAAGACGGACCGAACAATGTCTCCATTCGGTCAGTGGCTGTTAGTATAGATCCAGATCACATATTTGTCCGTCGAATATTTAGCTTTTCGTGTCAAATAGAATGAATATTTGTCAGCAAATGGAGAATAATGGAGAAAAAATGGAGGCCAGTTTCTTTTTATAAAAACTAAAACGAATTGCCAGAAAAAATAATGTCACTTATTGCTAAATCTAAAACGATCAGGCCGGGAAACCCGGCCTGAAAATATTACATTTTATACCCGAGGGAGAGCGAGGTCCGGCGATCGGTATGCTCCGGCGCAGACGCCGGCGGCTCCGAGTTCCAGGTGACGTTGTACGCCACTTTCAACGCAAAGTGGGCGTTAATCGCCACGTTTAACGCACTCTCTGAGTTGACCGTGGTGTCCTCGGCGCCAAATACCGATACCCCTTGGGTAAATTTGGCGTTATCGGTCATCTGCCAGGCCCAGGTTCCGGAGGCGTAGCCCAGCGGTTGAGTGTCGGTATCCCCGTCGGTGTATTCGTCATAGCGGACGCCAGGACCAAATTCAAACCGCAGGCTGTGCACCGGTCCGTTGAGGATTTGACGACCATAGCCCGCCGTCAGGACATCGCGCTGCTGATAGCCGTTATAACGGTCGGTTAGCCAACTGCCCTGCCCAAAGACGTAGTTCATATCGGTCAGGTTATAGCGACTACGACCACCGACTGCATATTTCTCTGAGGAGCGCTCATCGTTGGACGAGGTGTTGCTGGCGTTGCCCCACAGGGACCAGGCGGTGGTGTTGCCATACCAGGTCAGGGTGGAATCAGCCGTCATTGAGGAGTTCTTGGTGTTGCCGGACTGCGCCAGGTAACCTGCGTTGACCACCCCTTCGAACGGTTTTTTGGCAGCGGAAGGGTCATCCATGACGGTAAATACAGAATCATCGGCCATTGCGCCAACAGACGCAAAAAGCCCCCCCGCCAGCATGACCGCTGCGGGTACTGTCTTTAAAAGCTTCATTATAACTCTCTAAAATACATTTTTTTAGGACAGTACAAATGATGAACAGGCCTAACCATGCCGGCTCATTGAATTTAGCGTCCGTACAACATAAAAGAGACCTGTGGGTCCCGGAAACTTTCGCGAGGATCGCGGAGTGCAGGTCCTAAGAAAGGTAGCAAATTATAAAAAAGCACGAATAACATAGCAATCACTTACTCTTTCGTTTTTTGAATAAGACAGCTCCGGAAACAATCTTTATTTCATAATGAAAATACAGGCTTCTTTGCAAATCTCTCAGGGACAGCACTTTCCCTCCCTGAATCATCGTGCCATGCTTAAATAAAGCACAGTCGCCGTATTAAGGAGGAGAAGGAATGACCAAAATTTATACGCTCACGCTGGCCCCCTCGCTGGATAGCGCCACCCAGACCCCGCAGATCTACCCGGAAGGGAAACTCCGCTGCAGCGCGCCGGTATTTGAACCCGGCGGCGGCGGGATCAACGTCGCCCGCGCCGTGACCTTTCTCGGCGGCAAAGCCACCGCCATTTTCCCGATTGGCGGCGCCACCGGCGAGCACCTTGCCGCCCTGCTGGCCGATGAGCAGGTGCCGATCGAGACCGTCGAAACCCGCGACTGGACGCGACAGAACCTGCACGTTCACGTGGCCGCCAGCGGCGAACAGTATCGCTTTGTGATGCCCGGCGCCGCGCTGACAGACGATGAATTCCGCCGCCTGGAAGAAAAAGTCCTGACCATCGACCCCGGCTCACTGCTGGTGATCAGCGGCAGCCTGCCGCCAGGTATCAGCGTCGAAAATCTGATGCAGCTGGTTAAAAATGCGCAACAGCAAGGCCTGCGTTGCATTATCGACAGCTCCGGCGATGCGCTGGCCGCCGCGCTGGACGTCGGCAATATTGAATTAGTGAAGCCAAACCAGAAAGAGCTCAGCGCCCTCGTGCAGCGCGATCTGAGCCAGCCTGATGACGTCCGCCTTGCCGCTCAGTCGTTGATCCAGTCCGGTAAAGTGCGCCGGGTGGTGGTCTCCCTCGGTCCGCAGGGGGCGTTAGGGGTTGACGCCAGCGGCAGCGTTCAGGTGGTGCCGCCGCCAATGAAAAGCCAGAGCACCGTCGGCGCCGGCGACAGCATGGTGGGCGCCATGACCTTGCGTCTGGCGGAAAACGCCAGCCTCGAAGACATGGTACGCTTTGGCGTCGCCGCCGGTAGTGCCGCGACCATCAACCAGGGTACCCGCCTCTGTTCGCAGGCCAATACGCAAAAAATCTACGATTATCTCTGCGGACGTTGATTTCCCCTGCCCCTCCGCGCCGGCGGAGGGGAGCCGCGAGATTTGCAGGATGGTCTATGCTGGAAAGGCCATACATAACAACGGGGTGTCGAGATGAGCAATGAAATTACCGCCTGGGTCGTCAGCGTAACCTTCCATGAGCAGGTGCTAACGGAGATCAATGAGGTCAGCAACCATTTTACCCGTGCCGGGTTTGTACTAACGCTCAATGATGAAGAGGGCACGCCCCATGAGCTGGGCACCAATACCTTTGGCCTGCTGAGCGCCCAAACAGCCGAGGAAGTGAAAGCTCTCAGCGCCGGCCTGGCGGAATCGGCCCTTGGCCGTCCGGCAGAAATCGCCGTCAGCACATTCGCCGAGTGGTTAAAAGCTCAATAAATGCGTTTAGCGCAACGGAAAGCGTCAGTTGTGCGTCAGTTCCAGGTTTACCCGGTAGTAATGCGCTAACCTTATGATATGGTGGAAAACATGGGGAGAGACAGCATGTGGCAAGCAATCAGTACTCTTTTACGCGATTGGCATACCGAAGACGCTGAAATCGAACTGAAAACCGAGCTGCCCGGCGGAGAGATCCATTCCGCCTGGCATTTGCGCTTCGGCGGCAAAGATTACTTCGTGAAATGCGACGAACGGGAACTCCTGCCTATCTTCACCGCCGAGGCCGATCAGCTGGAGCTGCTGTCGCGAAGCAAAACCGTTCGCGTACCGCAGGTCTTTGCCGTCGGCAGCGATCGCGACTACAGCTTCGTGGTCATGGAATACCTCCCTCCCCGTCCGCTGGATGCGCATAACGCTTTCCTGCTTGGCCAGCAGTTAGCCCACCTGCATCGGTGGAGCGATCAGCCGCAGTTCGGTCTGGATTTTGATAACGATCTTTCCACCACGCCGCAGCCCAACGCCTGGCAGCGTCGCTGGTCGGTGTTTTTTGCCGAGCAGCGTATCGGCTGGCAGCTGGAGCTGGCGGCGGAGAAAGGGTTGCACTTTGGCGATATCGATACCTTAGTCGATGTGGTACAGCAGCGGCTGGCCAACCATCAGCCGCAACCTTCGCTGCTGCACGGGGACCTGTGGTCCGGCAACTGCGCCTTAGGGCCGGATGGCCCCTACATCTTCGACCCGGCCTGCTACTGGGGCGACCGCGAGTGTGATTTAGCAATACTGCCGATGCACCCGGAACAACCCCCGCAGATCTATGACGGCTATCAGTCCGTCTCGCCGCTACCGGCTGGTTTTCTCGAGCGTCAGCCGATTTACCAGCTTTATACCCTGCTGAACCGGGCGATATTGTTCGGTGGCCAGCACCTGGTGACAGTCCAGCAGGCGCTGGACGATGTCCTGATGGAAAAAACGCGTTAGACAAGGTTTACGGCGGACCTCACCGGTCCGCCGCCCTGCATTATCAGTTAATCTCGACGCCGTTGAGGCGGAATTTAATGGTCATCGTCACGCCGGTTCCCGGTCTTGCCTGCTCGTAACGCCATCTGCGCATCGCGCTTTTCACCTCGCGCTCGAACATATTCGCCGGCTGGGCGGAGAGGATCTGCAAATTATCAATTCGGCCATCTGGCGTAACGTCAAACTTCACCCGCACCGTCCCTTCAATGCGCAGCGCCTGAGCGCGCGCCGGATAGGTCGGCTGGACACGGCTGATGGCCCGCGGGCCGCTCGGGGCAGTGACGGTGGGTTTGGCCGCTGCGGTGGAGGTGCTCGGCGCGGTGCGCGCTGGCGTCGTATTGTTGTTTTCAAACGGTGAAGCCGGACGCGGCTCCGCTGCCGGCTTGACGTCCCGCTTAGGCTGCTCAACCTTTTTCTCCGGCTTGGGCTTCGGTTTAGGTTTGGGCTTCGGCTTAGGTTCTGGTTTATGGATCACCACCGGCGCCTCTTTCGGCGGCTCAGGGACCACCTCAGGTTCCGGCTCTGGTTCGGGTTCAACAACGGGCTGCACGACGGGTTGCGCCGCCGGGGGCGGCTCAAGATCGGCCGGCGCCACCATGGTGATCTCTATCGGCTGCGTCGGGGAAGGCTGTTCAATAACCTGATGTACCGAGGTATAAAGCAACCCCGCCACAACGGCACCGTGGATAGCCACGGACAGCAGCGTTGGCCACGGGAAGCGGCGAGGTAAATCAAGGGTCATTGCGCTCATAGTCGTTTCTGTTGAAAAATGATGCTCCGATTTTAAATGCAAATAGCAATCATATTCAATAAGCCGTCTTAACCTGAGTCAATTTTTGCCACCATTTGCGGAAAAAAGCCGCGTCGGCAGGGCATTCGGCGCCGGGGCGCATCTTTGCATTGCAGTCCATCGTCGTTTAACTTAACGTAATTCGCCTGTTTATTGATAAGGAGCTTTGCCGTGCTTTACGTTATCTACGCTGAAGATATCGCCGATTCTCTGGAAAAGCGGCTCTCGGTTCGCCCCGCGCATCTTGCGCGTCTACAACTTTTACATGATGAAGGTCGGTTGCTTACCGCCGGACCAATGCCGGCCGTTGACAGCAACGAACCGGGCGCAGCCGGATTCAGCGGCTCAACGGTAATCGCTGAGTTTGAATCGCTGGAAGCGGCTCAGGCCTGGGCCAATGACGATCCGTACATTGCAGCTGGCGTCTACCGCCAGGTCTCTGTTAAGCCATATAAGAAAGTATTTTAGCCTTAAGTATTTAATCAATAAATACAGATGGTTAATGGTTATGATAATAGGCGATCATTCAAAAAAGGACACATATAAGTACACATTGTTCAGAATGGTCGCCCTTAAATGATCCTCTTTCTATTTTTGCGAGTAGCTATCCAGAAATGAAGACTGGCCGTTTACTCAATCCGCAAGGTATCGCACCATAACCGCGGACATACTTGTTGTAGTTACGGTGCGCACCACTCTTTCATGATAACGCCCTTCCATAAGATCACCCATTCGTTGAGCGCTCACCTGCGACGTCTATACTTTTAGTCTTACTGACTGGAGGTTTCTATGTGTGGACGTTTTGCACAAGCCCAAACCCGTGAAGAGTACCTGGCTTATTTGGCTGAAGAAGCCGAGCGCGACATTGCTTATGACCCAGAACCAATTGGCCGGTACAACGTGGCGCCAGGGACAAAGGTTTTGCTCCTGAGCGAACGCGACGAACTGCTGCACCTCGATCCAGTTCACTGGGGTTACGCACCAGGGTGGTGGGATAAACCACCGCTGATTAATGCCCGGGTTGAGACCGCAGCCAGCAGCAGAATGTTTAAACCCCTGTGGCAGCACGGGCGAGCGATCTGCTTTGCCGATGGATGGTTTGAATGGAAGCGCGAAGGAGACAAGAAGCAATCCTACTTTATTCATCGCGCCGATGGCCAGCCAATCTTCATGGCGGCTATCGGCAGTGTCCCTTTCGAGCGCGGAGACGAAGCCGAAGGGTTTTTGATAGTGACCGCTGCGGCCGATCAGGGACTGGTCGACATTCACGACCGCCGGCCACTGGTTTTGTCACCGGAGGCGGCGCGCGAATGGATGCGCCAGGATATAGGCGGGAAGGAAGCTGAAGAGATAGTAGTCGACGGGGCTGTGCACGCCGACAAGTTTATCTCGCACGCCGTGACACGCGCCGTGGGTAATGTTAAGAATCAGGGAGTGGAGTTAATCAAATTTAACTATTCATAATAAAAAGATAAATCGCATACCTCAGTTACCTCACCACATCATCATTTATTTTATTAGATCCCGTGTTTAGTTAACTAAATCATAACCAACCAAATAATTATTTCGAATGCTAATCAATATTTTTTTGTGATACATTGAAAGCTTTCATAACCTTAGCCTTGAGATGAGAATCACAAAAATCTTCCATGCCTAAAATTTTTATTAAAGCATCAACCTGTTGCTCACTATGGTTCTCAAAAGACAAAATATACTCAACCTGAGAATTTGAAAGATATCTAGGTAAATATTGATAAGGATTCAACCCAGCAGGAATACTTGACATAATCATATTCCACATCATTTTCTGATGTAACCCATCATGCATTTTTTTGTAATTAAAGAATGGTTGCAATATAGGAGAATAAACATCAATTAAAGCCCCTTTCTGCCATTCATAGTACTGCAGAACCTGCTTCTTGTATTCGGAAAATACTTTATATAAATCAATAAAATCCCCTTCATCCTCTATGAATTTTTTAGCTTTAACCCCCCAGTCACCCCATTCAAGTAACTCCTCTTTGCTCACTACAAACCTGGCAACCATTGTTTTGCTTTGAAAATCACTTTTAATTACCCAATTGGCCTGAGCCATACGCCAATGAGAACTAAAGTTACGTAATTTCTGTAAAAAATCGTGCAACCCTGGCGTAGAAAAAAATTTATTACGATGTTCAACAATGGCTTCCAGTGGCCATTTCTTATTGAGAGATCTAGCGATATCAACAACAGTCATTAAAGAAGAAGTGCAATAATATAGATACCGTTTCACTTCACGAACATATTCTTCTGAATTGTTTTCATTTGAACGATGCCAGAACTCTACACTCTTACTTTTTTCACCAAATTCATTAATTTTGTCTAATAAGTCAGAAGTGCTTTTAGTGAATACCCAAATCGCATCATCAAGTTCTTTAATACTCCTCCACAGTTTTCCGCCATCGGTATGATCAATCGATTTTTGTGCTGTTGTGAAATCAGACATTATTGCCCTCTGAATGTCGTGAATTGTCCAAGGATGAGCAATGCTATCAAGATATCCTGCCATCTAAGCTCCACCGTTATAAAAGTCATAATAAAATTGAATTTAATAGTATCAAAAAATCAAGATACAAACTTGATAAAATGCACAAAGTAATGTGGTTAATTCGCACATATATGCACGTCGTTGCATTCGAGCAATTCTATCGCACCTTAAGAAGGTCCGTATACCTTGTCGTGTATCTAGGCGATAGCATTTCCCGCTTCATCTGCCAGGCGATCTGGATTCCCTGCCCTGCAAAATACAGAGTTCCCCGTCCGTCTTTCGCATTGAGATGATCGAGAACTTCCATGAGCTTTTCACTGTTCTTCCGTGGCGCGTTGTCGTCGAAGAGGTTGAGCTGCGCTACGCCCTGGCTGTAGAAATCTCCCAGCATTACTCCTGCTTTCTGGTAGCGATGCCCGACTCGCCAGATTGCATCGAGACATTTCGTCGCCGCGGTGATGATGTCCCGGCTGTCCTGGGTAGGTGTTAGCAGCTTTACCGATGTGCTGTTCCCGTAATAGGGTTCATTCAGAGCAAAGGGGCTGGTTTTGACGAACGCAGAGATAAAGCGGCAGTACTGATGTTCACCACGGAGTTTCTCCGCTGCTCTGGATGCGTAAAGACATATCGCCTGGCGCATCTCTTCGTAGGTGGAAATCCGCTGCCCAAAGCTGCGACTACAGACAATCTCCTGCTTTACCGGCGCGAACTCCTCCAGACCTAGACAGGGTTCCCCGCGTAGCTCCCGCACGGTTCGCTCCAGAACCACATTAAAATGCTTCCGGATAAAACGGATATCGGTATCCGCCAACTGCAGCACAGTTTTTATCCCCATAGCCTCCAGTTTTTTACTGATACGGCGCCCTACACCCCAGACCTCATCCACCGGAAGCAAAGCCATCAATTTACGCTGACGTTCAACATTCGACAGGTCGACAACCCCACCAGTGGCTTTCCATGTCTTCGCCGCATGATTGGCGAGCTTTGCCAATGTCTTTGTTTGGGCGATCCCCACACCGACAGGAAGTCTGGTGTTGCGGTAAACGGTATCTTTCAACTCTCGTCCGAATTCTTCCAGTACACGACAATTTCGCACACCAGTGAGGTCGCAAAAGGCTTCATCGATACTGTAAATTTCTACGCGGGGACACATTTCTTCAAGTGTCGTCATGACCCGGTTACTCATGTCAGCATAGAGCTCGTAATTGGAGCTGAAGCAGACGACGCCCTGCTGCCGAAAGTAGTCTTTGCACTTGAAATACGGGTCTCCCATCTTGATTCCAAGCTTCTTGGCTTCGGTAGATCTCGCAATGATGCATCCGTCATTATTCGACAACACGACAACCGGCCGACCTTGAAGGTCAGGCCTGAAAATGGTTTCGCAGCTCGCATAGAAGCTGTTCACATCAACCAGAGCAAACATCACATCACCGGGCAATCATCAAAGCCAGGCTTACTGATGATATGCGTTACCACACCTATCAACTCGACATCAGAGAGCGCGTCCCCTTCGATCGCATCACCATCTTCCGTAATGAGTGATCCTCCCAAAAATCTGGCAAATTGCTGCACCCCAAAATAGGAGATGAGCAAAACGGCTGTAGCTAAAGGCACTGAGGAGCGCTCAACTACGGCAACTCCTCGCTGAGTATTGACGAACATCGCATACTGACTTATGCCTGTAGCCTCATAGATCGGCTGTTTTTGAAGCATGATCTGCCCTCCGATAAATACTGTTTTTATATACAGTAGTTTTTATGGGCCAGCAGATCAATGCTGGTAATCCCTATCAATCACCTCAACAGGAATCGACTTATGAGAAGCGGGAACCGATCGAAGAAGAGTCTGCCGCGAGAATTTGTGCAACGGTCTGCGTGGTCGCCGTCGGGTCATCTTTGCGGGCGCGATAGAAATTACCAGCCCAGGCAAGCGGGAACGATGCAGAGGTGCCGATATATTTTTGCGTTGGCGCCGCCGGTACGGTTGTGGCCACAGCCGCATAGCCCGACGTATATACTGCCACGCCATCAACATAAACCTTCAGCTGCTGTTGGGTGCCATCGCTACTCAACTGCAGCTCAAAAGCAACCTGGTGAAGCGCGTTGTCATAAATGGACGCCAGCGCAGAGGCCAGGCCGCTGTAGTTTTTACCGCGGGCAAAGACAGAGATAGACGTCGGAGCCGCGCCCGATGCAGGAGTACATACCAGCGCCAGCATTGCCTGAGTCGCATCGTTCAGCGCAGTAGTGGAGAAGCTCAGCGTTTGGTTATTGCCGCTAGCTGCTGTACCAGCTCCGCGGTTGGACATCTTCATCCATACCGTTACGAGCCAGTGAGTATCTGACGGCTGCGGTGCTATAGCGTCCGGGAGGGTAAACATATCGCCGTTAACGCCAGTAAAAACCATTCCGCCGTTAGCGTAATTGTGGGCTTTCGTAAATGAAGCAACTGAGTCCTCATAGCTAAGGCTCTTAATCTGTGCACCCGCGGAGATATTTTTAGCTCCTCCGGCCCATGCGCTTGAAACATCAAACAACGCCTTTGTGCCTGTATTGATAGAAACATCACGGTAGTTTTTTACACCAGTATCAATTACTACGTTTGTATATTGCTCGATGCGTGCGGCCATTATAACCAACCTTTATTAATAAGAAATTGTTTAACGAAATTAGCATTTACGTTTGCACCATAGTCGAGCGCAAACTCTGGCGTCAGAGAGCCACCATTGCCAGTTATTTGTTGTGAAGGATGAAGGTTGTCATATCGCAGTGATCGTGGTGTTAATCCAGCTTCCACATCTGACATATCATCCGGAGAATTAGGGTTAGCGTTATTAATGAAATTTTGTCGTACATCAACACCATTTATACCGCAATATAAATCAGGGTATTTATCCTGATAACGGCTATTCAATTCCATCATTTGATTGTAGCCGGTAGAACCAGTTGGCTCACTTGATGAGTTAAACTCCGCAAGAATAGCTATCTTCTCACCAATAGGCTTAACATACTCAACCATTGAAACAAGATTTTGCATAATTAAATCTGTTTCGCTTAAGTTATTACGCCCAATCCAGAAAATATTTATACACTCATCATGCAAGTCAAACTGGGTTCCTGATGCGATACTGCCACTGACATTAACGGTTGTTATCGGGTACACAAATAAAGGCACTTGCACCGATACAGGAACAGCCTCTCCTGCTGTTTCACGGGTGAAAACAGCACTCGTTCCATCCCAGGTAAAAGTCCCGTCAACTCCCGCAAGATTGCACTTTAAAGCAACTGGCGCAGCCAGTGAGCGGCATGGCCCAGGGACAGCTGGGGTAAGTGTCACTGCGCCACTTGCCGGTATCGATCCACCGACGGGGGCGTAATGAGCCGGAACACCACCCTGACGAGCCGCAATCGCATCGCTTGTCTGTCCGCTTAGGCCAAAGTTGTACGTTGGAAGTCCCGTAAGCGCACGTAACCGGTTGAGAAACGCACCGTTATTGATGAAACTGTGACCCCACCCAACGATTTTTTTGCGCGCAATATAAGCATGCGGAGTAAAGTCTGGTAGCTGTGCGTAAAACAGGCCGCCCGGGGGAGGATCGGCACGGTCTGATTGCCACACGATACGATCCAGAACGTCAGGGCGAGGGTTGGTTTCATTGCTCGTCCCGCTCGTTACCTGTATCTGCTGGTTAGTGGAAATATCCATGACAGATACCTGATACTTCCCATTAGAATCAGGCTCAGACCATGGACACAATGGGTTAGTCTTTTGCGGCACTATTTCCTGAGACTTGGTATATGCTTCATCCCATAAAGGCTTTTTCTGATTATATTCTTCGTAGTCAATTAAAATGTTGTTTTCGGAGTCCACTAAAACAACTTTCGGATTAAATGCAAACTCATCAGGGTCTTTTATTACCGTTGACTCTGAATACGCATTAAGAGCAACTCTTTCACTAGCCGTCGGAATGCCATTAGGGTCAACGTTAACACCTGCCACCATTAAGGAATCACATTTAACAGCCGGGAATCGCGCCGATGTAAACCATCTTACTTCTGTTCCCTTTATGCCATAAATCAGGTTACCATTCATGTCCTCAAGGATAACGTCAAAACCAAACCCGAACTCAAATTCACCATTATCATCATCGGAGCTAAATTTAGTCATATCACTAAATGTCACAAGGTTATCTTTTTCATCTGGTGATAGGATTCCGCTTATGTCAACTGGCACACCATTTACGGTTATGACACCTGTTTCAACTGAATCGAACTCAGCATCACCATAAAATTTAACCTTATTACCATTTAACGTGTAAATGATATTGTGCTCTGCGTCCTCCAAAAGCACATCAAATGGGATGCCGAATTCATACTCTCCGTCTTCCGGAAAGATAAATCTTGTGTTTTCGTTTAACCCTATAAGATTCTTTATGGAATCGTAAGACGGCATTTTTCGCCCGGTAGGCTGTAACGTACCCGCATTATTGATGTACTCATCTGCAAGAGAGCTACCGTCAGTGCTACGTACATAGGTGGCTGAACCTGACGGTATATTCGCGATATCGGACTGAGCTTCCGCGAGGGTCATATACTGACGGCTGAGAGGGATCAGGTTCTTCCGCGTCTCTTCGACAACTTTATCCCCTTCCGCCTTCATTCCGTCTACGGTGTAGTGCTCGCCCCCCAGGCGATCGGTGTATGTCAGGTCGGTACTGGTGACAACCTTATCCAGCATGGCGCCAGCATAAACTGCGTCCCGGATATCCGTGCTCGGAACAGCGTTATCTGTGGGAGTTGGTAACGGTACTTCTGCCATTGTGCATGTCGCCCTATACAAGGCGCACGAAGCCCTCAGAGCTAATCTGATGGTGTGCGCGAAGGTTGGTAATTACTGCTGTGTGTTACGGATAAATCGAGTCTGAATACTCAGTGAGTGAGAGGGTTTGAGTATCGTCACCGTTTGGTTTTGCGCTATCGACGCGCCAGATTGTGGAGTTCAGTTCCGAGTCGGTAGCGATGAAATACCGGCTGGGGTTTTGCACCGTATTGCGGTCATAAATGTTCAAATCGAAGGTATCGGCTGCAGCCTGAAATGCTTTTGGCTTGCCGCTTACCGGATAGGCCCGCCAGCGCCCGCGGTAATTCCCGAGACTGTCGGTCATCACCACCCACATATCACCGAGTGAGAAGTCGAGACGCTCTGACGTCGAGAACACATCCCCGGAACGCCCGGTGATGTATCCAGTCTGCTGCGCGTTGTCATACATGTCCGGACACTGAACCACCGTACCGCGCACCACCTGCGTCGACTCCAGCACTTTCACCGTCATAGTCAGGCGTGAGTAGAGAATTTTTCTCGCCTCAAGCCAGGCCCGATCGGTTGCCTGGGTGGCGTTTCGGCAGCCGTCCAGGCTGATCTGCATCGCGTTAACAGTGGCATCCTCAACCTCAGTGATGCCGCTGCTGTCGATCTGCAGATAGATGTACGCCTTCTTGTTCGTCAGCGGGTCGACGTAGTCCAGCGCCACGCCATCGTAACCACCAGGGAGAGACATTTGCCAGGCGACCTTGTACTCGTCCCAGAACATGTTTGAGCGCGCAAAAACCGCATCCGGATTTGTCACTTTCTCATCACGCCAGAATGTCAGCACATCGCCGATGTTATTGCCGTCAACGCGGGCCACATTGGCGATCGTCGCTATTCGCTCACCGAGAGGCTGTTTCTCATCCGAGAAGGTGTAATCGAAATACCCAAGCTGGGCATCCGGCAGAGAATCGGCAATGGCATACAGAGCTGCGACGTCAATACTGGCCACGTCCTGCTGACCTACGACAACCCACTCATGCAGGATAGCGTCAGCAAAAGAACGACTCGGCCGCAGCGTGTAATCAACTGCGCCGGTTGTCCGGTCGTAGCTGATGGTATGCCGCTGCGCCAGCATATTGTACTTCTGCTCACGGTTGCTGTTGCTGTCATTCGACCCCTTAATCGTGATGCGGGCAATCGTGTCTTCCGGATAGACAACGTTTTCGCGCACGTTAACCGCATGGATCGCCATCAGCGTCACGACGTTAGCGTCATTGCTGTTGTCGAGGCGCTCGATGGTCACCGCATAGCGCCCTGCCCCGGCTGCCGGAACGAACTTATGCGTTGTGCGGAAATACCGGGTCGTCACCTGGAAGTCGTTATCGAAGAAATAATCGTGCTGCTCGGATGTCCCCGGTACCTGATTGTTATCGTCATCGACCTGCCAGAACTTGATCCGGTATTGCGTTGTGCCGGCCGTCGCGCCGAGCTGAACCAGCACATGCACCCAGACCTGAGTGGAGACGATCGGCGACACTGACGGTCCGATAACCAGAGGGGTCTGGTCATTCAGCGTGAACAGCGTCGCGTTGATAACCGCATTGCCCGGCAGAGACGTAATTTCTCCCGAAAGCTCGCCGATATAGAACGTCGTGTACGACAGCGTGTCGTCTCCGATAAAGCTCTCAGAGGAGATGATGTTCCCGGCGCCGGTGACGTTGCGTGTGACGCTTGTGCCGCCGTCGTTCCAGGTAGCATTAATGACGAATGACACGGGGTGTGGCACCGCCAGTGCGGCGAAATATGCAAAGTTATCATCGTTCGACAGCACAATGGCTTTGAGCTGATTACTCTCGATCGCCACCGATGTCGGCGCCGTCGTGGTCGCTGTCTGGGCCGGGAAGTCCTGGCTTTCATTCAGGCCTGGCACAGTCTCGTTATCGACGTCATCGAACTGATACCCGACTTCAATCGTGCCGATCACGTCTCCCGGGTTATAAATCGCAGAACTTGCTCCCGCTAGGCTGCCGAGATTCGATTCCGAGTATCGGATCGACGATATGGTGTACCGGCCGTAACCGACCTCAAACCATTCAGTAAGCTGTTTGTTGTTGTCGACGAACTCGAACAGTGCTTCCTGAATCAGGTCAGGAAAGACGCGGCACTGGCCGTAAATATTCGGGCGCCCCTTGTAGAGTCGCGCGCGGTTCGTCTGGCCGGTTAAGTCGTTGTTGGGGGATTCGCCTGTCGCCACCGATACTGAGGCGCTGGGCTTATTTGACAGGCCGAACACCTTCAGCGCGCCGGAGAGGATTTTCGTGACCGGACGCAATATCGTGGTGATGAGTTTGCCTACCCCGCCCTCTGGCTGGTCGAAAACAGCCACGACGTCACCAGA
The DNA here is from genome assembly GCF_009900705.1 of Klebsiella sp. Q2. Lineage (NCBI taxonomy): Bacteria > Pseudomonadati > Pseudomonadota > Gammaproteobacteria > Enterobacterales > Enterobacteriaceae > Klebsiella > Klebsiella sp. Q2. The sequence continues at coordinate 111,017 of NZ_JAAABE010000002.1, read as the reverse complement.
TCGCAGTGGCCGGCTGATATCGTAATCGTCCGGCAGCGCGCGGCCATTCAGTTTCACGACAACATCACGGTGCAGCTGAAGAGAATCCAGCAGGCTCACCAGTGTGGTGCCTGCATCTACCGTCCCCCGCTGCAGCGGCGCTCCGGGCAGCCTCTGTAACTCATATCGCACCATGCACCATGTACTCCACTTTGCTGTAAACCTTCAGTAATGCCAGCGGGCTGTCGCAGCGCACGAAACCGAATTCGCCGCGGGCATGCAGGCACTTAACCGGGCTGATCATCACACCGATATGCGCCGGCACTTCGCCGCGGTAAAAAACGGCGATGCATCCGGTGGCGGCCACCGGCACACGCCGCCAGTGGGTGCGCTCCTGTTCGTAGCAGGTGATGAACTCTGCGCCCGATTCGTAGCCAGCGATGTGATGTAGCTCCAGGCCGAGCACATTCCGGTAATAGAGAACCACCAGGCCCCAGCAGTCCATCTGCTCAAAACTGCAGGCGCGGTTAGCCCAGGGCTTGCCGTTAACAAGCCCGATAAAGTCGCTCTGTGTCATACGGTGATTAGCCCGGGATAGTCTTTCGTGGTGTAAATGATGGAGTTGGCCAGCGTCAGCGGGTTAGTCTTGCCAGCGGTCACGGTGACGTTGCTGGCATCGGCGGAAATGTCGTTCACGTAAAGCGTCCAGTCTTTCAGGGATGATGCATCGCCGATCGCGTTCCACTGCTGATACAGGCACTTAATCGGCTTCATGCGCGCGGCCCCGCGCCAGCTTTTCAGTGTCTGCCGGACATGTTCCGTCGCGGCGACAAAAGTGATCGTCATGGATATGACCGCCGTTCCGTCCTGCGCCGGCTCGGTCACGCTGAACCGCGCAGGCTCGAATGAGTTTCCGCCAAACGTCGCCGGGCGAAACAGGTTATTGACCACCCGGTAATAGCCGAAAGCCGGATGATAAAACTCCACCGTCTGTTTGATATCGCTTGCCGGCCGCCGCTCTTTCCATTCTCGTAATGTTGGCATCAGTCAGCCCTCGGCATCACTTCGGTGATCAGGTAATCCAGCCAATAGCCGTAGCCCGGCTGCGCCTCAACAATCCAGTCGTCGTAGTCCTCGGTAATGTCCTCGAGCCCGTTGCTGATAACCGTTGCGGTCCAGGTGACAATGTTGCCGTTTTTGCTGGTCTGCACCGGCATATCGACGAAATGCAGCGTCTGCTGCTGAACTCCCTGCGTATCACCCAGGTCGATCGGCATCTGGAACCAGTTACGCCCGCGGTCGCAGTACGTCGGCGAGCGAAGCCACGACTTAAACCTCTCGGCCTGCGCGAGCGTGAATATCCACTGCAGCGTCCAGGTCGCTTTCAGGTCCGTGGTGATCGGCGTGATTATCAATGGACCGACTGCCGTCTGCGTCGTCTGCCAGGCTGTATCCTGCGTCATGTTCTGTTCGGCGCGCTGGGGAAGCGGCAGGAACGGAGGGTATTGAACTGTTGCCACGTTTCCTCCGGGCATTAAAAAACCCGCCGGAGCGGGTTTGGTTTAGTAAGCACCTTGCGCTTTGCGGCTTAGTCCAAATGTCTGCTGCATCTGAGAGGATACCGGGCCGCCTCTTTCCATGTCGGTGATCAGCAAGTCCACCACCGCACTACCGTCCTGCATGTAGCCGTTGGCACTCTGAACGGTGGCGCCGGTAGACTGGTTGATGACGTTCACCTGCACGCTGACCCCTCCTCCTGACTGCATATCCTTATTGCTGATGACCTTCCCGTTATCGCCGGGGATCATGTACTGCTTGCCGGTGCTGGCCTGGTAGATCTCTGGTTTACCTTTCTCGCCGACCTGATACAGACCGCCAGCTGATACCGGGCCGCCGTTGTAGCGAGCGCCGGCAAGCGCAAGCCCGCTGGCAAGTCCAACTGTCGAACTGATACCAGCTGCTGCCGGGCCAGCGTTAGCACCGAACGAGGCGAGCGATGCCATCGCGGCCGCCGGAGCCCAGGCAGACGCGGTGGTTGCTGCCAGCCCGACTGATGTCGCCACCGATGCGGCACCGAGCGTCTGACCGAGGATGTAGTTTTTCAGCGCTTCGACGCCAACCTGAACAATGCTGTTGATCACGCTGTTCAGGATGGTGTTACCTAGCGACCGCATCGCCTCCTGTGCTGACATTGTGCCGGTTAGCAGACCGGTGATCGCATTGGAGGCATTCCCGCTAAACGCATCCACCGCACTCGTCAGCATGTTATAGCCGAGGCTTTGCTGGCTCAGCATTTCCCATTGAGCTGCGATCCGCTGCTGCTCATACTGCCGGTCAGCGGCATTTTTCAGCGCCAATGCATTCTCATGAGCGAGAACCCCTTGCTGCTCGAACTGCTGAATCAGCGCCAGCTCCTGCGCGTGCTGGTTGGCCAATTGCTGCACCGGGTCAACTTCTGCAAGTGCCTGCTGGGTGGGGTTAACCACCTGCTGCGAGCGTATTTTGGCAAGGTTGGCCTGATGCTGGGCCTCCAGTTGCTCACTGGTTTGATCGTACTGTTGCTGGGTAATCCTCTTTCCATCAAGAGCAGTTTTCAGATCCTTCATATCCTGCTGATAAGAGGCGTTCTCTCTTGTTTCAGGGAGGAGCTTTTGAGCGGCGGCTTGGGCTTTGAGAGCATTGGCCGTATCCCATGCCGCCGCTGCATCACGTTCAACTTGAGCAACCTGCTGCGGTGTAGCATTCGTTAACTTCTGTTTTGCTGCCAGTATCGCCTGTTCGCGCGAGAGTTCGCTTGTAGAATCGGCAGCCAATTTTGCTTTCTGGCTGTACTCTTCGACAACTTTTGCATTTCTCTCTGCCTGACTCTCACCTTTCTTCTGCTCCGCTGTCAGCTTCTTATGCGAATCGAGATTGGTGTAAGTCGCGGCAGCATCATCCATCATTCGCTTGGTGTGCGGATCGTCTTTCGAGAATCCCGCGTCCTCAGCTGCATATTGAGCCGCTAATTTTGCCCTTGCGGCACCTTGTAGTTTAGAGAGCGCCAGATTCCTCTCGGACTGCTGAATTAAGCTTTTTTGCCCGGCGGTTAGGTTATCAGTGGACTTCTTCAACATTTCAAAGTTAAAGGCCGCCTGAGATGCTCCGGTGGAAAGGTCTACTATCTTGTTGTAAAGCTCTACTAACTCCGGCTTGGCGTTTTTTGATGACGAAATCATATCGCCAATTCTTAACGCTAAAGTCTGCAGAGCCTGAGGTGATGGGTTATCGCTTAGATCGGCGAGTTGCTTAGTAAGACCAAACGCCGCCTCTTCAGAAATACCCAATCTAGAGGCTACGGCACCGACAGTATTGCCGATGCTATTGGCTGTTGCCGAGAACGCCTGTCCCGCGCCATACGCCTGATTTATCGCAGATTTGTAATCATCTGTCGTGATATTTAGCGACTTAAGCCGATCGTTGAATCCGTCAATTGATGCATAACCACCACCAAAAGCTGAAATAGCTTTATCGCCAAATGAAAGGAAGGAGTCAGCGGCATCACCGATGGCTTTAGGTATCTTTGAAATTGCCTGATTGTATTCAATCGCAGCCTGATTTCTGAGTAATGTTGCAGCGGTAGCATTCACTCTAGCAAGGTTTGCGTATTTGTCAGAAAGTGCAGCGATACCCTGAGTAGAAATAGAGATAACATCATTCATCCTCTCGGCGGCATCTTTAAGCGCATCCATTGCACTTTTGCCACCATTAAGAGAAGAAATTAAAGTCCCTGCAACAACAGTTCCAAGCGCGATTAGCGCCCCGACGATAGCACCACCCGGCCCGAATGCCCCAGCCAGCTGCGACCCTTGCTGACTAAATGCTACCAATGCAGATTGACCACCTTGGACCTGAACGATGAAGTCCTGGATCTGATAACCTGCCTGCTGAACACTTCCCTTCAACCCTGAAGACATCACTTTCGAGGTAGCATTAAGTTGCGTATCAAGCTTTTTGAATTGCCCTGATGTTTTTTGTGCATTATCGCCAATGTTATCTAGGGCTTTATTCGCCTGCTGCTGACCAGTAAGCAATTTTGCAACATCGGCCTCAATCTCAATGTAGACTCCGCCAAGATTTTCACCTTCAGCCATACCTTTCTCCGGGCAATAAAAAACCCCGCCGGAGCGAGGTTTGTGTTGTCTACGAAAGTTTCGTAATTATTTGCCAATTACGTACTCTGCATTAGCCGCAGCTTCTGGACTCAATTTTTAATTGTTGATCCAGTAACTTCAACATATTGCGACCGCTCTCGCTCTTATCAGATAAGAAAGCAGGCTCTTTTGATTTCTTAATGAAAACATGCCCTGCATCACCATCTGTATAAACGAACCGACCTCCAATTTTACTTATATCGGTATGTCCCGAGACAATACCACAGACAGCGTTTGAGCTTCCATTCCTGAAAACCTTTATCTCTGAGAAATCCAGTCCTAACAATGGGTTGAAATTACTGTCACAAATAATGACAGCAGAGCCACTTCTGGCTTTACCGCTAGCCTCAAGTAATCGCCATCTTTCGCAGTCTCCCGGCTTATACTTCTGAGATAGCTCTTTTCTTACTGCCTCTTTTGCATCATTAATGATCTGAGTATCAGATTTTGCATAACAAAAGTGTGACAAGAAAAGTAGCCCGATAATGATTAACCGCATCACATCGCTACCCCGCACTCTTTATGAATAGACTTCTCATTCATCATTTTAATGGCCTTTATTTGTAAGCAGACGACGTTACAACCTTCTTTCCATCCGGTTCAGAGCAGGAGATCATAACTGTTCCATCGTTGGTCCAGAATTTAACTATGTAAAGAATATTCGTATCTACTATTACATTGGCCGGATAACTATCACTAATCTGGCTAAAAATGTTATACGCATCTTGTTTGCAGTGATCAAAATCAACCACCTGCACACTTTTAGTTACGGGAGACTCTTGCTCAGGATACTGTCCTGATGCGGCCATTGAATTAAGCTGTTCTTTTGTATAGCTTGTTGACGCCGCTGTGCTGAATGCCAACGAAAGCGAAGCCACTAACAGAAACTTCCTCATATCCCTATCCCCACTGGTTAGTTTTGGACAGATTAGCAGGGATAGGAGAGAACGACAAAACCACCTGATCGTTTATCAGGATGTTCGGCGGCGCGCTTTCAGAGTAGGTTGGAGCGTAAATCCGAAACAAGGAATCAACATGGATAAGTTTGACCGCATAATCCAGCGAGAGCTACTCCAACGTCTCTGCGACATTTACCCAGAATCTGCCGATAGTAGCTTCTCAAAGGAGTTTTCAGAAAAATTTGGAGGCATTAATATCTTTACTGCCAACTTACTTTATCTTGCTGGTCACGGACTCATTGAGATAAGACTTAGCAATGAAATAGGCCGACGACTGCCATCTGTAATGGACTCTTTCACGAAAATCACCAGCAAAGGCATAGATTTCATTCGCGATGACGGCGGTTTGGGCGCAATTCTGAACGTACAAACCATTAAGTTTCACCGGGATGCGGTGATCGTCCTCGAAGACCTGATCGCCATTTCAAACATGAACGACGAACAGAAGGAAAAAGCCAAGTCGACTCTCGGCGAAATGTCGACGGAAGCCATTAAAACCGTGGTACAGGCAGCAACAACCGCCGGGATATCAGTGCTTCTTGGAAAGTGAGCATGAACAATAAGACACAAACCCGCCGCATGGCGGGCACTGATCAAATGTCAGGATTTCGGATTGTTTCTTCCGGAGTTAGTCTCTTGACGGTTCATGCCACGTGTCCACTCTGCAATATCCTCATCATAAAACAGAAGCTCAGTATCTTTGTTAAGCAGTGATGACAGTGCGGCCTGAGCAAAAATGCTGAAATTTCTTAACCTTGCCCCCCATGTCTCATAGGTGATTTTAATGGACAAAGCCCCTTTGAAGTTGCAGTTCCCGTCGGATATTTCTGCTGCCTTTTGCGCCACTCTCAAAGAAAACGACATAAAGTACACTCCCAAATTAGAACGAAGATATGAATTCAGAACTGGTGATATGGGTTTTATCGTCAACTCTGCCGATTTGAAAGAAATTGCAATAGCGTTGATAGAGTCCAAAGCTTTCTGGGGGTGTTTGGGTAGCGCGATATGGGCATTCACCAAGCGAAACTCCCGTAAAACCATTTTTGTTGAGAAAGACGGCTATAAATTTAAGGCTACCGGGATGTCTCAGGAGGAATTGGCAAAATCTCTTGAAAATGCGAAAAACCTCATAGTTACAGCTAAGAATAATGATGACCGTATAAGCTAGGGCTACTTTTGCTCTTCGAAGCGCCAGACGCACAAAGAGGTAATCCGCAGTCATGTTTTCTCACGCGCCATCATCGCCTGCCAGCGGCGATCGTCTTCTTCCATGACCGTGTCGTACTCTTCGCGCGTGAAGCCGCTCTGATTGGGGTACTTGGCGTTAATCATCATGGCGAACTCTGTCATCGTGAGGTTCTCAGCCTCTTCCCGGCTTATACCGAAATGGTTGCGGGCCGCCATGATGTAGTCGGCTGCGCGGAATTCTGTGGTTGTTTCGTTCGTTTCGTAACGCTGCAGCTTCCGCACCTTCGCTTTGCCGATGATGCCGTGCATCATCAGGTTTTGCGCGACAATGACCATACTTTCCGGCGGCATGCTGCCCGGGCGCCATACAAAGCCACGCTTGCGTGATTTCCCCGGCTTCATCCACCCAACCAGATCGCCGATATCATCGTCACAACATGCTGTAAGTACCGTATGCGCGGCCATGAGCGCTTTGCGTGACAGAAGCCCGCTATGCATAAACCGCAGGACGCAATCAGGAAGGCGGCTGTACTCATCGCGGATATAGGCCTCAGCCGCGCGCTGCGCGAATGGTGTCGTCTCGTCATTGCACAGGTCATAGAACGCCTGGACAATATCCTCTGGCTCACCGATTCGCGCCACGTTGCGAAACGACGGCTGGAAAAAGAATTCCCGATCACCGGTACCGATAACGCATTCGCCTAATTCTTTAATCGGGGTCATAGTCGCTCCATAAACAGTATCAAGGGCGCAGAACGCCCTTTGTACTATTCACGAAATGCCTGGTGGTTAACTGATGGTGACCGTGCAGGATGCAGAGGTGATCGTGACTGGTGTCGCGGAAGAATCGGTGACTTCACAGGTATAAACCCCGGCATCACCAGAAGCAGCGCTGGCCTTGTTGAAGGTCGCCGTTGTTTGCCCGCTGACAACCGTGCCGTCTTTCTTCCAGACGTAGGTGTAAGGCAAAGTGCCACCCTCAACCACGACCGACATATTCAGCGCCGATCCGGCAGCCACGCTCTTGGTGGTCGGCAGGTTGGTGGTGAACGCCAGCGCCGGGCCAGCAACTTCAAAGACTACAGTATCGGCATCGTAGACTTTCCATTCCCCGGAGAAGGTCGAAATATCCGTGGTGCCGAAATCACCAGACCAGGAGGTGGTGTTGAAGTAGCCCATGATATAAGTGCCGGCGTCTTCACCAGTGAAGTCGAAGCGGACCCAGACTGTCGGCTGACGGCCGGCCTGCACTTCATCGAAAATATATTTCGAGATGGCAATAGCGCCAACTTCAGTCGTCTTGTCTTTTTTACGAAACTCACCTTCCCCGGAAATGGTGACGTCCATATTGTTGACCAGGTTCTCAACCATACCTTTCGTATCGTCAGCCTCAGAGGTGACGGTATTCATGGAGTAGTCAAAGCCCTTGGTGGTCATGGCGCCGAGTCGCTTCCATTCGGAAAGCGCAGGAACCGTATCAGCACAGCCAAAAGCCATGCGGAGCACGGCCACCTTACCAATCAGCTTGCCGGTGTCATTAGCGCAGCCTTGCATGTATGCCTCTCAATTAAAAAAGGCCGCCATATGGCAGCCTGATGGGTGATTCTGACGATTATTCGCCGTATGTGCAGGAGATGAGTAGCCGGGTTACTAATCGGCCCTCTTCGGTGGGGATCGGCGCCGGGACATTACCGACAAGCCGCAGCGCGCCAACGCAATCATCGGCGCCGGATTGCGCGCTGATATACTCCACAATGGCGTTTACCGCGGCGTCAGCAGCATCGGGATTGGCCTTCGAGGAGATCACATCAACCATCACATACCAGTCGCCGCCAAGGTCAAAGGTGATATCGGTACCGCCGGAAGACCTGAACACGATGAACTGGTCCATGTCTTTCCCGGTATCGCGCCATTGCCGCCACTGGACCTTAAACCCCGCGATAAGCCCCTCAGCCACAAAGAGGTCTTTGAGGCGCATATACATCGGAGGGGTCATAGCGAAAGCTCCTTCTTCACCACCGCGTCAATCTGGCTGCGGGTATCCTCGAAGCCCTTCGTTAAGAACTCCTTGCGGGCCGTTGCTCGCGTGAAGTTTTGTTTCACTGCCGGGTCGTGAACATACACCGCATAGTTGGCGGAATAACCAACGCGCCCGGTTATCCTGGTACCGTTAGCCGTGATTTCGCGGAACTGGCTGTTGATGAGCGTCGACGTATCGATCGGGGTGTAAAGCGCGGCCTGCGCGCTGCCGATAAGCATCGCAGACTGGATTGCCCGCACGACTTTACGCCCCTGGACGTCTTTGATGATGCGCTCGAGGTTGGCCTTGGCCTGCCGGATGCCGCGAACTTTAACGCCCATAATCAGACTCCCGTAATCAGTGCGAAATCGTCCGCCAGTCGCTCGAACGTATCTGCGAACTGGACGATCTGCCGTATCTCGTCGGCCTCATCCGGTGGTGCTGCATCGGTCGACGCGCCAATCAGGATGTAATCCCCTTCCCGCGCCGTTGCGTACTCGGTCCATATCGTGTTTTTAACCACGATCTCCCGGCCAAGGTCTCCGATTTTTGCAGAGAGACCACCCTGGTAGTCGCAGAGGATAGCGATCGGTGCTTCCCACCCGTACGGCTGACCTCCGCCGTCGGTATCACTACCGTCAGCATCGCGTATACGCCGCCAGATTGTCGCCGTCGCGGTGTATGACCAATTAGCTACCGAAGACATCAGTCATCCCTCCATCGCAGCACAACGGCGTCTGTGGCGCGTATGCGGTCGCAGTTGATGTACCACTCACCATTGCTTTTCACGTACGCCGTCGTTTGTTGGCCTGTATCGGTGATCACCCACACCCGGGTAAACGTCCGCGGCAGCCGTTGCTGAACTGAAACCCACGCCATTAGCAGCCCCCGACCACCATAAACAGGCCCACACTGTTGCCGGCGCTGATCGGTAGTTCACTGGTGCAGCCGCTGGTATCCAGTTTCGCCAGCGAGTCACGCAACCAGGTAATGCCGTCGTCACCGTAGTCGAACGAGCGCGACGCTCCTGATGGCGCCCCCTGCGATTTTATTCGCCTGGCGCCGGATGACGTCGCCATGAGCGCAGCGGCATACATCAGGATGAGCTTTGCCGTGCAGTCGTCATATCCCGCACCATCAAGGCACGGGATAATCTTGTTCACCACGCAGAGAATCGAATCGAGCAGAGCGGCCGGGATGGAGTAACCCAATTCACCGAGGAACGCCTGCACGTCTGCCGCTGTGATTGGGTCAGCCATGGTTATTTCGCCTTCTTCGATTTGCTGGCAGATTCTTCCTGCTGCTCTGCCTGCTCTGCCTGCTCTGCCTGCTCTGCCTGCTCTGCCTGCTCTGCCTGCTCTGCCTGCTCTGCCTGCTCTGCCTGCTCTGCAGCATCATTGCCAGGTGTAGCCACTTCCAGTGTCTGGTCGTCATCACTGATGATTTCAACCAGACCGGCGGCCACCCAGCGCTTAGCGACATCGCCGCTTACCGAAACCTGAGCACCAACCTCCAGTTTCTGGAGATTGGCACCGGAAAGCAGGTTATCGCGAACCACTTTTACCAGTGCCATAGTTGCCCCTTAGCTGTGCGCGTAAATAACAGATTTGCGATTGTTGATGTCGGTCTTAACCATCAAGCCCATCGCACCCCAGGTGCGCCAGACGTAGTCACTGTTATAGAACTGGCGAGGGTCAGCAACGGTGCCGACCGCCTGGCCGACAATCGGAGCGATAACGCCGGCGGTAAGCGGAACAATCAGGATCTGGTTACCAGACAACTGCGCATCTTCTTTGATGGCTGCAATGCCAGAAAGCTTCAGCAGCTCCTGCAGGATGGTGTCAGACTGGTAGTTGTCGCTGAAGTAGCGTTCCAGATTTGAGGTGATCTCGCCTGAAACATACCAGGTCTGCTGTGCATACTGCAGGTTGGTCAGCTTCATCACGTCGCGCAGAGCAATGGCTGCATTGCGGATTTGCTCAGCCGTTGCGCTTGAGCTGGTGAAGTCGATATTTAGGCCGGAAGCACTGAGATCGACAATCTGCACCCGCTCATCGGCTTTTACCCCCTTCCAGGTCTTGCCATCAAAAGCGATATAGTTGCCAGCAGAGTCACGGAAACCGTTGAAAACGTAATCCACGTACTGACGACGAACATCATCAACAGAGCCGCGCTGAGCGTCGGCCAGAGAAGCCAGAGCGGAGCCTTTGTTGAAAATCGGATCACGCCACTGGAATTTGAAGCCAGAGTCGTGGATCGGAACCATCGTACCGTCGAAGGTGTACGCGCGCGCATCAAGCGCCGCACCAATTTGGCCGGACATGGAGGTATGCGCCCAGCCGCGGCCACCGGTGCGAGCATACTCGTACACGGACTCTTCAAGACGAACAGAGCGGGACAACGGGATCAGGTCGTTAAGCAGAGTGAATTCAGTAGTTGGTTCGAATTCAGCCAGCACAGTCTGATCATAAGCGCGATACAGGCGGCGGATATCGTCGACAGCGTTCGTCGCGTCCAGCGCCGGAGTGTTTGCCGCATCACCACGCCAGCGGGTGCGGGATACGAAATCTGCAACGGCCTGAGCACTCATATTGCGCGCCAGTTGCAGCTCATTGAACTGCGCCTGGTTAGCTTCGAGGTTGCCCGTCTCAGTCGCGCGTCGGGTGGAAAATACAAACATTCAGCCTCTCCTTACTTGAACACGACGCGAACCAGATCGCCTGCTGTGGCGGTCAGGGACTTGTCTTCTTCGACATAGGCAAAGATGGTTTCACCTTCTGCCAGTGCTTTAATTTGGCCATTGGCCACAGAAACCGGCTGGCCCTTGGTGTAGGTACCAGCTGCAGCGCGAACGTTGAGGAAAACGCCCGGCGTTGGCTGGATGTTTACCACCCAGTCACCGATCGCATAGGCATCGTCAACCGTTTTGCAGCGCAAATAGTCGTAGTTAGCAACGTAAAGAATTGCGTCTTCAGCGCCATCAACAGACGGTGTAGGCTTGGCTGCACTGAAAAAGATAACGGTACCCGGCAGAAACGCTGCGGCCGCAGAACCTTCACGATTAAGTTGCGGGCTGGGGAAAATCCCGCCCGCGTGAATTACGTGTTTCCCGTCTTTAGCCATTTTTTACTCCGGCATTTCGCTGAAAGAATCGTTGTTGTTGACCGAACGGAATGCACCATTCAGGCCGGTAGAGGTCTGGCACTGAGCAAACAGGCCATCAAGGGCGGCGCCGTCAAGCGCATTCACCGCCAGGTCATCCAGCCCGAATTTCGCTTTTACGGCAGCGCGTTTTTCGCCTTTCTCTTTGTCAGCGTTCACGGCAAGGCCTGACTTGACGGCTGCCAAATCATCAGCAAATGGCTTAAACCATGCCGGCGCTTCTTCGCTGTTGCTGGCCTGCTCTTTTTTCTTAGGCTTGCCGGTGGCGGGGTCGATTTCGTCGCCGCCATCTTTCTTGGCTGCCGCCTTCTCTGCCGCTAACTGGTTGTAAGCGTCCATCAGTTCGGCATCGGACTTGCCTTCAGTCGGCTTACCCGCGGCTTGGAGCGCATTGATAATCAGTTCTTTCATCGGATCGTTCTCTCCGTTGGTTTTAATCTCGTACTCAATGGGTTTGCGCACGACTTCTACAGGTTCGCCGACGAACACGGCTTTGCCGTCATCATCGATGAGGTACTTCTGCTTTAGGTATCTGGCGTCATCGCGGTAGATGAAGCTGTCTGGCCACACCGTTTCTGGCCATAGCCACTTATCTTCTGTGTCACCCTCGCGAAGCTTGTCGCTGATAGCGCGTGAAATGTCGTCAAAAGAGAAGTTGGAGGCATTGGTGAAGAAGAATTTGGTCTTGTTGAGCAGGCCTTCGCGTGTGCAGTCGATACCATCAGCAAGGCGTGCAACTTCGATCTGCTGCTCATGACCTTCTGAGTTGACGAAGATGCCCACGCCTTCTTCAGGTGTTCCGGCTCCGGGTTCATCGAGCAGCACCGCCACATGGTCAAACATCATGTTGGTGGCGATCTCGTTGTACTTTTTGCCCTTTGACTCGCCATTAGCGGCAATGCCGGAATACAGCAGTCCTGTAGAGATATGGATGGGTTCTGAGTTGGTACCGGCGATCATCTCATCAAGGCGATTAATCAGGCGTTTGCCCTTCTCGCTTGACTCAGCGTACTGACGGTTAACGTACATATCGCCCGTCACCTTCCCGTCTTTGTGGCTGACGTTCTGCAGCCATGCGCCGACGTGATATTCATTCACCGCCCGGACATCGCGAGCAGACACATGCTTGCCATCCACTTTCGGGTGGCCCAGCGGCATCGGGTTAAGCTCAAGCGTGTTGTAGGCCTTTTCGATTTCTGCTGCCGGGTACAACTTCCGGTTCATCACGATATCGTCCACGACAGGCGTGATGCCGCGAACCACGATATGTGGCTTGCCGTCGATGGTTTCAGTGGTGATGTTTGAAGCGGAGTTGACGACGGTCAGCACGTTAACGCGGTTGCGTTTCATGCTGGGTCCTCATAGGTGGATTTCAGGCAATAAAAAAGGCCGCCGCAGCGACCATTCAGTCAATTCTTAAAACATCAATCCTTTCGTGGATAGAATCAATGTAATCTTCCACGCTAGGGTGGGGATATCCATAGTAGTAATCTGAAGTATCTTCACTGATGCTCTCACTTACGATGTCGTTAGTCCTGTCTATAAGCAATTCCCGGTAACGTTCATTTGGAACAAATATTCTACTTACTTCATCTAAGGATAATTCAGGCTCATTGAGACGCCACTCTCGCTCCCAAGTGAAGTCAATGCCAAATGGCGAGCTTTCTGACCTTGCGTCCAGATCAAACGGCATGAAACGCCATTGAATAACCGGATCTAAGAGTTGTTTTTCAGCTATTGGTGAGTAGATAACCGGTCGCCCTCCGGCAGTAAACACTCTTCGCTTAGAAAACTCAAATCCAAAAGGTTGATATTTAGATGTATCATCTCTAAGGGAGTACTTGGTTGATTCTGTAAAACAGATGCATTCATGACCACCTGCCTCCATTGTCAGACCTGCTCTGATTGCCCCATCTCTTATGATGTTGATTAGCACTTCAAATGCAGTTGAGTAATCGAGGCTATTATTCCTCATAAAAGGTACTGCTTTTATCCAGTGATAAAGATAACCAGAATTGTCATTTCTTTTAGCCATACTCTCCCCCTTGGAAAGTATGAATTTATTAATTAATTGACAGAAATCCAAGTATTTTTCTCTTGATCCAGCTTCTCAGCCAGCCCTTTGTTGAAAATGCTACCGTCGTCGTTGAGCAACACCGGAATCTGGCTGCAATAGCAGTTGTACCGGTTGCCGTTCTCAGCGTAGAAGTCTCGCACCTGCTCGGTGGTGTAGACCTTGCCGTGGCGGCTGGCGTGCCAGCTGCGCGTCGTTGGCTTGAGTGCTGACAGCCACAATAAGCCGGTATTTAGCCCCAGCCTCTCGGAAGCCCAGTCCGTTTCGTTCCATTGCGCCTGGCGCAGCGCGCCAACCTGCTCAGTCTGAGCGATGGTCTTGGCCTTCGACATCGAAACATCGAGGCGCTTACTGATGACGCTGGCCGTTTCGCGAGGATTCACCCCACGCGCGACCGCATCGGTGATGATGTTGGTCAGATCGCCACGGGCGGTGTCGCTGATGACCTTCCAGTCACTGAACGTTGTCAGTCTGGCGGCTGCCACCTGATTAAGGTGACCAGGGCTGCTTAAAAGCTGCTGTAGCGTCGTCTGGCTGGCGTATACCTGCGACTGCTGCGAGAGATTGTTGAAGGCCTCCAGCGTTCCGCGCTGCGCCTCAGCGGCGACGTAATCCATCGCCCACAGGTTTTGTTCGCCGCCTTCCAGCAGGTAATCGTCGAGAATGGACTGTACCGCTTCGAGCAGGTCGGCCAGTTCCTTCGCTGACATGTCGTAGATGAACTTGCCGGCGTTGACCTGGTAGAGCATTGGCTCGGCGCCGTTAACGTGGCACAGGAAGTGCCAGCTATGGCTGTTAACCTCTCGCTCTCTCCCTGTCAGGCGCTGGTCAAACAGTGCTTTCAGAGCGCGCTTGATGCCGAGATACCGGTCCTCGATATCCCGGAACATCGCGCTGACCTGCTTAGCCGATCGCGTCGGGTCAACCTTGCTGCGCGGAACTATCGGCAGCCCCACCTTTGCCGTCTGCTCCGGTGTCATCGGCCAGTGGATCATCGGTTGTCACCTTGTCATTCGGGTTAGGTGGTTGCTTTGGCTCAGGCAGAGGGTCGAGGCCTACAATCTCGCGAAGTTCGTTGGCCGTGAATGGCGGTTCGCCACCGTAGAAGCCAGAAGTTTTCTGAACGATATCGGCCAGTTTCGATGCGTTCTCGATTTTCTCTTTCTCGCCCGGGGCCAGCAGGTCAGTCCATGAAATGGTGACCTCTCCATTTGTCGGCGGATCGATAATGCCCAGGGTCCAGAAGCGCTCCAGCAAGGCTGTGATTCGGTCAGTCAGGAAGCCGTTGCGGCGGGTATTGCGACGAATGGCCCAGTCGGTTTTATCCTCATCGCTCGCCAGGCGCCCGGTCTGCTGTCCAAACAGGATTGTAAACGGGATTTGTACTGACGCCGCCAGTTCGTTCGCGGTGACCTCCCAAGTCGGCCCCGGGTCGCCGGGTGTCACGCTGAGGACGTGCATCTGCCCGGCCTGCATGACCGCCGCTGCATCGGTGCCGCGGTTAAGCTTGTTGACCTTATCGCCCATAGCTTCGCCGAGGTCAGCATAACCAGCCTTCTTCGCCAGATCGGACAGTGTGGCCATGTCGGTTTCTTTGCTGAACTCGACAGCGATCTGCCGGCTGGCGTTCTTCAGGAAGCCCTCAGCGCCACCACCGGAAATCTTCTCAAGGTCGAGTCCTTTGTTGTATCCGGCCTCAAGCAGCGGGATACCCGACAGAACGTTGTCATCTTCCGAGCCTTCACAGAACAGGATCACCCTGCTCGGATGCACAGGCTCACCACGCGTCGGTCCGACGAAAGCCTCGTCTCCAACCGGTTGCTCGTTGAAGTTGAACATCTTCGGCTGGCCGAACGTCTCGGACTGGCGATCGTTATCCCATTCGGCGACAGTTAACTGCGGCTCCCACACCGGAATAAGTTTTACCAGCGCTGACTCTCCCAGGGATTTCACCAGCCGGATATCTACTGGCTCACTCCATGGCTTGTTATCTTTCACCTGCAGCAGCAGTGCGGAGTAACGCCCGACCATATTGCGGCGGTCGGCATCCTTCACCTTCGGCCACCATTTCTTCATGAATCTTGTGACGTTCTTTTCCCACGGGTTAGTTTTCTTCGCCTCCTGGGACTCATCACCATCAACGATGACCGGATAGTCCTGCCAGCATCCATCCAGAAGACGATGCACCACAGCGAATCCTGCGGCGTTACGGCGGTACATGTTGTAGAAGTCGTTAAAGGTGATCGTGCGCGGGTAGCCAAACTCCTGATAGAGCGTAGGGCGCTTGGTATTGCCCCCGCCGATACCGATGGCGTTAAGGTAATTCGCTCGCCGCATTTCAGTGGCGAGATTGTTCACAGCCAGTTGAAGGCCGTTATCTTGTTCGCTCACTGGCGATGCTCCTTAGAAGAATACTGCGCCGACTTGCGCTTTGTGCTTGATATACCCGTCCAGACCGTACCGGACACCGTCCCAGCAGTGGTTGTTCTTGTCCTCTATGACCGGCAAGATTTCGCCAGTGATCCGGTCAGTTTTGTACGAGTAGAGCCGAGCTTCTTTGGCCGTCTCCTTGCAGCGTGGGTGAATGATGATTTTCTTAAAGCCACGCAGGCAAGTTATCCCATCCTCTACGCTGCCCTGCCATTTCTGAGCTGCTGAGATATTGAAACCCTGGCCCTTGATATGGCTGATTGTTTCAGGTCTGGAGTTGTCGGCTTTGATAGGCCATTTGCGAGCCTCGGGTATGCCGGGGAATTTCGCCTCGTCAGTAACTTTCCAGTCTTCAAGCTGTTTCGGCGTGGCATCGGTTTTTCCAGCGTAAAACTTCCACATGTCATCGAGCTCTACACCATTACCGTAGGCCTCGTATTCGATGTAGAGGTTGTTATCCAGGATGAACATCCGAATAAGCGTGCTTGGGTCTTTTGCGAAACCGAAGTCGGCGCCGAACAGCAGGCGCTCTGATTTCTTCCAGAGGTCGTCTTCAAAGCTCTGCACGACGTATTTATTCGCCAGCACCTGCTTGTCTGAGTTCTCCAGATAGGCGCCTTCCCAAATCCACGCATAATCGGCGTAGTCAAGGTTTTCCAGATCTTCGAGGCGCTCTTCTTCGAGTACATCCGGGAACCACGGATTGTCGCTGTAGTTCATCTCGACAATCATCGAGCTTTTCGGCGGGTTCTTTCTGAAGAGTTTGTCAGTGGCGCTGCCGTCTTTCTCCGGGTTCCATGTCACCCAGATTTCAGAGCCATTTTCACGCACCGTCGGGCGAAGCTTCTTCCAGGCCGTCGCCGATACCGACTCAGCCTCATCTACCCACGCAACCAGAATGCGCGCCTTTGACTTAATACTGTCGAGGTTGTGGCGCAAGCCGCAGAAGACGTAGCTGACGTTGCGGTTTTTAGTGCGGATGTACTTTTCGCCAATATCGAAGTAGTCATCCAGCCAGGGGACAGACCGGATCGCCTGTTTCACTTCCTCCATCGATGACTCTTCGAGGGAGTTCATAAACTCGCGAGCGCAGAGTATGACGCCGCTTAATCCGCTTTCGGCTGCCTGATACGCTTTAACCGCACTCATCAGCGCGAATGTGCGCGTCTTTGCAGAACCTCGGCCACCATGCGCACCACGATAGCGAATGCCCTCTGTCGCGAATACGGGAACGAGCTTCGCCGGGATTTGTAGGTCAACCTGACTTTCCATTAGTTGGCTCTACTCCTACCAGTCTGATCGTCGTTGGTCTCGGCGACATGCTACCGTCAGGACTGGTGTGTTCGACTTTTTGCTTATTGCTGTAAGCCTCACCCACCTCTTTTGCTGCCTGCTCCAGTAGTTGGGCCGTCATACCGATGTTCTTCATGTTCTCAGCAGTCATCGACATTCGCTGCAGTACGCGCAGACGGTAGGCCTTGTTGGCGATCGGAATATCGGAAATTTCGTTGAGAAAACGGTCGCGGGTAAGGTTGAAAAGTTCGACCCATTTTTGAGCCAAACCTTTCCCTGCCGCCTTTGTCGGGTCATGCGATGCCACCTGCTGGCGCGTCACCTGAACCTTGAATTCTTTTTGTACGGACTCGACGATTTGGGATGGCGTATCAAAGCAAGCGAGCTCTTGAACGATAAAGGCTCTCACTTCTGGTTTTAGTGCAGCCATAACCCACCGTCCGTATAAAGCAGTATAAAATCACGCCATCTTAAGCATGCATGTCCCGCAAGCCCTGGCAACATCGATATGAGCAACCTCCGCCGGCCTGTTCGCCGCATCAACCATTTCCTGCACGTCTTTGCTGGCGCCGTAACGCCGGACCACTCCGACGAATTCCTCGACGTCATGGCCGCGAAGTTTGAGCACCGGCATTCCGGTCTCTTTGTTGAACTTCGGCGCGCCATAGTCATCGGTAGCCTGGGCGATGTGGTAAAGCTCATGCTCTACCAGTGCGCAGAACTCCAGATCGTTGCATTGCTCGCAATAGTCGGCAGCCAGGGTGATGATGAACTTCGGTATGCGACCGAACCATTCATGCATCTGCTGCTCCATGCGGGATTTCTGCCAGCCACCGGCGCGGAGCATTACTTCTTCACATTGACCGAGAACGACGCGACCGCGTTTATCAAAGGCATTCGACGCCCACATAAACGCTATGTCGGCCGTGTGGAGATGGAAGTGATCCTCGTTATGGAGGCTGCCGTTTTCCATCAGGATATTGTCGCTCACCCAGCTATAGACCTCGTTCGCAGGGATGATAGCAATGTATGGGCGGTAGTTTTCAGGACTAGTGAAGTTAACGGGAGGGTATGGTCTGCGATTGTCATTTCCAGTCATACAGAACGACCCTCTGATTTTTATACTTCCCCGGTAATTTTGGCAATATAACACCAACGAACCTTTATATAATTCTGCCAATGGCGTTTTACTGACACCACTTGCAGAATTATTTTCTATTCATGCATCTAAGATGCAATATCAACAACTTGACTATTTTTTAAAATATAACTGAGCATAGACTTACCAGATTCTGTGAATCTGTTATTACTTATACACGCTGGTTTTCCACCCCTAGGAAAACTCAATCCTGTTTTTGTTCCTGGGTGAATACTTTCGACTATGATTTCTGATAATTCATCTAAGTCTAAAGAATGCACACTAGGACCAATATCGGCTAGCAACCTATTGATAACAATTACCTTGCCGTATGACACACCATATTCCTTATCACAATGATTATATATATCTTCCTCTGTCATTCCAGCATTTGGCTTCAGCCTAAAATGGCTAATACCGAATTCTGAGCCATTACAAGGAGCATATACAATTGCGCTTCGCAGCAGGCTTAAAAAACCAGATGAAAACTTAATAGTTCCATTAGAAAACTCCAAGGATAAATTATTTGAAATGGCATCTTCAGAATATACATAATGATATTCAGTTGGTATGGAGGATTCATGAACATCGTTACATCTAAAAGCTTTATAAATTATGACCTCTGGATCTTCCTGTCCTTCAACAAAATGCACTAATTCTTTTGTATAGTACTCGTCCTCAGACAAAATCATTCCGAGTAACTGTCTAATCCTTACACCCAAAAATCTCTGATAACGCTCGCTGTTAGGCATTTGATTAGCAATCTGCCGGTTTTTTCTAGTTCGCGTTGGGTTCGTTATAGACTGAGTTTTTGCAGGAAATACTTTGATGGCAGATCCATCAATTGCCGTTAGCAGGAGCAGTAGTGCGGATTCATATTTTTTATTTTCAATAAGAAAATCAGCATCATCCACCCTTCGTTTTATGTTACCAACTTGCTGCATATAGATATCCTCTGTCGTTATGTTGCCAATCATGTTCCATTTAGTGATTACAACATATCTCAATCCTACTGCAGATGGGAACATCATATTTAATATCATTATCGAAGCCATTCGTAGCATGACTTCTGTAATGCAAGCTCTTATCTCAGCGCAGCCCCTTACTGCGTGCCGGATGCTCATCTTCGAGCGCCAGCATTGAGATATTATTGCTGACCTTAAACCAGCCAGGCTTCTCCGACAGTCGACAGAGCCAGATCGACAGGAGAATGAAGAGTATCAGCATCGCTACCTCAGACACTGCGTGATGATGTATTACTGCTATTGGCTGATTGCCCGGTAGTAGGCCTGCCAGCGGAACTTATCCAACCGCAGTTGGCGCAGACATTGAGCGGTTTCGACGTCCGATTGCAGGTCTTCGTCGGTATCCTTCCCTGCGTCACTTGCTTTGCACGGAGGGATCATCAAATCCGGGGATGGCGTTGGCAGCGTCGATAGCTCGCTGGCGCAGCTGCACAGCATCATCGTCAAACCGGCACACAGTACGATTCGGAGACTGGACATATTTCACCACGTCGCGGGTTATGGTTCGGTAGATGACCTTGCCCTCTTCTGTAGCGGCAGCGGCCTTTTCCTCAACTGGCTGGATAGTCTTTTCGGCTTTCTCTTTCTTCTTCGCCGCGAGGGCGTTGATATGGTCAGCGTGAGAATTCCAGCCAGAACGCCACGAGAAAAAGCAGGAAAGCAGCAGGATGACTACAGCGCTGATGATTGCGGTTAATCGGCTCATTTCTGGCCCCACTCGCAGACTTCACGCTCAATCTCGCGCCTGGTGATCAGTCCCTTCCACTGCTTGCCACCGGCATACGTCCAGCGCTGCAGTTCCTTGCACGCGCCCGGCACATCTCCAGCATTCAGTTT
Organism: Klebsiella sp. Q2; assembly: GCF_009900705.1. Taxonomy (NCBI): domain Bacteria; kingdom Pseudomonadati; phylum Pseudomonadota; class Gammaproteobacteria; order Enterobacterales; family Enterobacteriaceae; genus Klebsiella; species Klebsiella sp. Q2. The sequence goes on along the minus strand of NZ_JAAABE010000002.1, from coordinate 90,719 downwards.
CTTCAACAACGTGGAGCTGGCGAAGGCGCCAGAGCCAACGTTATAAGTGAATGAGTAAAGCGCGGCGCGCGTAGGATCAGGAATGCGGACTTTGATGAGCGGGTCAATGGCGCTTGCCACCTTCTGCAGATCTGCCTTCAGCAGGCTGTCGCATTCCCTGTCGGTATAACGATGGCCGCGGCGAATATCGGTGCCAGTGTGACCATCACAAACAGTCCAGACGCCGACAACATCCTGATAGGCGTAATAACGCCTTCCTTCCAGGCCGTCAGCATTACCAAGCATGACAGAAGCAATTGCGATCGCGCCCGAACCGCCGGCGATCGCACCAATCAGCTTATTCCTCAGCGTCGGGTTCATCTCGGCTCCTGCTGCGTCGGTTGTCTTCGCGAATCTTGAAATACAAATTCGTCAGATACGTAAGTACGGCGATGACAATGCCCACCAGTACGCCGATGGCATTCCACTGCTCGGGGCTATAGGCATTTAGCATGCCGTTAAGGATGCTCCCGGCTGAAGCGCCATAGGCAGCACCAGTGGTTATCTTTTCCATGCGATACATACTCTCACCTCGCGTTGTTAGCGGGTGCTGTGTGTGTTTGAAAGGGTCAGGCCCGTCGGGCTGGATTTAACAACGAAGCGTATCGATGATGATTCCCGCGGGACCTGATAATAAAAAAGCCCGCAAAAAGGCGGGCAATAAGCATGAGGGTAATAGCAATGTCGGTGATGACCGAAAATACCCTGGCTGGGTCTGGCGGCCTGCGACGCTGTTGCAGCAGCGCCCCCTGATGGATTGGATTATGAGTCCGTCATCAGGTCAGGCCATTATCTTGTGCTGGTTGAACCAACAATCTGGTTCAGATCGCAGGCATAAAAAAGCCCCGGCGGGATGCCGAGGCTAATTTTACAAACTGGTATGTGACTATCATCTTCATGCCGCCACTTAAAGTTAAGGCAGCATATCAAAGTAGACTCAAATATGACGCATTTAATTGACTTTTGCAAGACCGTGCTGCGAAAAAGCTGATTTTTGTTGTGATCGTGTTCTCACAGCGCAGAGAAGAGAGTCACTATCAAGCCGCTTAAAAATGGCGCACATAGCCCGCCAGTAATCAGCGTAGTTATGGCACCAGTTATCAGGCTTAACGCCACACAGGGCTGCAAGATCCTGGTGCTGGTATACATACTTACCCGCCAACTCTGCTTTCACGTCCTGCGCCGCCAGCCAGATAAGCTTCTTCAGGCGCTCCATCGTCTTGCCGGCCACCTTCTTTGCGCCAAGTTGCTCACGGAACTCAGCCCATGCCCACCGGGTGATCGTCTCCTGGTGCTCCCAGCGGATATTGTCGCTGTAGTTCCACAGCAGCCACGCTTTCTGATGCTCTTCCAGCGACAACAGAGCCCGGCGCCAGCTGGCCGTCGAATACTCAACAGGCAGAACGAGAGCGATTGAAGAACCCTTAGCGCGGGACTGGCTGCCGCTCATTGGCGGGCCATCCGGGTTAACCATTTTTTGCTTTACCTCGCTATAAACTTTCTTCCTACCCCGGCTGCGCGCCGTAGCGGTGAATTGTGCGTTTTCTGCGAAGGCCACCAGTTGCCCTTTCGTCGCGCCGCTCAGATCGGCGGTGGCCACTATCAGCTGCTGGCGAACAAATTCCAAGTATTGAGCTGTCATACTGTCTCTCCCAGGCGCTTATAGATACGGACGAAATTGCGTAATATTTTGTAGTCAACCAGTACGGTGCCGCGGTGCCGGCATAAACGGAGCTTTTGCCAGCGGTCGCGGATGCGTTCGATAACGTCACGGCTCATTTGGCCTCCGCCATAAGCTGGTCATACGTCAGGTAAAGTCCCCAGCAGCTAAACAGCACATGCGCCTTAACGACGGCCATCTCCTCGTTGTTCCACCGGCAGAACCATTTGATCGCGCCCATAACCTCGCTCTCTATCTGATGCGATCCGTTCAGGCGGATGGGATAAACCACGTCATCAAAAATAGCGGCAGTGGACATCGGGTATTGGATTTTGCTCATGCGGCCTCCTGATGGCGGGCGCGGCGCTTCTCCAGCGCGCGGGCTCTGCGGGTGAATATGGATTTGATGCGCTGCAGGTAGGGAATGTCGAATCGGCGCGGCTCGTTATCAGCCTCAAGGCGCTCTACGCGATCCAGGCCAATGCGTTCAATCAGGTGAATGCGGTATTCAACGGCATTTCCGCTCAACTGCCGGTTGCAGCGGGTGCAGGCGGAGTGGACGTTGAACACGTTGAATTTCAGGTGAGACGCTGCGCCGCGGGAACGGTAGTGACTGGCGTCAATAGCGCTGCCGGTCAGGTAGTTGCTCTTACCAATAAGCGGGCTTCCGCAACTGACGCAGGGCTTACCTTCATCACGAATGCGAATGTACCGGTTAAAGGCTGACTGAGCCTCTTTATCCCATTGAGCCTTTGTCTTGAATGACTCACGCTTAGCGCGGCGACGCTGGCGCCCCTCCTTCTCGGATTCTCGCTGGCGCTTCACCGCCCTGGCCTTCGCCGCTTCCCGGGCTTTTGCTGTCTGTTTTTTGCCGATCGCGCTGGCGCAGTCAAAACTGCATACCACCTGCCCTTCCCGGGCAGGATGGAACCATTCGCGGCAGTGGGCGCATTTACGACGTGCAGGTTTACGCATGTGGCCTCCTTGCTCTCAGGCGGAGCCACTTCTTATCGACCAGGCGGGCGGTGTAGTCTTTCAGGGTCGGGATGTCGGAAGGCTTTACTTCTACCTTGCGTTTGCGGCGCGCCGGCACGCGGAAGATGCCGCGCTCCATTACTTTGGCGAGAAGACATTGCATAGCCATCACCCCGCAAAGCTCAGCAGCTGACTGGCGGCGTTTTCAGCCTCAGCCGGCGAGTGGAATTTGCGACGCAGAATGTAGTTCCAGAGCACATTCAGCACTGATTTGTAGACGCCGTTAAACTGGCTGTCGTCCATGCTGGCGAAGGAGATCGACTTTGCGACACGACGACGGCTGCCGTCAGGCATCTGGTATTCGTCGTAAAAGCCAGCCTGAATGGTTGCCCACTCGCGGAATGATTCGAAGTGTTTCAGCAGCGCCATATCGCGGGAACGGGAGATACCGACCGAGGATAGATACATCTCCGCGGCGTTCTGGAGTGCAGCGCGCTGATCGAGGTCGGATGAGAGAAAGTCGATAAACCCGGATATGAGGGTACGCTCCGCGGGCTCAATGAGACCACCGGAAGGGGTCCAGTAGTGATACCCGAGAGTCAGAAGCTTGAAGAACTTTTTGTGGAATGCGTAATTCCGGGGCTTGCGGAACTCACCGCAAAGCAGTTGCCCTACCGGGATAAGTTGCAGGTATTCGCTGGTTCCCGGCTCTGCGGGAATCAGTACGTTTTGATAACTCTTCTCAAATTGCAGTGTTTGCGCCATGTGTCCCCACTTGGCGCCGGATAATCGTGTCAGTTGCTCAGGCTGACATTGCTATTATGTATGGTTGATTACGGAAAATCAAACAGCAAGTTTTGTATTTCTTGCGAATAGTAGACTTGACAGCAACAGATATCCTCTATTGAGCAATACCTTTTGCTCTTCAGGCTCGCCAATCATTGCTTCATATTTGTTAGCGTGTAAAAGATTATGTCGCAACCTGATAATAACCATTAAACACACCGACAACATTGCATGAATATTGCCATCAGCGTTTTCCAAATATCTATAAATAGCTTCAGCATATCCAGTAAGATCGCCCCCCTCCTCTTGCATGGTTAAGGCATGCAATCGATGTCGAGCCATTTCCCCTTCCATATATCTTCCTTGGAAATATTTAAAAGTATCGATGATAACTGGGCTGCATTCGTCTTCAACTATATTCAGGATGCGACTGCTGTATGTATCACTTTCGCGAATACTGCAATACCTAGAAAAGAAATGCTCTTCGCAATAATAAAATGCCATAGTAAACTTCATAGATACTTCATAAAGTTCTTTAGGATATGGATTACGCTCACCCAATTCTTTCGTTATGAAAGTGTTATCCATTAACTCACCAATTAAAAACATATTAGAAACAATAAAGATGATGAAAAAACCGCCGATAGGCGGTTTCATGTAGTCGACTGGAAGACCGAGTTTATGCTTTTTCGCATTGCTTTCGGTTGGCTCTCAAGCATCACGCAGGAGATGCTCCTCTGGCAAGTTGGTTGTCTGACCTCTCAGCTTTTCGTGTATTAACCTTCAATCGCAACATCAAAGGCAAGAGCTGAACACCCTCTGGGTGAACTGGTAGACTTTGGCCCTGCCGCCGTCTCCACTCTCTTCCCACTATCCAATCTTGATTCATCCCCTGGTCAGACACTCAGATGTTGCGCTCTACAGTGGCATGCGGGGGAATACAAAAACTCGGACAAAATTGGGCCCTCCTTTTCGGATCTCTCGCGGGGATAATCTGATTTAACTACTTGCTGGAAAAAGATACAACCACTAAATGTGTAAATTTAAAAGTTAAAGGTAGCTATTATTTCAAATGCAGTCTTGGCTCTCCGTCTTTCGGCTCCGGCCACTCACGCTGTTTGTTTACCGCAAGCTTTTCGATCATCGCCTGAGTAATCTGCTCATCAGTGATGCCTGCACGACGCTGCGCATCCCACAGCAGGAACTGAATATCAGCCCACTCCGACAGGTCGCCAGGCTCGGCAGCGGCTTCCAGTGCTTCTTTGCTGAGGTGCTTCAGCGGGCCAACCGGGCCTACATTACCGAAAGTTGCCTGTGACCACTCGGCATGCGCACTGCGTACCTAGTCACGTTCCGGCGCTGGCTGCGCGTGGCGATAGAGCAGAATAATTCGGCGCTCGTCTGCATGCGGAGTAACAGGGTTAACAGTGAAAAGGTACCCGCAACCACCACGATCAACATCTCTCAACTCCTGCTCATCTGTCCACGCCACCGGCTCGCTGTCCACTGCGGCCAGCGCTATACGAGCCAGCTCCTCGGCCTCCTCGGCTGGCAGCATTACGTTGCTTCCGGCGCCGTAGGTTTCACGCCATGATTTAATTTTTTCTAGGCGCTCTCTGTTTAACTGGTTATTGGTCATTGGTTGGCTCCCCGAAATAAAATTGCCTGCTGAAAACCGATTAAGAACCACAGCCCATCTGCGCGCTGGCTCATTTCGTACCAGTCCTCTTTGTTGAGGTCTGAAACGAGGTTGTCGCCACAAATGCAGATATCGGTACCGCGAGGTTCTGAGTCGTATACGGCACCCGGAGTAAACCAGGTTGGCGTAGCGGAACTGACACATATCATTTTTGTTACGCCCATCACTCATCCTCCAACTTGATGCCAGCGGCGGACAGCATCTCTTCCACATCTGCGCGATCGTAATAATCGCCATCAGAGTCGTAATGAGCATGAGCGCTGCAATATGCGCCGCCCTCAATGCTCATTGCTTTTGGTAGTTTCACGCTGCGGGACTCTAACCGAGAAATCCGCTTCTGCGCCTTCTCCAGCGCCTCTACCAGCGCTTTCATACGCTCAGCTATAGCCACCTCATCAGGAAATGCTTTTCGCCAGTCTTCATTGAGCAACTTGGCGCTAATAGGATTCATGAAGACGCGCTCTGTCATCCAAAATGCCAGCTCTTTTGTATGTGCTAATTCTGCGTCAGTCATTACACACCGCCTTCGCTTGTCGCGTTGTTAATAGCCGCTTCTACCTGCTTATAGACGCGCTGAGACTCTTCGTCGGTCAGTTCGCGGCCCATTTCAAATTCGAGTGAATCAACGACCAGGAATGCAAACCCTTCGATTGAAGAAAACATCGCGGTGTTGATGTCGCTCTGCGCCAGTTCGGTGATATCAGTCATGCTGCACGCTCCGCCTTCTGCTTGTTGTATGCGGCCCAGCTCAGAGCGTCGAGTTTGCGCTGACCGGATTTGTCGAAGAGGTGAATGCCGTTTTTGCAGGCATGCTCAGCCTTCACCTTCTCTTCCAGTTGAGCCAGTTGCTCATAGGTGAGCGTTGCCAGTTTCAGGCGGTTCCAGCCGAAGTTAGGGATACGGTTGCTCATTTGTCGGCCCCTTCACGCAGCGAGTCTGCCAGCCACTGCAAATTCATGATCTGCACGCCGATATTGCTGAACTTCTTCTCCAGGTGAGCGATGGCCTTCTCAACTCCGCGCACCTCGGCTTCGGCTACGATGCGATCGGTTGCGGGAGTTTTGATGCGGATGCTTTCACGCAGGATGAAGTAAGCGTTGAGCATCCCAGTCTCTGGCATTTCCTCCGCATTAAATGCATCGATCGCAGCGTCCATTGCTGGTCCAAGAGGTTGAGGGTGAGCAGTACGAATGACGCATAACTCCGCCACGATTTGGTTTATTGCCTCCACCAGAACATCGTCTGCATCTGGCTTAAAGCCGAGAGCAGAGCGCACAGCGCGAGATTCAGCCATCCTCTGGTCGGCATGACCTGCAGACATCGAATATCGTGCATTCTCCGCAGCCAGTTGCTTAAACGCTTTCGCCAGATTCAGGAACTTCTGCTCTCTGATTGACAGCTCGCCTGCCGACTCCAGCGACTGAATGAGCTCGTTTACTATTTCGATGTTCATTTTCTTACTCCCGCCAGGCACTGGTTAAACAGGTTGGTCATTGGGTTTACGCCGCCAGGACGCTGGCGATACTGAACAGACGGATCGCTTTCGGTTACAGCTGTTGTGTCGATAAGGGTGTACCGGTAGCTCCTGCATTCACCTTCTCGCTTAACCTGTCCGTCACGGTGCATCTGCCACAGGGAGGAATTGACCACTGAAGAGTCAAGCCCGGTACCGCGGCGGATATCCTGAAAGCTGCAGCCAGGATGCTGGCCGATGAAGTTAATAACGGCTTGTTTGCCAGAGTTCTTTTTCATGACCGCCCTCTCCCCAGTCCAAATTTCGCCCGAATCTCTGCGATTTTGTTTAACCCCTGCTCCTGACTTAATGGCCGACCACCAAGTTTTGGAATCTGCTTAACTGGCTCTGGAATCGCTTCTCCTGCGTTTAAACGACGCACCATACGCATCAGCTCATCCTGTGCCTTACGACGCAGCTCAGCGTCACTGAGGCCGTTTGCCCGCATGTCTGCGTACAGGCCAGTAACCATCCAGTAGCAGGCTTTGTGCTTCAGCGTGACCGGTGTGACGTTGTGATCTGGCCACGGATACGACTCAGCATCCGGGTATTGCCCGCGGGTCCGGCAATACTGGTAAACCATATCGACCAGCTCCACTGCATCCGGCAGTCCGGCAGATACAGCTGATTCCGATTTGCACCAGGCGACAAACTGACCCGGCGATGGCATGAATGGGCGATCCTGTTTGCGGGCAACGCGCATTCCGGCGTTGATTTGCTCCATGGAGACAATCCCGTTTTCCTTGAACGCCAGGAGCCACTGCCGGCGCATCTCGTTCATCTCCTCGGGTGTTTTGCTGGCCAGCGCCGGGAACACAGCTAGCAACTGGCGGAACAGTTCGTTGAAGATCTCAGCAGTCTTTGCCGCCTGGCGCTTTACTGCCTGCTCGTCCTGCATTTCAGGAAGCCCGGCAGCCACGCGCTGGAAATTTTCCCGGTCGAAGTTGTGCATGCTTTCAGCGATTGATTTCATTCGAGCACCCCGTAAATCCAGTCAGTGTTGTTCAGGTCGACTTTTGGCTTCCCGGCAACCTGAACCCCTGGCGTGCTGCGCTGCATGGTCAGCTTGTCCCACTGCTTGCGCAGCGCTTCAGGGCTCAGGATGTTGCGATGCCAGAACGAGTCTTTGCTGGCCCAGTCGTACATGGCGCAGATATCCTGGTGGCTGCGGTTGTCGATCTGACGCATCAGTCGAACCGTGTTTGACCAGGCGGTCATGTCAGGAGCTTTGCAGGTTGGGTTGATCATCCTGACCCTGGAGAAAATCCACTCGGCAACGCGAACGTCTTCTGCGGTTCCCCACTTGCTGCCGCTGGGTGTGTAAACCGCGGCATCAGGATGAGCAGACAAAAATTTCTTCAGGCGGACGTCAGAGGATTCGCCAGAATTCTCGGACGAAGATCTTTTAATGTTTTTATTCTTGTTATTACCTTCTTGTTCATGTTGTGCGGTTGTTTGTGCGGCTTCATGTGCACCATCATGTGCGGGTACCACCTTCAAACCCGCGCCATTGCTGGGCTCGTCATGTGCGCAAGTATGTGCGGCTTCATGTGCGGCTTCATGTGCGGGTAAATTGTCTGTTTTTTGAGCATATTCTGCAAAATTTGTGATAGTGATCACTCTCCCTTTTTGCTTCTCACCTTCGATAGAAATCATCCCTTCGCGTACAAAAACAGCCAGCATTCTCTCCACTGAATCGCGACTAGTAGGATTCCCTTTCCGGTCGCAAAGCTGCAGCCCTAAATCGGCCGCTGTGACCACCAGTTGTCCGGGCAGCAGTGACCACTCATGACCTTTGAAAGTCGCTCTGAATGGCTGACGAGCAGCATTAAGCAGCAGGTTTTCCCACAGGGTTCTGAGGTACACATCTTTTGCCCAGGACTGCTTGAGAACGCTCCGGTACAACGGGATGTAGCCAGATTTCTGGTTTTCCATCCGGTTGCTCCTGAATTGCCCCGGCGCGGCGCCGGGAAACTTGAGTATTTCTGCGGTGTTCATGCTTCACTCTCCCAGCCGGCCTCTTTCAGGAATTCGCGATAGTTGTCCAGGATGGCGCGTGCATCAGCTGGCAGTTCAATGTCAGCCTGATCAGCGATTATCTGGAGAAACTGGCGCGCCTTTGCTGCGCTAAACTGCGGCAGCGCTGCGCTGCGGGTTAATTTCGATTTACCCGATGCTCTGGCCTTATCCATCTGGCGAACGGCTACAGAGGCCGCCTGAGGGCCGTGCTCGCGGGATAAAGCAACCGCGGTCGTCGGGGATACTTCGCCGGCACGCACCATGCTGATCAGCTCCTCTCCACAGGTCAGCAAATGCAGGTGATAGTCGACGTCGGACAGAGAACGCTTAACCTTCTTCGCGATCTCGTCCGGTTCCCACCCCTGATTTCTCAAACGCTGATATGCAGCTGCGCGTTCCAGAGCAGTGAGAGGCTTGCCCTGGTTCCGGGTAACCATGAAGGCGATCCGGTCAGCTTCGTTCCCGACGAAGTCTTTGCACTCAAGACGAATGATGTCAGCACCTGCTTTCGTCGCTTCAATGGCGCCGTAATAGCGGTGGTGGCCGTCGATAACCTTCACGCCCTTCTCGGTAACCTGGACGTCCAGCGGCGGCACCGATTCGCCAGCGATAAACGCATCGCGGAATTCTGCGACGTGATACTGGTCGATTTCGCGGATATTCAGGCCGGGCTCGACGTACAGCTCTGACAAAGGAACCGTGTAAGTTTTGTTAACCACCGTTCCGGTGCCGTTTTTGTCTTTGTGCTTGTAAAGCTGGTAAAGTGAACTCATAATTACTCCTGTGAATTGATCCAGTTAATTCGCGTAGAAAGCCGTTAGTGTTCCCGCACTGCGGCTTTCGCCTTTCTGTTCCCGCTCATGCTTCAAAGTCACCTTTCTCTCCAGGCCTGTTAGAAATCAGGATGGCCAGCAGTAGCGACATGTTCGGCAGCAGGCTTTCCCGCCAGCGACTCACCGTCGACTTATTCACTCCGGCCACTTTGGCGATATTCGTGGTTCCCAGTTCAGCTATCTGGCTGTGTAACCAGCTTTCTATCCTGCGAGCCTCCACTTTGTTGCGTGTCGTTGAACTCTCCATTTGTGATACTTCCTCTGGTGTTGTTTGGTATGGCCGCCAGTCAGGCGGCTTTAGGCTTGCTGACTTCCCGGATCTGCGCAGCAGTAAACTGGCCGCCAGAAGCGAGAGCGATTTTTTCTGCGTAATTGGTCTCGTCGGTGTAGTCCGTTCTCGGCAGGCTTCCGTTGGCAATCCACTTGTAAATTGCGCGCGGAGAGCAACCACAGGCTTTAGCTACAACAGGAACGCGAATCTTTTTGATGATTTCGCCAAGACTGTTAGGTGCCATGTTTAACCCTCAATAATGAACTGTAAGTACATATTAAGTCGGAACTGATAGTTCACGCAAGTGATATTATGATTGAACATATGGTTCACGAAGAAAGAGCGCGAAAAGAATTTTCTCTGAGGCTAGCGCTGGCCTGCGATAAAGCTGGATTGATGCCACACGGTCGCCAGGCTGAGATCGCTAAGAGAATGAAGCTGACACCGAAGGCCGTGAGCAAATGGTTTAACGGGGAGTCAATACCAAGGCGTGGAACGCTTCAGGCCTTAGCGTCTCACATAGGCACGTCTGCATCCTACCTGCTTGGCGACGCTGACGATGATGGTATTGAACCAGGATCGGCAACCAATCGAAAAGACATCTTTAGGATTGACCTCTTGGATATCGCCGTCAGCGCTGGTCCAGGGGTGATAAACCAGGAATTCGTTGAGATTCTCCGCTCAGTTGAATATGCGACAGCTGAAGCAAACCATATGTTCGATGGGCGCAAAGCTGAGAACATCAGGATTATCAACGTGCGCGGCGACAGCATGTCTGGCACGATTGAGCCGGGTGATCTGCTGTTTGTTGATATCAGCGTTAAGAGCTTTGACGGCGACGGGATTTACGCATTCCTGTACGACGACACTGCACATGTTAAGCGCCTGCAGAAGATGAAGGACAAGCTGTTGGTTATCTCTGACAACAAGAGCTATGCCCCTTGGGAACCGATCGAGAAAGATGAGATGAATCGGGTGTTCGTGTTCGGTAAGGTGATCGGCAGCATGCCGCAGACATACAGGAAGCATGGGTAGATAAGGGCAGATGATGAGAGGCTGTAGAAATGCAGCCTTTTTTCTTTCATAAATATTATTTGCACGCATTAACGTGCATATGCTCTAATGCTCGTACATTCACAACACGAGCAAATTGCAATGAATGATATTATTGAACATGAAGATGACCATGAGCCTACTGGTAAAGCTAAAGGGGGAAAGGCAAGGGCTGCCAAGATGACCCCAGAGGAGCGAAAAGAAGCAGCAAAGAAAATGGCCGAAGCCAAAAAAGCTAAAGCCATGCTCCCTACAGTTGCAAATGAAGGGTACTTGCGTGTTGGCGATGCAGAACTGGAAGTGGCCGTGCTTGATAATGGGGAGCGGGTCGTATCTGCTGCATCAGTATTTACAGCCCTTGGAAGGACTCGCAGGGGGAATAAAAAACATCTTGAAGATCAAAGGTTTATAGATGGGATCCAGACACCCGCATTTATGGATGCAATAAACCTTATTCCATATATTAATCAAGAGCTTAAGGGCGTGATCTCTCGCGTTGAATTCAAGACGAAATCTGGAATGATTAAGGATGGATACAATGCAGTAATTCTTCCTCTTGTTGGCGATTTATACCTCAGGGCGAGAGAGGATGGAGCGATAAAAAATAAAGAACAGCTTGCAGTCGCTCAAAAAGCTGAAGTTCTCGTTCGATCTCTAGCTAAGGTTGGTATTATTGCTCTTGTAGATGAGGCGACAGGCTACCAAAAAGAGAGAGAGCGAGATGCACTTGCGAAGCTGCTTGAAGAGTTTATTGCCAAAGAAATGCGCCCCTGGGTCAGCACCTATCCACCAGAATTTTTCGAACAGTTATGCCGATTGCGAAACGTTCCATTCAAAGCCAATATGCGTAGACCACAATATTTCGGGCATCTAGTTAATAACATAACTTATGACCGTATGGCACCCGAGCTAAGAAGCGCGCTGAAAGAAGAAAGAGCAAAAACCAAGAAAACCGGGGCAAAAATGCATCAGTTCTTATCAGATGGAACTGGATACAGCCTCCTTCAGAAGAGGCTAACCGGGGTAACAACCCTCATGCAAGCAAGCGATACATATGAAGAATTCATAGAATTACTTGATAGAGTGCATCCTCTTCTGAAGATAGAAGATATTGATTCTCATTGATAATCCTACCTAACCCGGCCACCGTGCCGGGTTTTTATTGCCCTGTTCTTCCGGCTGGATTACCACATCCTGCCCCAACTTAACCGCAAGATTCCCGCCACCTGAACAAAACGCAAAAATAATATACTTTAAGTTCATTAACTTACCTAAATTTGAACTATCCACAAACCAAAAATGTACTTTTGGTACTTTACAATGATGAACCATTAGTACATTATCAACTCATCCAAACAACACCGGCAACGCCGGGTAATCGTAACAACGCTCAGCTGGCCGGCTTTAAGGCAAAGGTGGAGAGATGATCCGCGAAGAAGATAAAACTGAGTGGTTTAAGTTTCTGGCACACGCATTCGCCATCGTCGTATGCGTACTGATAGCAAGCGCGTTCTGCCTGATGCCTGGTGGTTCAGCATGAGCAGAAACGGCATTCGTTCACTGATTTACTGCCTGCTGATCTTCGGCGTTATCTGGACAGCGTTGATTATCAAAATTCTGCACGCTACGGGGGTGTTCAATGGTTAGTCATCATTACGGGACACAGACCGTTAACCGCGGCGCCGTTCTCCCAGGGATGCTGGTTAAGCATCGGGAAAGCACCTGGACAGCATCAGCAAATAAACGCGGCCGCCTCTACCTGCATCGCGGTATTGAGCGGACTTACACAACCGACTTGCTGGTTGAAGTTTATCTGAACGGGTTGGGACAAGGTCTCAGCCGGTAATCGAAACGAAGAATTTAACTGAGTTATCAGGCAGCCAATACGGTGCCGGGATTATTACAACCAAATTTCAGGAGCGAGCTATGAACGCATACCGCGCATACGACGCTATCGAAGAACGGAAATGGGCTGAACAGTCGCTCACCGAAGAGAAGCAAAAGTGGATTGACGATCGGGCGCAGGAAATTATCGACTCTCTGCCGAAAGAGCCGTCAGGCCTGTTCCGCTTCTCAGTGCCGATGGACAAAAGCCCATACGAAGGCCTCCGCAGCGATGCAGCTGGCGAGGCATATAACGATCTCATCTCGGCAGTAGCTTACGCCCAGGCGGAATACGACTGGGATCACCGCACCGGCTGCCCGTTTTAACTTTGGGGAATAGCAATGGCTAACGAACTTGTGATTACAGCCAGCTCTCTTGCTGAGCGAGGAATTGACGGCGCTACCTGGAGCGCCCTCAAGAACAGTATTTATCCTGGCGCCAAGGATGAGTCGGTGATGATGGCGCTGGACTACTGCCGGGCCAGAAACCTCGATCCGCTTCTGAAGCCCGTTCATCTGGTGCCAATGAGCGTTAAGGACTCGAAGTCGGGTAAAAGCGAGTGGCGCGATGTGGTTATGCCTGGCATCGGGCTTTATCGGATTCAGGCCGATCGCTCCGGTGATTACGCTGGCGCAAAAGAACCAGAGTTCGGGCCGGACGTCACTCTGACGCTTACCGGTATTGAAGTGACCGTACCTCAATGGTGCAAGTACACGGTCAGCAAGCGCATGCCGAGCGGGGAGATCGTCGAATTCAGCGCGAAAGAATACTGGGTCGAGAACTATGCCACCGCCGGCCGCGACACTACCGCGCCAAATGCTATGTGGAAGAAGCGCCCTTATGGCCAGCTGGCGAAATGTGCCGAGGCTCAGGCTCTGCGCAAGGCGTGGCCTGAAATTGGCCAGCAGCCCACTGCCGAGGAGATGGAAGGTAAAACGCTGGAAGTGGATGCGCGTGACGTGACGCCGCGCAGCACGACAGAGGCGCTCCCCCTGGTGGCCAGTGAGGAAACGCTGCAGGCAATTACCGACCTCCTGACGTCCCTGAATAAGGACTGGGAGCAGGACTTCCTGCCTCTGTGCAGCAACATCTTCAAGCGTGACATTTTCCAGGCATCACAACTCACCGAAGAAGAAGCGCAGAAAGGCTTTAGCTTCCTCCAGAAAAAAGCGCAGGTGGCAGCATGACACCAGAAATTATCCTCGTTCGAACTGGCATTGACGTTACCCGCGTTGAACAGGGAGATGAATCATGGCACCGCTTACGCCTGGGCGTGATAACTGCCTCGGAAGTTCACAACGTCATTTCTAAGCCTAAGTCAGGCAAGAAATGGACTGATATGAAGATGTCCTACTTCCTTACGCTCCTTGCCGAAGTGTGCACCGGCGTGGCGCCGGAAGTTAACGCCAAGGCGCTGGCCTGGGGGAAACAGTACGAGGCCGATGCTCGCACCCTGTTTGAGTTCACCACCGACGTGCAGGTAACCGAGTCGCCGATCCTTTTCCGTGACGAAGGTATGCGCACCGCCTGCTCACCAGACGGCCTGTGCAGTGATGGCCGCGGCCTTGAGCTGAAGTGCCCTTTTACCTCTCGGGACTTCATGAAGTTCCGGCTTGGCGGCTTCGAGGCTATCAAATCCGCCTACATGGCCCAAGTGCAATTCAGCATGTGGGTAACCGGGAAGGATGCCTGGTATTTCGCGAATTATGACCCTCGAATGAAGCGAGAAGGCATTCACCATGTCGTTGTTGAGCGCGACGACAAATACATGTCCGACTTCAACGAAATGGTGCCGGAGTTCATCAGCAAGATGGACGAATCGCTGGCGGAGATCGGCTTTACCTTCGGGGAGCAGTGGAAATGAAACGCACTCCATTTTACCGCAGGCCCGGTAAAGCAGGGAAATTCTCCGGCCTTCGCGAGCGCGTGATCTGGATGATTCAGACGCGCTGCCGCCCTGTTACCGGCAGCGAAATAGCGGAGAAGTTCGGCGTGACGCTTGTCGAATTTAACCGCGTTGCGAACGGCATAACCAAGGGAGAAGGCCGCATTGCGCAGCTGATTGCATCGGAAACCTGGCTTAACGAGGACGGCATCTGCGATCGCACCTTTGACCTGATCACAAGGCCAAAGGTCATTACCACGCAGGGTAAAACTCGCCTGTTCACTAAGCGCTCGATAGCTCAGGCCGCCTCTGGCAACCGCCAGAAATGTATTGATAAAGCGGCCCGGCGCCGCCGGCTTATCGCATCTGGCCTCTATATCGATGAAATGGAGTCAGTCCTATGAACCGCTACTCACTTATCTATGCTGACCCGGCCAGGTCTTACGGGAACACGATCAGCAACGGCGCCGCTGCCGACCACTACCCCACCATGAGCCTGCTCGATATGAAGCGGCTCCCGGTATGGGAACTCGCAGCGGATAACGCTGTGCTGGCGATGTGGTACACCGGCACCCACAACCAGGAGGCGATCGAGCTGGCCGAGGCCTGGGGCTTTACGGTTCGCACGATGAAGGGCTTCACCTGGGTGAAGTTGAACCAGTTGGCCGAGCTGCGCATTACCAAGGCTCTGGCAGATGGCGATGTGAACGATTTTTACGACTTCCTCGCCCTGCTGAATGCCGAGACGCGCATGAACGGCGGCAACCACACCCGCGCCAATACCGAAGACGTGCTGATCGCCACCCGCGGCGCCGTGCTGGAGCGCAAGCACGCCGGCATTAAGCAGGTGGTCTACAGCCCTCTCGGCGCGCACAGCGAGAAACCGTGGGAAGTTCGCCATCGCCTGGAGCTGCTTTACGGCGACGTGCCGCGGATTGAGCTTTTCAGCCGCAGCGCAGCGCCAGGCTGGAGCCACTGGGGCAACCAGTGCGCCACCGCTTCCGTTGAGCTGATCCCCGGCTGCGCCATCGACGTAGTGAAGACGGAGGCAGCATGACGCCAGAAGAAAAAGAAAACGCTCTCCGCGCCCAGGCTCGTCGCTGCGCAGAAGAGATAACCAAAGCGATGAGCGTAAAGCCTAAACCGAAGTGGAACGCTGTATGCCCCCCTATCCTTCGCAAGCACTACGAGAAGGTAAAGCCGATGGGTGTCAGCCTGGTGAAATTTGTCAGTGTTATTGGGCGGCTGAGCGGCCGCTATGGAGTGGAGTCATGAAGCTGAAAATGTATACCCCATCCGGGTCTGTGATCGTCGAAACCAACGACGTCGCGCAGTTTTACCCAGACGCTGAAAGCGGCGGAGAGCTGACCACAATCGAACTGGTTTCGCCAGCCGGCGACCATGGGAAGGTGGCAGTAAAACATAGCTTCCACCAGGTGGCTGGCGCTCTTGCCACTGCCTGGAAAATGGATGAAGACAAGGCAGGTGCAGCATGAAATTCTCCAAGTTCTCTGAGCTGGTGGCGCGCCTATGGTCTAACCCACTGACCCAGCGGCGCGACCCCGAGATTACAATACTTGTCCATTCGCCCGGCAGCATCGGGCCGTCGCCATCCGTCGAGGTAGAGGCCATTCACGCTGGCTTCGACTGGGACGCGGGGCAGGTGATTATCTACCCGGCTCAACCTCTGACCGCGCTCACGCCTGAGCAGGTAGCGGAAATCAGCGAGAGCGTTCGAAAAGGCCAGAGCTGGCACGCATACGAGGCCTACAAGAAGCACAAAGCCCAGTTGGAAAACGCAGCGCTTGAGTATGCGAAAGTCGCCGGGCAGCGCGACGAACTTCTGGCGGCGCTGGAGCGCCTGCTGCCTTGGGCTGAGTGCATGGAATACGCGCCGCCTGGTATGGAGTTCTCAGGCGATCACCCAATTGCCGTTGCCCGCACGGCCATCGCCCGCATCAAAGGCGGTGCAGCATGAGCGCAGAAATCATCGATCAGGCCAACGAGCTGGCAGAGCGCCGGCTGGAAATGACCATCCAGAGCATGCGCATCAACCATGCGGCAGTTTCAGCTACTCACTGCCGCGACTGTGGGGAAGAGATACCTGAGCGGCGCCGGGAACTGGTGGCGGGTTGTCAGCGCTGCGCTGATTGCCAGGAAGTTGAAGAAATACTGAAAAAGCATCGGAGGTGATATGGACGATATTTTGCTGACATCCGACCTGACCAGTCGATACAAAATTTCGCGCAAAACCCTGTGGTCATGGCAAAGCGAAGAAACCATGCCACGGGGTTTTGCTCGCCCCTTCCCTGCGCCTGACTTCCCCGGGAATCCTAACCGCTGGAAAGCAGAGTCGATAAAGGAGTGGGAAGAGACAAAGCAGCACTAACAAAATGGCTCGCCGATGACCTTCTCTAAGTGGCTCTGCCAAACGCGGAGCCAGTGTTTCTGGTCATCGATGTAATCATGAAGGTTGTAATGAGCCATTACCCCCACCATCTGGTGACCAAGGATTTTTTCTATCACGTGGGGAGGTGCGCCAAGCTCAGAAAGAGTAGTTGCGATAGTGCGCCGCAAATCGTGCATAGACCACTCCTGCATGTTGGCGCCAGACCATATTGACCTCGCATAATTTGAAGCCACGGGCCCCTGAACAGGCTTGTCCAAAATCTCCCCATCAACACGTCTTTGTGAAGTGACAAGATGCTTCGTGCCTACCATTTCAAGGTGGCTTTTCACAAGGTTAACAGCAGCATCAGGCAAACCACGTCGCGTATTGACCCTCGTTTTATAAATCTTGGCGGGCACGGTCCACTCACATTCGTCGAGCTGGAACCAGGATCTTTCGCTCTGTCTGATTTCCCCTGTTCTGCAACCGGTCAGCATAATAAATTTCACCAGGAATACCGACTCTATGGACATGTGATTTTTTAACCACTGGTACACAGCCCGAAGTTCCTCATCGCTGAGTCGTCGTGTGCTGATCTTTGGTTTTTGCCCTACATCTGTGGGGATAAGTCCATCCAGTGGGTTCGTAGAGATAACACCACGATTAAAACAAAAACGGAAAGCTCTTTTGCACAAAGAAAGCATATAGTGAGCCATCACCCTGCTCTCTATGCTGTCGAAAAGCTCTGTCCAGTGGCGCCGGGTTGAGTTATCGACCTTAACCCCCTTCATCTGCGCTGATATGTGCTTAGCAAACACTGATTGGTAATAGGTCGTATTAGTCAGGTTATTGGCAATACAGTGTCTCTCTACCCAGTAATTAAAAGCTTCCTCTACTGACAGAGCATCCTGTCGGCTTATCCGCTCCAGCTTGGCTTGCTCGCGAGGGTCCTTTCCCTCAATAAGCCATGCCCTGAATTGCTGGCGGCGATCTCTTGCCTGGGCGATACTCATTGCAGGATAATCACCGACATTGATTTTTACTGGTTTACCTTGCCAGCGGTAGCGATAGAAGAAGGTGATTTTTCCAGCCTGGCTGATCCTGACGTTAAGTCCATGGGAGTCGGACAGCACTTCAATATCGTCACGTTTCTTTCCAAGCGCTTTTTTAAGCTTTGTATCGGTGAGCATCTGATGAGTACACATGTGATCGTTGAGTACGCAAAAGTGTACACAAAATCATTTGCTCAAAGATACCCACAATGTAACACTTATACATGGAACGTACCTTCACATAGCTCCAACCCCATGAGTAGCAGCGCCTGGACGTAACGGATCGTTTTTGAGTGGAATTGTTCGAAACCAGATAAATGACAATATAAGAAAGTATTTTGAAAATACCCTTTTCTTTTTCTGGTTAACCGCAAAAACACACCAGGCCATCAGATGAAAGGGCGCATTTTTCTACACAACATTAAAATGCCGCCCTTTTTAACCGCACGAAAGCGCTGGCTGTTATCCGCCTGAGATGCCTGGAAGATGAGCACATCTCTTCCCCAGCGACGACATCATCGACCATCACCTCGCCTTTTGCGGCAACAGAAAATGCCGACCAAACGTCGACGCCCGGCATGATATTGAATGGCTAATATATTCAATAAGTCTGTGACAGAGATCTTGCATGGATCTATCGCTTGCTTTGCATGCCAGCGCATCCCGACATCGTCCGGTAAATCTTAAACACAGTTGAAAGAAGATCGTTAAAGAGAGAGGGATTCTCAGCAACAGATATTAACGCCTGGAGTAAATAAGCATGTATATCCGGTTCAGCTGACATAGGACCAAATATCGCCTATCTTGCTGCATTCAGGATCGCGGTGTCTGGAAAACAACCGGAAATAAAAAAATGCGCTGATCCAGGCATATCCCATAGGGATGAACGTATAAAGATCACGTGACCAGATTTACGTTACAGAGGATTTTTTTAATGCCTATTAATTTCGTTAGGTAAAATTCACGCGGAGTGATTGTAGGGTTATTATTGGTTGGTTAAAATATTTGAACGGGAATAACAAATGTTTTCAATAAGCCCTGCATTTTTTTGGGCTACCATTTATGCACCTGACGCTTATGAGGATTTTTGTATGAACACCCTGAAAAAAACCGCATTATTTTCTCTGCTTGCCTTATATATTCCTGTATCACAGGCCGCTGCGACAGAATATAGCCTGGATCCACAGCATACTTCGGTTGTTATTGCCTGGAACCATTTTGGTTTCTCTAACCCTACCGCCTATATCTCTGATGTTTCAGGGAAACTCTCTTTTGACAAAGATAACCCAGAGAAATCCTCTGTGCACGTCACGCTGCCAGTCAAAACCATTGATACGCATGTCAAAGCGTTAACGGATGAGTTTTTAGGCAAAGAGTACTTCGATGTCAAAACGTATCCTGAGGCAACCTTTCAGAGCACCCGGGTGGAAAGTAAAGGCGGCAATAAATATGATGTTGAAGGTAACCTGACCATTAAAGGCATCACTAAACCGGTAGTATTGCATGCCACCCTGAACAAGCAGGACATGCATCCGATGGTGAAAAAGGAGGCCATTGGTTTTGATGCCACTGGGGTAATAAAACGTTCAGACTTCAAGCTTGATAAATATGTTCCGGCGGTGAGTGATAACGTGACCATCACGTTATCTACGGAAGCCTATGCCAAATAAATTTACACCCACAAAAGCGGTGCATTTTAATCAGAGTGGTCACCCCGATAGTTAGCATGAAATTGAAAAACGATCGACAACCCCGCGCCCTGTTCAGGCTTCTGCAGGGCGGTTAATGTCTGTCGCAGAATAAGGAGTTCTGTCGGTAATTCCCCGTCATACCCTGACAGACATCGCATAGATATTTCATTAGGCCACCTGGCGATGTTAAAAGGGAGTTCGGCGCAGGGCTGAGAAAACGACAACGGCACCGCGCACGGTGCCGTTAGTCTGCTCGCTTAACAGTCGGGGAAAATAAACAGCAGAGCATGACGCTGCCGTTTCACCAGCCCCTTCCTGATGGCGAGGATCCGCATATTGCGGCGTGATTGGGCTTCCAGCCAGCGCGCTTTACGGCGATTCACCTGTCTCAGCATGCGCCAGCGCCCTACTTCCGTTCTACTACGCTTCATTGCAACGACTCTACGAGTGAAAACAGCCCCCATTATAAACCTCTGCCTGCGGCTGACCACCGCTTTCGCTGCGTTTTTATTTGCCAGAAAAATACTGATGCGTAAACTCATCACATAACGTCATTCAAAAGGATTTTACATCTATGACAACCTTTTACACGGTGGTGAACTGGCTGGTCATTCTGGGGTACTGGCTGTTGATCGCCGGTGTAACATTACGAATTCTAATGAAACGCCGCGCTGTGCCGTCCGCGATGGCATGGTTATTGATCATTTATATTCTGCCGCTGGTGGGGATCATCGCCTATCTCTCCTTTGGCGAGCTGCATCTTGGCAAGCGGCGGGCAGAACGCGCGAGGGCGATGTGGCCTTCCACGGCCAAATGGTTAAACGACCTCAAAGCCTGCAAACATATCTTCGCGGAAGATAACAGCCCGGTGGCCGAGTCCCTGTTCAAGCTGTGCGAACGGCGCCAGGGCATTGGCGGCGTAAAAGGCAACCAGCTGCAGCTGCTGACGGAATCTGACGACGTCATGCAGGCCCTGATCCGCGATATTCAACTGGCTCGCCATAACATTGAGATGGTCTTCTATATCTGGCAGCCAGGCGGCATGGCCGACAGCGTCGCCGAATCGCTGATGGCCGCCGCCCGTCGCGGGGTTCACTGCCGGTTGATGCTCGACTCCGCGGGCAGTGTGGCTTTTTTCCGCAGCCCATGGGCGGCAATGATGCGTAACGCCGGCATTGAAGTGGTCGAGGCTCTCAAGGTCAATCTGATGCGTGTGTTTCTGCGCCGGATGGACCTGCGTCAGCATCGCAAAATGGTGATGATCGATAACTATATCGCCTACACCGGCAGCATGAATATGGTTGATCCCCGCTACTTTAAACAGGACTCAGGGGTCGGACAGTGGATTGACCTGATGGCGCGCATGGAAGGCCCGGTGGCGACCTCGATGGGCATCGTCTACTCCTGTGACTGGGAGATCGAGACCGGAAAGCGTATTCTGCCGCCGCCGCCGGACGTCAATATCATGCCGTTTGAAGAGGCCAGTGGACATACCATCCACACGATCGCCTCCGGCCCGGGGTTTCCGGAAGATCTTATCCATCAGGCGCTGCTCACCGCCGCCTACGCGGCGAAAGAGCATTTGATCATGACCACGCCCTACTTCGTACCCAGCGACGACCTGCTGCACGCGATCTGTACCGCTGCCCAGCGCGGCGTGGACGTGAGTATTATTTTACCGCGCAAGAACGATTCGCTGCTGGTGGGCTGGGCCAGCCGGGCCTTTTTCACCGAGCTGCTGGCAGCAGGGGTGAAGATTTACCAGTTCGAAGGCGGCCTGTTGCATACCAAGAGCGTGCTGGTCGATGGCGAACTGAGTCTGGTGGGTACCGTGAATCTGGATATGCGCAGCCTGTGGCTCAATTTTGAAATCACGCTGGTCATCGATGACGCCGGCTTCGGCAGCGATCTGGCGGCGGTCCAGGATGACTATATCTCGCGCTCGCGCCTGCTGGACGCCCGTCGCTGGTTAAAACGTCCGCTGTGGCAGCGGATCGCCGAGCGACTGTTTTACTTCTTCAGCCCGTTGCTGTAAAACGTGCCCATCAGATACCGAATGAGTAGCAATCATGGATATGGATTTAAACAACCGTCTGACCGAAGACGAAACGCTTGAGCAGGCATACGACATCTTCCTCGAACTGGCGGCCGATAACCTCGACCCGGCGGACATCATTCTGTTTAACCTGCAGTTTGAGGAGCGCGGCGGCGCCGAGCTGTTCGACCCGTCTGCAGACTGGGAAGAGCATGTGGATTACGATCTGAACCCGGATTTCTTCGCCGAAGTGGTGATTGGCCTGGCGGATACCGACGGCGGGGAAATCAATGATATCTTCGCCCGCGTACTGCTGTGCCGCGAGAAAGATCATAAGCTGTGTCATATTCTGTGGCGTGAATAACGCTGACTAGCCAGTGAAAAGCCTGCCGCGTTCCTCCCGGCAGGCTTTTTTTATGCCGAGGGTTTACTGCGGTAACGCATGGCCACAGGCGTGACAAAACCGGGCGTTATCGTCATGGTGGCCCTGCTGGCACTGCGGGCATACCCGCTGCTGACGCCGCCGGTTCAGGGCGCTGGTCATATGGGTGGTGATAAGCCCGGTCGGAATGGCAATAATGGAGTATCCGATCAGGATGAGAATGGAGGCCAGGATGCGGCCCAGCGGTGTATGCGGCGTGATATCCCCGTAGCCGACGGTAGTGATGGTTACAATGGCCCAATAGACCGAAGCGTTGAGCGTGGTAAAACCATACTCTGGCCCTTCTATCAGGTACATTAACGAGCCGAAAATCACCATCACAATGGCGATAAACGAATAGAACAGGATCAGCTGATGGCGCGCGCTGACAATCGCCCGCCAGAACACATTGAGCGAAGGCATAAAGCGCAACAGTTTGAGAATACGCAACGCGCGGATCGCCCGCATTGCCCGCCAGGCAAAGACATAATTGAGGCTAATTTCCGGCCACAGCCACATCACGTACAGCGGCAGGATGGTCGCTAAGTCAATAAACCCCCAGAAGCTGAAAATGTAGTGGAGCGGATTGGGCCATGTCGCAATACGCAGCAGATACTCCAGGGTAAAGACCGCGGTCACCAGCAGCTCCAGCCAGACGAAAATATGCCATTCATCTAATGTCAGATGATATTGCGTGCCCAGCCCCGACTCGACAAATATCACCACCACGCTGAGCAATGCGAAAAGTCCGCACAGACCTTCGAAGCGGCCGCCGGAACGTCGGTTTTGATCGAAAAGCAAATGATAAAGCCGCAGGCGAGCGGCAGAAAGCATACCCACTTCGTTAACCTCGCAAAAAAAAGGGCTGACCTGCGTCAGCCCCTGAGATTATAACGGGTCTACCTTAAGGCAGGAAACCGCATGGCGGAAGCTGCCTTCCAGCACCGGACGGGTTTTGGCGCACTCCGGTCCAGCGAGCGGACAGCGGGTGCGGAAGACACAGCCCGAAGGCGGATTAATCGGCGAGGGTAATTCGCCCTCCAGCAGTTGGATGGTTTTCGTTTTTTCGAGGTCCGGATCGGGGATCGGCACCGCCGACATCAGCGCTTTGGTATAGGGATGCAGCGGATTATGGTACACCTCATCGTAGGTTCCCAGCTCCACCGCATGGCCCAGATACATCACCAGTACGCGATCGGAGATGTGCTTAACTACCGCCAGATCGTGGGCGATAAATATCAGCGACAGTCCCATTTCACGCTGCAGCTGCTGCAGCAGGTTGACCACCTGGGCCTGGATGGACACGTCAAGTGCGGACACCGGCTCATCGCAGATAATCAGCTTCGGCTCGAGGATCAGCGCCCGCGCGATGCCGATGCGCTGACACTGACCGCCAGAGAACTCGTGCGGATAGCGGTTGATCAGGTTAGGCAACAGCCCGACTTTCATCATCATCGCCTTCACGCGATCGCGCACTTCCTGACGCGGCATCTTCGGATGATAGGTACGCAGCGGTTCAGCGATGATTTCTCCGATGGTCATACGCGGGTTCAGCGAGGCCAGCGGATCCTGGAAGATCATCTGGATATCGCTGCGCACGTCGCGCCACTCTTCCTGCTTCATGCCCAGCAGATCTTTACCCAACCAGGCCACTTTGCCATCGGTGGCCTTCACCAGGCCAATGATGGCGCGGGCGAAAGTCGATTTACCGCAGCCTGACTCCCCCACCACGCCGAGGGTCTCGCCTTCATAGAGACGCAGCGTCACGCCATCTACGGCTTTCAGCGTTTTCGACGGCTGCCAGAACCACTGTTTGCCATCTTTAATATCGAAATGCACCTTCAGGTCGGCAATTTCGAGCAGGACTTTTCGTTGTTCAGTTACGGCGTTCATAGCAGATCCCCCACCGGTTTAAAGCAGGCGCGCAGGCGACCTGGCGCGAAAGACTCCAGCGGCGGCGCGCTGCTGCACTGTTCCATTGCATGCGGACAGCGCGGCTGGAATGGGCAGCCTTTCGGCAAACGCAGCAGGTTCGGCGGGTTGCCCGGAATGGTCAATAACGCATCGCCTTCGGCATCCAGACGAGGAACCGCATTCAACAGCCCAATAGAGTATGGGTGCGACGGCTGATAAAAGACATCGCGCGCCTGACCGTACTCCATGGTGCGGCCCGCATACATCACCAGCACTTTATCGCAGATCCCCGCCACGACTCCGAGGTCATGGGTGATCATAATGATGGCCGTATTAAATTCGCGTTTCAGCTCATTCAGTAACGTCATGATCTGCGCCTGCACAGTGACGTCCAGGGCGGTGGTCGGCTCATCGGCAATCAGCAGCCGCGGCCGGCACAGTAGCGCCATGGCAATCATCACGCGCTGGCGCATCCCGCCGGAGAACTCGTGCGGGAACATCTTCATGCGCTTGCGCGCTTCCGGCATTTTCACCGCGTCGAGCATTTTGACCGACTCCTCAAATGCTTCGGCTTTGCTCAGCCCCTTATGCAGCATCAGGACTTCCATTAACTGCTCTCCCACCCGCATATATGGGTTCAGAGAGGTCATCGGATCCTGGAAAATCATCGAGATTTGCTCGGCGCGCAGTTTGTTCAGCTCACGCTCGGGCAAATTGAGGATTTGCCGACCGTTAAAGGTGGCGGAACCCCCGATGCGACCGTTGGCCGCCAGCAGCCCCATCAGGGCGAAGGCGGTCTGCGATTTACCGGAGCCGGACTCCCCGACAATACCGAGCGTTTCGCCCGCCTGGAGGGTGAAGTTCAGATCATTGACGGCGGTGACATCGCCATCCGGCGTTTTAAAGGTGACGCGAAGATCTTTCACGTCCAGCAGCAGGCCGCTGTGACTCTGCGCTTGCGGCGCTTTTGCCGTTTCAATCATGGTCATGGCAGCGCTCCTTAGCGGTCTTTCGGGTCGAGGGCATCACGCAGACCATCGCCGATAAAGTTGAAACAGAACAGGGTCACCACCAGGAAACCCGCCGGGAACAGCAACAGCCAGGGCGAGACCTCCATTGAGTTGGCGCCATCGCTGAGCAATGCCCCCCAGCTGCTGAGCGGCTCCTGCGTCCCCAACCCCAGGAAGCTGAGGAAGGATTCAAAGAGGATCATACTGGGGACCAGCAGCGAGGCGTACACCACCACCACACCCAGCACATTAGGAACGATATGGCGCAGCACGATGCTCGCTGTGGAGACCCCGCCGACCTGCGCCGCCTCAATAAACTCTTTGCGCTTCAGGCTCAAGGTCTGTCCGCGTACGATACGGGCCATGTCCAGCCAGGAGACCATGCCGATAGCGACAAAAATCAACAGGATATTCTGACCAAAAAAGGTCACCAGCAGGATAACGAAGAACATAAACGGGAAGGAGTTGAGGATCTCCAGCAGACGCATCATCACCGAATCCACTTTGCCGCCGAGATACCCGGAAAGCGAACCATACAGCGTGCCGAGGATCACCGCCACCAGCGCCGCCGCCACCCCAACCATCAGCGAAATACGCCCGCCGATCGCCACGCGCACCAGCAGATCGCGACCGGAGGAGTCGGTCCCAAAGTAGTGGCCAGAGGCCATGTCCGGGGCATTGGACATCATGCCCCAGTCGGTATCGAAATAGGAGAATGACGACACCATCGGCGCGAAGGTCACGAACAGCGCAATGAGCACCAGCATAATCAAGCTGGTGACCGCGGCGCGGTTATGCATAAAGCGGCGACGCGCATCCTGCCAGAGGCTACGCCCCTCCACTTCCAGCTTCTCACTGAAGTTTTCCAGCGCCTCGCTATTTTTCTTACTTAACATCATGGCGAACTCCGGCTTCAGTAGCGAATCTTCGGATCGATAACGGCGTAAAGCACGTCAACGATGGCGTTGAACAGAATAGTCAGGGCACCCACGAGGATCGTCAGGCTGAGCACCAGCGAGTAGTCGCGGTTAAGCGCCCCGTTAACGAACAGCTGGCCAATCCCCGGCAGGCCGTAAATGGTTTCAATGACCATTGAGCCCGTAATGATGCCCACGAAAGCCGGCCCCATATAGGAGAGCACCGGCAGCAGCGCCGGCTTCAGCGCATGGCGCAAAATAATGCGGCGCATCGGCAGCCCCTTCGCCCGCGCGGTGCGAATAAAGTTAGAGTGCAGCACTTCAATCATTGAGCCGCGGGTAATTCGCGCGATGCTGGCGATATAGGCCAGGGAAAGCGCCACCATCGGCAGGATCATAAATTTCAACGCCCCGCCGTTCCAGCCGCCGCCCGGCAGCCAGTGCAGGGTAATAGCAAAGATCATCACCAGCAGAGGCGCCACCACAAAGCTCGGAATAACCACGCCGGTCATGGCTACCCCCATCACCGCATAGTCCCAGCGGGTATTCTGCTTCAAAGCGGCAATAACGCCCGCAGCGACGCCGATCACTACCGCCAGCAAAAAGGCAGCGAAGCCCAGTTTCGCCGAAACCGGGAAGCTGGCCGCCACCAGATCGTTGACCGAATAATCTTTGTATTTAAAGGAGGGACCAAAATCGCCATGCGCCAGCTGCTTCAGGTAATTGAAGTACTGCGTCATGATGGGGTCGTTTAAATGGTATTTTGCTTCAATATTCGCCATGACTTCCGGCGGTAGCGTGCGTTCCCCGGTAAAAGGACTTCCCGGAGCCAGACGCATCATGAAGAATGAAATGGTAATAAGAATGAATAGCGTCGGAATCGCTTCCAGACAGCGACGTAAGATAAATTTTAACATTGCCCGTACCTTCTGGCGTGTGCCTTTGCACTGCTCTCAAATAAGACACGATGGAGCGAGCACAGGCCCGCTCCACGTATTGCCATTAATGTTTGATAACGTAAAGGTCTTTGGTATAGACGTTATCCATCGGGTCTTTACCGGTGTAGCCACCGACCCACGGTTTCACCAGGCGGGCGTTAACGTAGTAATAGACCGGTACGATCGCGCTGTCTTTGTCCAGCTGCTGCTCTGCTTTCGCATAGGCTGCAGTGCGCTGCGCTTCATCGGATGCTTTCACGGATTCAGCCATAATCTTATCGAACGCCGGGCTCTTATAGTGCGCAGTG
The DNA here is from genome assembly GCF_009900705.1 of Klebsiella sp. Q2. Lineage (NCBI taxonomy): Bacteria > Pseudomonadati > Pseudomonadota > Gammaproteobacteria > Enterobacterales > Enterobacteriaceae > Klebsiella > Klebsiella sp. Q2. Next base: position 63,426 of record NZ_JAAABE010000002.1, on the reverse strand, counting down.
TTCATTGAGCTGTCTGAAAGCATGGTATTCAGGAATGAGGTTGGCTCGTTATAGTCGGCGCACCAGCCTGCACGCGCCACGTCATAGGTACCCTGATGACGGGTATCGAGGAACGTTTTCCACTCCTGGTTGACTAACTTCACGTCAATGCCCAGGTTTTTACGCCACAGCGAGGCGGCGGCAATCGCCAGCTTCTTGTGCAAATCAGAGGTGTTATAGAGCAGGTTGAAGGTCAACGGTTTATCGGCGCTATAGCCGGCTTCGGCCAGTAGTTTTTTCGCTTCTTCATTCCGTTTTTCCTGCGACCAGGTAAACCATTCCGGCTCGGTCAGTTTCGCGCCATCGGTATACGGCGGGGTGTAGCCGTAGGCCGGCAGATCGCCCTGTCCTTTTACCTTATTGGCAATAATGTCGCGGTCCAGACCCAGCTTCAGCGCGGTACGTACGCGCACGTCGGTGAACGGTGCTTTCTGATTGTTAATTTCGTAGTAATAAGTACACAGATACGGGTCAACGTGCAGCTCGTTCGGGATCTCTTTTTTCAGTTTCTGGAAGAGCTCGATCGGCAGCTGGTTATAGGTCATATCCAGCTCACCGCTGCGGTAACGGTTAACATAGGTCACTTCAGAAGAGGTCGGCAGCCAGGTGACAGTGTTAATAACGGTTTTGGCATTATCCCAGTAATGCGGGTTGCGCTCCATGACGATACGTTCGTTGACCACCCAGTCTTTCAGGGTGTACGCGCCGTTGGTGACGATATTGCCAGGCTGCGTCCACTTCTCGCCAAATTTTTCAATCGCTGGTTTGTAGACAGGAGACATCGCCGGGTTAACCAGCAGTTTATAAAAATAGGGTACTGGCTCGCTGAGGGTGACTTCCAGCGTGTGGTCGTCAATGGCTTTTACGCCCAGTTCGCTCGGAGCTTTCTTGCCGTCAATGATTTCGTCGACGTTCACGATATGACCATACTGCGGATAGCTGGCATAAGGAGACGCGGTTTTCGGATCCACCAGACGCTGCCAGCTATAAACGAAGTCCTGGGCGGTCACCGGCTCGCCGTTAGACCATTTCGCATCTTTACGCAGATGGAAAGTCCAGACTTTGAAATCTTTATTATCCCAGCTCTCTGCCACGCCAGGGATCGGGTGGCCATCTTTCGGCGAGGTATTCAGCAAGCCTTCGAACAGGTCGCGGCTAATATTCGCCTCAGGCACCCCTTCGATTTTATTCGGGTCCAGCGATTGCGGTTCGGCGCCGCTATTTCGCACCAGCGTTTGCTTATCCGAAAGCTGCACACCGGCCGGGACATCCGCTGCCATAGCCATATTGCCGGCCATGAGTGCGGATAGCACTCCTGCGGCGATCAAACGTTTTTTAGTGATGATGGTCATTGTGTTGTAACTCCAGTCATTATAATTACTGGTTTTTTAACCAGCCTGTTTTTTTCCCGTTTAGGGGATCTGTCCAGCGCAGGAGTGTTTGCGATTGGCAGATTGCTATCACCGACTTATTTATTACGACCGCTCGAACGGCAGTCTTAACGTCGATTCGTTCCCCCTCGCTGGGGGGCAGTTCCGGCATAGCGAGATCATTAAAAATGATTCTCATTTACGCACATAATTCAGCAGACGATAACGGCGGAAAGTACCAAAAGGTAAACACCTCCGCCAATGCAATTTGCAAATATGTTACCGGATTCTCTTTTATTGCCGGCTTTGCCAGCGTTACTCGCGGTTGCCACAAAACGCCGATAGAAAAATATCATTATTAATCATTTAGTTATGACACTTTCACCAGCCAACATACTGATCAACGACCGCAAGATGATTTTTTGTACAAAAATTTAACAATAGATTACTTTTTAGCACATTCATCTACAGCCTTGTTAAAATTACTAATATCATTTCGATGATCCGACAGCAAGTACCAGAGAATGATGTGAAGAAAATAACATCACAGGATGGGGAGACGTGAGGGGAATGTTAAGAGAAATATTTCATATATTAATGAAAATTATGGAATTAATAGCGATATCGCAAAATGTTATTCCTACCGCCGGTTACGCGCTGGCTAATAGGTTTTGCTAATAATCGCGCAGGCGAGAAGGGAACCTACCCGCCTGCGTGGCAACCAGCTAACTCAGCAGCCCCGGAAAGAGCGCTTTAATCCCCGTCACAATAAACTCAATGCCAAGGGCCATCAGCAGCAGGCCCATAATACGGGTGATAACGTTGATCCCTGTCTGCCCTAGCAGACGCACCAGCCACGGCGCCATGCGGAAAATCCCCCAGCAGCAGAGGGCAAAGACGGCAATCGCCAGTGAAAAACCGACGAGGTGCACCCAGGAGTGATACCGCGTACCCCACACGATAGTGGAACTGATTGCCCCCGGTCCGGCCATCAGCGGTAGCGCGAGAGGAACCACGCCGATGCTCTCCCGCACCGCCGTCTCCGACTTCTCCTGCTTGTTCTGCTTATCTTCACCGAGCTTACCGCTGATCATCGACATCGCGATGGTCACCACCAGGATGCCGCCGGCGATACGGAATGAATCAATGGAGATACCAAAAATCTGCAGAATGCCATCGCCGAGAAACAATGACGTCAGGAGGATGATCGCCACCGACAGGTTGGCGGTCAGGTTGGTCTTATTGCGCACTGCTGCCGGTTGGTAGCTGGTCATACTAATGAACACAGGAATAATGCCCACCGGGTTAACCAGAGCAAATAAGCCGATGAAAAACTTGAAATATGCAGAAAAATCGAACAGTGATTGAGTCACAATGGGCTCCGCAGCATCATCAAAATTGGCGGTTGACTGTTAACAGCATAAAATAACTGCGCGAAACATACGCTTTTTGCATGCAATATTCATTATAAATATGCATAACCCGGTGATATGTATCGAATGTTAGCTATTTGTAGTTTTAATGCTAATCGTTTTTTTAATTTCAAAACCCTCCCATTACACTTGATCGAACCGGTCAAAAAGCAGTCAGCTGAAAGGTATCAGCAGTGCCAATACTTGATCTAAATCACGTAATTTGTACTCAGAAGTGAGTAATCTTGATGACACCAACAGAGTGGAAGGCAGCAGTACCTGAAAGTTAAAAAGATAAAGCTTTTTTAGTAAATCGGTAAAACAGCGTCCTGATTTTCCTACATAAACATTTACATGCAAGCTGTTTACAGCCTGTCTATAATGTCGAATCGAGCGACTGATTTACTAAAAAAGTTTAACATTATCAGGAGAGCATTATGGCTGTTACTAATATCGCTGAACTGAACGCGCTTGTTGAGCGTGTCAAGAAAGCCCAGCGTGAATATGCCAGTTTCACTCAAGAACAAGTCGACAAAATCTTCCGCGCCGCCGCGCTGGCCGCTGCAGATGCTCGAATCCCTCTCGCCAAAATGGCCGTTGCCGAATCCGGCATGGGCATCGTTGAAGACAAAGTGATCAAAAACCACTTCGCTTCCGAATACATCTACAACGCTTATAAAGACGAAAAAACCTGTGGCGTCCTGTCAGAAGACGACACTTTTGGTACCATCACTATCGCTGAACCTATCGGCATCATCTGCGGTATCGTTCCGACCACGAACCCGACTTCAACAGCCATCTTCAAATCGCTCATCAGCCTGAAGACGCGTAACGCCATCATTTTCTCTCCGCACCCGCGTGCTAAAGAAGCCACTAACAAAGCGGCTGACATTGTCCTGCAGGCTGCCATCGCTGCCGGCGCACCGAAAGACCTGATTGGTTGGATCGATCAGCCGTCTGTTGAGCTGTCTAACGCCCTGATGCACCACCCGGATATCAACCTGATCCTTGCAACCGGTGGTCCAGGCATGGTGAAAGCAGCATACAGCTCCGGTAAACCTGCTATCGGCGTAGGTGCCGGTAACACCCCGGTGGTGATTGATGAAACGGCTGACATCAAACGCGCCGTTGCTTCCGTTCTGATGTCTAAAACCTTCGATAACGGCGTTATCTGTGCTTCTGAGCAGTCCGTTGTGGTGGTTGATTCCGTTTATGACGCGGTTCGCGAACGTTTCGCCAGCCACGGCGGCTACCTGCTGCAGGGTAAAGAGCTGAAAGCCGTTCAGGACATTATCCTGAAAAATGGCGCGCTGAACGCCGCTATCGTTGGTCAGCCTGCAGCGAAAATCGCTGAACTGGCAGGCTTCACCGTACCGGCCACGACTAAAATCCTGATTGGCGAAGTCACCGACGTTGACGAAAGCGAGCCGTTTGCTCACGAAAAACTGTCTCCGACGCTGGCGATGTACCGTGCGAAAGATTTCGAAGACGCCGTGACCAAAGCAGAAAAACTGGTCGCCATGGGCGGTATCGGTCATACCTCTTGCCTGTACACCGACCAGGATAACCAGCCGGCTCGCGTGGCTTACTTCGGCCAGATGATGAAAACGGCGCGTATCCTGATCAACACCCCGGCTTCTCAGGGTGGTATCGGTGACCTGTACAACTTCAAACTCGCTCCTTCCCTGACTCTGGGTTGTGGTTCCTGGGGTGGTAACTCCATCTCTGAAAACGTTGGTCCGAAACACCTGATCAACAAGAAAACCGTTGCTAAGCGAGCTGAAAACATGTTGTGGCACAAACTTCCGAAATCTATCTACTTCCGTCGTGGCTCCCTGCCTATCGCACTGGATGAAGTGATTACTGATGGTCACAAACGCGCGCTGATCGTGACTGACCGCTTCCTGTTCAACAACGGTTATGCCGATCAGATCACCTCCGTACTGAAAGCTGCGGGTGTGGAAACTGAAGTCTTCTTCGAAGTTGAAGCTGACCCGACGCTGACCATCGTACGTAAAGGTGCTGAACTGGCGAACTCCTTCAAACCAGACGTGATCATCGCGCTGGGCGGCGGTTCCCCGATGGATGCGGCGAAAATCATGTGGGTCATGTACGAACATCCGGAAACCCACTTCGAAGAACTGGCCCTGCGCTTTATGGATATCCGTAAACGTATCTACAAGTTCCCGAAAATGGGCGTTAAAGCCAAGATGGTGGCGATCACTACCACCTCCGGTACCGGTTCTGAAGTTACGCCGTTCGCCGTTGTGACCGACGACGCGACAGGTCAGAAATATCCGCTGGCGGACTACGCGCTGACCCCGGATATGGCCATCGTCGATGCCAACCTGGTGATGGATATGCCGAAATCGCTGTGTGCGTTCGGTGGTCTGGATGCAGTGACCCACGCCCTGGAAGCTTACGTTTCCGTTCTGGCTTCTGAGTTCTCTGACGGCCAGGCTCTGCAGGCGCTGAAGCTGCTGAAAGAGTACCTGCCGGCGTCCTACCACGAAGGTTCCAAGAACCCGGTTGCCCGCGAGCGCGTACACAGTGCCGCTACCATCGCCGGTATTGCGTTTGCTAACGCCTTCCTCGGCGTGTGCCACTCCATGGCGCACAAACTGGGTTCCCAGTTCCATATCCCGCACGGTCTGGCCAACGCCCTGCTGATCTGCAACGTTATCCGCTACAACGCGAATGACAACCCGACCAAGCAGACCGCGTTCAGCCAGTACGACCGTCCGCAGGCTCGTCGTCGCTACGCTGAAATCGCCGATCACCTGGGTCTCTCCGCACCGGGCGACCGCACCGCAGCGAAAATCGAGAAACTGCTGGCATGGCTGGAAAGCGTGAAAGCTGAGCTGGGTATTCCGAAATCTATCCGCGAAGCTGGCGTTCAGGAAGCTGACTTCCTGGCCCATGTTGATAAGCTGTCTGAAGATGCATTCGATGACCAGTGCACCGGCGCTAACCCGCGCTACCCGCTGATCTCCGAACTGAAACAGATCCTGCTGGATACCTACTACGGTCGCGAGTTCGTCGAAGGCGAAGCCGCCGCGAAAGCCGAAGCAGCTCCGGTGAAAGCTGAGAAAAAAGCGAAAAAATCCGCTTAATCAACAAGCATAAACGTTCTGCAAGCCCCGTCATCTGACGGGGCTTTTTTTTGCCCACCGACAGCCAAGCTTTAACGCCTGCTGGCCCAACGGAGCGCAGGCAATAAAAAGGCGCCTACAGGCGCCTGGACGAGCTTCTGCGCGTATTAGCAGGGGCGGTGCAGGTTTTGTACCTGGGTTAACGAGCCGACGCTCAGCGCTTCTTTATAATGCTTACGACAGACTGAAACGTATCGTTCATTACCGCCGATGACGACCTGCTCGCCCTCATTATAAGGACGCCCCTCCTGATCGAGGCGCAGCACCATGCTAGCCTTTCGTCCGCAGAAACAGATGGTTTTTAGCTCCACCAGCTTATCTGACCAGGCCAGCAAATACTGGCTACCGGTGAAGAGCTCACCGCGAAAGTCTGTCCGCAGGCCATAGCAAAGCACCGGAATGTCCAGCGTATCGACAACTTCAGACAGCTCATGAACCTGCTCGCGCGTCAGAAACTGGCTTTCATCCACCAGCACGCAGTGAATCGGTTTTAACTTGTGCTCTGCGGCAATATCGTTATATAGCGACGTCTGTGGATTATACAAACGGGCCGGCGATGAGAGACCGATACGCGAGCTAACTTTTCCGGCGCCAAAGCGGTCATCAATCTCAGCGGTATAAACGACGGTACGCATCCCCCGCTCCTGGTAATTGTACGAAGATTGCAACAGAGCGGTCGACTTACCTGCATTCATTGCAGAGTAGTAGAAATAAAGTTGTGCCATCGGCTGCGTGACCCCAATCAAAGTGTTTTATCGCGGCGGCGATTATACCATATTTTATGCGTACAGCCGCCCATTTAGCAGGGGTATTGTATCGCAGCCGAAGAGCCTGCGAAGCCAAAGGATTAAGAGGATGAATTGAATTTACAGGGCCATTATTTGTGCGCCCCGTTACGCTACTGGCGGGGTAACCATTGTCTTTTCGTGCTTATAGGGCGGTTAACTATGGGGCTATAAGCTGGGCCGCACGTTGTTTTATATTAAGTCTCGTAACCAAAAATGCGCTAATACTGACGAGGGTTATTTACCCATGTAAAGGATAATTTTTCTCACCGTACCTCAGAAAAAGCATACCGTCTCAGGGTTTTAGCTTACCTTCTCCTCATCGCTATAAGGATGAAAGATGTGAAGCGGCACGGGAATTTTAACTTAAATTAATTAATTCTCGCGACAAATAACCAGTAATTTTGAATTCCTTACATTCCCCCCTATTGCACAACGCATTTTATCGCTCTATTATTAGTTCAACAAACCACCCCACAATATAAGTTTGAGATTACTACAATGAGCGAAGCACTTAAAATTTTGAACAACATCCGTACTCTTCGTGCGCAGGCAAGAGAATGCACCCTGGAAACGCTCGAAGAAATGCTGGAAAAATTAGAAGTCGTTGTTAACGAGCGCCGTGAAGAAGAAAACGCCGCCGCGGCAGAAATTGAAGAACGTACGCGTAAGCTGCAGCAATATCGTGAAATGCTGATCGCTGACGGTATTGATCCGAATGAACTGCTGAGCACCATGGCAGCCGTTAAAGCCGGTACCAAAACCAAGCGTGCTGCACGTCCGGCTAAATACAGCTATGTCGACGAAAACGGCGAAACCAAAACCTGGACCGGCCAGGGCCGTACCCCGGCGGTGATCAAAAAAGCAATGGATGAGCAAGGTAAATCACTGGACGATTTCCTGATCTAATCTCCGTTGTTTTGATATAAAAAATCCCGCTGCGGCGGGATTTTTTTTGCTCCAGGGCCGATATAAAAAACCGGGAGCGCATCTGCGGCTCCCGGTTTTGTGCTTTCAACAGCGCGGCAGATTACTTCGTGACCGCGGTTTCCAGCCAGGCTTTAAAATCGTCACCCAGCGTTTTGTGGCGAATACCATATTCGACGAACGCCTGCATGTAGCCAAGCTTATTACCGCAGTCATGGCTCTTGCCTTTCATATGATAAGCTTCGACCGTCTCTTTTTCGATCAGCATATCAATCGCGTCAGTCAGCTGAATTTCATCACCGGCACCCGGAGGTGTCTTCGCCAGCAGCGGCCAGATATCGGCGCTGAGGACATAGCGCCCCACCACCGCCAGGTTGGACGGCGCGACGTCAGCTTTTGGCTTCTCGACCACGCCTACCATCGGCACGCTTTCTCCCGGCTTGAGGGATTCACCTTTACAGTCAACGACACCGTAAGCGGTCACGTCGTCGACAGGCTCAACCATAATCTGGCTGGCGCCGGTCTCATCGAAACGAGAGATCATCTCCGCGAGGTTATCGCGGCTCAGATCGGATTCATATTCATCCAGAATAACGTCTGGCAGAATAACTGCGACCGGCTCATCACCCACCACCGGATGGGCGCAAAGCACCGCGTGTCCCAGACCTTTTGCCAGGCCCTGACGAACTTGCATAATGGTTACGTGTGGCGGACAAATAGACTGCACTTCTTCCAGCAGCTGGCGTTTCACACGTTTTTCCAGCATCGCTTCCAGCTCAAAACTGGTATCGAAATGGTTTTCGATAGAGTTTTTGGACGAGTGCGTTACCAGAACAATTTCAGTAATTCCTGCAGCGATACATTCATTAACAACGTACTGAATTAACGGCTTATCTACCAGCGGCAGCATTTCTTTTGGAATCGCTTTGGTGGCCGGCAGCATCCTGGTGCCTAATCCCGCAACCGGGATAACCGCTTTTCTGACTTTAGAATTAAGGGCAGCCATTGAAATCTCCTGGACTGTTTGTTTTTTAAACTTCTCGTTACAAATAACGTGTCGAGTATATCAGTCAACCGCGTATTCACTGGTCTGAAAAGCTTCCGATAGCCTCGAATTAGGACTTTTACGCATAAAACTGCTCGATGTTACCACCGCTAAAGGGCAACGGGTAATCCCGTCTGCTTAGATATAACCGTAATTGCTCATTCCGCAGACAACATTAAGCGTAAACGCCCTCCAGCCCCCCAAATTTGGCACTGCCATGAGGTACAACGCTGGCTAATTTGGTTAAGGTAAGCATCACCCAACGTTCCCAAAGGAACGCCATTACTAATCTGAATTTGATGCTCACCGGTATTCAGCGTGCCATTGAGCCCCGCCGACACCAGAATTAAATTTTTCAGTCCGCTGTGGTAATACCCCACTAACAAAGGAAACTGACCGGGAAGGTTTGCCTGACGCAGCAGCTGATTCACCTGTTTTAGCAGACTCCCCATTTCTGGAAGCCGTTGTCCCTGATGCGCCAGTTGCTCCTGTAACAAGCCATTGAACAACGCGCGCAATAATAAAGCTGCCAGTACGCCATTATCTCCTGCTCGTGTGACATCCAGACAATAGAAGGCCAAATCATTGTCCGAGAGCGGCGCGATATCGAGTACCAGACCGGGTTTATCCGCCGACACCAGCTGGCGATAATGAATGCGGCAGTGCGACATTTCCTGTTGCACCGGCGGCTGTAATTCCTGCAGTAATCGTGAGGCGGCGGTAGGATTACTGACCAGCGCGTCCCAGTCCTCAAATAGACGCTCTTCCTCTTCCACACGTGAACTGAACATCGCAGGATAGAGGCACGCATAAACGGTTTCACGCAGGCGATTGAAATCTTTTACTGGCTTTAACAACACGTCCTGAACGCCAAGCCGCAACGCTTTGGCTATATCGGCCATGTTTTCGGTAGCGGAAATCATCAGGATCGGTAGCTGCTCGCCGCGATTACGCAACGTCTCCACCAGCTCCAGACCGTTCATTCTCGGCATCGAAATGTCGCAGATCATCAGGTCCGGATGCACCTCCGTCATTTTATGCAGGGCATCCTTGCCATCTTCCGCCTGGAAGGTCGTTGCTCCCAGCGAGGTCAGCCATCCATGCAAGAGTGAGCGGAAAACGGGTTCGTCTTCAACTATCAGAATCTGTTTTCCCGCCAATGGCTGCGTCATGATATCTCCCCTGGCTGACGATAATTCAATAGTGGCACGCTATTCTCACTATCGCCTGTCAGAATTTGCTTAAGTCAGGTACTCGTGCGTCAAATCGCGGTACGCACTAAGGGTAATAATTCATCCATTTTCTTTTCTACCGCCAGCTGCCCTGCGGTAATCGCCTCGCCGGCGCGATGGAAATCAAGCGTCGAGACTTGTGGACAGTACGGTTGCAACAGGATATCCGGCGGGTCGCCCGCCATACGATTGCGTTTAAGACGATTCTCCAGGACCTGGATAGAAGTGGTCATGATCTCCATCGCCGTCGGCGTCACGGCCGTCCGGCGGGAACTCATTTGCGTCAAGCGTGCGCGCAGACGAGTATGCCATGGCCCCTCCTTCGCTTCGGCTTCCCGCCGCGGCGTTTCGAGGGAGAATAAATCCTGCTGCATAAGGTGGGCATCATGTTGCAGATCCACGGCAATCACGATATCGGCCCCCATTGCCCGCGTAAGCGACACGGGAACCGGATTGACCACCGCGCCATCGACCAGCCAGTAACCATTATGCCTTACCGGCGACATTAACCCCGGCATACTGCAGGAGGCTCGAATCGCTAAATGCAGATCGCCTTCGGTAAACCACAGCTCCCTGCCAGTGCTTAAATTTGTCGCGACGGCGGCAAATCGCCGTTCGCAGTGTTCGATATCGGTCACGGGCATGATGCGGCGATAATGATTGAATACCTTTTCACCCCGCAACAGTCCACCGCGGCGCCAGGAGAGGTCCATCAGTTTCAGAACGTCCCAGTTGCTGAAAGAGCAGACCCAGGACTCAAGGGCCGGGAGCCGGTTACAGGCATACGCCGCCCCTACCAGCGAACCGATAGAGCAACCGGCCACGATATCAATCTCAATGCCGGCCTGCTGGAGGGCGTTGATGACGCCAATATGCGACCATCCGCGGGCGGCACCCGCACCTAACGCCAGACCAATTTTAAGCTTTCTCATTAGTACTGATAACTATCCTTCCACTCTGAGCGTGGCAACATTGTCACGGCTCAGTTAACATAAAGCCCTTTGGCGTAGAAGCGCCGTTACTCATTCTTCCATGGAGGCTGTTTTGTCGCAATTATGCCCCTGTGGCAGCGCACTGGAGTATAGCTCATGTTGCCAGCGATATCTGTCCGGCGCTGAGCTTGCGCCAGGCCCGTCACAGCTTATGCGCTCCCGTTACAGCGCGTTCGTCATGAAAGATGCCGACTATCTGATCAAAACCTGGCATCCGTCCTGTCAGGCGCGGCAGTTTCGCGCCGAACTGGAGAAAGGCTTTGCCCACACAGAATGGCTGGGCTTAACCCTGTTCGCCAGCGATGAAGGACGAGCCGCAAATGAAGGCTTTGTCAGCTTTATCGCCCGCTTTAATGACAATAACCGCCCGGGCGCCATTATTGAACGTTCCAGATTCTTAAAAGAAAATGGACAGTGGTACTATATCGACGGGACACGACCGCTGATTGGCCGTAACGACCCCTGCCCTTGCGGTTCAGGTAAAAAATTTAAAAAATGCTGCGGCCAGTAACGCTGCCGCAGCGCTTGCAAACACTACAGGATTTTCCTCGCGATGCATTCATTACAACGTAAAGTACTACGCACTATTTGCCCTGATCAGAAAGGCCTCATCGCGCGTATCACCAATATCTGCTACAAGCACGAACTTAACATTGTGCAGAACAACGAATTTGTTGACCACCGTACCGGTCGTTTCTTTATGCGCACCGAACTGGAAGGCATTTTCAACGACGCTATTCTGCTGGCCGATCTGGACAGCGCCCTGCCGGAAGGCTCGATTCGTGAACTCAATCCGGCAGGCCGCCGCCGGGTGGTGATTCTGGTGACGAAAGAGGCCCACTGCCTCGGCGATCTGCTGATGAAAGCCAATTACGGCGGGCTGGATGTCGACATTGCCGCGGTTATTGGTAACCATGACACCCTGCGCCCGCTGGTGGAACGTTTTGGCATCCCGTTTGAACTGGTCAGCCATGAAGGGCTGAGCCGCGAAGAGCACGACAAACAGATGGGCGACGCGATTGCCGCCCACGAGCCGGATTACGTGGTGCTGGCCAAGTATATGCGCGTGCTTACGCCGGAATTTGTCGCCCGTTTCCCGAACAAGATCATTAACATTCACCACTCGTTCCTGCCGGCGTTTATCGGCGCGCGTCCGTATCATCAGGCCTATGAGCGTGGCGTGAAGATCATCGGCGCCACCGCCCACTACGTGAATGATAATCTGGACGAAGGCCCCATCATTATGCAGGACGTCATTCACGTCGATCATACTTATACCGCAGAAGATATGATGCGTGCCGGGCGCGATGTCGAAAAAAACGTATTGAGCCGGGCGCTGTATCAGGTACTGGCGCAGCGCGTCTTCGTCTACGGCAACCGGACGATTATTCTTTAATCGACTGAGAAATGAATTGGTTAGCTTTACGGCGTTACGGGTAAAAATCAGGCAACCAGTTTATTTTTGTCAAAGGAATGCTTTACAGGGGCGCATCATTTGGTATGATGCGCCCCGCTTCCCGAGAAGGAAGCAGGCCAGTACTAAGCATTACCCCGTGGTGGGGTTCCCGAGCGGCCAAAGGGAGCAGACTGTAAATCTGCCGTCATCGACTTCGAAGGTTCGAATCCTTCCCCCACCACCATTCATTTTGCTGAATAGCCTACAATGTGATTTTCCCCTGGTGGGGTTCCCGAGCGGCCAAAGGGAGCAGACTGTAAATCTGCCGTCATCGACTTCGAAGGTTCGAATCCTTCCCCCACCACCATCCCTTCATGTATTACCCAGCTTACTCCACTTGCGATACTTTATATTCTGCCCTACGGGGAAGGATGAGAAGCTTCGACTAAGGTTCGACTCGAGCGTAGCGAGAGAACGTTGCCGCAGGCAACGGCCCGAAGGGCGAGGCGCTTTAGCGCCGAGTTATCCTTCCCCCACCACCATCTCTTCATGTCATCCCCAGCTTACTCCATCTGCGATACTCTATATTCTGCCCCACGGGAAAGGATGAGAAGCTTCGACCAGGGGTCGACTCGAGCGTAGCGAGAGAACGTTGCCGCAGGCAACGGCCCGAAGGGCGAGGCGCTTTAGCGCCGAGTTATCCTTCCCCCACCACCATCTCTTCATGTCATCCCCAGCTTACTCCATCTGCGATACTCTATATTCTGCCCCACGGGAAAGGATGAGAAGCTTCGACCAGGGGTCGACTCGAGCGTAGCGAGAGAACGTTGCCGCAGGCAACGGCCCGAAGGGCGAGGCGCTTTAGCGCCGAGTTATCCTTCCCCCACCACCATCTCTTCATGTCATCCCCAGCTTACTCCATCTGCGATACTCTATATTCTGCCCCACGGGAAAGGATGAGAAGCTTCGACCAGGGGTCGACTCGAGCGTAGCGAGAGAACGTTGCCGCAGGCAACGGCCCGAAGGGCGAGGCGCTTTAGCGCCGAGTTATCCTTCCCCCACTACTGTCGCACTCTCTTCAGCCACCTGTTCTGCTATCTCCTCGCTCGCGCTTCGCTTAGCGAGGCTACAGGTGTGCCGTCTGGTAGTCCGGTCAGGTGCGCCGCACCGCCTCCGGGAAAACTCACAGCGGGGGCAGTCGCCTCTTCACCGGCGAACTTTTCACCACCGAGGTATTGCACTGCGCAAATTCGGCCAGGCCGTCCAGTAGCGTATCCAGCTGGGCAATATCACGCACCACCAGTCGCATCACGAAACAATCCTCTCCGGTCACTTTGTCACTTTCGATGCACTCCGGCATCGCCTGGATATATTTATCCACCTTCTGCAGTAGACCAGGCAGCGGCCGAACCCGCACCAGCGCCTGCAGGCTGTAGCCCAGCGCGGCGAGATTCACCCGCGCCCCATAGCCCTGAATCACGCCCCGCTCCTCCAGGCGCTTCACCCGCTCGGCGATGCTCGGCGAGGTCAGCCCCACCCGCGCGCTCAATACCTTCAACGAGACTCTGGCATCCTGAGTCAGGCAAGTGAGGATCGCCCGGTCAATTTCATCAAGTACGTCATTCATGTTTTTTACCTAATTATGAAAGGGATTTCCCCCTGTTTGCCTTAATTCAGCCATGTCAGGCTGTCAGGATTTTTCGCACAATACTGGAAAACTTCTGGAGGCGAAATATGCAAATTACCCGCGGCGTCTGGCAAATGAGCCTGGCGATGATAATTTCTGGCTCGATCGGCGCGTTTGTGCTGCTCTCTGGTTTGCCGGTAATTGATGTGGTGTTCTGGCGCTGCCTGATTGGCGCGCTCACCCTGCTGCTGTTTATCGTTCTCAGCCGCCAGCCCTTCAGTCGTCTCACGCGCTTCACCCTCGCCCTCGCGGTACTTGGCGGCATCGCGCTGGTCATCAACTGGCTGCTGCTGTTTGCCGCCTACTCGCGTATTTCAATTGGCATGGCCACGGTGGTCTACAACACCCAGCCGTTTATGCTGGTGCTGATGGGCATGGTGTTGGGGGAACGGGTCAGCGCCGTAAAATGGGGATGGTTACTGCTGGCCTTCGGCGGCGTGGTGATCCTGCTGTCAAGCGAGCTTGCCCCGACGCACGGCGAAAGTCTCACGGCCGGCGTTTTGCTGGCATTAGGCGCGGCATTTTTCTATGCCCTGACCGCCATCATCGCCCGCAAACTGCATCCGCTCCCTGCTCAGCATATTGCCTTTATTCAGGTGCTCGTCGGCGTCGTGATGCTGCTGCCGCTGGTGCAAATGCCCGACTTTTCTGCCAGCTTCCCCTGGCGCTATCTGCTGATCCTCGGCGTCGTCCATACCGGGATCATGTATCAGCTTTTATATAGCGCGATACAGAAGCTGCCGACGCCCATTACCGGTTCGCTCTCCTTTATTTATCCGTTGGTGGCGATGGGGGTCGACTATCTGGTCTTCCATCATGCGTTAACCCCTGTGCAGTTGCTCGGCGGGATGCTTATTCTGTTTGCCGCCGCCGGGAATAACCTCGGCTGGGGCGAAAAAAAACCCCGCCAGGGCGGGGTCAGTCAGCGGTCGCGGGCCAGTTAGCGACGGGCGCGGACAATCTGGTATTTGCGCGTCAGGTACTCTACCGGCGCGCTCCAGATATGAACCAGGCGAGAGAATGGGAACAGCAGGAACAGGGTCATCCCCAGCACCAGGTGGACGCGGAAGATAAACGCCACGCCATCCAGGTGCTGCGACGCACCGCCGTGGAAGGTGACCACCGACTGCGCCCAGCCGACCAGCTTCATCATTTCGCTGCCGTCCATATGCTGGGCAGAGAATGGGATCGTCAGTAGACCCAGCGCACACTGCACCATCAGCAGGGAGAGGATCAGAATATCCGCGCCGGTGGTGGTGGCGCGCACGCGTGGGCTGAGCAAACGACGCTTAAGCAGCAGTAAACCGCCCACCAGGGTCATCACGCCGCAGGCGCCGCCGGCGATCATCGCCATCTTCTGCTTGACGTCGATCGGCAGGAAGGATTCATACATCCAGTGCGGGGTCAGCATGCCGAGGAAGTGGCCGGCGAAAATGCCGAGGATGCCGATATGGAACAGGTTCGACGCCAGGTTCATTCCCTTACGGTCCAGCATCTGGCTGGAGGCGGCGCGCCAGGTGTACTGACCGTAGTCGTAGCGCAGCCAACTGCCGATCAGGAACACTGAACCCGCAATGTACGGATAAATGTCAAAGAAGAACATATTCAGGAAGTGCATTATTGCTGTCCTCCGTTAGAGATATTCAGATATTGCGGGGCCACGGCTCCGGCAAAACGACGCTGGTGAGCGGAAATCTCCGACTCGCCGCAGCCCTGGTCGGCAAAGAATTTCACCTGTTCTTCTTCCCAGACCGCGTCCAGCGCCTGCAGCGTATCGTCGCGGGCTTCGTCGGCAATCTTCTCCGCCACCTTCTGGCTGTCGACCTGAGTGTTTGCCAGCTTCAGCAGCAGTTCGAACAGCACCGCATAGCGGCTCTCGCGCTGCTGCAGCCGCGCGCTGAGCAGGCCGAGGATCGGCGCAACGTCCCGCAGGCCGCCAAGCGCTTCCTCTTCCGGCAGCTGCGCCAGATACTCCAGATACAACGGCAGATGATCCGGCAACTCATGGCTATCGAGCAGCAGACCGTGGCGCTCATACTGCGCCATCAGATCAACCATCGCCTGCCCGCGATCGCGGGATTCGCCGTGCACGTGTTCAAACAGCAGCAGCGAGGTGGCCCGGCCGCGGTCAAACAGTTCGCTATAGGCCGCCTGGGCATCCAGCGGATCCTGAGTCAGCAGATCGCGCAGAAAAACGCCCAGCGCGTGAGCATCCTCTTTGCTGAGTTTCTCTGATGACGCAAGCGCCTCAAACATCTCCTGCTGATGCTGCCATAAGGCAGCGTCAGGGTATTCGAGCAGGCGCGACACAATCACAAGTTCAATCATGCGTGCGGCTCCGTTTTGCTGGTCACGTCGATGGCGTCGATGCGACGGCTGTTGAACAGGTTGAACTGGCTGTCAGAGCCGTGGCAGCCGTCGCCAAAGCTAAAGCCGCAGCCGTTTTTCTCCGGGAACGCTTCCCGCGCCTGTTCACGATGGCTGCTTGGCACCACGAAACGATCTTCGTAGTTAGCGATCGCCAGGTAGCGGTACATCTCCTGAGCCTGCGCTTCGCTTAAGCCCACCTCATCCAGCGCGCGGGTATCGACAACGCCGTCAACGGTTTCCGCCCGCTTATAGTGACGCATCGCCAGCATCCGCTTCAGGGCCAACAGGACCGGTTGGGTATCGCCGGCGGTCAGCAGGTTCGCCAGATACTGCACCGGAATACGCAGGCTTTCCACGTCCGGCAGGATCCCATTGCTGCCGAGTTCGCCGGCATCGGCGGCGGACTGAATCGGCGACAGCGGCGGCACGTACCAGACCATCGGCAGGGTGCGATATTCCGGGTGCAGCGGCAGGGCCAGCTTCCAGTCCATCGCCATTTTCCAGACAGGCGACTGCTGCGCGGCTTCAATCACCCCCTGCGGTACGCCATCTTTCAGCGCCTGCTCAATCACTTTCGGGTCGTTCGGATCGAGGAACACGTCCAGTTGACGCTGATAGAGATCTTTCTCGTTCTCGGTGCAGGCGGCATTTTCGATCGCATCCGCGTCATACAACAGGACGCCGAGATAGCGGATTCGGCCCACGCAGGTTTCGGAGCATACCGTCGGCATTCCGGATTCAATACGCGGGTAGCAGAAGATGCACTTTTCGGACTTTCCGCTCTTCCAGTTGAAGTAGATTTTCTTGTACGGGCAGCCGGTGATGCACATCCGCCAGCCGCGGCACTTGTCCTGGTCGATGAGCACGATGCCGTCTTCTTCACGCTTATAGATGGCGCCGCTCGGGCAGGTCGCGACGCACGCCGGGTTCAGGCAGTGCTCGCACAGGCGCGGCAGATACATCATGAAGGTGTTCTCGAACTGGCCGTACATCGCCTTCTGCATGTTGTCGAAGTTCTGGTCTTTGGCGCGCTTTTCAAACTCGCCGCCGAGGATCTCTTCCCAGTTCGGACCGCTGGTGATCTTGTCCATCCGTTGGCCGGTGATCAGCGAGCGCGGACGGGCGATCGGCTGGTGTTTACTCTCCGGGGCGTTATGCAGGTTCTGGTAGTCGTAATCGAACGGCTCGTAGTAATCATCGATGCCCGGCAGATGCGGGTTCGCGAAGATTTTACCTAATAGCATCGCGCGGTTGCCCATGCGCGGCTGCAGCTTGCCGTTGATTTTGCGGATCCAGCCGCCCTTCCATTTCTCCTGGTTTTCCCAGTCGTTCGGAAAACCGACGCCAGGCTTACTCTCCACGTTATTGAACCAGGCGTACTCCATCCCTTCCCGGCTGGTCCAGACGTTTTTACAGGTGACCGAGCAGGTGTGGCAGCCGATGCACTTATCGAGATTCAGCACCATGCCGACTTGTGAACGAATTTTCATTTTACGCTCTCCTGTACCTGGTCATTGCCTTCGCCGTCTAACCAGTTAATGTTCTTCATCTTACGTACCACCACAAACTCATCGCGGTTGGAGCCGACGGTGCCGTAGTAGTTAAAGCCATAGGCCAGATGGCCATAGCCGCCGATCATATGGGTCGGTTTCGGCGTAATACGGGTAACCGAGTTGTGGATCCCGCCGCGCTGGCCGGTAACTTCAGAGCCAGGCAGGTTCACGATGCGTTCCTGCGCGTGGTACATCATGGTCATCCCGGCCGGCACGCGCTGGCTCACCACGGCGCGCGCCGTCAGGGCGCCGTTGGCGTTGAACACTTCGATCCAGTCGTTATCTTCGATCCCCAGATCTTTCGCATCCGCCTCGCTCATCCAGACGATCGGTCCGCCGCGTGACAGGGTCAGCATCAGCAGGTTATCGCTGTAGGTCGAGTGGATACCCCATTTCTGGTGCGGGGTCAGGAAGTTCAGCGCCTTCTCAGGGTTGCCGTTGGACTTCTCGCCCATCACCGCTTTCACCGAGCGGGTGTCAATCGGCGGACGATAAACCAGCAGGCTTTCGCCAAAGTCGCGCATCCACTGGTGATCCTGATACAGCGACTGACGACCGGACAGGGTACGCCATGGGATCAGCTCGTGAACGTTGGTGTATCCGGCGTTATAGGAGACGTGTTCGTCTTCCAGACCTGACCAGGTCGGGCTGGAGATAATTTTCCGCGGCTGCGCCTGAATGTCGCGGAAACGGATCTTCTCGTCTTCTTTGTTCAGCGCCAGGTGCGCGTGCTCACGGCCGGTGATCTCGCTCAGCGCTTTCCACGCCTTCACCGCCACCTGACCGTTCGTTTCCGGTGCCAGGGTGAGGATCATCTCCGCGGCGTCAATGGCCGTCTCCAGCTTCGGCTGACCTTTCGCCGGGCCTTCCGCCTTGGTGTAGTTGAGCTTACGCAGCAGGTCCATTTCGCTCTGGGTATTCCAGGCGATGCCTTTCCCGCCGTTGCCGATGGTTTCCAGCAGCGGGCCAATAGAGGTGAAGCGCTCGTAAGTCGCCGGATAATCACGCTCGACCGGAATAATATGCGGTGCGGTTTTCCCCGGAATCAGGTCACATTCGCCCTTCTTCCAGTCTTTGACGTCCAGCGGCTGCGCCATTTCCGCGGCGGAATCATGCTGGATCGGCAGCGTAACGACGTCGGTTTCTTTACCGAGGTGACCCACGCACAGTTCAGAGAATTTCTTCGCGATACCTTTATAGATATCCCAGTCGCTCTTCGATTCCCAGGCCGGGTCAACGGCCGCCGACAGCGGATGAATAAACGGATGCATATCCGAGGTATTCATGTCGTCTTTTTCATACCAGGTGGCGGTCGGCAGCACGATGTCGGAGTAGAGACAGGTGCTCGACAGACGGAAGTCGAGAGTCACCACGAGATCCAGCTTGCCGTCGAGGCCGTTATCTCGCCATTCGACTTCTTCCGGCTTCACGCCGCCCTGCTTGCCAAGGTCTTTACCCTGAATGCCGTTCTCCGTACCCAGCAGGTACTTGAGCATGTACTCATGGCCTTTACCGGAGGAGCCCAGCAGGTTGGAACGCCAGATAAACAGGTTACGCGGATGGTTTTTACCGTTTTCCGGCTGCTCCGCCGCAAAGCGAATCGATCCCTCTTTCAGGGATTTGACGGTGTAATCCACCGGCGTCATGCCGGCTTTTTTCGCCTCATCGGCGATGCGCAGCGGGTTAACGCCCAGCTGCGGCGCCGACGGCAGCCAGCCCATCCGCTCGGCGCGGACGTTGAAGTCGATCAGATGGCCGCTGTAGCGGGATTTATCCGCCATCGGCGACAGCAGCTCCTGCGCGGTCACGGTTTCATAGCGCCACTGGCTGGAGTGGTTGTAAAAGTACGAGGTGCTGTTCATATGGCGTGCCGGACGCTGCCAGTCAAGGGCGAACGCCAGCGGCTGCCAGCCGGTCTGTGGACGCAGTTTTTCCTGGCCCACATAGTGCGCCCAACCGCCACCGCTCTGGCCGACGCAGCCGCAGAAGATCAGCATGTTGATCAGACCGCGGTAGTTCATGTCGAGGTGGAACCAGTGGTTGAGACCCGCCCCGACGATAATCATCGAGCGACCATGGGTTTTATCGGCGTTATCGGCAAACTCGCGGGCGGTACGGATGATATGCGCGCGGGAGACACCGGTAATTTTCTCCGCCCAGGCCGGGGTGTAGGCTTTCACTTCATCATAGCTGGCGGCGCAGTTGTCATCGTTCAGACCGCGCTCCAGGCCATAGTTGGCCATGGTCAGATCGTACACGGTGGTCACCAGCGCGCTGGAGCCGTCGGCCAGCTGCAGGCGTTTGACCGGCAGTTTGTGCAGCAGAATGTTTTCAAGAGCGACTTTGTTGAAGTGCTCAGAACCTTCGCCGCCGAAGTACGGGAAGCCAACGTCCGCCACCTCGTCATGGCTGCCGAGCAGACTCAGACGCAGCTCAATCTCTTCGCCGGTTTTGCCATCGCGCTGTTCGAGGTTCCATTTGCCTTTATCGCCCCAGCGGAATCCGAGGGAACCGTTCGGCACGGTGAGATCGCCTTTCTCGTCAAAGGCGACGGTCTTCCATTCCGGATTCTTCTCCTGACCAAGGGAATCCACGAGGTCGGACGCGCGCAGCGTGCGGCCGGCGGCGTAATAGCCGTCGCGCTCCTCAAGCATCACCAGCATCGGCATGTCGGTGTAGCGACGCACGTAATCGGTGAAATACTGGCTCGGCTTATCAAGATGGAACTCACGCAGCATCACGTGGCCCATCGCCAGCGCCATCGCGGCATCGGTACCCTGCTTCGGCGCCAGCCACAGATCGCAGAGCTTGGCGATTTCGGCGTAGTCCGGGGTGATGGCCACGGTTTTGGTCCCTTTATAGCGAACTTCGGTAAAGAAGTGCGCATCCGGGGTACGGGTCTGCGGCACGTTGGAGCCCCAGGCGATGATATAGCTGGAGTTGTACCAGTCGGCGGATTCCGGCACATCGGTCTGCTCGCCCCAGGTCATCGGCGAGGCCGGCGGCAGGTCACAGTACCAGTCGTAGAAGCTCAGGCAAGTGCCGCCGATCAGCGACAGGTAACGGGCACCGGAGGCGTAGGAGACCATCGACATCGCCGGGATCGGCGAGAAGCCGGCCACGCGGTCCGGACCGTAAGTTTTCACGGTATAGACGTTGGAGGCGGCAATCAGCTCGTTCACTTCCTGCCATGAGGAGCGGACAAACCCGCCGCGACCGCGCGCCTGTTTGAAGCTTTTAGCTTTGTCGGCGTCTTCGATAATCGAGGCCCATGCCGCGACCGGATCGCTATGCTGAACCTTCGCCTCCCGCCACATCTTCATCAGGCGTTTGCGCATCAGCGGGTATTTCAGGCGGTTCGCGCTGTACAGATACCAGGAGTAGCTGGCGCCGCGCGGGCAGCCGCGTGGTTCGTGGTTTGGCAGGTCCGGACGGGTGCGCGGATAGTCCGTTTGCTGGGTTTCCCAGGTCACCAGCCCGTTTTTGACATAAATCTTCCAGCTGCATGAACCGGTGCAGTTAACACCGTGAGTGGAACGCACAATTTTGTCATGCTGCCAACGTTGACGGTATCCATCCTCCCAGTCCCGGTTGGTGTTTAGAAGCTGGCCGTGCCCATCGGCAAAGGTTTCACCCTTCTGTTTGAAGTAGCGAAACCGGTCCAGGAATTTACTCATCGGGTTTCTCCTGATATGGAGCCTGACGGCTCTCTGATAAATCGACATTGCTGGATTTGCAGCGAAGGTAACGCCATGAAAGCGGGCGGGAATTGATAGCGATCAATACGGACTGGCTTGTTAACGTGGCGGAAACTGGCAATTACCACCAAGGTGGTATAAAACTCAGTTTTTTAATTTGATGTTTTTTAAGGTTTTTTAGCGAAAAATAGCTCGTCAGACGCGGGATGGTTCACCAGGGAGGTATTAAGGGGTAGAGCGGTGACGCTGGTAAGCCATCCCTTCCCGGCTCAGTGGCCAAAATGAATAAAAACGCTCAATAGTATGTTGTAACTAATTAAGCCAGTAAAAAAGGCGCCTCCCTCAGGAGTGCGCCTTTATGAAGCGACATCGACTATGGCGAATTACTGACGCTTACGGCCGTATACCGCCCAGGTGATGATTACGCAGGCAATATAGAAGATCAGGAAGACTTTCATCGCGCCGGCCGGCGAGCCGGTCAGATCCAGCGAGATACCGAACGCCTTCGGAATAAAGAAGCCGCCGATGGCGCCAATGGCGGAGATAAAGCCCAGCGCCGCCGCGGTATCGGTCGCCGCCTCGCGCATCGCCTGGGCTTCGCTGCCGCCCTGGGCCTTCACCCGGTCCATGGTCAGCTTACGGAAGATCACGGAGATCATCTGGAAGGTGGAGGCGCTGCCCAGCCCGGCGGCAAGGAACAGCACCATAAACACTGCAAAGAAGGCGATGAAGTTGCCGCCCTGGCCATTGGTCGGCAGCGTCAGGAACAGCAGCGCGCAGAAGACAGCCATCACCACGAAGTTCACCAGCGTCACGCGGGTACCGCCGAGACGGTCGGAGATCGCCCCGCCCATCGAACGCGCCAGCGCGCCAATAAACGGACCGAAGAAGGCGTAGTGCAGGATCTGCACGTCCGGGAACTGGGTTTTCGACAGCATGGCAAAACCGGCGGAGAAACCGATAAAGGAGCCGAAGGTCGCCAGATAGAGCAGCGCCATGATCCACAGATGCAGGCGTTTAAGCACCGGCAGCTGTTCGCTCAGCGAGGCTTTGGAAGCTGACAGGTCGTTCATAAAGAACCACGCCGCCAGGGTGAAGATAATCAGGAAAGGTACCCAGATCCACGCGGCGTTTTCCAGATACAGCATCGAGCCGTCCGGCTGCTGGCTGCCTGTCCCGCCAAAAATGGCAAACACCGAGACCGACACCACCAGCGGTGCGACCAGCTGCATCACGCTGACGCCCATATTGCCGAGGCCGCCGTTGACGCCCAGCGCCCCGCCCTGCTTCGCTTTCGGGAAGAAAAAACTGATGTTGGCCATACTGGAGGCGAAGTTGGCCCCGGCGAAGCCGCACAGCAGAGAGATGATGACGAAGACGCTAAACGGCGTGGAAGTATCCTGGACCGCAAAGCCCAGCCACACGCACGGCACAATCATGATCCCGGTGCTGAACGCCGTCCAGCGACGGCCGCCGAACAGCGGCACCATAAAGGCGTACGGCACG
The DNA here is from genome assembly GCF_009900705.1 of Klebsiella sp. Q2. Classification (NCBI taxonomy): domain Bacteria; kingdom Pseudomonadati; phylum Pseudomonadota; class Gammaproteobacteria; order Enterobacterales; family Enterobacteriaceae; genus Klebsiella; species Klebsiella sp. Q2. Next base: position 40,262 of record NZ_JAAABE010000002.1, on the reverse strand, counting down.
CGCAACAACGCGCCGGAGAGCGCCGGCAGCGCGGTCAGCATAAACAGCTGATCGGTCGTAAACTGAAAGCCCACTTTGTTGAGGTTAACGGCAACGGCGCTGAACAACATCCATACGCAGAACGCCAGTAACAGACAGGGAACGGAGATCCATAAATTGCGGCTCGCCACATGGTGGCCGCGCTGTTGCCAGAATTCAGGATCTTCAGGCCGCCAGTCGGTAATGACCGAGCGATTAGCCTTCTCCGGGAGGGAAGATTGACTCATAGATACCTCTGATTATTCATATTTCCTGCCGCTACCTTAGGGGTTGCCCGGGGCGGTAAGTTGATATAAATCAAAGGAAAAGCGCGGACTAATTTGTGCAAAAATAGACCATGCTCCGAAGTGAGTAGAGAATGGTGGGAAAAAAAGTGTGGTTTTTCACACGGCTGCCGGGATGCGTATAACCCCTCTCCCAACGGTGCCTACCACCGACAATTAAGGAGTAACTCTTTGGGGGTATGGGTATACTCCAGGGGATAGCCGAGAATAAGCGCCACTCCCGGAGACACGACCGGTCAGGAGCCACGCATTCCATGTTAAAACGTCTTTTTACCCCGCTGACGCTGGTCAATCAACTGGCGTTGATCGTCCTGCTTGCCACCCTTACAGGCGTCGCCGGCATGGCGATCTCCGCGCGCCTGGTCAACGGCGTGCAGGGCAGCGCGCACGCCATTAACAAAGCTGGGTCATTACGCATGCAGAGCTACCGGCTGCTGGCGGCGATCCCGCTGAATGAACACGATCAAAAGCTGGTCGATGATATGACCGCCACCGTCTTTAGTCCGGAGCTGCAAAACTCCGCCCGCCGCGACGGACAGGAGCGCCAGCTGCAGGCCTTGCAGCAGTACTGGCAGTTGGCGCTGGCTCCCGGCATGCAGCGCGCGGTCAACCAGGCGGAGGTCGCCCAGGATGTCGCCGACTTTGTCGATCGTATCGACCAGCTGGTGACCGCATTCGACCATACCACCGAGCAGCGTATCGAACGGGTGGTCTGGATCCATCGCCTCCTCGCCATCGGCATGGCGCTACTGCTGATCTTCACCATCATCTGGCTACGCGCCCGACTGCTGCGGCCATGGAAACAGCTGCTGAGCATGGCGCGAGCGGTGAGCCAGCGTGATTTCACCCAGCGGGCGCACATCAGCGGGCGCAACGAAATGGCGACTCTCGGCATGGCGCTAAATAACATGTCGGAAGAGCTGGCGGAAAGCTACGCCGTGCTGGAGCGCCGGGTGCAGGAGAAGACCGCCGGGCTGGAACAGAAGAACGAGATCCTCGCCTTCTTATGGCAGGCCAACCGCCGGCTGCACGCCAACGCCCCGCTCTGCGAACGCATTTCGCCGGTGCTGAACGGTCTGCAGGGTCTGACGCTGCTGCGCGATATCGAGGTGCGGGTCTACGACCTGGAAGATGAAGACAACCATCAGGAGTTTACCTGCCACTCGGATAATGAATGTGATGACATGGGCTGCTACCTCTGCCCACGCAACCTGCCGCCGCTACCGGATGGCGGCACGACGCTGAAGTGGCGGCTGTCGGATGCGCATAATCAGTACGGCATCCTGCTGGCGACGCTGCCGGTTGGCCGTCATCTCAGCCACGATCAGCAGCAACTGGTGGATACGTTGGTTGAACAACTGACCAGCACCCTGGCGCTGGACCGCCATCAGGAGAAACAGCAGCAGCTGATCGTCATGGAAGAGCGGGCCACTATCGCTCGCGAGCTGCATGACTCCATCGCCCAGTCGCTATCCTGTATGAAGATGCAGGTCAGCTGCCTGCAGATGCAGGGCGACGCGTTGCCGGCGGAGAGCCGCCAGCTGCTGGGGCAAATTCGTAACGAGCTGAATACCTCGTGGGCCCAACTGCGGGAGCTGTTAACCACCTTCCGCCTGCAGTTGACCGAGCCGGGCCTGCGCCCGGCGCTGGAGGCCAGCTGTCAGGAGTACAGCGCCCACTTCGGCTTTACGGTGCAGCTTGATTATCAGCTTCCGCCGCGCTTTGTGCCGTCGCATCAGGCCATACACCTGCTGCAGATCGCCCGCGAAGCGTTAAGCAACGCCCTGAAGCATGCCAGCGCGACGGAAGTGACCGTGACGGTGTCACAACGCGATAACCAGGTCCGTCTGGTGGTGGCGGATAACGGCCGCGGCGTGCCGGACCACGCCGAGCGGAGTAACCATTACGGTTTAATTATTATGCGGGATCGCGCGCAAAGCCTGCGCGGCGACTGTCAGGTTCGGCGCCGGGAAACCGGCGGGACCGAAGTGATCGTCACGTTTATCCCGGAAAAAACGTTTTCCATCCAATAAGGAGACCCCCATGAGTCAACAGGAACGGGCAACCATCCTTCTCATTGACGACCATCCGATGCTGCGCACCGGCGTGAAACAATTGATTAGCATGGCGCCGGACATCCAGGTGATTGGCGAAGCCAGCAATGGCGCGCAAGGTATCGAGCTGGCGGAGTCGCTGGATCCGGATCTGATCCTGCTGGACCTCAATATGCCGGGCATGAACGGCCTGGAAACGCTGGACAAACTGCGTGAGAAATCGCTGTCTGGGCGGGTGGTGGTCTTCAGCGTCTCTAACCATGAAGAGGACGTTGTTACCGCCCTCAAGCGCGGCGCCGATGGCTATCTGCTGAAAGACATGGAGCCGGAAGATCTGCTGAAAGCGCTGCAGCAGGCGGCCGCCGGAGAAATGGTATTAAGCGAAGCGTTAACCCCGGTGCTGGCCGCCAGCCTGCGCGCCAACCGCGCCACCTCCGATCGCGACATCAGCCAGTTGACCCCGCGCGAGCGCGACATCCTCAAGCTGATCGCCCAGGGGCTGCCGAACAAAATGATCGCCCGCCGGCTGGATATCACCGAAAGCACCGTCAAAGTGCACGTCAAGCACATGCTGAAGAAAATGAAGCTCAAATCCCGGGTGGAAGCCGCGGTATGGGTCCACCAGGAGCGAATTTTTTAAGGCGAGTCCGTCCAGGAGACGCCTGGCGCGGTGAACTTGACCAGCGGCTCGGTCAGCGCCAGGGCGATCTCATTGGATGAGACGCGCTGCCCCTGTTTATCCTCTACCACCACCGACAGGCGCCAGCGGTTCGCGGCGCCCGGTTCACTGTTCCACACCGGCATAATCACGCTCCAGCCATCGGGGCTGCGGGCATCCACCGGCGGCGTCAGGCTGAGCGCCTGGGTGTCGCCCTGCCAGTGCAGCGACTTGATACCGTGCAGACTATGGATCTGCAGCTTCAGCTGCACCGTCTCCCCGGACTGTAGATCCCAGGGCGGCGTGGCCAGATAGACCGTCAGATTTTTGCGCTGCCGATACTCCACAACCGGCAGATTATCCCGCTCCGGGCTGTCGAAGCGGCTGCCGCGCAGCGAGTTGCTGAACGCCACCTCGTCCGCCGCCAGCTGCTGCTTGAGCGGCACACCAAAGCGGTAGTTGAGCTTCAGGCCAACGTTATTCTGGCTGACGCCATTTTCCCCTTGCTTATGCTTGGCGGTCACGGTGACCAGCGGGACCGGGGTGTAATTGAGCCCGACGGAGACGGCCACCGGGTTATGGTAGCCAGTGCCGGTATGAAACAGATCGACGCTGTCGCCGAAGTATTGTTCGACGCTGACGCTGGTGTTGATGTGCTCATAAAACGGCAGCCGCGCCTGGGCGGTAACGTCATACCCTGCGGCCATCCGCTGCTCCTGGGTTTGATTCTCCCGCAGCTGCCAGTCGCCCAGCGGATGGTAGTAGTTCGCCGACAGGCGGAGATATTCCCCCCACGCCTCGGCGCCGACGCTGCCGCGAGCCAGGCTTTCGCTCAGCACCTTGTCATAAAACGAGTTATAGCCCAGCAGCCAGCCGCCGACCCGCCAGCGCTGGCCAAGCCCAATGTTGCCCACCAGATCGTTCTCGCGCCGGGTTACCGAATACTGGTTCCACGTCAGGTAGCGATCGTTATCCTGCAACGGCACGAACCAGCTCCCTTTACTGCCAGTGAACTTCCCCTCTTTATCGACCAGCAGGTCGACATTGGCGTTGCCCCATGGCGAGAGCCAGCTCTCCAGCTGGTGGCTCACTTCATTGCCGAGTTTGTTGATGGCGAACATCTGCGCCTGTTCGCCCGCCGTCAGTCCGTTATCGCTCATGCTGGCCTCGCCGAACTTCTTAGCCACTTCGGCAAAGTGTCTGGCGTCGTCATCGACCTGCGGGGCGATCCCCAAATCGGGCAAGGAAGGTTCTTCCTGGGGAGTAAGAGTGGTGTGACTGGCGGTCAGCGCCCAGACGGGAACGCCCGGCAGCAGCAGGAGAATGATCAGGGATGGCAGCAAACGGTACGACACAGGCATCAACTGGTTTTGCGCGGGCTCGCAGAAAAAATTGGAAGATGGTTTTAGTTTATCGTTTTTTCCCCTCTCCCGCAGCCCTGCGGACAATTCCAGGAATATGCTGAAACCGGTTGGGCAATCTGTCGCCCAACCACAGAAGATATCGCCGCGCCGTTAGGCCCCGGCGCGGGCCGGTTGCGTCGCCAGCAGCGCGTTGAGCTCCGGCACGCAGGAGCCGCAGTTGGTCCCGCACTTCAGCCTGGTGCCCAAAGCCCCGACGCTGGCGCAGCCGCTGGCGATGGCCTCGCCGATCGCCCGCTCGCCGACCCCAAAGCAGCTGCAGACAATCCGCCCCGGCGGCGCGGCGGCGGCGTCCGGTCGGCCGCTGAGCAGCGCATGGCGCCGGGCGGCATCGGACGGCGGCGTGGCGAAGGCGGCGCTTACTCCTGCGCTATCCACCGCCGGCTCGCGCGCATCGCTCCACCAGCCCAGCATCAGCCTCCCCTGATGCCACGCCAGCAGGTTCCACACTGCGCCGCCGTCTGCTATCTGCAGCTGCCAGCCGCGCTGCGCGCACCAGACCCTGAGCCACTGGCGGGCTGACGCCTCCCCGGCCAGCGAGTAGTGCAGCACTCCTGTCGCCGCCCGCCGCCGCCAGTGCCAGGCCGCAGGAAATGGCAGCGGTTCGCGACAAAACAGTTCGCTGTGCCAGGCAGGCTGCCAGGCGGCGATGGCCACCGCCGCCTGTTTACTCTCCGGCTGGGCGGAATGCGGGTCCGTGACGGCGGCCAGCAGGTTATTCACCCGCCCCTGGCGGGCGAACTGATTGTTCCAGTGCATGGGGACAAACAGCGAGCCGGGGCGCTGGCCTTCGCTGATCGCCACTTTCGCCACCATCACCCCATGGCGCGACCAGATACGCGCCAGCCCATCGGCGACAAGCTGGTAGCGAACGGCGTCCTGCGGCGCCACCTCCACCACCGGCTCCGCGATATGCTGCATCAGCCGCGGCACGGCACCGGTGCGGGTCATGGTGTGCCACTGATCGCGGATCCGCCCGCTGTTGAGGATCAGCGGATAAAAGACATCGGTTGCCGCCCGGGTCGGCTGAGGCGTCACCGGCACCATTCGCAACCGGCCATCGCGATGCCAGCCGCGCGTGACATCCAGGTCGGCGCGGCGGCGGCTGACTGGCCAGCGGACCGGCGCCATGGCGTCCCACGCCTCGCGGCTGAGATCCGCCAGCGCGCCGATATCAAACGCCCGCTGGCCGTCGTTTTCGAAACCGGACAGCGCCGCATGCTCGCGGAAAACGTCATGCGGATGCTGCCAGGCAAACGCCTCGCGATATCCCAGCGCCTGCCCCACTCTGGCGATGATCCACCAGTCCGCTTTCGCCTCCCCCGGCGGCGGCAGAAAGCTGCGCTGACGGGAGATGCGCCGCTCCGAGTTGGTGACCGTGCCATTTTTCTCGCCCCAGGCCAGCGCCGGAAAACGGATGTGGGCGAAATGTCCGGTATCCGTCTCAGCGGCGACATCCGAGACGATCACCAGCGGACAGCCGGCCAGCGCCTGGCTCACCGCGTGGCTGTCGGGGAGGGACACCACCGGATTGGTGCCCATGATCCAGACCGCTTTCACCTCGCCGCGGCCGATGGCGGCAAACAGCTCCACGGCGGTCAACCCCGGAGTCTGCGCCAGCCGCTCGGTTCCCCAAAAGCGGGCCAGCCGCTGCAGATCGGCCGGCACAAAATCCATGTGCGCCGCCAGCATCGTCGCCAGCCCGCCGACTTCGCGCCCGCCCATGGCGTTGGGTTGACCGGTCAGCGAAAAGGGGCCGCAGCCGCGGCGGCCATACTTTCCGCTAGCCAGATGGACGTTGATGATGGCATTACATTTGTCGCTGCCGCTGGCTGACTGGTTAATTCCCATGGTGTAGAGGGTGATGGCCCGCGGGGCGGCGATAAAATCGCGATAGAAACCCGCCACCTCATCGGCAGCCAGGCCGCAAAAATCAGCTACTTTCGCCACGTCCCAGCCACTCGCTTCGGCCAGCGCCTGCGCGCCATCGCGAAAACCGTCGACGCAGGCTCCAGCCTGCGCCAGGGCGTTAAGCAACCCCACGAACAGCCCGCCGTCGCTTCCCGGCGCCAGCGCCAGATGGCGATCGGCGATCTCGCAGGTGGCGGTGCGTCGGGGATCGATCGCCACGATCTGCAACCGGGGATTGTCCCGCTTCGCCTGCGCCAGACGCTGGTACAGCACCGGATGCGCCCAGGCAGCGTTTGAGCCGACCAGCACCACCAGATCGCTGTTTTCCACATCCTCATAGCTACAGGGCACCACGTCGGCGCCAAAGGCCCGCTTGTAGCCGGTCACCGCCGACGACATGCATAGCCGCGAATTGGTGTCGATGTTCGCCGCGCCGATAAACCCCTTCATCAGCTTGTTGGCGGCATAGTAATCCTCGGTTAACAGCTGGCCGGAGGCGTAGAAGGCCACCGCCTGCGGGCCGTGCTGGTCGATAACCTGTTGCAGGCGAGAAGCGGTCTCCGCCAGCGCCTGAGGCCAGGTCACCTTCTGGCCGTCCACCTCCGGCGCCAATAGCCGCCCCGCCAGGCCCGTGGTCTCCCCGAGGGCAGCCCCTTTGACGCACAGACGGCCGAGGTTGGCCGGGTGCTGGTCGTCGCCGCGCACGCTCACCCGCCCCGCGTCATCTACGCTCGCCAGCACCCCACAGCCTACGCCGCAGTAGGGACAGGTCGTTCGGATGGTCTTCATCAGGAGGCCTCCGCTCGCGCCAGCAGCTGCTGGCTGCCCACCCACACTTTGCCGTTTTCCACTTTCACCGGCCAGGCGCGCACCGCCTGTTCACCGCCGTCGCACGGCCAGCCGTCGCGCAGGCGAATCCGCTGTTTGTACAGCGGGGAGATCACCACCGGTTCCCCGCCGACGTCCCCTAACAGCCCCCGCGACAGCACGTTGGCCGCGCTGCCCGGCTCGCGGTTGTCCAGGGCATACACCCGATCGCCGAAGCGGAACAGGGCGATCTGCCGCTCGCCTAACCGGGCGCCGATCCCCGCCTGCGCCGGAATGGCGTCAAGGTCGCAAATCGCCTGCCACGGCCGGGATGGGAGTTCGCCTTCGGGCAACGCTTCAGCAGGCAACGGCTGCGGCTGACCGCGCAGATCGTGGCGCTGCACCGCCTCGTCGGGCTGGTCGCTGTTAACGAAGGAGCGGAACAGCGCCAGACGCTGAGGATCGTTGAGGGTGGTCTGCCACTCGCACTGGTAGCTGTCGACGATGCGGGCCATCTCCTGCTCCAGCTCCTCGCCAATGCCGAGGCTATCCTCCAGCACCACCTGCCGCAGGTAGGCGACGCCGCCCTCCAGGTTGTCCATCCAGGTGCTGGTGCGCTGCAGGCGGTCGGCGGTACGGATATAGAACATCAGCAGACGATCGATGCTGCGGATCAGCGTCGCTTCGTCGAGATCGCTGGCAAACAGGTCGGCGTGACGCGGTTTCATTCCGCCGTTGCCGCAGACGTAGAGATTCCAGCCTTTGTCGGTGGCAATCACTCCGATATCTTTGCCCTGGGCTTCGGCGCACTCGCGGGTGCAGCCAGAGACCGCCATCTTGATCTTGTGCGGGGCGCGTAGCCCTTTATAGCGATGCTCAAGCCGCACCGCGAGCCCGGTGGAGTCCTGCACGCCGTAGCGACACCAGGTTGCGCCGACGCAGGACTTCACCGTGCGCAGCGACTTGCCATAGGCGTGGCCGGTTTCAAACCCGGCGTCGGCCAGCTCGCGCCAGATAGCCGGCAGCTGTTCCAGCCGCGCGCCAAACAGGTCGATGCGCTGGCCGCCGGTCACTTTGCTGTAGAGCTGATAACGTTTGGCGATCTGCCCGATGGCGATCAGCCCGTCCGGCGTCACTTCCCCCGCCGCCATCCGCGGCACCACCGAATAGGTTCCGTCCTTCTGAATGTTGGCGAAATAGCGATCGTTGGTATCCTGCAGCGGCAGGTGCGCCGGCTTCAGCAGGTATTCGTTCCAGCAGGAGGCCAGCACCGAGGCCACCAGCGGTTTACAAACCTCGCAGCCGTGCCCCTGGCCGTAGCGGCTAATCAGCTGCTCGAAGGTATGGATATGGTTGACCCGCACCAGGTGGTAGATCTCCTGGCGCGACCACGGGAAATGCTCGCAGACGTCTTTTTTCACTTCGACGCCCTGCGCCGCCAGCTGGTACTCCATCACCTGTTTCACCAGCGCGCTGCAGCCGCCGCAGCCGGTGGCCGCTCTGGTGCAGCTTTTTATCGCCGCCATATCCCCCGCGCCATTGTTCACCGCCTGGCAGATATCGCCTTTGCTGACGCTATGGCAGGAGCAGATCGGCGCGCTGTCGGGCAGCGCCGCCACCCCCAGCGCCTTCGGCGCGGCCCCCTCCAGCGCCGGCAGGATCAGGCTCTCCGGACGCGGCGGCAGCGCCATGCCGTTCAGCATCATCTGCAGCAGCGTGGCATAGTCGCTGGCGTCCCCCACCAGCACGCCGCCAAGCAGGGCTTTGCCGTCCTGACTGACGACGATTTTTTTGTAAACCTGCTGCGGACCGTCGGTCCATTGATAGCTCTGGCAGCCCGGCGTGCGCCCCTGCGCATCGCCAAACGAGGCCACGTCAACCCCCAGCAGCTTCAGTTTGGTGCTCATGTCGGCACCGCTAAAGCAGGCGTCCTCTCCTGCGAGGGTGGCTGCGGCGATCCGCGCCATCTGATAGCCCGGCGCCACCAGGCCGTAAATTTTATTATCCCACAGGGCGCATTCGCCTATCGCCAGCACGTCCGGGTCAGAGGTGCGGCACTGGCCATCAATGCCAATCCCCCCGCGCTCGCCGACCTGCAGCGCGCAGCCGCGGGCCAGCGCGTCCTGCGGGCGGATCCCCGCCGAGAAGACCACCATGTCGGTCAACAGCGTGCCACCGTCGGCAAAGTTCAGCCGCAGGCCGTCGGCCTCGCTCACGATGGCGGTGGTGGCTTTGCTGGTATGCACCCCCACGCCGAGGGCGACGATCTTCTCCCGCAGCATCGCCGCCCCGCCGTTATCCAGCTGGACGGCCATCAGGTTCGGGGCAAACTCCACCACGTGCGTCTCCAGCCCCAGCTGTTTCAGGGCGTTGGCGGCCTCCAGCCCGAGCAGGCCGCCACCGATCACCACCCCGCGCTTCGCCGCGGCGGCATGGGCGGCGATGCGGTCCAGATCGTCAAGGGTGCGATAGACAAAGCACCCGTCGAGATCGTTGCCAGGGACAGGCGGAACAAAGGGATAGGAGCCGGTCGCCAGCACCAGTTTATCCCAGTGGGTTTCATGTCCCTCGGCGTCCCGCACCAGCCGCGCGTCGCGGTCGATCGTCGCCACCGCCTTGCCGAGGCGGAGTTCGATGCCGTGCCGGTGAAAGAAATCATCGGCCACCAGCGACAGCGATTCGGCGCTGCGTCCGGCGAAATATTCGGAGAGGTGCACCCGGTCGTAGGCGGCGTAACGCTCTTCGCCAAACACCACGATACGATATTGCTCATGCAGGTTGCGGCTCACGCATTGTTCGAGAAAATGGTGGCCGACCATGCCATGTCCCACCAGCACTAATACAGGTTTCGTCATCGTCATTATTCCTGCAGCCTGCGGCTGCGTTGAAGAAGGGTCAAAAAGCCAGTCCGGGGTGGCGGGCTCGTCGCTTTCCAGGCGCGCGGTGAGCGCGGCGGCGGCAGTGCAGTCGCCCATCAGCAGCACGCCGCGCAGGCGGCCGTCGCGCAGCAGCAGGCGACGATAGTGGCGGTCGATGGGGTCCCAGCTGGTAAAAATGTCATCCTGTTCGCCGGCCTGCTGCTCGCCAGCGCTAAAGAGTTCAATGCCGGTGACCTTCAGCCGGGTGCCGACGTCCTGCCAGACAAAGCCCGCGCCGGGGACGCCGCACAGGCGATCCGCCAGCACCTCGGCCTGACGCAGGCAGGGAGCCACCAGCCCCCAGGTGTGGCCGTCAATTTCGCAACATTCGCCAATGGCGCTGATCCCCGGCAGCGAGGCGGCCATCTGGCGGTCAACCACGATCCCCCGCTGGCACAGCACACCGGACTGCGCCGCCAGACGGCTGTTGGGCTGCACGCCGGTCGCCAGCACCACTCTGTTGGCGCGGAATACGCGCCCATCCGCCAGCCGCACGCCGTCGGCGTCGATGGCGGCGATCCGGCACTCCAGCACACAGCGAATGCCGCGCGCTTCAAGCTGCTGCCTGAGCTCATCGGCGGCAAAAGCGTCGGTCAGCGGCGCCATTAATCCGCTGCCGCGATGCAGAAGAGTGACCTCTCCGCCGTAACGACGCAGCGCTGCCGCCGCTTCCACACCCAGCACCCCACCGCCAATCACCACCGCCGGGCCGGATATCGCCAGAATACGTTCCACGTCCGCCAGGGTGCGGAAGGGCATAACCTGCGGACGATCAATGCCCGGCAGCGGCGGGAAAAAGGGCCGCGAACCGGTGGCGAACACCAGCTCATCCCACGGCAGCCAGGTCTCCGCGATGCGCAGCCGCCGTTGCACAACATCGACTTCATTCACCGCTTCGCCAGACCGCAGGCACACCCCGTGCCGGGTGTACCACTCCGCCGGCAGCAACGGGAGCTGCGCCGCTGTTTTTTCGCCAGCCAGCAGCGGCGAGAGCTGGATGCGGTTATAGGCCGGGTGCGGCTCGTCGCCGACGACGGTAATGGCAAACCGCGCAGGGTCGCGCTCAACCAGCCGCTGCACCAGACGGGTGGCCGCCATGCCGTTACCGATCACCACCAGTCGCCGCGTCATGACCGCCTCCTTACGCCGCTTTCGGCTGTTTTTCATACAGGAAATGGAGGATCTGCTGGCGCAGATGGTGATACCGGCTGTCGTCCGCCAGCTGAACGCGGTGGCGCGGACGCGGCAGATCGACCGCGAGGATCTCGCCGACCGTCGCTGCCGGGCCGTTGGTCATCATCAGCACCCGGTCGGAGAGCAGCACCGCTTCATCAACGTCGTGGGTGATCATGACGATGGTGGTATTGAGCTCCTGCTGAATCTGCATCACCGTGTCCTGGAGGTGGGCGCGAGTCAGCGCGTCCAGAGCGCCGAAGGGCTCATCAAGCAGCAGCACTTTCGGCTTCATCGCCAGCGCCCGGGCGATACCCACCCGCTGCTTCATGCCGCCGGAGATCTCCCCGGGCCGTTTATGCAGCGCATGACCCATCTGCACGCGCGCGAGATTGTGTTCAATCCACTCCCGACGCTCATGCTTGCTCATGGTGCGACGGAACACCTGATCCACCGCCAGCGCCACATTGTCGAAACAGCTCAGCCACGGCAGCAGTGAGTGGTTCTGGAAAACCACCGCCCGCTCCGGCCCGGGACCGGCGATTTCCCGGTTATCACACAGTAGTCCGCCCTCGGTAGGGGTGGTGATCCCGGCGATCAGGTTTAGCAGAGTCGATTTTCCGCAACCCGAGTGGCCGATCAGGCTAATGGTCTCCCCTTCGACGATATCGAAGGAGACATTCTGCAGCGCCAGAAACTCGCCGCTGGCGGTGTTGAAGCGCTGGCTGACGGCCTGCACCTGAATTAATGGTTTCATGTTGGCTCCTTATTTTTCCTGCCAGCTAAAGCGGCGGGCGAGCAGCATCAGACCCTGCTCCAGCAGCAGGCCGACGACGCCGATAATGACGATGGCGATGATGATGTTTTCCACATTGAGGTTGTTCCACTCGTTCCAGATCCAGAAGCCGATCCCCAGCCCGCCGGTGAGCATTTCCGCCGCCACGATCACCAGCCAGGCGATGCCGATGGAGAGGCGCACGCCGGTGAGCACCGCCGGCAGCACCGCCGGAAAGAGAATTTTGCGCATCACCGTCCACTCCGAGAGCTGGAGGACGCGGGCGACGTTGAGATAGTCCTGCGGGATCCGCCGCACGCCTTCCGCGGTGTTGATCACCATCGGCCAGATGGAGCAGATAAAAATGGTCCAGCTGGAAGCCGGCTCCGCCTTCTGGAACAGCAGCAGGCCAATCGGCAGCCAGGCCAGCGGGCTGACCGGGCGCAGCAGAGCAATCAGCGGATTAAACATGCGGGCGAAGAACAGCGAACGGCCGATCAAAAACCCCAGCGGAATGCCCGCCAGCGCCGCCAGGCCGAAGCCCACCGCCACGCGCTGCAGAGAAGCCAGCACGTTCCAGCCGATGCCCATGTCATTCGGCCCGTCCTGATAGAACGGATCGGCAAACAGGGTCAGCGCCGAGTCCAGCGTGCTCAGCGGCGTGGGAAAGCCTTTGCTGTGCATCGCCGCCAGCTGCCAGGCCAGCAGTAGCACCCCCAGCCCCAGCAGCGGGGGCAGCAGGCGCTGGATGAGCTCACGCAGCCAGCGCGTGACGGTTGGCGTGGTGCGCCGGACCTGCACCGGCGGCAGGAGAATCACTTCGCCAGGCGCGTTCTCCACGCTGACGGCCGGTTGCTTACGTTGTGCCTGCTTCATCTCATGCCCCCTTACGTTGAATAGCGAAATGGCGGGCGTAGCCTTCCGGGTCGGACCCGTTCCAGACCGTACCGTCCATCAGTGTGCTGCTGCGCATCGTGGCTGCCGGCGCGCTGATCCCCCCTACCGCCTGGGCGGCAGCCTGCCAGACGTCGATGCGATTAATGCGCGACGCCACCGCGAGATAATCCGGAGCCTGTTTCAGCAGCCCCCAGCGACGAAACTGGGTGAGGAACCACATCCCGTCCGACAGCCAGGGGAAGCTCACCTCGCCCTCGGCGTAAAAGCGCATCGGATGGGGATCCTGCCAGCGGCGGCCGAGGCCGTTGTCATACTCCCCAAGCATCCGGCCAGTGAGGTACTGCTCTTTGGTATTGAGCCAGCCGCGTCTGGCGAGCAGGCGGGCCGTCTCCCGGGTGTTCTCCGGCGAGGCGGCGATCCAGCGCTGCGCCTCCATCAGGGCCGCCACCAGCGCGCGGGCGGTGTTCGGCTGGCGTTCCACCCAGTCGCGACGGGCGCCCAGCACCTTTTCTGGATGCTCGGGCCAGATATCCTGGGAAGTGGCCGCGGTGAAGCCGATACGGTCGTTTATGGCGCGGGCGTTCCACGGCTCGCCGACGCAAAAGCCGCTCATATTGCCGATGCGCATGTTCATCACCATCTGCGGCGGCGGCACCACGACGGTGCGCACATCGTTAAAGGGATCGATGCCGGCGCTCGCCAGCCAGTAGTAGAGCCACATAGCATGGGTGCCGGTGGGAAAGGTATGGGCGAAGGTGTAGCTGCCCGGCGCGCTGCGGTCGATCAGCCGCTTCAGACCGCCGAGGTCGGTCACCCCTTTCTCCTGCAGTTCGCTGGAGAGGGTGATGGCCTGACCATTGCGGTTGAGGGTCATCAGATTGGCCATCGCCTGCGGCTTGCTGGCGATCCCCAGTTCAAGTCCGTACAGCAGGCCATAGAGAATATGCGCCGCGTCCAGTTCACCGGCCACCAGCTTGTCGCGCACCGCCGCCCAGCTGGCCTCCTTACTCGGCGCCAGGGTAATACCATATTTTTTGTCAAACCCCTTCGCCGCGGCGATGGCCAGCGGCGCGCAGTCGGTCAGCGGAATAAACCCGACCCGCACGGTGGTCTGCTCCGGTCTGTCCGAGCCGCCGGCCCACGCGGCCTGCATCACGCCCGGCAGCAGCATCGCGCCGCCCAGCGCGGCCCCTGCCTGCAGCAAGCGCCGCCGTGAAATTGAAAATTTATCGCTCATATCCGCTCCACACGCGCAAAAAAAAAGCGCCCGACAGTGCATATGCACTGCAGGACGCCTTTATCCACGGACACCCGAACCGCCATTGGTTCGTCGCCCGGACTTTTATTCACTCACTATAACTAATGCAAAGGGGATGCCAGCTTTAGCAATGGCGCACGGGCGGGCTTTTCCTTTCGCCCGGGTCGGTTTGTCAGGCAAAAGTGCACCGCCGACAGGCAGCAAATGCCCATCGGTTGTGCATCTACTCCTTTGGGGTTACTGGCCAGATCGCCTTCACCATCAGCAGCGCGCGGGCTATCTCAACCATCCGCTGATTCTTGTCCATGGCCATCTTGCGCAGCGTCTGCCAGGCCTGCTCCTCCGGCATCCCCTGGTGTGTCATCAGCAGGCTTTTCGCTTTTTCGATCAGCTTGCGTTCCTCGAGCGCGTCTTTCAGCGAAGCCAGCTGGCTGGAGAGCTGCTGCAGCTCATAGGCCTGCTGGCGCACCAGCGGCAGCAGCTGTTTATCCAGCCGCGGCGTCACGCTATCGCTCTCCTCCCCGGCCAGCCAGCCAGGCGCGTCGTCTTCTAACAGCGCGTCGGTGGCGTCCAGCAGATCGTCGATCAGTTGCTCTTCCACTTCGCGCAGCTGCTCAAGCCGCTGGGTCTGCAGGCCGAACCAGCGCAGCGCCGTTTCCCCACCGTCTGCCGCCGGCTGGCGGGTGCAGGCGATCCGCCGCAGCTGCTCTATGTCCAGACCGGCCTGACACTGGGTAGTAAACAGCTGGACGGTCGCCGGGCTGCCCAGCGCCAGGAAGCTGTCGAAGCAGGGCTGCTGACCGTCAATACGGTCCACCAGCTGCTGGCGCAGGCTGTCGCTGAACTCGCCGCGGGTAAAGCCCAACGCTCCCAGCGCGCGCTCCTGACCCACCAGCTCTTTTCCCTGCATAAAGCTGTACAGGGCGACCATACGCCCGGCTACCGGCGGGTCGTCAATACTGTCATTGAGCTGCGGGACGATATTCAGCAGATGGCGGATAATACGGCTGAATTGCTCCGTCGCGGCTTCAGCGGCTACCTGCCGGCGGCTGACCTGCTCACGCAGCGTCGGGAGCTGCGCCAGATCGCCTACCGCCCGGGCGATGCGCCAGCACAGCGCGCTGCCGGCGACCGCGCGCGCCCGTTCGAGGGCGGCATAGAACAAGGCCAGCCGCTCATCAACCAGCGCCCCACCCGCCCGACACTCCGCCGCGTACAGCTGGCCGCCCGAGCAAAGAAAAATATTCGACGCCCCGCGCTCGCACTGCAGCATATGCACCAGCGCGCTGAGCTGACTTGCCAGCTCGCCCAGCCGGGCTAGTTGCTGAAGCTGTTGTTTTTGCAGGCGGCGCGCCAGCTGCAGCCAGGCCGTCGCCTCGTCCGCGTGACCAGTCGTATTATTCATACCCCTCCTCCGGGTTAACGCTTTATACTGCGGTAAAGCAATAACCGTGCCTTTAAGAAGGAGTTTGTATGCAACGTATTGTGATTATCGCCAACGGCGCCGCCTACGGCAGCGAGTCCCTGTTCAACAGCCTGCGCCTGGCCATTGCCCTGCGCGAACAGCAGTCCGACCTCGATCTCAAGCTGTTTCTGATGTCCGACGCGGTCACCGCCGGGCTGCGCGGGCAGAAGCCGGCGGAAGGGTATAATGTGCAGCAGATGCTGGAGATCCTCACCGCCCAGCAGGTTCCCGTGAAGCTGTGCAAAACCTGCGCGGACGGCCGCGGGGTCAGCACACTGCCGTTAGTTGACGGGGTGGAGGTTGGCACTCTCGTTGAGCTGGCCCAGTGGACCCTGGCGGCAGATAAAGTGCTGACCTTCTGAATCTGGGGTGCCGAACGGCAGGAAATATCAGGTTTCGCCACCTGAAGAGGCGAAAAAAATGTTAGCTGAATGCTTTCAGGAACAACGTCATTTTTGTTTAATCTTTATCCCTTTTTTTGATCAAAATCAGCATCCCGACCCGCGCCGTTTGGTGTGATGCACAGAGCAAAGTGTGAACAATATCACGCGAGGACTGGGTGGGCAGGATGCTGTAGCAGGACAGAAACGGGGTACAAAAATGGCGATGGTAAAAGCAAGTTTGACGTTGTTTGGCGGTGACACGCTGGTGGTGCGGTGCTCAGAGCGCTGCCATATTCATCTGATGAGCGCGAAGGTCCCTGGCGACAGCCATGCGGATATTCTGAGCGTGCAGGATCGGGACAGCGCCTATCTGACGGTGCCCTACAGCGGCACCTGGAACGTGCTTATCGACAGTCACAGCCAGTCACTGGAGCACTCCATCAGCTACGTGCCAGCCTGACCGTCACTGACAGAACACCCGCCCGGCCATGCCGGGCGTTTTTCTTTTCCGCGCGCTCAGGCCAGGCCCTGCGTCGGGCTCTCGCCCAACAGCGCGCGGACGCTGGCCACCAGATCATCAAGAGTGGCGTCGTGCATCCCGAGCTTACTTAACGCCTGTTCCAGCGAAAACAGGTACTGGGCGTTGGTCCCGAGCGGCCCGCTGGCCCGGGCGATCAGCGGAGCAATGACCTGGGCGCTGGTATCCGGCTCAAACAGCGGATGACGCGGATCCATAATAAACACCAAAGCATTTACCGTTCGCCCGTCGTCCAGCTCCAGCTTGCACCAGGTGGGCAGATAGCAGCCGGTGATCATCTCCCGTTTCCACAGCAGAGTCAGCTCTTCTTCCAGCGTGTCGTCCGGCAGACGATAAGCGACGCCGGTAGTCCGGCCGCCCTCTTTCAGAGCCAGCATGCGTCCCGGCTGGCAGGCGCTTCCACGCCCGGCGGTCAACCGCAGGCAAAACGCGCGGTGCCAGCCCGGCAGCGTGCCGGTGCAGGACTCGCGATAATTGAGCGCCGGGTTCCAGATCAGCGAACCGTAGCCAAAGATCCATACTGAGCCATCATCCGGGCGGCAGGCCAGCGTCGCCGCCAGCGAGGCTGCGCGTTGTTCTGCCGACCAGAGTAGCGATTCCTCAATAGCGCCAAACGCTGTCTTACAATCCGCATTCATCAAGAAATCACGAGTTAACACTGTTTACTACCTCCGCCACTGCCCGCTTCCCGGCGTTCGTCTCATGCATCCGTCAATATTGCTGAAATATTATCCAACTTTATCTTTCAATAAGCAATCAGCGGGGCGCTGGCAAGCGTAAAAGCGGCGTCAGCAATTATTTTTTCTTATGCCACTTATCGTCATCGCCTTTCTCGTAGCTGTTCTTCACCGCCGCCCAGGCGACTTTGTGTGCCGTCTCTTCGCGGCTGGCGTCATCGCGCCGGTCGTCTTTATCCTTATATTGATCCCAGGCGCTGTTAAACGCTTCTTTATAAATTTCCTGCGCATGGGCAGGCAGAACATGCTTAACGCTGTCGGGTAGCTCTTGTTTACTGTGATAGGGCATCATGGCCTCCTGTTTGAGCATAAAGTTTAAGTCTGGAACGCAGGCGGCAGGCTATCAAGCCGATGATGAGTTAAAAATGAATTTTAGTAATTATCTGAATATTAATAATAAAAATAGAGTAATCGCAAATTATAATAAACTAATCAAGATATCTCTCGACACCCGTAAATTTAAGTAAAAATCCAGCGGCAATTTAGCAAAATCTGTTACTTTATCGCCCTGCGTTTTTATAATTATAACACCTGCATAAATGGAGATGGTTCATGACCCATGCACATGAGGCGGTAAAAACCCGCCATAAGGAGTCCTCCCTCGTCTTTCCGGTGCTAGCGCTGGCGGTGCTGTTTTTCTGGGGCAGCAGCCAGTCACTGCCAGTGGTTATCGCGATTAACATCCTCGCGCTGGTCGGTATTTTAAGCAGCGCCTTCAGCGTGGTCCGCCACGCCGACGTCCTCGCCCACCGCCTGGGCGAACCCTATGGCTCCCTGATCCTGAGCCTGTCGGTGGTTATCCTTGAGGTCAGTCTGATCTCGGCGTTAATGGCCACCGGCGACGCCGCGCCGACCCTGATGCGTGACACGCTCTACTCCATCATTATGATCGTCACCGGCGGTCTGGTCGGTTTTTCCCTGCTGCTGGGCGGGCGTAAATTCGCCACCCAATATATGAATCTGTTCGGCATTAAGCAGTATCTTATCGCCCTGTTTCCGCTGGCGATTATCGTGCTGGTGTTTCCCATGGCGCTGCCGGGCGCGAACTTTAGCACCGGGCAATCGCTGCTGGTGGCGGTGATTTCGGCGGCCATGTACGGTGTTTTCCTGCTTATTCAGACCAAAACCCATCAGAGTCTGTTTGTTTATGAGCATGAAGACGACGGCGACGATGACGACCCGCACCACGGTAAACCCTCCGCCCACAGCAGCGGGTGGCATACCGCCTGGCTGCTGGTGCACCTGGTGGCGGTTATCGCCGTCACGAAAATGAACGCCAACCCGCTGGAAACGCTGTTGACCAGCATGAACGCCCCGGTGGCCTTTACCGGCTTCCTGGTAGCCCTGCTGATCCTGTCGCCGGAAGGCCTTGGCGCGCTCAAAGCGGTGCTCAACAATCAGGTACAGCGGGCGATGAACCTGTTCTTCGGCTCCGTGCTGGCCACCATCTCACTGACGGTCCCGGTAGTCACCCTCATCGCCTTCCTGACCGGCAATGAGCTGCGCTTTGGCCTTGGCGCGCCGGAGATGGTGGTGATGGTCGCCTCGCTGGTGCTGTGCCATATCTCCTTCTCCACCGGACGCACCAATGTGCTGAACGGCGCGGCCCATCTGGCGCTTTTCGCCGCCTACCTGATGACCATTTTCGCCTGACCTCGCTTCCCCGCCCGGCGGAGTCCGGGCGAAAAAAAAGCCTGCCGGTTTTGACGCCGGCAGGCTTTTTAACTGATGAGGTCAGGCTTACTTGCTGGTATCCAGCTCGTCGAAGCTTTTCACCAGATCGTCAATCGCTTTCATCTGCTTGAGGAACGGCTCCAGTTTATCCAGCGGCAGCGCGGACGGGCCGTCGCATTTCGCGTGGTCCGGATCCGGATGCGCTTCGATAAACAGACCGGCGATACCTACCGCCATACCGGCGCGGGCCAGCTCGCTCACCTGCGCACGGCGACCGCCGGAGGCAGCGCCAAACGGGTCGCGGCACTGCAGCGCGTGGGTGACGTCGAAGATAACCGGTGAATTGTTGGAGGCTTTCTTCATCACGCCGAAGCCAAGCATATCCACGACCAGGTTGTCGTAACCGAAGTTAGCGCCGCGGTCGCAGAGGATCACTTTGTCGTTACCACCCTCGATGAACTTATCGACGATGTTGCCCATCTGGCCCGGGCTGACGAACTGCGGTTTCTTGACGTTGATCACCGCCCCGGTTTTGGCCATCGCTTCCACCAGGTCCGTCTGGCGCGCGAGGAAGGCGGGAAGCTGGATCACGTCCACGACGTCAGCCACCGGCTGCGCCTGGCTGGCTTCATGAACGTCGGTGATGATTTTCACGCCAAAGGTCTGCTTCAGCTCCTGGAAAATCTTCATCCCTTCTTCCAGACCCGGCCCACGATAGGAGTGGATGGAGGAACGGTTGGCTTTATCAAAGGAGGCTTTGAAGACGTAGGGGATGCCGAGCTTCTGCGTAACGGTGACGTAATGTTCGCAGATACGCATCGCCAGGTCGCGTGACTCCAGCACGTTCATCCCGCCGAACAGCACGAACGGCAGGTCGTTCGCTACGTTGATATCACCAATGCTAACCACTTTTTGTTTCATAAGTTCGCCTTATCAGGGTGTAACCGGAATGGTTCCAGACTAATGCAATGTAATTTGTTTGTGCGAAATCGTGTTGATTTGTGCGCGGATCATCTCGCTAATCGGATCCTCCGGACATTGCTCGACAAAATAGCTCAGGTCCAGCAGCGCCACGTGATCGCAATCCAGCTGGGCATATATCAGCCCGCGGTCGCGGATCTCATACGGGTCTTCCGGGTTAAACTGCAGCAGCGCTTCGCTGGCGCGCAGGGCCAGCTCCATCTGCCGCTCTTCCATCAGCGCCGACTTCAGGGTGTCCAGCAGCTTGCGGATCACCTCGGCGTTATCCGCTTCGTCGAGATCTTCATTAAACAGTTCCGCCACCGGCCCGATGTTGCCCTTCAGCCATACCTCCAGAGTATGTTCGTCGAGGGTTTCGCCATTGAACGGATTAATCAGCCACATCTCTTCGCTGGTTTCCGGGTCCGCGCGCAGCAGCATCTGGGTCGGGAAGATCACCGGCACCACCGGCAGCCCCAGACGCTGGGCGATCCACAGCAGGATCGCGCCTAACGACACCGCGCTCCCCTGACGGTTGACCAGCACTTTATCCAGCCAAAGCGCGTCGGAAAGACGATAAACGCCCTGCGAGGCGCCAAAGCCCCACTCCTCGTAAAACAGCGCCAGCAGGCGTTCTATCTGGCGTTCCTGGTCCCACGAAGGCGCAATCTCCTCCTGCGCGAGGCGCAGCAGCCGCTGCAGCTCTTCCTCGACAAAACGCGTCGGAAAATCGTCGCGAACCTGTTCAGAAATGAGGACCATGCCATCACACAATGGCGCTTTGTTAAATTCGAAATCCGCTAATGACCCCATGACCTACCCCAGTATCGGTATTCTTGTGATGGCGAGTTGAATGATGATAAACAACACCACCAGCGCCAGCAGGAACGCGATAAAGCGGCTCTGCTGGCTGCGCGGACGACGACGGCCCAGCGCGATAAAACCTAATGCGATATAAATGATAACGCCAAACAGCTTTTCAGTCAGCCATGCGCCGTCTTCTGTGAACGGCAGGTAGTGCGTTATCGCCATTAATCCCGCACCGCTGAGAAACAGCAGCGTATCGCTGCAGTGCGGCGCAATTCGCACCCACCGCTGGTTCAGCAGCGGGCTCTGGTGATACATCCACCAGTAACGTAAAACGAACAATCCTACCGACACCACCACGCTGGCGATGTGCAGATAGAGGACAGCCGTGAATAAGTTCATCAGCCAACGTTCTCCATGTCGGGTAAACGTCCGAGGGTCAGACGCTCATTGTCGCCATAGTCGCGACAGGTCGCGACGTCCAGATAGCCCGCTTCGCGGAACAGCGCGCGCACCGCTTCGCCCTGGGTCCAGCCATGCTCCAGCAGCATCCAGCCGCCGGGCTGCAGATACTGCCGCCCCTCGCGGATAATCTGCGCCAGATCGGCCAGCCCCTCATCGCCCGCCACCAGCGCCGTTAGCGGCTCAAAGCGCACATCGCCCTCGGCGAGATGCGGGTCTGCCGCGTCGATATAGGGGGGATTGCTGACGATCATGGCGAAACGCTGCCCGGCCAGCGCGGCAAACCAGTCGCTTTGCCGTATCGTCACGTTAGCGATGCCCAGATGGGCGGCATTACGCAACGCCAGCGCCACGGCGTCCGGCATGACGTCCACCGCGGTGATCTCACAGTCCGGACGCTCGCTGGCCAGCGCCAGGGCAATGGCGCCGGTCCCGGTGCCGAGGTCGAGAATACGGCACGGCGCGACGGGCAGACGCGCCAGCGCCTGCTCTACCAGACATTCGGTATCCGGGCGGGGGATCAGCGTCGCCGGGGAGACAAACAGCGGCAGCGACCAGAACTCCCGCTGCCCGACCAGATGGGCGATGGGCTCCCCGCGCTGGCGTCGCTGCAGGAGCGCCTCCAGCGTCGTCGCCTCGTCAGCGGAGAGTGTCGTTTCGCCGAAGGCCAGGATCCAGGTGCGCGCCCGGCCGGTGACGTGTCCCAGCAGGATCTCGGCGTCGCGTCGCGGACTGTCGCTCTCCGCCAGGCGGGCGATTGCCTGCTGCAGCCAGGCCTGAAAGGTCATCATTCCTGCTCGGACAGCGCCGCCAGCTGATCGGCCTGGTGTTCCTGGACAATCGGCTCAATCAGCATGTCGAGTTTGCCCTCCATCGCCTCATCCAGACGGTAAAGGGTCAGGTTGATGCGGTGATCGGTCACGCGGCCCTGTGGGAAATTGTAGGTACGGTTGCGATCGCTGCGGTCGCCGCTGCCCAGCAGGTTGCGGCGCGTGGAGGCTTCCGCCTGCTGACGCTTGGCCACTTCGGCGGCGCGGATCCGCGCACCCAGCACCGACAGCGCCTTGGCTTTGTTTTTATGCTGAGAACGTTCGTCCTGACACTCCACCACGATGCCGGTGGGCAGGTGGGTAATACGGATCGCCGAGTCGGTGGTGTTAACGTGCTGCCCGCCCGCGCCGGAGGAGCGGAAGGTATCGATGCGCAGATCCGCCGGGTTGATATCCGGCATTTCCGCCTCCGGCAGCTCCGGCATCACCGCCACCGTACAGGCGGAGGTGTGGATACGCCCCTGCGACTCGGTGGCCGGCACGCGCTGCACGCGATGGCCGCCGGATTCAAATTTGAGCCGGCCGTAGACGCCGTCGCCGCTGATCTTGGCGATCACCTCTTTAAAGCCGCCGTGTTCACCTTCGTTGGCGCTGAGGATCTCCACCTGCCAGCGGCGCGATTCCGCGTAACGGGTGTACATGCGGAACAGATCGCCGGCAAACAGCGCCGCTTCGTCGCCGCCGGTCCCGGCGCGTACTTCCACGAAGGCGTTACGCTCGTCATCGGGATCTTTCGGCAGGAGCAGGACCTGCAGCTGTTGCTCCAGCTGTTCGCCTTTATCTTTGGCGTCCCGCAGCTCTTCCTGCGCCATTTCGCGCATTTCCGGATCGTCGAGCATCATCTGTGCGGTTTCAATATCCTCCTGCACCTGACGCCAGTCGGTATAGCAGCGCGCCACATCGCTCAGTTGAGCATACTCCCGCGACAGCGCGCGGAATTTATCCTGATCGGCAATCGTCGCGGCATCGCCGAGCAGCGCCTGCACTTCTTCGTGGCGCTCGTACAACGCTTCCAGTTTGGCAACAATAGAAGACTTCATAGGCGTGAATTCACCCTGTCCTGAAAATAAGAGAAAGGTGCGCTATTCCAGCCCGAGGCTGTTGCGCAGAATATGCAGGCGTTCGTCGTCCCCGTCACGGGCGGCCTGCTGAAGAGATTTGGTTGGCGCGTGGATCAGGCGGTTGGTGAGCTTACGCGCCAGATCCTGCATAATTTCCTGGGCATCGCCGCCCTGCTCCAGCGCGGCCAGCGCCTTCGCCGTCAGCTCCTCACGGACCTGCTCAGACTGCGAACGGTACTCGCGAATGGTCTCGCTGGCGCTCTGCGCGCGCAGCCAGGCCATAAATTCGCTGGTCTCCTGCTCGACGATCGATTCCGCCTGCACCGCCGCGGCCTTACGCTGCGCCAGGTTATGCTGAATGATGTTTTGCAGATCGTCGACGCTGTAGAGGTAGGCGTTAGCCAGTTTACCGACCTCCGGTTCGACGTCGCGCGGGACGGCGATATCCACCAGCAGCATCGGCTGGTTACGCCGCGCCTTGAGCGCGCGCTCCACCATGCCTTTGCCGATGATCGGCAGCGGACTAGCGGTGGAGCTGATAATGATGTCGGCCTCTTTCAGCCGTTCGTCGATATCGCTAAGGGCAATCACCTCGGCGCCCACTTCTTCCGCTAGCGCCTGGGCGCGTTCACGAGTGCGGTTGGCGATCACCATTTTGCGCACGTGATGTTCGCGAAGATGACGCGCCACCAGTTCGATGGTTTCACCGGCGCCGACCAGCAGCACCGTCACGCTCGACAAGGATTCAAAGATTTGCCGCGCCAGGGTACAGGCGGCGAAGGCGACGGAAACGGCGCTGGCGCCGATATCGGTTTCGGTACGCACGCGCTTGGCCACCGAGAACGATTTCTGGAACATCCGCTCCAGTTCGCTCACGTTGAGGTGGCCGCGGCTGGAATCGGCGAAGGCTTTTTTCACCTGGCCGAGGATCTGCGGTTCGCCCAGCACCAGCGAATCAAGGCCGCTGGCGACGCGCATCAGATGGCTGACGGCGTCGTTATCCTGGTGCCAGTAGAGGCTTTTACGCAGGTCTTCTTCATTGAGGCCGTGGTAATTGCACAGCCAGCGGATCAGCGCTTCCTGCAGGTTATCCTGCTCTTCGACGCTGAGATAGAGTTCCGTGCGGTTGCAGGTCGACAGCACCACTCCACCCTGCACCATCGGCTGTGCCAGCAAGCTCTCCAGCGCCTTATCGAGCGTTTCCGGCGAAAACGTGACGCGTTCTCGCAGGGCGACCGGAGCTGTTTTGTGATTGATGCCAAGAGCTAAAAGGGTCATTGTGAGGGAGTAGTACCAGCGTTGCTAAGGTTAGTCTGAGTGCATCATACAGGATGCGCGTAATCAATAAAAGAGAGGCTCCCCTTTTGGAGTAATAGCCAAAGCAAGACCGCCATTAAGGTTAATTTTTTGATTTCAGACAACTTGAACGTAGACGCTATCGCCCGGCGACGCTAGCATTAAGGGTTATAAATGTAACCTGCTACACAAATCGGCCCGCTGTTCCCCTGCCGCCGGATTTCACTGTAGACATCAAGGATTTGTCATCATTATGAATCGACTGTTCCGCCTGCTGCCGCTGGCCAGCCTCGTCCTGACCGCTTGTTCTGTTCATACCCCCCAGGGGCCTGGCAAAAGCCCGGATTCGCCGCAGTGGCGCCAGCACCAGCAGGCTGTTCGCAGCCTCAACCAGTTCCAGACCCGCGGGGCGTTTGCCTATCTCTCCGACGAGCAAAAAGTCTATGCCCGCTTCTTCTGGCAGCAAACCGGTCAGGACCGCTATCGCCTGCTGCTAACTAACCCGCTGGGCAGCACCGAGCTGTCGCTGACCGCCCAGCCGGGCAGCGTGCAGCTGATCGACAACAAAGGCCAGACCTATACCGCCACCGATGCCGAAGAGATGATTGGCCGCCTGACCGGGATGCCGATCCCGCTGAACAGCCTGCGCCAGTGGATCATCGGCCTGCCGGGTGACGCCACCGACTATTCGCTGGACGATCGGTACCGTCTGCGCGAACTGAACTACACGCAAAACGGCAAAACCTGGCACGTCACCTACGGCGGCTACACCACCGATACCCAGCCAGCCCTGCCGTCTAATGTCGAGCTAAACAATGGCGCCCAGCGCATCAAGCTGAAGATGGATAACTGGATCGTGAAATGATGAGCCGCTGGCCCTCACCTGCAAAACTGAATCTGTTCTTATATATCACCGGCCAGCGGGCCGATGGTTACCACACCCTGCAGACGCTGTTTCAGTTCCTCGACTATGGCGATACGCTGACCATCGAACCGCGCGCTGACGGCGAACTGCGTCTGCTGACGCCGGTGGCCGGTGTACCGGATGAAGAAAATCTGATTATTCGCGCCGCGCGTCTGTTGATGCGCGCCGCCGGCGAAAGCGGCCGCCTGCCGGCGGGCAGCGGCGCCGATATCAGTATCGATAAACGCCTGCCGATGGGCGGCGGCCTGGGGGGCGGCTCGTCCAATGCCGCCACCGTGCTGGTGGCGCTTAACCATCTCTGGGACTGCGGGCTTTCGGAAGATGAGCTGGCGACCCTTGGTCTGCAGCTGGGGGCCGATGTGCCGGTCTTCGTGCGCGGCCATGCCGCCTTTGCCGAGGGAGTGGGTGAAATTCTCACGCCGGTGGAGCCCGAGGAAAAATGGTACCTGGTGGCTCATCCAGGCGTCAGTATTCCGACGCCGATCATTTTTCGCGACCCGGAGCTACCACGAAATACCCCGCGCCGGTCAATTAATACGTTATTAAATTGTGAATTCAGCAACGATTGCGAGCTTATCGCAAGAAAACGTTTTCGCGAGGTTGATGCCGCGCTTTCCTGGCTGTTAGAATATGCGCCGTCACGCCTGACCGGCACAGGGGCCTGTGTGTTTGCTGAATTTAACACCGAATCCGCTGCCCGTCAGGTGCTGGACACTGCCCCGGCATGGCTAAATGGCTTTGTGGCGCGCGGAGTCAATCTCTCGCCGCTCAAGCAGGCCCTGCTCTGATTCCTGCGCTGTGATGGCGCAACGATCATGAGTAAGCCGGGGAAATTGAGTTACGGTGACAACGTCACCCTGTTCCAGACGTTGCATCGTGCTCTTTAAATACACCGACTGGATCGAATGGCGCCAGCCCGCACATTATTGGCCCATTCATCCACCACTGGACGCATGCCTGAGGTTCTTCTCGTGCCTGATATGAAGCTTTTTGCTGGTAACGCCACCCCGGAACTAGCACAACGTATTGCCAACCGCCTGTACACTTCTCTTGGCGACGCCGCTGTAGGTCGTTTTAGCGACGGCGAAGTCAGCGTACAAATCAATGAAAACGTACGCGGTGGTGATATTTTCATCATCCAGTCCACTTGTGCTCCCACCAATGACAACCTGATGGAACTGGTTGTTATGGTTGATGCTCTGCGTCGTGCTTCGGCAGGTCGTATCACCGCCGTTATCCCTTACTTCGGTTATGCTCGTCAGGACCGTCGTGTTCGTTCTGCTCGTGTGCCAATCACCGCGAAAGTGGTGGCGGATTTCCTGTCCAGCGTCGGCGTTGACCGCGTGCTGACCGTTGACCTGCACGCAGAACAGATCCAGGGCTTCTTCGATGTGCCAGTTGATAACGTGTTCGGCAGCCCAATCCTGCTGGAAGATATGCTGCAGCTGAACCTGGACAACCCGATCGTGGTTTCTCCAGACATCGGCGGCGTAGTTCGTGCTCGCGCTATCGCTAAACTGCTGAACGATACCGATATGGCCATCATCGACAAGCGTCGTCCGCGCGCCAACGTCTCCCAGGTGATGCATATCATCGGCGACGTCGCTGGTCGTGACTGCGTGATGGTCGACGATATGATCGACACCGGCGGCACCCTGTGTAAAGCGGCAGAAGCGCTGAAAGAGCGCGGCGCGAAACGTGTATTCGCTTACGCGACGCACCCAATCTTCTCCGGCAACGCAATCCAGAACATCAAAAACTCTGTGATCGATGAATTTGTCGTCTGCGATACCATTCCGCTGGCACCAGAAATTAAAGCGCTGGATAAAGTGCGTACTCTGACGCTCTCCGGTATGCTGGCTGAAGCTATTCGCCGTATCAGCAATGAAGAATCAATCTCTGCTATGTTCGAACATTAATCGAGCCGAGCACAAAAACCCGCTGCGGCGGGTTTTTTTGTCTCTGCATTTTTAATTCTTCCACAACATCATTCGGCATGCGTCAAGGCGGCAAGTGAATGAATCCCCGGGAGCGTACAGGCAGTACGTGACCGGGGTAAATGAACGCAGCCAACACAGAGGCATCCCGAAATATGACGTGGAAATGATCAATGCCTCCTTCACCTGCCATTTAGTTGACAGATGATGCGCTCATGGATGAAACATTATTGTGAACAGATTATTTTCCTCACATGTGATGCCTTTCCGCGCCCTCATCGACGCTTGTTGGAAAGAACAGTACACCACCGCCCGCTTCACGCGTGACCTGATCGCCGGGATCACCGTCGGGATCATTGCGATTCCGCTGGCGATGGCGCTGGCGATTGGCAGCGGTGTGCCGCCGCAGTACGGCCTCTATACCTCAGCGGTGGCAGGGATTGTGATCGCCTTAACCGGCGGGTCGCGCTTTAGCGTTTCCGGCCCGACCGCCGCCTTTGTGGTGATCCTCTATCCGGTTTCCCAGCAGTTCGGCCTGGCGGGGCTGCTGGTGGCGACGCTGATGTCGGGGATCTTTTTAATTCTTTTCGGCCTGGCGCGCTTTGGCCGCCTGATCGAATATATCCCGCTGTCGGTCACCCTCGGCTTCACCTCCGGGATCGGTATCACTATCGGTACCATGCAGATTAAGGATTTTCTCGGCCTGCAGATGCCCCATGTGCCGGAGCATTATCTGCAGAAAGTGGCCGCGCTGGCCATGGCCCTGCCGACCATTAACGTCGGGGACGCCGCCATCGGCGTCGTCACCCTCGGCACCCTGATCTTCTGGCCGCGGCTGGGTATCCGTCTGCCGGGCCACCTCCCCGCGCTGCTGGCCGGCTGCGCGGTGATGCTGGTGGTCAACTTGCTCGGCGGCGATGTGGCGACGATCGGCTCGCAGTTTCACTATCAGCTGGCGGACGGCACTCAGGGCAACGGCATTCCGCAGCTGCTGCCGCAGCTGGTGCTGCCCTGGGATATGCCGGGCTCCAGCTTTACCCTGAGCTGGGCTTCGCTGCAGGCGCTGCTGCCTGCCGCCTTCTCCATGGCGATGCTCGGCGCGATTGAATCTCTGCTGTGCGCGGTGGTGCTCGACGGTATGACCGGTACCAAGCATAAAGCCAACAGCGAGCTGATTGGCCAGGGGCTAGGCAACATCGTTGCGCCGTTCTTCGGCGGGATCACCGCCACCGCGGCGATTGCCCGCTCGGCGGCGAACGTGCGCGCCGGCGCCACATCGCCGGTTGCCGCCGTGATCCACGCCCTGCTGGTGATCATGGCGCTGCTTATCCTCGCCCCGCTGCTCTCCTGGCTGCCGCTGTCGGCGATGGCCGCCCTGCTGCTGATGGTGGCATGGAACATGAGTGAGGCGCATAAAGTCATCAATCTGCTGCGCCACGCGCCGAAGGACGACATCGTGGTGATGCTGATGTGCATGTCGCTGACGGTGCTGTTTGATATGGTGATCGCCATCAGCGTCGGGATCGTGCTGGCTTCGCTATTGTTTATGCGCCGTATCGCGCGCATGACGCATCTGGCGCCGGTCAACGTCGAAGTGCCAGACGATGTGCTGGTGCTGCGGGTGATCGGTCCGCTATTCTTTGCCGCCGCCGAAGGTTTATTCAACGATCTGGAGACCCGGATCGCCGGCAAGCGCATCGTGGTGCTGAAGTGGGACGCCGTGCCGGTTCTCGACGCCGGCGGTCTGGATGCCTTCCAGCGCTTTGTGAACAAGCTGCCGGAAGGCTGTGAATTGCGCGTATCTAACCTCGAGTTTCAGCCGCTACGCACGTTAGCGCGCGCCGGCGTCAAGCCGCTGCCAGGCCGCCTGAGCTTCTACCCCGATCGTCAGGCCGCGCTGGCTGACCTGTGATCACCCGGCGGCAGGCCCCTGCACCTGCCGCATCACCGCCCCCGTCGCCTGTTGTAGCCAGCTCAGCACCGCCGGCGTCATCCAGGTGCCCTTCATCAAATGCGGCTCCTGCTCCATTGCCCGACGAAACTTCTGCAACGTCTGCGGCCGGGTACCGGCGTAGGACTGAAACAGCTCAAGCCACGCCCGGGCCAGCGCCTGACCCGAAGCTGAATCCGGCGCTATGCCCTCCCGGCACGCCTGATGCAGCTTCGCCACCAGCGCAGGCCACTCCTGTAGCCGGTCGAAATAGTGCTGGCGGGTGAACGCCATCTCTTCATCGTCGAGATACCGCGCCCAGATGGCCAGTTTGCTTTCGGCAAAGGCCTCGGTGATAAAGGCGATGATGGCCGGGGTGACGCCGGTCTGTTCAACCATTTGCGGCTCGGCGGCATGCATCGCGTTCAGGCGGGTCAGAAACTCCGGGCGCCCTGCTGTATCCTGCTCCAGGCGCTCCATCCAGCGCGTCGCCAGACTCATCGCCTGCGGACTGTCCGTCGGGCAGCCGCTCGCCATCAGCGTCTGCACCTCCTCCGTTAGCTCGCGCCACGCCTGGGCGCGCTGTTCATCCTGTGCCGCAAACGGCAGCGCGGCTAACTCCTGTTGACTAAACCAACGATCGTACATTTTCATTAACTCCAGCGTCTGTAGCCAGGACTCCAGATCGGGTTCATTGCCGCTCGCCAGCGCCTCGCGCAGCGCCAACAGCCGGTCGCGCAGCCTGGCGACATCACGCAGTTGGTCATTCAGCGTCTCTATCTGCTGCGTCAGCAGCTCAGGCAGCGACAGCGTTTGCCGATCGAGATAGTCCTTGATGGTGGCGAGCGTCAGCCCGGTCTGCGCCAGCGCCTTTATCATATGCAGGCGCTGAACCGCTGACAGGTTATAGAGCCGATAGCCCGCCTCGCTTCTGGCCGAAGGCGTTAACAGCCCCGTCTGTTCATAATGATGCAGCGTACGCACCGTCAGTCCGGCGCGCTTCGCCAGCTCTCCCACCTGAATTAACATGACTGCTCCTCTCTGTGGCCAGGTCCGCTACTCTGCTGCCTGACGTAACGTCAGGGTCAAGCATAAAACGCGCTTAATATTCACTTTTGGCGGCAACCATAGCATCACGAAGCTCAGGTCGGAATGGGGGTCGTTATATGGCGGGAAAAAGAAGAAGCGATAACGAGAGTCAGAGAAAAACGCATCGGCCTCGGAAGGCCGATGCGGAAAATGCGGTTGCGGTTAGCTGTGACGATGCTGGTTACGACGGCAGCGTTTATCGTAGTGGCGCACCCACCAGTAGCGGTCGCTGACCTGCTCGTGGCCGCCAATACGGGCTCCGGCCAGCCAGAGCACAGCACCGACGAAGATGCTTAAGATAGCGCCATGCGCAAAGAATTGTGGCAGGTTAAGCTGCGGAAGCTGGTTCAGAATGGAGTAACCCACCCCCACAACCATCACCACCAACCCTAACCCCATGAGTACGTTACCGAGTAACGAAGCATTTTTGCGTTTCATGTGTCACCTCCGGACTTTGGGTTGCCAGGGAATGTCCCCAAATCTTATAGGTGTAGTATAGACAAGGTCTCTTCTGCGGAGTGCGCCCACGATCACATTAGTGAACAGCGAATAGACAAAAATTTACAAATAAGTCTATGAACCATATCAAATTCTAATGATTTAGTGAGTAAATCATCAATGCCGGTATTGTCTTATAGCCAGAATTTTGTCAAGCGCGCCCGCAGACAGTACACTACGCGGCAGAGAATGCCCCATGCAGGATAGAAAACGTGACCATTAAACTGATTGTCGGCCTGGCCAACCCCGGTGCGGAATATGCCTCCACCCGGCACAACGCTGGCGCCTGGTATGTGGATTTACTGGCGGATCGCCATCGCGCGCCGCTGCGCGAAGAGAGCAAATTCTTCGGCTACACCTCGCGCATCAACCTGGCGGGCGAGGATGTTCGCCTGCTGGTGCCCACCACCTTTATGAACCTTAGCGGTAAAGCCGTGGCCGCGATGGCAACCTTTTATCGCATCAACCCGGACGAAATTCTGGTTGCCCATGATGAGCTGGATTTGCCGCCGGGCGTGGCGAAATTTAAGCTTGGCGGCGGCCATGGCGGCCACAACGGCCTGAAGGACATCATCAGCAAGCTCGGCAATAACCCGAACTTTCACCGCTTACGCGTCGGGATCGGCCATCCGGGCGATAAAAACAAGGTTGTCGGCTTTGTGCTCGGCAAACCGCCGGCCAGCGAGCAGAAACTGATTGATGATGCCGTCGACGAAGCGGCGCGCTGTACGGAAATCTGGTTAAAGGATGGTCTCACCAAAGCGACCAACCGTTTACACGCCTTTAAGGCGCAATAAGCCGTTGTCGTGCGGCATTTTTGCCGCGCACCGTGTATAATAGGCAAAGCTATTCAATTTTCTGCAATCTGTTCCTTGTAACAGATTGATTATCCAAAGATTAAGGTGATTTAAATCATGGGATTCAAATGCGGTATCGTCGGTTTGCCCAACGTCGGCAAATCCACCCTGTTCAATGCGCTCACCAAAGCGGGTATTGAAGCGGCCAACTTCCCCTTCTGTACCATTGAGCCGAACACCGGTGTCGTACCGATGCCCGATCCGCGTCTGGACAAGCTGGCTGAAATCGTCAAACCGCAGCGTATCCTGCCGACCACCATGGAGTTCGTTGATATCGCGGGCCTGGTTAAAGGCGCGTCCAAAGGCGAAGGTCTCGGCAACCAGTTTCTGACCAACATCCGCGAAACCGAAGCTATCGGTCACGTGGTTCGCTGCTTCGAAAACGACAATATCATTCACGTCGCGGGGAAAGTGAACCCGGCGGAAGATATCGACGTTATCAACACCGAACTGGCGCTGTCTGACCTTGATACCTGCGAACGTGCGATTCACCGCGTCTCCAAAAAAGCCAAAGGCGGCGATAAAGACGCGAAAGTTGAGCTGGCCGCGCTGGAGAAATGCCTGCCGCAGCTGGAAAACGCCGGTATGCTGCGCGCGCTGGATCTGACCAAAGAAGAGAAAGACGCCATCCGCTATCTGAGCTTCCTGACCCTGAAGCCGACCATGTACATCGCGAACGTCAATGAAGACGGTTTCGAGAACAACCCGTACCTCGATCAGGTTCGCGCCATCGCCGAGCAGGAAGGGTCTGTGGTGGTGCCGGTGTGCGCCGCGGTTGAAGCGGACATCGCCGAGCTGGACGATGAAGAACGTGACGAGTTTATGGCTGAGCTGGGCCTCGAAGAGCCGGGTCTGAACCGCGTGATCCGCGCTGGTTACGCCCTGCTGAACCTGCAGACCTACTTCACCGCTGGGGTGAAAGAAGTGCGCGCATGGACCATCCCGGTAGGGGCGACTGCGCCGCAGGCAGCCGGTAAGATCCACACCGACTTCGAGAAAGGCTTTATCCGCGCGCAGACCATCGCTTATGAAGACTTTATCGCCTACAAAGGCGAACAGGGCGCGAAAGAAGCCGGTAAAATGCGCGCTGAAGGTAAAGATTACATCGTCAAAGATGGCGATGTGATGAACTTCCTGTTCAACGTCTGATCCCGCTGGCTGGCATTTCTGCCGCCATCGAGTAATAAAAAATCCACGCTCCGGCGTGGATTTTTTTTCGTGCGCCAGACGGCGCGCTACTCCACGATATGGGTCTCTTCTGCCGCTTCGTAGCCATCAACGATCTGCACAATCTTTTTTAACTCGTCCTCAATAAAAGCCGGGGTGGCGCTTTCCCCTGAGGCCGGGTGATGAAGCTCCACCGAGATGCCGCTGGCAGCATTGGTCAGCGACAGGCTAATCTCCTGCGGATCCGCCGCTGACGAGGGTCGCCCGATATGCTGCGCGATGGTCGCCGCCGCCGCGCGCGTATCGACTTCCGCGAGATGCCCCCACCTCATTTCAACATGCCCCTGCTGCCCTGCCTTTATCACCTGCAGCGTATAACCGCTTTTTGCCATTGCCATGTCTTATCCTCCGGTTTCATTGCCCGGGCGACACATTCTCAGCCCGGTTTTATCAGCAAAGTTCGAACACTTCCGCCTTGCCGTTAATGACTCTTTTCCACATAGGTCTGCATATTTTCTTTGGTCACTAACTCAAACGGGATCCAGACATGGGACTCGACTTTTTCTCCTTTAATCAGCTTCAGCGCCACCGCTAAGGCCGTTTTGCCCTGACCAACGGCATCCTGGAAGACTGTTACCTGGATCTTATCGCTGGCCAACGCTTTTAGCCCATCCGGCGTGGCGTCGATCCCGCCGATCAGCAACTTCTTCTGGCTCTTCTCCAGCGCCATCGCCGCGCCAATCGCCATCTCATCGTTGTTCGCCGCCACAATATCAATCTCTTCCCCGTTGCCTGCCCAGTTCTGCATCAGATCCATTCCCTCGCTGCGGGAATAGTTGGCCGGCTGTTTCTGCACCACTTTCATCGCCGGGTATTTGGCCACCACCTGCTCTACGTCTTTGGTGCGCTGCAGCGCGCCGGCATCGGTGAGATTGCCGATCATGATGGCGACGTTGCCTTTGTAGTTTGCCAGCTTCGCCAGCGCTTCCATCTGTAATGTACCGGACTCCCGCTCGTCCGATCCGACAAACACCACGCCAGGCGGTAACGTTTTATCCCCCGGCGTCCGGTTCACATACACCAGCGGCATTCTGGCCTGCTGCGCCATCTTCGTCAGCTGCGGGGTGCTGGCGGAGTCCACGGGGTCCACGATGATGGCGTCCACGCCGGAGGCGATGAAGCTCTGCACCTGATCGGCCTGGCGTCCGGTGTCGCCGCGGGCGTCTTCGAACTGCACATCGACGTGACGGGCTTGAGCTTCTTTCTCAATGGACTGACGGATAATGGTGAGAAAGTTTTGATCGAAGTAAGCCATCGAGACGCCGATCTTCTCCGCTAATGCCGAAGCGGAACTGGCCAGAAGGCCTACTAACAGGATGATTTTACAGTGCTTCATAGCATACCCTCAGAGGTCGAAATAAAATTTTCAATATAAACACAAACGGTATATTTAAATCATTTTCAGACTACGAAGGGCGTTCGGTTCTTGCAATCATGATGTAAAGAAAATGTTGCCATGCGCACATTTTATTTTACCGCCTCACTCATCAAGGCCTCACCGGTTTCGGGGAGCGCAGCGGGCGGCGAGGCCGGCTGATTTCGCTTCAGTAGGGCATTCTCCACGATCGGCTGTTGCAGATGCAGTTCGGCGAGGCTGCCGCGGGCGGCAGACCAGGGTTGACCCACGGGGAGCGCGGCCACCTCGCGCAATTGCTCTTCCAGCGGAACGGCGCGGTTAAGCGACTGCATGATGGCAAACACCGCCGTTTTCAGTTCGCTCACCGTCAGGTGCTTCCCCTTCTGCTCGTCGAGGGCATTGAGCTGACCGGCGAGCCGTTGCAGCTGCCGCATGCCCTCCGCCCAGCCGGTGAGGTGTTCCGCGGGCAAGCTGCTCGGCATACGGCCAGTTAATATTCGGCCGCGCCGGGTGGTTGAGCTTGTTCATTTCTGCACGCAGCGCAATAAAATCGGCCAGCGTGCGCGGGTCGCCACCGGTTTAATAGCGGAGGTCTGTATGTGTTGTCATCATGATGTCTGTCAGCGCGAGGATTAGCGGGCGGAGCGAGCGTCAAGGTACTGCTGGCGGTTGAGGTGGCGGATCAACACCCGGCCATTGCCAGGCGCTACATTACCCCGTATTTTGGGTTTCCGCTGTGGGCGGATGAAGTCACGATCGCGAGAGGAACAATGAAACCGTTATTTGTCTATGGGACGCTCTGTCCCGGTCGCAGCAATGCGCATATTCTGGAGACGATCGGGGGCGAGTGGCGTCCGGGCTACGTCACTGGCACCTTTTACGCGCGCGGCTGGGGCGCTGCCGCTGATTTTCCGGGGATCGTCCTCGACGCCAACGGCCCGCGGGTCAACGGCTATCTGTTCCTGTCCGACCGGCTGGCGGCGCACTGGCCCATGCTGGACGAGTTTGAGGAGGGGTACGATCGGGTGTCGGTTGAGGTGACCACCGACGATGGACAGCAGGTCAGCGCCTGGATTTATCAGCTCCAGCCCCGGGAGTAATCCCCCGCCAGTATCGCGCTACTGGCCACAGCGGCCCAGCACGTCCGCGGGTCTGGCGTCGTTTCCGCCAATGCAGGTATACTGGCCAGATGTTTCCTAAGCTTCAGATACGCAAATGACAAAACTTACCTTACAAGAGCAGATGCTCAAAGCCGGCCTGGTCAGCAGCAAAAAAATGGCCAAAGTCCAGAGAACGGCGAAAAAATCCCGCGTGCAGGCCCGTGAGGCCCGGGAAGCGGTGGAAGAGAATAAAAAAGCCCAGCTGGAGCGCGATAAACTGCTCAGCGAGCAGCAAAAGCAGGCGATGCTGGCGAAAGAGTATAAAGCCCAGGTCAAGCAGCTGATTGAGATGAACCGCATTACGGTCGCCCGGGGCGATATCGGCTTTAACTTTACCGATAATAATCTGATCAAAAAAATCATGGTCGACAAGACCA
The DNA here is from genome assembly GCF_009900705.1 of Klebsiella sp. Q2. Taxonomy (NCBI): domain Bacteria; kingdom Pseudomonadati; phylum Pseudomonadota; class Gammaproteobacteria; order Enterobacterales; family Enterobacteriaceae; genus Klebsiella; species Klebsiella sp. Q2. Next base: position 4,497 of record NZ_JAAABE010000002.1, on the reverse strand, counting down.
CCCAAACCCAGCTGATTAACGGCCGTCTGGCGATTGCCCGCCTGGCGGTGGATAACAAACCTGAAGGGGAGTATGCGATTATTCCGGCGGTCGTGGCAGAGAAAATTGCCCAGCGCGATGCCAGCAGCATCGTGTTGCACAGCGCCCTGAGTCAGGATGAACAGGATGAAGACGATCCGTACGCCGACTTTAAGGTGCCCGACGACCTGATGTGGTGATCGCGGGCTTCCGGCGGCAGGCGATCAGAACGAGCTTGCCTGCTGGATATGCATCGGCTCGCGGCTGACGGGATGGACAAAGCGCAGCTCGCTGGCGTGCAGCATCAGCCGCGGAGCCTGTTCCGTGCCCGGCAATTCCCGGCCGCCATACAGATCGCAGCCAAGGATCGGATAGCCCAGCAGCTGACAGTGGATCCGCAGCTGATGGGTGCGCCCGGTCTCCGGGGTAAGCGCCACCCTCGTCAGCGCCAGCGCCCTCTCCCCTTCCCGCGTCTGGTACAGGCGGTCAATGACCCGGTAGCGCGAACGCGCCGGTTTGCCGTGCCGGACACTGATCGACATGCGCGGGAAACGGGCCGGGTCTTTGGCGATCGCCGCCTCCACGCCCCCCTCGTCTTCCGGCAGATGGCCGCACAGCAGCGCCGTATAGACCTTACCCACCGTGCGCTGGCTGAACTGTTGGCACAGCGCAGCGTTAATCCCCTTGTTGCGGGCGACCACCATCAGACCGGAAGTGCCGAAGTCAAGGCGGTGTACCAGGGTACAGCCCGGAAAGCGCTGGACCAGTCGATGATGGACAGAGTCGAGGTTGCGCGGATCTTTGCCTGACAGGCTCAGCAGCCCGGCCGGTTTATTGATTAGCAGCAGGTGTTCATCCTGATACAAGAGGGTGATCTGGTCGCGGCACGGCGGCGCGACAAAGGTATCGATAATGGTGGACATCAGGCGGCCCGAAGAAGGAGTGGCCGGCGATAGTACCCCATTTTGTCCGCCGGTACGACGCTGGCGCACGATCCGCCCTCGCGGCGGTGTCATTTATCACCCACACTTATCGTAAAGGCATGGTCTGCGCAGGCAATGTGCTTTACACTGCGCGCTGCAAAATTTGAGTTAACCAACGAGTAAGAACGGTAATGGCGATGAACGGAACAATCACAACGTGGTTTAAAGATAAAGGTTTTGGATTTATCAAAGATGAAAACGGCGAAAACCGGTATTTTCATGTGATTAAGGTCGCCAATCCCGATCTCATCAAGAAAGACGCGGCGGTGACTTTCGAACCAACCACCAACAATAAAGGGCTGTCGGCCTACGCGGTCAAGGTCATTCCGGAGAGCAAATATATCTATATCGCCGGCGAGCGGCTGAAGCTGACCTCCATCAAGTCCTATGTGGTTTACCGGGAAGAAGAGCCGGTCGAGACCCGCGTGGATAAAGAAAACGCGGTGCTGTCGGTCGGGCTGCTGATGAACAGCATCCGGCCAAAATCCACGGTGCAGCCGGGAGAGATGCGCTCGGTGAAAAAGCTGGCGATCACCACCTTTCAGGGGACAACCCTGATCTTCTCGGAAGACGAAATCGATATCGATGCCACGGTAAAACTGCTCAAGGTTTGACGACCCGGCGTGCGGTCAGCCGCGCGCCCAGTCACCTGCCGAGCCGATTTTCGTCGCCATCGCCCCTCACCGGACGGGGCGAGGCGTCAGACAGCCGATAAGGATGCCGCCGCCATGCCCGTAAATTTTGACTTCAACGATCTCTATGCCTTTCGCGCCCTGATGGAGTATGGCAGCTTTCGGCTGGCCGCAGAATCCATTTGCCTGTCGCAGTCGGCCCTCAGCCGGCGCATCGAAAAGCTGGAGACCGCCTTGGGCAACCGGCTGTTCGAGCGCACCACCCGCCGCGTGACCCTTACGCTGTATGGACAGAATTTTGCCGAACGTTCAGAGCAGCTGCTGGCCCACGTCGAGACGGTGCTGGCGGATATCAGCCAGGTCAGCAAGGCGCGCACCGGGCTGGTGACGGTGGCGACGGTACCCTCTGCCGCCTACTACTTTATGCCGGACATCATCCGCAGCTTTCAGGCGCGTTATCCCCAGGTGCGTATCCGGCTGATTGACAGCAGCGTCGGGAATGTGATCGAGGCGGTCAGCAGCGGACAGGCTGACTTTGGGCTCTGCTTTGCCAAAAACCTGCCGGCCAGCATCGAATTCACCCCGCTGGCCGACGACCGCTATGTCGCCGCCTGTCGGCATGACCATCCGCTGGCAGGCAGGACGCACCTCAGCTGGCAGGCATATTTTGAACAGGATTATATTGGCCTCGATCGGGTCTCCGGCAACCGGACGCTGCTCGACCGGGAGCTGGCGCATCTGACGCCGGCGCGGCCAAGCATTTGCGAAACCCGCCACGTCACCACGGTGACGCTGGAAATTTAAAAATCGACAAATATCGTCCAGGAGCGCCATTTTTAATGGCTGGAGATAGCAACCAATATGCGTTGTTTGCAATATTTGGCGAAATTCACTGATTTCCCATGCCCCACTCATGCCCCATCACGCGAATTCTTCCAGGATCGTGAGCCATCAGTAGCCGATGGCTATCCAGTTGAAGTTATCGACGTTCGCCGTCGTGGTGCCTCCCGCTATCCAGCCATAAACATCCACTCCCGTTTTGGTCAGGTTTGAGAAAGACACAAAACGAGCTGCTGCATCAGAGTTTTTTACAGGCACAAAAACCAAAGCAGAGTTTGGGAATGGCGTAGGGAACACAACGCTACCTGAAGGTGAATTAATAACTCCAGATCCAAACTGAATAATCAGGCCGCCATCAACATCTGGAATCCTTATATAATCAGAGGCGCCGAATATTCTCTTTGCAAACCCTATGTTTGCTAACGCCTGGTCGAGAGCTTCGCTACCAGCGTCTTTTATTTCTGAGAAGTTATTAGCAGTTTGCAGGCAGGATGTGAAAGTTCCTGCGGTCATCAAGTTCGCAACAATATCGTTTGTTGACCATACGCGCGGAGTGGTCCCCTCCTGCCCACGAATTACCGTCATCACATCACCAGAAACAGACGTGACGTGCATGATTTCGGAAATGGTTTTTGTGGCTGCATCGGTTATTGTTAATTTGAAATAACTCTGGCCAGATACCGGAACGGGGAATAAAGCCCCTGCTCCCGTACCGACGGTAATAACGGTAGCGGACGCGCTAATACCCGCAGCGAGAACACTCTTTGCGTTATTATTGGCTAATAGCTTCAGCGCCATATATACCCCATTTAAATAATAGAATTATCGGAACGAACATCGCATATAGTAAACGTCACGACGCCGATGACAGTAACATCGTCCAGGGCTTCACCCTCGATCGCTTCGCCATCTTCGGTAATCAGTGACTTTCCTCTCAGCGTGGCAAGTTCCGTCCCGCCGCTGTGCTGTATAAGCAGCTGGCTTCCCTGCTTTGGCTTAAGGGAAATATCCAGCACAACGTAACCGCCAGAACGCTCGAACAGGAGCGTGTTCGGCCCGACATTGCAGATCGAGTTAACAGACAGCCTTTGCTCGACGTAGTCAGACGCCGGAGACGGGAACCCCATCAGATGACCCTCCCCATGTTGGCCATCATCCACAGCCTGTTTTCGCTATGGTCCGGCGTCTTATCGACGAAATACGTCTGCTCGCGTGCGATCCAGGAGTTCGCCTCCACCTCAGATAAGTGGATGCCGCGCCGGCGCAGCGCGGTAACGAAGTCGCGGGTGTGAAGGTACTGGAACCCCTTGGAACTGCGCAAAACCGACTCGCGGAAAGCCGCGGCGATATCTGACTGTCGAAGCATGATCTGCCCTCCGATAAATACTGTTTTTATATACAGTAGTTTTTATAGGCCAGCAGATCAATGCTGGTAATCCCTATCAATCACCCCAACAGGAATCGACTTATGAGAAGCGGGAACCGATCGAGGAAGAGTCTGCCGCGAGAATTTGTGCAGTTGTCAGTGTGGTTGCGGTTAGATCGTCTTTTCTGCATCGATAGAATTTGCCAGCCCAGGAAAGCGGGAACACAGACGAAGCGCCGATATATTTCTGCGTTGGTGCATCCGGCACGGTTGTAGCCACAGCTGCATACCCAGACGTATATACTGCCACGCCATCAACATATACTGTTAACTGCTGTTGTGTGCCATCGCTACTCAGTTGTAGCTCAAAAGCAACCTGGTGGAGTGCGTTGTCATAAATTGACGCCAGCGCTGAGGCCAGGCCGCTGTAGTTTTTACCGCGGGCATGAACGGTAATTGACGTCGGAGCCGCGTCAGTTGCTGGGTTGCATATCAGCGTCAGCATTGATTTAGTCGCATCGTTAATTGTTGTGGTTGAGAAACTCAGCGTTTGGTTATTTCCGCTGGATACCGTCCCCGCACCACGATTGGACATTTTCAGCCATACCGTTACGAGCCAGTGAGTATCTGACGGCTGTGGTGCTATAGCGTCCGGGAG
>NZ_JAAABE010000017.1:0-1170 GCF_009900705.1 Klebsiella sp. Q2 | reverse complement strand
ACAACGCTATCGCATCAGAACCACGCCTCAAACATCCCGCCGACGTTCAGCGAATCCAGCTGCTGATCCTGGGTGCCGTTGACCTTCGCGGTATGCTCATTGTCCACCTGGCCGCCGGTCACGTAGAAGCGCAGCATCGGACGGAACTCCGGCCCCATGCCGATGGCGATGTTCTGCGACAGCGTCAGCTTCCAGCCGTGGTTATTCCCGCCCTGGTCGTAGTCCACGCGCTGGTAGCCCGCTTCCAGCCAGGTGGAGTGCACGTCGTTCCAGAAGTACATCGGCCGCACGATGGCGCCGTAGTTCTTGCGGTTGTCGGTGTTGTCCCTGCCGTTGTCGTAGTCGTGGAAGGCCAGCAGATATTCCACCTGCGCCTGCTGGGTGAACTTATGGCTGCCCTCGAAGCTGGCGTAGACCGTGGTCAGGTCGTCGGTTTTGTTGTAGACGCTGTTATCCGAGTTGTCGGAGTAGCGCAGGATCACCTTGTTCACCCCGCTGTCGTTGGTGTGGCTCAGCACCAGGCCGCCCTGCCAGGCTTCGAGGCGCGCGTCGCTGTCCACCGCCTTCGAGTCAAAGCCGTAGTTGGCGTACACCTCGACGTCGATCGGCCCGGCCTTGATGTTGTGGGTTTTGGTGGTCAGCGCGTAGTGGCCGTTGTCGCCGGTGTCGGAACTGCCGGTACAGGTGATGCGCGACGGGTTGGTTTCATCGGCCATCACTTCCGGGCTACAGGATTTCACCTGCGACACCGCCGCCACGTCGAACTGCACGCCGCCGATATCAAAGTTCTTCACCCCGGCGCCCTGGCCGTCGTGGTTCATCCAGAAGTAGTCGTTGATCCCCTGTTGCGGACGCTGGTGGAAGTCGCGGCCGGCCCAGATATAGGCGTTGGGGTTGGATTCCAGCACGTTGGTGACGCCGACGTAGGCCTTCTTCAGGTTAACCTCGTCGCTCCAGTGGTCGAACATCACGTTAAGATCCCAGATAGCCCCCTGCGCGCTTTTGAAGGCCTTGCTGATCTGGAATTCGCCGCCGTTGCTTTCGTTGCCCAGGCGGCCGATCGCCGAGGCGCCGTTATAGGAGCCGTCGACGCCGACATATTTCTGGTCGCCGGTCTGGAAGTGGGCGCCATAGCGGGCATAGCCGCTGAACTTGAGGCCGAACGGAATG
>NZ_JAAABE010000016.1:0-2224 GCF_009900705.1 Klebsiella sp. Q2 | reverse complement strand
CTGGGCTGCTCCCCGTTCGCTCGCCGCTACTGGGGGAATCTCGGTTGATTTCTTTTCCTCGGGGTACTTAGATGTTTCAGTTCCCCCGGTTCGCCTCGTTAACCTATGTATTCAGTTAACGATAGTGCAACGAATTGCACTGGGTTTCCCCATTCGGACATCGCCGGCTATAACGGTTCATATCACCTTACCGACGCTTTTCGCAGATTAGCACGTCCTTCATCGCCTCTGACTGCCAGGGCATCCACCGTGTACGCTTAGTCGCTTAACCTCACAACCCGAAGATGTTTCACTTCGTGTCGCGAAAATTTGAGAGACTCGAACACACATTAACTGTGTGTCGTTTCAATTTTCAGCTTGATCCAGATTTTTAAAGAGCAAATATCTCAAACGTCACCCGAAGATGAGTTTTGAGATAGTTCGGCACGCGTCTTTCACTCACGAACCAGCAAGTGGCGTCCCCTAGGGGATTCGAACCCCTGTTACCGCCGTGAAAGGGCGGTGTCCTGGGCCTCTAGACGAAGGGGACACTGAAGTCTCAATCGCAAGACGCCTTGCTTCTTTACTTTCATCAGACAATCTGTGTGAGCACTGCAAAGGCAGGTTCTTTAAGGTAAGGAGGTGATCCAACCGCAGGTTCCCCTACGGTTACCTTGTTACGACTTCACCCCAGTCATGAATCACAAAGTGGTAAGCGCCCTCCCGAAGGTTAAGCTACCTACTTCTTTTGCAACCCACTCCCATGGTGTGACGGGCGGTGTGTACAAGGCCCGGGAACGTATTCACCGTAGCATTCTGATCTACGATTACTAGCGATTCCGACTTCATGGAGTCGAGTTGCAGACTCCAATCCGGACTACGACATACTTTATGAGGTCCGCTTGCTCTCGCGAGGTCGCTTCTCTTTGTATATGCCATTGTAGCACGTGTGTAGCCCTGGTCGTAAGGGCCATGATGACTTGACGTCATCCCCACCTTCCTCCAGTTTATCACTGGCAGTCTCCTTTGAGTTCCCGGCCTAACCGCTGGCAACAAAGGATAAGGGTTGCGCTCGTTGCGGGACTTAACCCAACATTTCACAACACGAGCTGACGACAGCCATGCAGCACCTGTCTCACAGTTCCCGAAGGCACCAAAGCATCTCTGCTAAGTTCTGTGGATGTCAAGACCAGGTAAGGTTCTTCGCGTTGCATCGAATTAAACCACATGCTCCACCGCTTGTGCGGGCCCCCGTCAATTCATTTGAGTTTTAACCTTGCGGCCGTACTCCCCAGGCGGTCGATTTAACGCGTTAGCTCCGGAAGCCACGCCTCAAGGGCACAACCTCCAAATCGACATCGTTTACGGCGTGGACTACCAGGGTATCTAATCCTGTTTGCTCCCCACGCTTTCGCACCTGAGCGTCAGTCTTTGTCCAGGGGGCCGCCTTCGCCACCGGTATTCCTCCAGATCTCTACGCATTTCACCGCTACACCTGGAATTCTACCCCCCTCTACAAGACTCTAGCCTGCCAGTTTCGAATGCAGTTCCCAGGTTGAGCCCGGGGATTTCACATCCGACTTGACAGACCGCCTGCGTGCGCTTTACGCCCAGTAATTCCGATTAACGCTTGCACCCTCCGTATTACCGCGGCTGCTGGCACGGAGTTAGCCGGTGCTTCTTCTGCGGGTAACGTCAATCGACAAGGTTATTAACCTTATCGCCTTCCTCCCCGCTGAAAGTACTTTACAACCCGAAGGCCTTCTTCATACACGCGGCATGGCTGCATCAGGCTTGCGCCCATTGTGCAATATTCCCCACTGCTGCCTCCCGTAGGAGTCTGGACCGTGTCTCAGTTCCAGTGTGGCTGGTCATCCTCTCAGACCAGCTAGGGATCGTCGCCTAGGTGAGCCGTTACCCCACCTACTAGCTAATCCCATCTGGGCACATCTGATGGCATGAGGCCCGAAGGTCCCCCACTTTGGTCTTGCGACGTTATGCGGTATTAGCTACCGTTTCCAGTAGTTATCCCCCTCCATCAGGCAGTTTCCCAGACATTACTCACCCGTCCGCCGCTCGTCACCCGAGAGCAAGCTCTCTGTGCTACCGCTCGACTTGCATGTGTTAGGCCTGCCGCCAGCGTTCAATCTGAGCCATGATCAAACTCTTCAATTTAAGTTTGATGCTCAAAGAATTAAACTTCGTAATGAATTACGTGTTCACTCTTGAGACTTGGTATTCATTT
>NZ_JAAABE010000015.1:0-2976 GCF_009900705.1 Klebsiella sp. Q2 | reverse complement strand
CACTATCGTTAACTGAATACATAGGTTAACGAGGCGAACCGGGGGAACTGAAACATCTAAGTACCCCGAGGAAAAGAAATCAACCGAGATTCCCCCAGTAGCGGCGAGCGAACGGGGAGCAGCCCAGAGTCTGAATCAGCTTGTGTGTTAGTGGAACGGTCTGGAAAGTCCGACGGTACAGGGTGATAGTCCCGTACACCAAAATGCACAGGTTGTGAACTCGAAGAGTAGGGCGGGACACGTGGTATCCTGTCTGAATATGGGGGGACCATCCTCCAAGGCTAAATACTCCTGACTGACCGATAGTGAACCAGTACCGTGAGGGAAAGGCGAAAAGAACCCCGGCGAGGGGAGTGAAAAAGAACCTGAAACCGTGTACGTACAAGCAGTGGGAGCACCTTTATGGTGTGACTGCGTACCTTTTGTATAATGGGTCAGCGACTTATATTCTGTAGCAAGGTTAACCGTATAGGGGAGCCGCAGGGAAACCGAGTCTTAACTGGGCGTTAAGTTGCAGGGTATAGACCCGAAACCCGGTGATCTAGCCATGGGCAGGTTGAAGGTTGGGTAACACTAACTGGAGGACCGAACCGACTAATGTTGAAAAATTAGCGGATGACTTGTGGCTGGGGGTGAAAGGCCAATCAAACCGGGAGATAGCTGGTTCTCCCCGAAAGCTATTTAGGTAGCGCCTCGTGAACTCATCTTCGGGGGTAGAGCACTGTTTCGGCTAGGGGGTCATCCCGACTTACCAACCCGATGCAAACTACGAATACCGAAGAATGTTATCACGGGAGACACACGGCGGGTGCTAACGTCCGTCGTGAAGAGGGAAACAACCCAGACCGCCAGCTAAGGTCCCAAAGTCATGGTTAAGTGGGAAACGATGTGGGAAGGCACAGACAGCCAGGATGTTGGCTTAGAAGCAGCCATCATTTAAAGAAAGCGTAATAGCTCACTGGTCGAGTCGGCCTGCGCGGAAGATGTAACGGGGCTAAACCATGCACCGAAGCTGCGGCAGCGACACTATGTGTTGTTGGGTAGGGGAGCGTTCTGTAAGCCTGCGAAGGTGGCCTGTGAGGGTTGCTGGAGGTATCAGAAGTGCGAATGCTGACATAAGTAACGATAAAGCGGGTGAAAAGCCCGCTCGCCGGAAGACCAAGGGTTCCTGTCCAACGTTAATCGGGGCAGGGTGAGTCGACCCCTAAGGCGAGGCCGAAAGGCGTAGTCGATGGGAAACAGGTTAATATTCCTGTACTTGGTGTTACTGCGAAGGGGGGACGGAGAAGGCTATGTTAGCCGGGCGACGGTTGTCCCGGTTTAAGCATGTAGGCTGGTTATCCAGGCAAATCCGGATAATCAAGGCTGAGGTGTGATGACGAGGCACTACGGTGCTGAAGTAACAAATGCCCTGCTTCCAGGAAAAGCCTCTAAGCATCAGGTAACATCAAATCGTACCCCAAACCGACACAGGTGGTCAGGTAGAGAATACCAAGGCGCTTGAGAGAACTCGGGTGAAGGAACTAGGCAAAATGGTGCCGTAACTTCGGGAGAAGGCACGCTGGTGTGTAGGTGAAGTCCCTGCGGATGGAGCTGAGACCAGTCGAAGATACCAGCTGGCTGCAACTGTTTATTAAAAACACAGCACTGTGCAAACACGAAAGTGGACGTATACGGTGTGACGCCTGCCCGGTGCCGGAAGGTTAATTGATGGGGTTATCCGTAAGGAGAAGCTCTTGATCGAAGCCCCGGTAAACGGCGGCCGTAACTATAACGGTCCTAAGGTAGCGAAATTCCTTGTCGGGTAAGTTCCGACCTGCACGAATGGCGTAATGATGGCCAGGCTGTCTCCACCCGAGACTCAGTGAAATTGAACTCGCTGTGAAGATGCAGTGTACCCGCGGCAAGACGGAAAGACCCCGTGAACCTTTACTATAGCTTGACACTGAACATTGAGCCTTGATGTGTAGGATAGGTGGGAGGCTTTGAAGCGTGGACGCCAGTCTGCGTGGAGCCAACCTTGAAATACCACCCTTTAATGTTTGATGTTCTAACGTTGGCCCCTTATCGGGGTTGCGGACAGTGTCTGGTGGGTAGTTTGACTGGGGCGGTCTCCTCCCAAAGCGTAACGGAGGAGCACGAAGGTTAGCTAATCCTGGTCGGACATCAGGAGGTTAGTGCAATGGCATAAGCTAGCTTGACTGCGAGCGTGACGGCGCGAGCAGGTGCGAAAGCAGGTCATAGTGATCCGGTGGTTCTGAATGGAAGGGCCATCGCTCAACGGATAAAAGGTACTCCGGGGATAACAGGCTGATACCGCCCAAGAGTTCATATCGACGGCGGTGTTTGGCACCTCGATGTCGGCTCATCACATCCTGGGGCTGAAGTAGGTCCCAAGGGTATGGCTGTTCGCCATTTAAAGTGGTACGCGAGCTGGGTTTAGAACGTCGTGAGACAGTTCGGTCCCTATCTGCCGTGGGCGCTGGAGAATTGAGGGGGGCTGCTCCTAGTACGAGAGGACCGGAGTGGACGCATCACTGGTGTTCGGGTTGTCATGCCAATGGCACTGCCCGGTAGCTAAATGCGGAAGAGATAAGTGCTGAAAGCATCTAAGCACGAAACTTGCCCCGAGATGAGTTCTCCCTGAGACTTTAAGTCTCCTGAAGGAACGTTAAAGACGATGACGTTGATAGGCCGGGTGTGTAAGCGCAGCGATGCGTTGAGCTAACCGGTACTAATGAACCGTGAGGCTTAACCTTACAACGCCGAAGATGTTTTGGCGGATTTGAGAAGATTTTCAGCTGATACAGATTAGTCGATGCGTCCGCAGGACGTGTTGATAAAACAGAATTTGCCTGGCGGCACTAGCGCGGTGGTCCCACCTGACCCCATGCCGAACTCAGAAGTGAAACGCCGTAGCGCCGATGGTAGTGTGGGGTCTCCCCATGTGAGAGTAGGGAACTGCCAGGCATCAAA
>NZ_JAAABE010000014.1:0-5436 GCF_009900705.1 Klebsiella sp. Q2 | reverse complement strand
ATTTGCCTGGCGGCACTAGCGCGGTGGTCCCACCTGACCCCATGCCGAACTCAGAAGTGAAACGCCGTAGCGCCGATGGTAGTGTGGGGTCTCCCCATGTGAGAGTAGGGAACTGCCAGGCATCAAATAAAGCAGAAAGCTCAGTCGGAAGGCTGAGCTTTTTTGCGTTTGTGTCATCCGGCGAGGGTGCCGGCATGCCCCCCCCGGTGGCGCTGCGCTTACCTGGGCCAGGGGCCTTGCGGGTTCTGTAGCCCGGCGCGGTACACCTCTCACCACTGGTAACGCTCCGCAATATTATTGCCTCTGTAATCAGGCAAGCCTTCCCCCGCCAGATACGGTAAACTAACGCCGATTTTGCATCAGGAAGCCACTATGAACCACTCCCTCAAACCCTGGAATACCTTTGGCATTGAGCGATCCGCCAATACGATAGTACGCGCCGAAACTGAGCAACAGTTGCTAAGCGCCTGGCAAACCGCTGCCGCGGCTGGCGAACCCACGCTAATCCTTGGGGAAGGCAGTAACGTCCTGTTTCTGAACGACTATGCCGGTACGGTGATCCTCAACCGGATTATGGGGATCGAGGTGAGCGAAACCCCGGATGCCTGGCGCTTGCACGTCGGTGCCGGCGAAAACTGGCATCAACTAGTACAGTTCACGCTACAGCATGCGATGCCTGGTCTGGAAAATCTGGCATTAATCCCTGGCTGCGCAGGATCGTCGCCGATCCAGAATATTGGCGCCTACGGCGTCGAATTGCAGCGGGTCTGCGAATATGTTGACTGCATCGAGCTGGAAACGGGACGTAAACAACGCCTTTCCGCAGCGGAATGCCGTTTCGGCTATCGCGACAGCATCTTTAAACATGAATATCAGGACTGCTACGCCATCGTCGCGATTGGCTTATCGTTAGCGAAAGCGTGGCGACCTGTGCTGAGCTACGGTGATTTAACACGTCTCGATCCGCAGACAGTCACCCCGCAACAGGTATTTGATGCGGTCTGCCATATGCGAATGACTAAATTGCCGGATCCAAAGATTAACGGTAATGCTGGCAGCTTTTTTAAGAACCCGATCGTCAGCGCTCAGGTTGCTGAAGCGCTGCTGGCGCAGTTCCCTCATGCACCGCACTATCCGCAGGCAAACGGCAGCGTCAAGCTGGCCGCTGGCTGGCTAATCGATCAATGTCAGCTCAAAGGAAAACGCATCGGCGGCGCGGCCGTGCATCGACAGCAGGCGCTGGTACTGATTAATGAAGATCAAGCGACCAGCGAGGATGTGATAAAGCTAGCCCATTACGTTCGCCAGCAGGTGGGGGCAAAATTCAATGTATGGCTTCAGCCCGAGGTGCGCTTCATTGGAACGCATGGTGAAGTCAACGCAGAGGAGAGCATTGCGTGAAAGACCATACTATCCCTTTAACGCTAATTTCTATCCTTGCTGATGGTGAGTTTCACTCAGGTGAACAGCTTGGCGAGCAGTTAGGCATGAGCCGGGCGGCGATTAATAAGCATATCCAGACGTTACGCGACTGGGGCGTCGATGTGTTTACCGTGCCGGGCAAGGGGTACAGCCTGCCAGAGCCCATTCATCTGTTGGATGAGAAAAAGATCTCCCAACAGATAGAACATGGCCGAGTGACTGTCCTTCCGGTAATCGACTCCACTAACCAGTATTTGCTGGACAGACTGGATGAGCTGACGTCCGGCGATGCCTGCGTAGCTGAATATCAGCAGGCAGGGCGAGGCCGGCGAGGCAGAAAATGGTTTTCCCCCTTTGGTGCGAATCTCTATCTCTCGATGTACTGGCGTCTGGAGCAGGGCCCGGCAGCGGCGATTGGCCTAAGCCTGGTGATTGGTATTGTGATCGCTGAAGTGCTGCAGCAACTCGGGGCCGAACAGGTTCGCGTGAAATGGCCAAACGATATTTACCTGCAGGATCGTAAGCTGTCAGGGATCCTCGTGGAGCTGACGGGGAAAACGGGCGATGCCGCACAAATCGTCAGCGGCGCGGGTATCAACCTTGTGATGCGTCGTGTGGAGTCTGATGTCGTCAATCAGGGTTGGATCAGTCTTCAGGAAGCGGGGGTGGTCATCGACCGTAATCTCCTCGCCGCGCGCCTGATTAAAGAGCTGCGCCTGGGACTGGAGCTGTTCGAGCAGGAAGGGTTGGCTCCTTATCTGCCGCGCTGGGAAAAACTGGATAACTTTATTCATCGTCCGGTAAAACTGATTATCGGTGATAAAGAAATTTATGGCATTTCCCGCGGCATTGACGCCCAGGGTGCGCTATTGCTGGAGCAGGATGGTGTGATAAAAGCCTGGGTTGGTGGTGAAATATCATTGCGCAGCGCAGAATAAAAAAGGGAGCTCCGGCTCCCTTTGCTTTATTTACGTAAGCGTACCTGATTAACAGAATGATTGGCGCTCTTGGTCATAATCAGGCTGGCGCGCTCGCGAGTTGGAAGGATGTTTTCCTTGAGATTCATTAGGTTAATCTCATTCCAAAGCGAGGTGGCAATTTCGACCGCTTCTTCCTTCGACAGCTTGGCGTAATTATGAAAATAAGAATCCGGGTCGGTAAATGCCCCTTCCCGGAATTTAAGAAAGCGGTTGATATACCAGCTTTTCAATAATTCTTCCGGGGCATCGACATAAATAGAAAAGTCGACAAAATCCGATACGAATACATGATGCGGATCGTGTGGATAATCCATCCCACTTTGCAGAACATTCAGTCCTTCAAGAATGAGAATATCCGGTTGAGCGACGGTTTTATCGCCATCGGGAATAACATCATAAATTAGATGGGAATAAACCGGTGCAGTTGCCTGTGGTACCCCTGATTTGAGATCGGAGACAAACTTCACCAGCCGATGCATATCATAGGACTGCGGAAAGCCTTTTTTCTTCATTAACCCACGTTCTTTCAAAACTGAGTTAGGGTGCAAAAATCCGTCAGTGGTAATGAGTTCGACATGGCGATGCTCCGGCCAACGGCTCAGCAAGGCCTGCAGTACACGGGCGGTGGTGCTTTTTCCTACCGCCACGCTGCCAGCGATACTGATAATATAGGGAATTCGCTGACCGTTGGTGCCAAGAAATTGTTCGAGAACAGCCTGACGACGCAGGTTAGAACTGATATAGAAGTTGAGCAAACGCGACAGCGGCAAATAGATCTCAGCAACCTCTTCCAGAGAGAGATCTTCGTTGATGCCTTTTAACCGCGTGATTTCTTCCTCGGTTAACGTCATCGGGACAGAATCACGAAGTGCAGCCCATTGGTGGCGGTTAAATTGTAGGTACGGTGTCATTAACGTCTGCTCTTTTTGGCTCATAAGCATGTTCTTACCATCACCGAATACGTTGAAACGGCGATGCTTCACACGAGTTAATCAGGACAATGGGCAGGAGGGTAACACCAGATTGCCGGGAATAATAAGAAAAAAACTCATTGAATGCCGCTTTCTCGCGCCAGCGTCACAAGAGAGGAATAAGTTTCTTATGCTTTGCAAAGCATGGCCTTTGCTAACAGGATGGTACTAACGGCCTGCTGCCTTTCAGTTTACGGTCAGCATACGTTCCTGGTAAACGTGGCTGACCGAAACCGCGCCTGATGGGCCCGTTTGTTGGCGATTATTTGCACTCCTTTGTTTGAAATTACACCGTTTTTTCGCGTAAGAGCACAAAATGTGAGCAAGAGAACGTTTTATGCAAATTTTTAGTTGCATGAACTCGCTCCTCTCCCTAGAATGCGCGCTACTTGATGCCGACTTAGCTCAGTAGGTAGAGCAACTGACTTGTAATCAGTAGGTCACCAGTTCGATTCCGGTAGTCGGCACCATAACAATTTGGGTGGGGTTCCCGAGCGGCCAAAGGGAGCAGACTGTAAATCTGCCGTCATCGACTTCGAAGGTTCGAATCCTTCCCCCACCACCACTTTCTGGCGACGCTTTGCGTAGCCGGAGTTGGTTGGGTAAACTAATCAGCTCAATACTAAAGAGAGCAGTCTTTTTAGTATTACAGAAAGAACTGGGTAGCCGAGTTTCAGGATGCGGGCATCGTATAATGGCTATTACCTCAGCCTTCCAAGCTGATGATGCGGGTTCGATTCCCGCTGCCCGCTCCAGACGTGCTGATATGGCTCAGTTGGTAGAGCGCACCCTTGGTAAGGGTGAGGTCCCCAGTTCGACTCTGGGTATCAGCACCACTTCTTTTCTCTCCTTCCCTGTTTCTCTTCTGTTATGTTCATTCAACAAGTCGGGCATGTTGCCTGGTTGATGTGGTGATATCACCGATTTATCCGTGTCTTAGAGGGACAATCGATGTCTAAAGAAAAGTTTGAACGTACAAAACCGCACGTTAACGTCGGTACTATCGGCCACGTTGACCATGGTAAAACAACGCTGACCGCTGCCATCACTACCGTTCTGGCTAAAACCTACGGTGGTTCCGCTCGCGCATTCGACCAGATCGATAACGCGCCGGAAGAAAAAGCTCGTGGTATCACCATCAACACCTCTCACGTTGAATATGACACCCCGACTCGCCACTACGCGCACGTAGACTGCCCGGGCCACGCCGACTATGTTAAAAACATGATCACCGGTGCTGCGCAGATGGACGGCGCGATCCTGGTTGTTGCTGCGACTGACGGCCCGATGCCGCAGACTCGTGAGCACATCCTGCTGGGTCGTCAGGTAGGCGTTCCGTACATCATCGTGTTCCTGAACAAATGCGACATGGTTGATGACGAAGAGCTGCTGGAACTGGTTGAGATGGAAGTTCGTGAACTGCTGTCTCAGTACGATTTCCCAGGCGACGACACCCCGATCGTTCGTGGTTCTGCTCTGAAAGCGCTGGAAGGCGACGCAGAGTGGGAAGCGAAAATCATCGAACTGGCTGGCCACCTGGATACCTATATCCCGGAACCAGAGCGTGCGATTGACAAGCCGTTCCTGCTGCCGATCGAAGACGTATTCTCCATCTCCGGTCGTGGTACCGTTGTTACCGGTCGTGTAGAGCGCGGTATCATCAAAGTGGGTGAAGAAGTTGAAATCGTTGGTATCAAAGAAACCGCGAAAACCACCTGTACTGGCGTTGAAATGTTCCGCAAACTGCTGGACGAAGGCCGTGCTGGTGAGAACGTAGGTGTTCTGCTGCGTGGTATCAAACGTGAAGAAATCGAACGTGGTCAGGTACTGGCTAAGCCGGGCACCATCAACCCGCACACCAAGTTCGAATCTGAAGTGTACATCCTGTCCAAAGACGAAGGCGGTCGTCATACTCCGTTCTTCAAAGGCTACCGTCCGCAGTTCTACTTCCGTACAACTGACGTGACTGGCACCATCGAACTGCCGGAAGGCGTAGAGATGGTAATGCCGGGCGACAACATCAAAATGGTTGTTACCCTGATCCACCCGATCGCGATGGACGA
>NZ_JAAABE010000013.1:0-19624 GCF_009900705.1 Klebsiella sp. Q2 | reverse complement strand
CATGTGTTAGGCCTGCCGCCAGCGTTCAATCTGAGCCATGATCAAACTCTTCAATTTAAGTTTGATGCTCAAAGAATTAAACTTCGTAATGAATTACGTGTTCACTCTTGAGACTTGGTATTCATTTTTCGTCCGGGGACGTTAAGAATCCATGTCACTTTGAGTGCCCACACAGATTGTCTGATAAATTGTTAAAGAGCAGTTGCGACGCGCTTTAGCGCTCTGTCGCGAGGTGGCGTATATTACGCTTTCCTCTTTCAGAGTCAACCCGTTTTTCAGGATTTTTCTCTTCAACCGAACCGGCTGTTTGTGTGAAGTGATTCACATCCGCCGTGTCAGTGGGAGCGCATTATAGGGAGTTCGCCGGAAGTAGCAAGGGTTAAAATAGAAAAATCTTATCGACCGCTCACTATTTGAACTTTTCGCTTATTCCTCTTCCTACCATTAAAGCCGCCATCCCAGTGTTCATGCGGCCTGCAGCGTAGTTAACGCGAAAATTGGTTTTTGGCAAAAATGTGGTTTTTCTCTCTTACCCAACGCCATTATCGCGCCGATGGTGAATTAAGCGCCACTCTTGACCCACGACAAAGCGCCCGCGCGGCCCCCCTTCCTATAATCAGGCCCGTTTCTTCTTACTGGTAATAATCGATGGCTTATCAACTCAACATTAACTGGCCCGAGTTTTTAGAGAAATACTGGCAAAAGCAGCCGGTGGTTTTAAAAAACGCGTTTCCGGACTTCGTCGACCCGATTACCCCGGACGAGCTGGCCGGATTAGCCATGGAGCCGGAAGTCGACAGCCGGCTGGTCAGTCTGACCAACGGTAAATGGCAGGCCAGCAATGGACCTTTTGAACATTTCGACGGCCTGGGCGAGACCGGCTGGTCGCTGCTGG
Organism: Klebsiella sp. Q2; assembly: GCF_009900705.1. Lineage (NCBI taxonomy): Bacteria > Pseudomonadati > Pseudomonadota > Gammaproteobacteria > Enterobacterales > Enterobacteriaceae > Klebsiella > Klebsiella sp. Q2. The sequence continues at coordinate 18,729 of NZ_JAAABE010000013.1, read as the reverse complement.
CCCAGGCGGTAAACCACTGGCATATGCCGGCCGCCGAGCTGGTGCGACCGTTCCGCGTACTGCCGGACTGGCGTCTGGACGACCTGATGATCTCCTTCTCCGTCCCCGGCGGCGGCGTCGGGCCGCATATCGATCAATATGACGTCTTTATTATTCAGGGCATGGGCAGCCGCCGCTGGCGCGTGGGGGATAAGCTGCCGATGCGTCAGTTCTGCCCGCATCCGGCACTGCTGCACGTCGACCCGTTCCCGCCGATCATTGATGAAGATCTGCAGCCGGGCGATATCCTCTATATTCCACCGGGATTCCCGCACGATGGGATCACCCACGAAACCGCGCTGAACTACTCCGTCGGCTTCCGCGGGCCCAACGGCCGCGACCTGATCAGCAGCTTCGCCGACTATGTGCTGGAGAACGATCTTGGCGGCGAGCACTACAGCGATCCGGACCTCACCTGCCGCGAGCATCCTGGCCGGGTTGAAGAGTATGAACTCGAACGTCTACGCGGCATGATGATCGACATGATTCGCCAGCCGGAAGACTTCAAACAGTGGTTCGGCAGTTTCGTCACCACCCCGCGTCACGAGCTGGATATTGCGCCGGCGGAACCGGCATATGAAGAAGAGGAAGTGGTCGATGCGCTGCTGGGCGGCGAAAAGCTCTCCCGCCTGAGCGGCCTGCGCGTTCTGCATATCGGCGACAGCTTCTTCGTGCATAGCGAACAGCTGGACACCACCGATGCCGAAGCGCTGGATGCGCTGTGCCGCTATACCTCATTAGGTCAGGAAGAGCTCGGCAGCGGCCTGCAGAATCCGGCGTTCGTGAGCGAACTGACGCGGCTGATTAATCAGGGCTACTGGTACTTCGAAGAGTAAGAGAGTCGCGATACTGCGGGCAGCCGCCTGGCGCTGCCCGCTGGCTTTCAGCCGTTATTACGCCTGTTTCGGCAACACTACAATAAACCGCGTCGAGCGCAGATCGGACTGCGCAGCCACGCTGCCGTGGTGGGCGCTGACGATGGATTTCACTATCGCCAGGCCGATGCCGCTGCCCTCCCCTTTGCGCTGGCGCGAGGGGTCGACGCGATAGAAACGGTCAAACAGCCGCGGCAGATGTTCGGCGGCAATCGGCGTACCGGGATTCTCCACCACCAGGCGGACCGTCTCCGCGCTTTCGCTCAGCGCGATCGTCACCGCCTGGCCAGCCGGGGTGTAGCGGATCGCGTTCGACAGCAGATTGCTGATCGCCCGCCGCAGCATCAGCGGATCGCCCGTCACCCGGCAGGGGCTGCCGACAAAGCGCAGCGCCACCGCCTTCTCTTCCGCCCACGCCTCGAAAAACTCAAACACCTTATGCACTTCCTCAGCCAGATCCAGTTCCCGCTGTTCGGGGATCAGCTGGTTGTTATCGGCCTGGGCGAGGAACAGCATATCGCTGACCATCCGCGACATACGCGAGAACTCTTCGAGATTGGAGTAGAGCACCTCTTCCAGCTCCTGCTGGCTGCGGCTCTGGCTTAAGGCGATTTCGGTTTGCGTCACCAGGTTGGTGATCGGCGTGCGGATCTCATGGGCGATATCGGCGGAGAAGTTCGACTGACGGGTAAAGACATCCTCCATCCGCTCCAGCATGTGGTTAAAGGAGAGCGCGAGCCGCTCCAGTTCGATAGGCACCGCCTGCGGGTCGAGGCGCACATCGAGATCCCGCGAGGTAATATTCTGGATCTGCCGGCTGATCTGGCGGATCGGTTTATGTCCCTGATAGACCACAAACAGCACGATGGCGACGATCAGCAGGCTGATTATCGACGCGGCGGAAATCAGCTTCGCTTTCAGCTCATTAATATAGTGCAGGTGAAAATCGATGGATAAGGCCATCAGCAGATGGTACGCCGGTTTGCCGTCCGCCTGCTTGCCCAGCGGCAGCATGATCAGCCGCCAGGCGCGGGTCTCCATTTGATGATTATCGTGCGCCATTGCCCGCGGCTGCGGGTCGGTCCATGAAATCACATTCCCGTCGCGCAGCTGCATCGCCAGGCCTGGCGTACTCAGCATATGGCTGAGATCTGGCCCGTTGGGCGACTGGAACAGAATTTTGCCCTGCCCATCGTCCAGGCAGATAAAGACGTTGGCGTAACCCGCAATGATATTCTTCACGATCTCCAGTCGCCGCGCCTGCGGGTAGTCAGCGTGGTCGAGGACCGTCTCCAGGGTGGTGCTGAGCTGCCTGAGATCGTGAACGTCGCGCTCTTCAAAGTGGGCCTTCACCGAATGGATCATAATCCAGGTGAAGGCAAAGAAGGCGATGATGGTGGCGAGGCTAATAAAAAAACTCAGCCGGGTGGCCAGGGAAAAGGGGCGCTTAGCGGCCATCCGGCACCTCAAGCATATAGCCGACGCCGCGCACGGTCTGGATCAGCTTCGGCTCGAAGTCGTTATCGATTTTGGCGCGCAGCCGCTTCACCGCCACGTCTATCGCGTTGGTATCGCTGTCGAAATTCATATCCCACACCTGCGAGGCAATCAGCGAACGCGGCAGCACCTCGCCCTGATGGCGCAGGAAGAACTCCAGCAGAGTGAACTCCTTGCTGGTCAGGGTGATGCGGGTGGCGCCGCGCGTCACCTTACGGCTGACCAGATCGACGCTGAGATCCGCCGCCTGAAACTGGCTTTCGACAATAACCGCCGCTCCGCGGCGCAGCAGCGTCCGCACCCGCGCCAGCAGTTCCGCAAAGGCGAACGGCTTCACCAGATAGTCGTCGGCGCCCAGCTCCAGCCCCTTCACCCGATGCTCAATGGTGCCCAACGCGGTAAGCAGCAGGATCGGCATGCCTTTCCCGGCGGCGCGCAGCATGCGCACGATATCCCAGCCGTTCACGTCCGGCAGCATGATGTCGAGGATCAGCAGATCATAGTCACCGGTCATCGCCAGGTGATAGCCATTAAGGCCGTTATCGGCCAGGTCGACGACGAAGCCAGCCTCGGTGAGCCCTTTGGTCAGGTACTCCCCGGTTTTCTTCTCATCTTCGACAATCAAAATCTTCACCGCAGGCTCCTTCACGCGCGTTCTGTGCGGGTATTCAATTTTAGAGGAGCGCCTCCGGATAGCAATGAAATATCAGGAAAATGACAGCTTTGTCATTTTCCTGTCACGTCCTGAACAGAGGCCGCTACGTAAAGTAGCCGCCATGGATAAATCGTCGAAAACGTCTGCCGCCATGCGCCCAATAACGCGTCTTACCCTCAGCGTGATACTCACCTTAACAGGCTGTGTCTCGCTCGCTCCGGACTACCAGCGCCCCGCCGCGCCGGTACCGCAGCAGTTCTCTCTCAGCCAGAACAAGCTGGTGACCGCAACCGCGGGCTATCAGGAGACCGGCTGGCGCACCTTTTTCGTCGACCCGCAGGTGAAAAGCCTGATTGGCACCGCGCTGACCAACAACCGCGATCTGCGGATGGCGACGCTGAAAGTGCAGGAAGCCCGCGCCCAGTATCGGGTGACCGATGCCGACCGCTACCCGCAATTGAACGGTGACGGCAGCACCACCTACGGTGGCAAGCTTAAAGGCGACACCACCACCAGCAGCGATTACGCTGCCGGCCTGAATCTCAGCTATGACCTCGACTTCTTTGGCCGGCTGAAAAACCTTAGCGAGGCCGACCGGGAGAACTTCTTCGCCAGCGAAGAGGCCCGGCGCGCAGTGCATATCCTGTTGATTGCTAACGTTTCACAAAGCTACTTCAACCAGCGGCTGGCGGCAGCGCAGCTGCAGGTGGCCAACGATACCCTGCAAAACTATCAGCAGTCTTACGCGTTCGTTGAAAAACAGCTGCTGACCGGGAGCACTACCGTGCTGGCGCTGGAGCAGGCGCGGGGGATGATCGAGAGCACCCGCGCCGATATCGCCAGACGGCAGGGCCAGCTGGCGCAGGCTAATAACGCTCTGCAGCTATTGCTCGGCAGCTATCAACCTCTGCCGGACGATAGCGCCAGCAGCGCCGTCGATCTGCAAGGCGTTACCCTGCCGCCGTCGCTCTCCTCAGCGATCCTGCTGCAGCGGCCGGATATTTTAGAGGCCGAACACAGCCTGCGGGCGGCCAACGCCAACATCGGCGCCGCGCGGGCGGCCTTCTTTCCGTCGATCACCCTGACCAGCTCGCTCTCCGGTAGCAGCAGCGAGCTCGCCAGCCTGTTTAACGCCGGCAGCGCGATGTGGAACTTCATCCCCAAAATCGACATACCGATTTTCAACGCCGGGCGCAATCAGGCCAACCTCGATCTGGCGGAGATCCGCCAGCAGCAGCAGGTGGTCAACTACGAGCAAAAAATCCAGTCCGCCTTTAAAGAGGTAGCCGACGCGCTGGCCCTGCGCCAGAGCCTGGCCGATCAAATTGCCGCACAGGAGCGCTATCTCGCGTCGCTGAATATCACCCTGCAGCGCGCCACCGCGCTCTATCGCCACGGCGCGGTCAGCTACATCGAAGTGCTGAGCGCCCAGCGCGATATTTTCACCACCCGACAAACCCTGCTGGAACTCAACTATTCCCGTCAGGCAAATGAAATCACCCTGTTCACCGCCCTCGGCGGCGGCTGGATGGAATAACCCAAGGAGTCCCGATCATGAATTCACTGTCTAAAGTCGCCCTGTTCACTCTGATTTCTGGCGCGGTGTTCGCCGTCCAGGCCGCCGACCCGCACGCCGGCATGGCGATGCACGAACAGCCCGCCGCCGCGCAGACGCAAAGCATCAGCGGCAAAGGGGTCATTAAAGCCATTGATATGGATAGCAAAAAAATCACCATCGCCCACGAAGCCATCCCGGCGGTGAACTGGCCGCCGATGACCATGCGCTTCACCATCACCCCGCAGACCCAGCTCAACAATGTGAAGGACGGCGACAGCGTGGACTTCACCTTCGTTCAGCAGGGCAACCTGTCGCTGCTGCAGGATATTCGCGCCCACTAATGGCCCGGCGACGGCAAGCCTCTCAACGACGGAATGGACAACACATGGCATCCCTGACACTGAAAAACACGGTGCTGATCCTCGGCAGCATGGCGATCGGCGGCGCGCTCACCGCAGCGCTGTATACCCGGACTGCGGCGCCCCACGACGCTGCCGCAGCCGCCCCGGCGGCCGAGCAGCAGCGTAAAGTGCTGTTCTGGTACGATCCGATGTACCCGAACACCCGCTTTGATAAACCGGGTAAATCGCCGTTTATGGATATGGACCTGGTGCCGAAATACGCCGATGAGGAGAGTGCCGCCGCCGGGGCGCCGGGGGTGCGTATCGACCCGACGCAGACCCAGAATCTTGGCGTGAAAACCGCCGCCGTCACCCGCGGGCCGCTGCGCTACGCCCAGGCCTTCCCGGCCAACATCAGCTACAACGAGTACCAGTACGTGATTATGCAGGCGCGGGCGGCGGGCTTTATTAATAAAGTCTATCCCCTGACCGTCGGCGACAAAGTGCAACAAGGTACGCCGCTGCTGGAACTGACCATCCCGGACTGGGTGGAAGCGCAGAGCGAATACCTGCTATTGCAGGAGACCGGCGGCACTGCCACCCAGGTCGAGGGGATCCTCGAGCGGCTGCGTCTCGCCGGAATGCCGGACGACGATATCCGCCGCCTGAAAGCCACGCGCAAGATCCAGACCCGTTTCACCCTCAAGGCGCCCATCGACGGGGTGATCACCGCCTTCGATCTGCGCGCCGGAATGAACATCGCCAAAGATAACGTGGTGGCGAAAATTCAGGGCATGGATCCGGTGTGGGTCAGCGTGGCGGTCCCCGAGTCCATCGCCTGGCTGATCAAAGATGCCTCGCAGTTCGCCATTCAGGTTCCCGCCTGGCCGGACAAAACCTTCCGCATCAGCAAATGGACGATCCTCCCCAGCGTCGATAGCGCCACCCGCACCCTGCAGCTGCGCCTGCAGGTCAACAACCCAGATGAAGCGCTGAAGCCGGGGATGAACGCCTATCTGCAGCTGACCAGTGAAAGCGAACCGATGCTGCTGATCCCCTCCAAAGCGCTGATCGACAGCGGCAGCGAGCAGCGGGTAATCACCGTGGATAACGAGGGCCGCTTCGTGCCGAAGCGGGTCCAGGTCTTCCATGAATCCAATGGCGTCACGGCCATTCGCAGCGGGCTGCAGGAGGGCGAGAAAGTGGTCGCCAGCGGCCTGTTCCTGATCGACTCGGAGGCCAATATCGCCGGCGCGCTGGAGCGCATGCGCGCGCAGGCCCCGGATGCCGTTGCCCCTGCCGCCCACGCGCACTGAGGAAAGGAACCATGATTGAATGGATTATCCGCCGCTCGGTGGCCAACCGCTTCCTGGTGATGATGGGCGCGCTGTTTCTCAGCCTCTGGGGGACCTGGACCATCGTCCATACGCCGGTGGACGCCCTGCCGGATCTCTCCGACGTACAGGTGATTGTCAAAACCAGCTACCCGGGACAGGCGCCGCAGATCGTCGAAAACCAGGTCACCTGGCCGCTAACCACCACCATGCTGTCGGTGCCCGGCGCCAGAACGGTGCGCGGCTTCTCGCAGTTTGGCGACTCTTATGTGTATGTGATTTTTGAAGACGGCACCGATCCTTACTGGGCGCGCTCGCGGGTGCTGGAGTATCTCAACCAGGTACAGGGCAAACTGCCCGCCGGGGTGAGCGCCGAAATGGGCCCGGACGCCACCGGCGTCGGCTGGGTCTTCGAGTACGCGCTGGTCGACCGCAGCGGCAAGCATGATCTCGCCGAACTGCGCTCCCTGCAGGACTGGTTCTTAAAATACGAGCTGAAAACCATTCCTAACGTCTCAGAAGTGGCGTCGGTGGGCGGCGTGGTCAAGGAGTACCAGATTGTCGTCGACCCGATGAAGCTGACCCAGTACGGCATCAGCCTCGGCGAGGTGAAATCGGCGCTGGACGCCTCTAATCAGGAGGCGGGCGGCTCTTCGGTCGAACTGGCGGAAGCCGAATATATGGTGCGCGCCAGCGGCTATCTGCAGACCCTCGACGACTTCAAAAACATTGTGCTGAAAACCGGTGACACCGGCGTGCCGGTGTATCTCGGCGACGTCGCGCGGGTACAGGTCGGCCCGGAGATGCGCCGCGGTATCGCCGAACTGAACGGCGAAGGCGAAGTGGCCGGCGGGGTGGTGATCCTGCGCTCCGGCAAGAACGCCCGGGAAGCGATCTCGGCGGTCAAAGAAAAACTGGCGTCGCTGCAAAGCAGCCTGCCGGAAGGGGTTGAAGTCGTCACCACCTACGACCGCAGCCAGCTTATCGACCGCGCCATCGACAACCTCAGCCACAAACTGCTGGAAGAGTTTATCGTCGTCGCCCTGGTCTGCGCCCTGTTCCTGTGGCACGTACGCTCGGCGCTGGTGGCGATTATCTCCCTGCCGCTCGGCCTGTGCTTCGCCTTTATCATGATGCATTTCCAGGGACTCAACGCCAACATCATGTCGCTGGGCGGGATCGCCATTGCGGTGGGAGCGATGGTCGATGCCGCCATCGTGATGATTGAGAACGCCCACAAGCGGCTGGAGGAGTGGGCGCATCAGCATCCGGGAGAGAAGCTCGGCAACGACAGGCGCTGGAAAATCATTACCGACGCCTCGGTGGAGGTTGGCCCGGCGCTGTTTATCAGCCTGCTGATCATCACCCTGTCGTTTATCCCCATTTTCACCCTCGAAGGCCAGGAGGGCAAACTGTTCGGCCCGCTGGCCTTCACCAAAACCTGGTCGATGGCCGGGGCGGCGCTGCTGGCGATCATGGTGATCCCGATCCTGATGGGCTTCTGGATCCGCGGCAGGATCCCGGCGGAGAGCAGCAACCCGCTGAACCGCTTTTTGATCCGCATTTATCACCCCCTGCTGCTGAAGGTGCTGCACTGGCCGAAGACCACCCTGCTGATCGCGCTCCTGTCGATCCTGACGGTTGTCTGGCCGCTTAACCGGGTCGGCGGCGAGTTTCTGCCGCAGATCAACGAGGGCGATCTGCTGTATATGCCGTCAACGCTGCCGGGGATCTCCGCCTCGCAGGCGGCGGATATGCTGCAGAAGACCGACAAGCTGATCATGACGGTGCCGGAGGTGGCGCGGGTGTTCGGCAAAACGGGTAAGGCAGACACCGCTACCGACTCCGCGCCGCTGGAGATGGTGGAGACCACCATTCAGCTCAAGCCGCAGGATCAGTGGCGGCCGGGGATGACCATGGAGAAGATCGTCGACGAACTGGACAAGACCGTGCGCCTGCCGGGGCTGGCGAACCTGTGGGTGCCGCCGATCCGCAACCGCATCGACATGCTCTCCACCGGCATCAAGAGCCCGATCGGCATTAAGGTTTCCGGCACTAACCTGGCCGATATCGACGCCATCGCCGGGCAAATTGAGGTGGTGGCGCGCAGCGTGCCGGGGGTCACGTCAGCATTAGCCGAGCGGTTGGTGGGCGGGCGATACCTCGACATTGATATCCAGCGTGAGAAGGCGGCCCGCTACGGCATGACCGTCGGCGACGTGCAGCTGTTCGTCTCGTCCGCTATCGGCGGGGCGATGGTCGGCGAAACGGTGGAGGGCGTCGAGCGCTATCCAATCAACATCCGCTACCCGCAGAGCTATCGCGACAGCCCGCAGACCCTGCGACAGCTGCCGATCCTCACCCCGCTGAAGCAGCAGATCGTCCTCGGCGACATCGCCGAGGTGAAGGTGGTCAGCGGGCCATCGATGCTGAAGACCGAGAACGCCCGCCCCACCAGCTGGATCTACATCGACGCCCGCGACCGTGACATGGTGTCAGTGGTGCACGATCTGCAGCAGGCCATCGGCAAAGCGGTGAAGCTGAAGCCGGGCATCAGCGTGTCGTATTCCGGGCAGTTCGAGCTGCTGGAGCGCGCCAATCAGAAGCTGAAGCTGATGGTGCCGATGACGCTGATGATTATCTTTGTGCTGCTGTACCTGGCGTTCCGCCGCGTCGGCGAGGCGCTGCTGATCATCGCCAGCGTGCCGTTCGCCCTTGTGGGCGGGATCTGGTTCCTCTACTGGATGGGATTCCATCTGTCGGTAGCCACCGGCACCGGCTTTATCGCCCTGGCCGGGGTGGCCGCGGAGTTTGGCGTGGTGATGCTGATGTACCTGCGCCACGCCATCGAGGCCGAGCCATCGCTGGAGAACCCGCGTACCTTCAGCGTCGAGAAGCTCGACGAGGCGCTGTATCAGGGGGCGGTGCTGCGCGTGCGGCCGAAGGCGATGACCGTGGCGGTGATTATCGCCGGCCTGTTGCCGATTTTGTGGGGCACCGGCGCCGGGTCGGAGGTGATGAGCCGCATCGCCGCGCCGATGATTGGCGGAATGATCACCGCCCCGCTGCTGTCACTGTTTATTATTCCGGCGGCGTATAAGCTGATGTGGCTGTTCCGGCATCGGGGCAAGCGCGGCCGATAGCCCGCCGCGTTTACGCCGGTCCGGGAAATTGGCTATAGTGGCGCCATTCTTCTGGCCGGCATGAACGTCCCTATGAATCTGAACCTGGTATGTTATTCCCTGCTGCTGCTCACCGCCGTGGGCAGCGCCCTGCTGCCCTACCCGCTGGCGATGTGGTTTTTACTGAGCAGCCTTCTGACATGGCTAATTTATGGCGCCGACAAGCTGGCGGCGCGCAAAGCCTGGCGCCGGGTGCCAGAAACCACGCTGCTGGTGCTGGGCCTGGTGGGAGGCTGGCCGGGGGCCATCCTCGGCCAGCAGTGCTTTCGTCATAAAACGCAAAAGCAGCCCTTCCGGACGTGGTTTTTCATCAGCGTGGCGCTGAACGTGGCGGCGCTGGCCGGGCTGTACGTGGTTTATACCCACCTGCTCAGCCGCTAAGGGGCGAGGCTAGCGCGGCGTCTGGCGGATCCACACCAGGCGATCGACGTCAAAGCCCAGCTCGCGCGCGGTATTCAGGTAATCCTGCTTCACCGCCGCCGGAATGGTGGGGGTGCGCGACAGGATCCAGAGATAGTCGCGGTTGGGGCCGCTAACCAGCGCGTACTGGTAGTCGTCGTCCAGACGGATCACGTTATAGCCGCCGTAGAATGGCCCGAAGAACGACACCTTCAGCGCCGCGGTGGTGGGGGCGCCGGTGAAATAGGCTTTCCCGTCGCTCTCATTCCAGCGTTTTTTAACCGGGTCATAACCGCGATTGACGACGCTGATCCCCCCGTCGCTGCGGGCGCCGTAGGTGGCGGTCACCTGCTCCAGGCCTCGCTCGAAGCGATTCTCCAGGCGAGCGACCTCATACCATTTTCCGAGATAACGACTGGCGTCAAACCCGCTAATCGGCTGTACGCCCTTCGGCGGGGTGGGCGATTTGCAGGCCACGAGGGTCAACGCGATAGCGACGCCAGTGACAACAGGCCATAGCTTCATGAGAACTCCTTTCATTTACGCGGTTGGGGGAAAGTGTAGTGCAAAGCCGCTACACTTCACGCCAGCCGACGTGATTCGTAGTATATTGAGAATATTCTTTGTTAATAGGTGGCCTCCATGCCTTACTCCATCGGCGAATTTGCCCGACTTTGCGGGATAAATGCGACCACGCTTCGCGCCTGGCAGCGCCGCTACGGCCTGCTTAAGCCGCTGCGCACCGATGGTGGACACCGTCTGTACAGCGATGACGACGTCCAGCAGGCGCTGAAGATCCTCGACTGGGTGAAAAAAGGGGTGCCGGTTAGCCAGGTGAAGCCCCTGCTGTCGCGCCCCGGCGCGCGGCGCACCAACAACTGGCTGACGCTGCAGGAGACCATGCTGCAGCGGCTGAAAGAGGGAAAAATCGAGTCCCTGCGCCAGCTTATCTACGATGCCGGGCGCGAATATCCGCGTCAGGAGCTGGTGACCGAGGTGCTGCGTCCGCTGCGCAGCCAGGTCTCCGCCAACGTACCGGCCATCATGACCCTGCGCGAAATCCTCGACGGCATCATCATCGCCTACACCTCGTTTTGCCTCGAAGGCGATAAGAAGGCGCCCGGGGATAACTTTCTGATCACCGGCTGGCACCTGACCGACGCCTGCGAAATCTGGCTTGAGGCGCTCAAGCGTACCGGCCAGGGTCATCGCATCGACGTCCTGCCGGTGCCTCCTGCCGCCCTGGCGCCGGAGATTTTTCCCCAGCGCAACTGGCTGCTGGTCACCAGCGGCAAACTCTCCGCCGCTCGTCAGAGGCAGATCGAACTCTGGCAGCAGCAGGTCGTCTCCCTCGAGGTGATCCCGCTCTAACCCCCTGTTTTCACTTACCTCCACGCTCTGTTCCGCCAGCGCCCGGTGGCGCGGCGGGCGCACGCTTGCCCTTTGCGCCACGCGTGATTTTCACCCTTTAAAACACCAATAATAAACATATGATTTTTAACACAAATAAAATATATTTTTCCACAAACTTGGACAAATAATTTTATTTGTGTAAGTTTTAAGTATGCCATTACGCCACCGTGTTTAGCCAGGATGTGATCCATGAGCACCTCGCCGTCCGTGATTCGTCGTTTCGTTGAGTACTACGCCGGGCTGGATGCACAGCCGCCCTCGGCGCTGGCCGCGCTGTACCATCCGGACGCGACGCTGAGCGATCCTTTTGGTCAGCACCAGGGGCTGTTCGCCATCCAGCGCTACTTTACCCATCTGCTGGCCAACGTGGAGCAGTGCCGGTTCACCATCGACACGCCGCTCTGCGACGGTCAGCGGTTCGCCGTGACCTGGACCATGCACTGGTCGCATCCGCGCATTGCCGGCGGAGAAACGCTGGCCCTGCCGGGCTGCTCGGTGGTGGACATCGCCGGGGAGCAGATTCTCCATCAACGCGACTTCTACGACGCCGGGGAGATGATCTACGAGCATCTTCCCCTGCTGGGCTGGGCGGTACGCGGCGTGAAACGGAGGGTGCGCTCATGATGACGGTGCTTATCACCGGCGCCAGCTCCGGGATTGGCGCCGGCCTGGCGAAGTCCTTCGCGGCGGATGGCCACCTGGTCATCGCCTGCGGGCGCGATGCGTCGCGCCTGACGGCGCTGCAGCAGTTCAGCCCCAATATCAGCGCGCGCCTGTTCGATATGACAGACAAGGACGCCTGTCGCCAGGCGCTGACGGGCTGTTTTGCCGACCTGATCATTCTCTGCGCCGGCACCTGCGAATACCTCGACCACGGACAGGTGGATGCCGCCCTCGTGGAGCGGGTGATGGCCACCAACTTCCTTGGGCCGGTGAACTGCCTGGCGGCGCTGCAGACGCAGCTGGAGGCTGGCGATCGGGTGGTGCTGGTCAGCTCCATGGCGCACTGGCTGCCCTTCCCGCGCGCGGAAGCCTATGGCGCCTCCAAGGCGGCGCTGACCTGGTTTGCCAACAGCCTGCGTCTTGACTGGGAGCCGAAAGGGGTCGCCGTCACGGTGGTCTCTCCAGGCTTCGTCGACACCCCGCTGACGCGCAAAAACGACTTTGCCATGCCCGGCCGGGTGAGCGTGGATCGGGCGGTGGCGGCGATCCGCCACGGCCTGGCGAAGGGAAAAAACCACATCGCCTTCCCCACCGGTTTCAGCCTGGCCCTGCGGCTGCTGGCCAGCCTGCCGTCAGGTATGCAGCGCCTGCTGTTGCGCAGGATGGTGCGCTCATGAACATCGCCATCATCGGCAGCGGCATCGCCGGGCTGACCTGCGCCTGGCGGCTGGCCGGACACCATCAGGTGACGCTGTTCGAAGCGGGCGCCACGCCGGGCGGCCACACCGCCACCGTGGATGTCGCCACGCCGCAGGGCACCTGGGCCATCGATACCGGATTTATCGTCTACAACGATCGCACCTATCCGCGCTTTATGGGCCTGCTCAGCGAGCTGGGGATCGACGGGCAAAAAACGCAGATGAGCTTCTCGGTCCACAACCCAGCCAGCGGCCTGGAGTACAACGGCCACAGCCTGACCTCGCTCTTCGCCCAGCGACGCAATCTGCTGAAGCCGGCCTTCTGGGGGCTGCTGAGCGAGATCGTCCGCTTCAACCGGCTGGCAAAACTGGCGCTGACCGAGGCGCTGGATCCGGGCGCGACGCTGGAGAACTTCCTCTCCCGCCACCGTTTTAGCCCCTTCTTCGCCCGCCACTATATACTGCCGATGGGGGCGGCCATCTGGTCGTCGTCGCTGCAGGAGATGCGCCGCTTCCCGCTACCGCTGTTTTTGCGCTTCTTTGAACACCACGGCCTGCTGGATATTCGCGATCGTCCGCAATGGTACGTGGTGCCCGGCGGTTCCCGGGAATACGTCCGCGCCCTGCTCGCCAGGCTCGGCGATCGCCTGGACCTGCGGCTCAACGCGCCGGTGCAGCAGGTGGAGCGCCACCCGGCGGGAGTTATCCTGCGGCTGGCGTCCGGGGAGGCGCATTTTGACCAGGTGATCTTCGCCTGCCACTCCGCGCAGGCGCTGGCGATGCTGGCGGCGCCCACCGACGCCGAGCGTGAGGTGCTGGGGGATATCGGCTGGCAGCGCAACGAGGTGGTGCTGCACAGCGATCCGCGCTGGCTGCCGGAGCGCCAGCGCGCCTGGGCCAGCTGGAACTATCGCCTGAGCGACGGGGATTTGGCCCGGGCCTGCGTCACCTACAACATGAATATTCTCCAGGGGCTGCCTGCGGGCGCCCCCCTGTTCTGCGTCACTCTGAACCCGGACGCGCCAGTGGACGATCGCTATGTCTGGCAGCGCTTCGTCTATGAGCATCCGCTGTTTAACCCGCAAAGCTGGTCGGCCCAGCTGCGGCGCGAAGAGATTAACGGCCAGCAGCGGAGCTGGTACTGCGGGGCCTACTGGTACAACGGCTTTCATGAGGACGGGGTGCGCAGTGCGCTCGACGTGGTGCAGGGCATCGCCGCGGCGGAGGACAACTGAAATGAACAGCTGCCTCTATCAGGGCGTCCTGCGCCACCGTCGCCTGCAGCCGAAGGCGCACCACTTCGTCTACCGCCTGTTTATGGCCTGGCTTGACCTCGACGAACTGGACAGGCTGCCTGAGGCGGGCATCCGCCGCAACCGCCTGGCCGCCGCCGCCTGGTACGACGCCGATTATCCGCTGGGCGCGCCGCTGAAGGCTCAGGTGCTGAACCGGCTGGAGAGCCTGACCGGCTGCCGCCCGGCGGGCCGCGTGATGCTCCTGACCCAGCTGCGCTACTTCGGCTTCCATTTTAATCCGGTCAACTTTTACTACTGCTATGACGAGGCCGACACCCTGCGCTGGGTGCTGGCCGAAGTGCGCAACACGCCGTGGAATGAGCGTCATTACTACGCGGTGGACGGCCAGCAGGCGCGCCCGCTGGAGAAAGCCTTTCACGTTTCGCCGTTTAACCCGATGGACATGGTCTATCACTGGCGCTTCAACGCGCCGGGCAAAACGCTGCACATGCACATTGAAAACCATCAGGCCAGCAAGGTGTTCGACGCCACGCTGGCCCTGAGCCGCGTGCCGTTAACCCGCGCCAACCTGCGCGGGCTGCTGCTGCGTCTGCCGATGATGACCCTGAAAACCGTCCTCGCCATCTACTGGCAGGCGCTGCGGCTGTGGCTGAAGCGCGTGCCGCTGTACAACCATCCTGTCAGCAGGAGTGAACGCTCATGACCGATCCCGTCTTTGCGCTTGAACCCGATGTGCCGCGCAACGTGCGGCTCGCGCGCTGGCTGCTCTTTCGTCTGTTGAGCGGCCTCCGCGAAGGCTCGCTCACCGTGCGCGAAGGGGCGCAGACTTTTCATTTTGGCGACCCCGCCGCCGCGCTGCGCGCTGAGGCGCGGGTCTGCACGCCGGAGGTGTACTGGCGTCTGCTGACCGGCGGCAGTCTCGCGGCGGCCGAGGCCTGGATGGACGGCGACTGGGAGAGCCACCAGCTGACGGCGCTGTTGCAGATCCTCGCGCGCAACGGCGAGGTGCTGGGGCGTCTGGAGCGCGGCTTTCGTCTGCTGGGTAAGCCTGTCGCCCGCCTGCGCCACTGGACTCGACGCAACACCCGCGCCCAGGCGCGGGAGAACATTGCCGCCCATTACGACCTCGGCAACGAATTTTATGCCCACTTTCTGGATGACGACCTGCTCTACTCCAGCGCGCTGTTTACCGACGACGAGCAGGATCTGACCCAGGCCCAGCGGGCCAAGATGGCGCGTCTGTGCGACCAGCTGGCGCTCAACCCCGGCGATCATCTGCTGGAGATTGGCACCGGCTGGGGGGCGCTGGCCGAGTACGCCGCCCGCCATTACGGTTGCCGGGTCACGACTACCACCCTTTCCCGGGAGCAGCACCGCTGGGCTACCGAGCGCATGGCCCGCGCCGGGCTGCAGGATCGCGTCGAGGTGCTGCTCTGCGACTACCGCGATCTGCGCGGCGAGTACGACAAACTGGTGTCGGTGGAGATGATTGAGGCGGTGGGCCAGCGCTACCTCCCGGCCTTCTTCCGCACCTGCCAGGCGCGCCTGCGCCCGGGCGGTAAAATGGCCCTGCAGGCGATCACCATTCAGGATCAGCGCTATCGCGACTACAGCAAAAGCGTCGATTTTATCCAGCGCTACATCTTCCCGGGCGGCTTTTTGCCCAGCATCACGGCAATGAGCGAGCTGATGACCCGCCATACCGATTTTGTGGTGCGCAACCTGTTCGACATGGGCCCGGACTATGCCCGCACCCTGGCGCACTGGCGGCAGCGTTTTACCCACGCCTGGCAGGATATTGAAAAGCTCGGCTTTGATGAGCGCTTCCGCCGGATGTGGCTCTACTACTTTGGCTATTGCGAAGCCGGATTTAACGCCCGCACCATCAGCGTGGTGCAGCTCACCGCGGAGCGGGTATGACACGCCCGGCGCAGCACTTGCTGATGGCCCTCGCGTTCGATGTTTACTGGACGCTGGTGGTGATGTTGCGCGAGCGCGGCCTGCTGATCTGGCTGACGCTGGCCATCTTCGCCTGGCTGCGGTTGCCGGCGGCCAGTCGTCCGCCCGCCCTGCTGCTGGCCGCGGCGGGCTGCGGGCTTGACGCCTGCTGGGCGCTGGCGGGGCTGATTGATTTTCCCGGCGACAGCCTGCTGCCCCTGTGGATGGTGGCCCTGTGGCTGATGTTCGCCGTCGTCTGGACCCGACTGACCCGCGCCGCGACGCTTCCCGGCTGGGTGCTGGCTACGGCGGCGACCCTCGGCGGCCCGGTGGCCTACCTGATCGGCGCTCGCCTCGGAGCCATGACCCTGCTGGTGCCGACGGCGCTTGCTGTGGCCGCCATGGCCTGCGGCTGGCTGGTGATCATGCTGCTGTTCCATCTGGGGATGGGGAGGCAAAAATGAGATTCGCCCTGTTACTACTATGGCTGACCGCCCTCGCCCCGGCCGCCCACGCCGCCGACTGGCTGGCGTGGCGCCGCGTCGGCGAGGCGACCCTCACCTGGGGGCCGTTCACCGTCTATCACTCACAGCTGCGCACGCCCAATGGTCGGTATGACGGCCCGCAGCAGGATCGGGCGCTGATCATCACCTACCAGCGCGACATCGATCGCGAGGCGCTGGTGGACGCCACCCGCGACCAGTGGCAGGCGCAGGGTATTCTGCAGCAGGAGCCGCGCAGCGAAGCCTGGCTGCGCATGCTGCAGGGGCTCTGGCCCAACGTCGCGCCGGGCAGCCAGCTGGCGTTCGTGGTCCGCGGCGGCGAGGGGCAGTTCTGGTACCGCGCCAGCGCCGCACAGACCGCCTTTACCCCGCTCGGCCCGCGCCAGTCGGCGGCGTTCAGCACCCGCTTTCTCGCCATCTGGCTCGATCCACGCACCACTTATCCCGAACTGCGTCAGCAGTTGATCGGAGGTACACCATGAAACGCATTCTGACCCTTGGCCTGGCGCTGCTGATGCTGATGCTCGCCGGCTGCAGTACCGAGGTCACCGAATACCGGCAGCAGCAGCCCGCCCTCGACATCTTTCACTATTTTCAGGGCCGAACCGAGGCGTGGGGGATGGTGCAGGATCGCAACGGCAAGCAGCTGCGCCGCTTCCATGTTGAGATCGATGGCGACGTCGTCGGCGACACCCTGACGCTCCATGAGCGCTTTGTCTATGACGATGGCGAGAAGCAGCAGCGGGTATGGCGCATTCGCCGCACCGGCGATAACCGTTATCAGGGCACCGCCGGGGATATCGAAGGCGTGGCCAGCGGCCAGGCGGCAGGCAATGCCTTTCACTGGCGCTACAGCATGAACGTCGAGGCCAGCGGCAGCAGGTGGCTACTGCAGTTTGACGACTGGATGTACCTGCAGGACGGCAGCCATTTGTTTAACAAAACCGAGATGAAGAAATTCGGCATTACGGTCGCCACCGTGACCCTTTTCTTTACCCGAACCACAGCAGAAGAGAGGACAGCGCCATGAACACGCAACCTGTCATTGGGATCAGCGGATGTTTAACCGGCTCAGCCGTGCGATTCGACGGCGGGCATAAGCGTATGGGCTTTGTGATGGATGAGCTCGCGCAGTGGGTGGCGTTTAAGCCCGTCTGCCCGGAGATGGCGATCGGCCTGCCCGTACCCCGCCCGGCGCTCCGCCTGGTGCAGACTCCGGTCGGGGAGATCCGCATGCGCTTCAGCCACGCCCCGCACGAGGATGTGACGGAGAAGATGGCCGATTTTGCCAACGCCCATCTGGCAACTCTGGGCGAGCTGTCGGGCTTTATCGTCTGCGCCAAATCGCCGAGCTGCGGGATGGAGCGCGTGCGGCTGTATGACGAAAAAGGCAATCGCGGGCGTAAGGAAGGCGTGGGGCTGTTTACCGGCGCCCTGATGGCGCGCTACCCGTGGCTGCCGGTGGAAGAGGATGGCCGGCTGCACGATCCGCTGCTGCGGGAGAATTTTGTCGAGCGCGTTTTCGCCCTGCATGAACTCAACGCCCTGCGCGCCCGCGGCCTGACCCGCCACGGCCTGCTGGCCTTTCACAGCCGCTACAAGCTGCAGCTGCTGGCTCACCACCAGGCGGGCTACCGCGAGATCGGCCCGTTCGTCGCCTCGCTGCATGAATGGGAGGATCTGGAGGCTTTCTTCGAGGTCTACCGTGAGAAGCTGATGGCGATCCTCAAGCGGCCCGCCTCGCGGAAAAACCACACCAACGTGCTGATGCATATTCAGGGTTATTTCCGCGACCAGCTGAACAGCCGCCAGCGCGGCGAGCTGCGGGAGGTGATCCTCAACTATCACGCCGGGCTGCTGCCGATCCTCGCCCCGCTGACGCTGCTTAAGCACTATCTGGCCGAGTATCCGGATCGCTACCTGCAGGCGCAGAACTATTTTGACCCCTATCCGCAGGATCTGGCCCTGCGCCTGACGGTGAACTGAGGGGGGATGGGCCAGCTGCCCGGCGGCGCTGCGCTTGCGCGGGCCTGGGGGGGATCCCGCAGGCCTCCTCAGTCGTAGCCCGGCTAAGCGTAGCGCCAGCCGGGAACGCTCCTTCAACAACGCTATCGCATCAGAACCACGCCTCAAACATCCCGCCGACGTTCAGCGAATCCAGCTGCTGATCCTGGGTGCCGTTGACCTTCGCGGTATGCTCATTGTCCACCTGGCCGCCGGTCACGTAGAAGCGCAGCATCGGACGGAACTCCGGCCCCATGCCGATGGCGATGTTCTGCGACAGCGTCAGCTTCCAGCCGTGGTTATTCCCGCCCTGGTCGTAGTCCACGCGCTGGTAGCCCGCTTCCAGCCAGGTGGAGTGCACGTCGTTCCAGAAG
>NZ_JAAABE010000012.1:0-26712 GCF_009900705.1 Klebsiella sp. Q2 | reverse complement strand
CATGTGTTAGGCCTGCCGCCAGCGTTCAATCTGAGCCATGATCAAACTCTTCAATTTAAGTTTGATGCTCAAAGAATTAAACTTCGTAATGAATTACGTGTTCACTCTTGAGACTTGGTATTCATTTTTCGTCCGAGGACGTTAAGAATCCATGTCACTTTGAGTGCCCACACAGATTGTCTGATAAATTGTTAAAGAGCAGTTGCGACGCGCTTTAGCGCTCTGTCGCGAGGTGGCGTATATTACGCTTTCCTCTTTCAGAGTCAACCCGTTTTTCAGGATTTTTCTCTTCAACCGAACCGGCTGTTTGTGTGAAGTGATTCACATCTGCCGTGTCAGTGGGTGCGCATTATAGGGATCCCATTTTTTTGCACAAGCCTTTTTTCGATCTTTTTTTCTGAATGGTGATTTTTCACCCTTTTCGCCGTGTAATTGCACGATTTGCTCAATTTTCACCGTTTTCAGGGGTTGCAGAGCGAGATAAAAGCCACCAAAGTCTTCTTACGCTCCCCTATTTTTGAGGTCAACATGTCTGCTCAACTGCGCCCCTATAAAGCATTTTTCCCGCAAATCGGTCTTCGCGTCATGATTGACGCATCCAGCGTCGTTATCGGTGATGTCAGAATTGCCGATGACGTCAGCGTCTGGCCTCTGGTAGCCATTCGCGGCGACGTCAACTATGTATCGATAGGTCAACGCAGCAATATTCAGGACGGCAGCGTTCTACACGTGACCCATAAATCCTCTTACAAGCCTGAGGGAAATCCACTGATCATTGGAGAGGATGTGACGGTTGGCCACAAAGTGATGCTGCACGGCTGCACTATCGGCAACCGCGTACTGGTTGGTATGGGTTCGATCTTATTAGATGGTGTCGTCGTTGGCGATGACGTCATGATTGGCGCGGGAAGTCTCGTACCGCAGAACAAACAGCTGGAAAGCGGCTTCCTTTACTTTGGCAATCCGGTCAAACAGATCCGCCCCCTGACAGAGGCGGAGCGGGAAGGCCTTAAGTATTCAGCAAATAACTATGTGAAATGGAAAGATGAATATCTGGATCAGGAGAGCCAGACCCAACCCTGAGCATCCTCCTGATTATCGCGGATCAATGCCTCTGCCTCTTCCTCAAGATCCCAACGATGTTCCTGGAATGCGGCCAGCCACTGCGCTGGCCCCTCTGCGCCAAAACGCTGCTGCAGGATCTGCCCTGAAATTGCGCAGGTTAATTGCATCCCATTAACCAGCGCGGGAAACACCACGCCCTGCCGTTCGGCATCCCATGATTCCCGATCGGGAAACTGAATCGCCTGATTCATGCATTCAGTTCCTGTTGCAGCCTTTCTATAACCGGGGTGATAGCCGGCAGGACGCCGTGCCATAGCAGAACGGCATGGGCGGCTTGCGCCACCAGCATTCCCAGCCCGTCAGCACAGTGGGTTGCGCCATGCTGCTGGCACCAGTGAAGAAACGGTGTCGGCCCTTTCTGGTAAAACATGTCATAGCAATACACGTCAGCGTTGACAACAGAGGCCGGGATAGCCGGTACATCACCGTCTATTCCACTGGACGTCGCATTGATGATCAGATCGAATGTTTCCCCGGATAAGGTATCCATCTCCCTTGCGCTGACGCTGCCGGTATGGGCGAAGAGCGTGGCTAACTCATGGGCACGAGCGTAGGTGCGATTGACGATCGTGACGGCACATCCCAGCGACAGCAGCGGCAGCAGCACCCCACGCGATGCGCCACCGGCACCGATAAGCAGGATCCGCTGGCGTGGCTTAATGAATCCCAGACGCTCCAGATCGCTCAGCAGACCAATACCGTCCGTGTTGTCGCCCAGCAAACGCCCGTCTTCGAGACGTTTCAGGGTATTCACCGCTCCCGCCAGCGCAGCGCGTTCTGTCAGTTCATCCGCGCGCGCAAAGGCTTCTTCTTTAAAAGGAACGGTAACATTGGCGCCCTTTCCTCCCTGCGCAAAAAACTGATTGAGAGAAGAGACAAAATCGTCCAGCGGCGCCAGCACACGTCCATAAGGATGGGTAATCCCTAACTGGCGGGCAAACAGCTGGTGAATAGAAGGCGACTTGCTGTGCGCGATCGGATTACCAAAAACAGCATAGGTTTCCATGGTTCACCCCTGGCGGAACAGTTCACCCGTCAGGGCATCACGTATTTCAGATGGATTTTGCCGTCCGCCCGTAGCGCCATCCACGACCGGGAAGCTGTCACCAAACTGAGCACGGACCTCTGCGGTGGTGCGGCAAGGCGGTTGCCCGGTGAGATTGGCGCTCGTCGAGACCAGCGGTTTTCCGTAGGCTTCACACAATTCAATCACCAGCGGATGGTTGGTCACGCGTACAGCCAGCGAATCAAAACGACCAGTCAGCCAGCGTGGTGTTTCAGGACGCGCCGGGAATACAAACGTCACCGGTCCTGGCCAGCAGGAAAAGATCGCTGCCCGCTGCGAATCACTTAACCGTGAATCATCAATATATGGCTTGAGTTGCTCAAAGCTAGCGGCGATAAGGATCAATCCCTTCTCAACAGGACGCTGCTTCAGCTCCAGCAGACGCATAACGGCCGTTTCGCTGTCAGGGTCGCAGCCGACGCCAAAAACGGCTTCCGTGGGATAGGCGATGACATGTTCATTATTCAGGACCGCCACGGCATGGGCGACGGCTTCTGAGGGCAGGTTATTGTTCACTGATTTATTCCGCCGGGATCGGCTTTCCACATTGTTTACTGGCACAGAAGCATCTGAGCCCCTGCGCCGTCTTCTTTTCTATTAACAGCGGGTAATGGCATTCAGGGCATTCGCCCGCCACCGGTTTATAATTGATAACGAACTGGCAATCAGGATAGCGATCGCAGGAGTGAAAGGTTTTACCGAAACGGGAACGACGCTGGACCAGATGGCCTTGTCCGCACTGCGGGCAAGCAATAGCCGTCTCATCTGGTTTATCAATTAGCTCAGTATGTTCGCATTCCGGATAGCGGCTACAGCCAATGAACATCCCAAAACGCCCCTGACGTAGCACCATAACCGCGCCGCACGATGGGCATGCTTGCCCCTCCAGCACCTTAACGACATGCCCGTCTGCCTGACTTTTCAGGGGACGGATATAGTCACAGTCCGGATAATGCGAACAGCCGAGAAACGGGCCATGTTTCCCGGAACGGATCACCAGTTCAGCCCCGCACTGTGGGCAGGGCTCATTTTTACGCACCGAAAACAGTGCTGATTTGGTCATAACAACTCGATGTTGCTGCAAAAAGATTAATGCAGCATACCTTCATTTACTTCGAAGAGTAATTCTTCCATTTGCTGATAGGCGTTTTCACAGCCCGGAATATTGAACAGTACCATCAGGATGACCCATTTCAGGTCCTCCAGCTCAAATTCTGCCGTATCCAGCGCCAGTACGCGCTCTATCACCATTTCTCGCGTTTCGAGGTTCAACACCTGAATCTGCTCGAGGAAGAGTAAAAACCCCCGGCAACTGGCGTCCAGACGCTGGCACTCCTCTTCGGTATATACCCGAAGCGACAGCGGGTCGGAAGCGAGCTGCATGGGTTCAACGAGACCTTCCTGATAATCAGCCAGTTTCTCGAGCCACATTAACGCGTTATAGATATCTTCCCGCTCAAAACCTGCGTCGGTAAGATCCCGCGTCAGTTTGTCCTGATCCACACGCATTTCTGCTTCGCTATGGATGTAAGTTTCAAACAAATACATGAGTACGTCGAACATGGCTTGCCCTCCTTAATCGGACATAGCCGCCGGGTACAGCTGCGATCCAGCCTGCTAACTCCAGTTCAAGTAGCTGAGCTACGGTTACTGGCACAGATTGGCCGGCACGTTCAGCGACAACGTCAACAGGTGTTACCTCATCTCCTACGTTAGCCAGGAGCTCCGGAAATGGCAATGCTACAGACGGCTGATCGGCGCAATTATTTATCGAATCAGACGTATCAGTTAGCCAGGCCAGCTCGTTGTGCCAGTATTCCACAATATCCTCTGGCGAGGTCACCGGCACCGCGCCTTGCTTAATTAACCAGTGTGGGCCTTCCGATCCCGGATTGCCT
Organism: Klebsiella sp. Q2; assembly: GCF_009900705.1. Classification (NCBI taxonomy): domain Bacteria; kingdom Pseudomonadati; phylum Pseudomonadota; class Gammaproteobacteria; order Enterobacterales; family Enterobacteriaceae; genus Klebsiella; species Klebsiella sp. Q2. The sequence continues at coordinate 22,623 of NZ_JAAABE010000012.1, read as the reverse complement.
ATCGGCCCAGGCAGGGCAAACACATCCCTTCCCTGTTCCAGAGCACAGCGGACGGTAACCAGCGAACCGCTTCTCAATGCCGCCTCAACCACCAGCACGCCCAGGCTCAGGCCGCTGATAATCCGGTTGCGCCTGGGGAAATGCGCGGGAAGCGGCGGCGTTATAAGTGGAAATTCAGACACCAGCGCACCGCCATTATCGACGATCTGCTGGGCGAGGCTCGCATGGCGCCGCGGATAAACCCGGCCCAGTCCGTTGCCCAGTACCGCGATGGTTTTGCCCTCGGCCGCGAGCGCGCCGCGATGCGCGACGCCATCAATGCCTAACGCCAACCCACTGGTGATAGTCATCCCTTTACGCGCCAACGTTTCGCTGAACAGCTTCCCCCAGCGAGCGCCATACCAGGAATGCAAGCGACTGCCAATAACGGCAAGCTGCGCGCTGTGAAGCAGAGCGGGATCGCCGCTGACCAGCAACGCGCCGGGGTAATCAGCGATAGCCTTTAACCGCAATGGATAGCGCGGATCGTCACCCCGTAACAGATGATGATCCGGTTGTTCCAGCCAGCGCCGCGTCTCGTCAAGCTCATGCTCGTCAAGCCGGAAAAATAACGTTGCCTGCGCCGCGGTCATCCCGACGGCATGCAGCGCTTCATGATCAACGCTGGCGGCTGCGCATAAGCGCTGAGCGATCTCTACCATCCTGTCGCCATACAAGCTACTGACCTTCATCAGCCGCAGCCAAATCTCGTCAGGCGTCATCCTTACCCCCTGCCATAAGCGGTATTGACAATCTTTGCGATTGGACAGTGAGACTGTCAATTGCAGGGTGTTTTGTCTAGAATAGAGCTAATAATCTTATCAACTCCTGAATACGACTCTGGAACTTTATGGCAGTTTTGCAAGTGTTACATATTCCGGACGAGCGCCTTCGCAAAGTCGCCGAGCCGGTCAAAGAAGTGAATGCGGAAATTCAGCGTATCGTCGATGATATGTTCGACACCATGTACGCTGAGGAGGGCATTGGTCTGGCCGCGACCCAGGTCGATATCCATCAGCGCATTATCGTTATTGATGTGTCGGAAAATCGTGAAGAGCAGCTGGTGTTAATCAACCCGGAGCTGCTGGAAAAAGATGGCGAAACCGGCATTGAAGAAGGCTGCCTGTCTATTCCGGAACAGCGCGCCCTGGTGCCGCGTGCGGAAAAAGTGAAGATCCGCGCGCTGGATCGCGACGGTAAGCCATTTGAACTGGAGGCCGATGGCCTGCTGGCTATCTGTATTCAGCATGAGATGGATCATCTGGTCGGCAAACTGTTTATTGATTATCTGTCACCGCTCAAACAACAGCGCATTCGTCAGAAGGTTGAGAAACTGGATCGTTTACGTTCCCGTGCCTGATAACAAGGAATACCGTGTCACAATCACTACGTATCATTTTCGCCGGCACCCCCGATTTTGCAGCGCGTCATCTTGACGCGCTGTTGTCGTCTGAACATCAGGTTGTTGGCGTATTCACTCAGCCAGACCGCCCTGCTGGCCGCGGCAAAAAATTGATGCCGAGCCCGGTAAAGGTGCTGGCTGAAGCCCATAACTTACCTGTATTCCAGCCATCCTCCCTGCGTCCGCAGGACAACCAACAATTAGTCGCCGATCTCGGCGCCGATATTATGGTGGTGGTGGCGTACGGTTTGATTCTGCCGAAAGCGGTGCTGGAGATGCCCCGTCTGGGCTGTATCAACGTTCACGGCTCCCTGCTGCCGCGCTGGCGTGGCGCAGCGCCAATCCAGCGTTCGCTGTGGGCAGGGGATAGCGAAACAGGCGTAACCATCATGCAGATGGACGTCGGCCTTGATACGGGTGATATGCTGTATAAGCTTTCCTGCCCCATTACCGCAGAGGATACCAGCGGCAGCCTGTACGATAAGCTGGCCGAGCTCGGCCCTCAAGGTCTGCTGGCAACTTTGGCCCAGCTGGCCAACGGCACCGCACAGCCTGAAGTACAGGATGAATCGCTGGTGTGCCACGCCGAGAAGCTGAGTAAAGAAGAAGCTCGCATCGACTGGTCGCTTTCCGCCGCACAGCTGGAGCGCTGCATCCGCGCCTTTAATCCGTGGCCAATGAGCTGGCTGGAAATTGACGGGCAGCCGCTAAAAGTGTGGCGGGCATCGGTCATTGCCGAAGCCGCACATGCCGAACCAGGTACTATCGTGGCAGCAACCAAACAGGGTATCCAGGTCGCCACAGGCGATGGGATCCTCAGTCTGGAATCGCTACAGCCTGCGGGTAAAAAAGCGATGAGCGCCCAGGATTTACTCAATTCCCGCCGGGAGTGGTTTACGCCTGGCACCCGTCTCGCCTGACGGTCGTCTCTTCTGAAGCCCGGGTTCGCCGGGCATTTTTATTTTTGCGCTTATGAAAAAGAATATAAATTTACGCAGCCTGGCCGCCCAGGCTATCGAGCAAGTCGTTGAAAAAGGTCAGTCTTTAAGCAACGTCCTGCCCCCTCTACAGCAAAAAGTCAGCGATAAAGACAAAGCGCTGCTGCAGGAGCTGTGTTTTGGCGTACTGCGTACGCTCAGCCAGCTGGAGTGGCTTATCAGCAAGCTGATGGCGCGTCCGATGACCGGCAAACAGCGCACCGTGCACTTTCTGATTATGGTTGGGCTCTATCAGTTACTCTACACCCGCATCCCTCCACACGCCGCGCTGGCTGAAACGGTAGAAGGCGCGGTGGCGATTAAGCGCCCGCAGCTTAAAGGGCTGATCAATGGGGTGTTACGCCAGTTTCAGCGCCAACAGGAAGAGCTACTGGCAGAATTCGCCGGGCAGGAAAACCGCTACCTTCATCCCAAATGGCTGCTGAAGCGTCTGCAGCAGGCCTGGCCGCAACACTGGCAGGAGATTGTCGACGCTAACAACCAGCGCCCGCCGATGTGGCTGCGCGTTAACCGCAACCATCATTCCCGAGATGAATGGCTTGCTCTGCTTAAAGAGGCCGGTTTAGAAGGTTTCACCCACCCTGACTATCCCGACGCCGTGCGTCTGGCCACCCCTGCCCCGGTCCATACGTTGCCGGGTTTTGCCGAAGGATGGGTAACCGTTCAGGATGCCTCGGCCCAGGGCTGCATGCGCTATCTGCAGCCGGAAAACGGCGAGCGCATTCTTGATCTCTGCGCTGCGCCGGGCGGCAAGACGACGCATATTCTGGAGGTCGCTCCCCAGGCTGAGGTCATGGCGGTGGACATTGATGAACAGCGTCTTTCCCGCGTCTATGACAACCTGAAACGGCTGGGCATGAAAGCCGAAGTCAAACAGGGCGATGGTCGCTTCCCTGAGCAGTGGTGTGGCAGCGAGCAGTTCGATCGTATTCTGCTGGATGCCCCCTGTTCCGCCACCGGTGTTATTCGCCGCCATCCAGATATCAAATGGCTGCGCCGGGATCGGGATATCGCCGATTTAGCCCAGCTACAGGCCGAGATCCTCAATGCCATCTGGGGGCATCTGAAACCAGGCGGCACGTTGGTTTACGCTACCTGTTCTATTCTGCCGGAAGAGAATAGCCAGCAAATTGCCGCCTTCCTCGCGCGGACCCCGGATGCGGAGCTTGACGCAACCGGTACGCCGGCAAGCCCGGGACAGCAAAATCTGCCGGGTGCGGAAGAAGGCGATGGCTTCTTTTACGCTAAGCTAATCAAACGTCGCAACTAATGGATCACTGCAGATGAAGATTATTATTCTGGGCGCCGGCCAGGTCGGCGGCACGCTGGCGGAGAACCTCGTCGGCGAGAACAATGATATTACGCTGGTTGATACCAATGGCGACCGTCTGCGCAGCCTGCAGGATAAGTTCGACCTGCGTGTCGTCCAGGGGCACGGTTCTCACCCCCGCGTACTGCGCGAGGCAGGAGCCGATGATGCCGATATGCTGGTGGCGGTCACCAGTTCGGATGAAACCAACATGGTGGCCTGCCAGGTCGCCTATTCGTTATTCAATACGCCAAACCGTATTGCTCGTATTCGTGCGCCTGATTACGTCCGCGATGCGGAAAAGCTCTTCAATTCTGAAGCAGTGCCCATCGATCACTTAATCGCTCCGGAACAGCTGGTCATCGACAATATTCACCGTCTGATAGAATATCCCGGCGCGCTGCAGGTCGTGAACTTCGCGGAAGGGAAAGTCAGCCTCGCCGTGGTGAAAGCCTATTACGGTGGTCCGCTGGTGGGTAATGCATTGTCCACCATGCGTGAGCATATGCCGCATATCGATACGCGCGTGGCCGCTATTTTCCGCCACGATCGCCCCATTCGCCCACAGGGTTCGACGATTGTCGAGGCCGGCGATGAAGTCTTCTTTATTGCCGCCTCGCAGCATATCAGGGCGGTCATGAGCGAACTCCAGCGTCTGGAGAAGCCTTATAAACGCATCATGTTGGTCGGCGGCGGCAATATTGGCGCGGGCCTGGCCCATAAGCTGGAAAAAGACTACAGCGTTAAGCTTATTGAGCGCAATCAGCAGCGAGCCGCTGAGCTGGCAGAAAAACTGCAGCATACTATCGTCTTCTACGGTGATGCATCGGATCAGGAGCTGCTGGCCGAAGAGCATATTGACCAGGTGGACCTGTTTATTGCCGTCACTAACGATGACGAAGCAAACATCATGTCTGCGATGCTGGCCAAGCGAATGGGGGCTAAAAAAGTGATGGTGCTGATCCAGCGTAGAGCCTATGTGGATCTGGTTCAGGGTAGCGTCATCGATATCGCGATATCGCCTCAGCAGGCCACGATTTCCGCCCTACTCAGCCATGTTCGTAAAGCCGATATTGTCGGCGTCTCCTCCCTGCGCCGCGGCGTTGCGGAAGCGATCGAAGCAGTGGCACACGGCGATGAGAGCACCTCGCGGGTGGTCGGGCGATCGATCGATGAGATCAAGCTTCCGCCAGGCACGATCATTGGCGCCGTCGTGCGCGGGAATGACGTGATGATCGCCAATAATAATCTGCGGATCGAGCAGGGCGATCATGTGATCATGTTTTTGACTGATAAAAAGTTTATTTCCGATGTAGAAAGGCTGTTCCAGCCAAGTCCTTTCTTCCTCTAATTCCCAGGGCGTCGAACAGGCGCCTTTTATTATCCCTTATTATTCAAAGGTTAATATTTTCCTGTAACGCTCTACGGGGAATGGCAAATGAAAATACATTTGTTAAACTTACAACGTCAGCTGGCTCAAGGAGAATAAAATGAGTTTTTTAAAAGAGTTTCGCGAATTCGCGATGCGCGGGAACGTTGTCGATTTGGCAGTGGGTGTGATCATCGGCGCAGCATTCGGTAAAATTGTTTCGTCGCTGGTCGCGGATATTATTATGCCGCCGCTCGGCCTGTTGATTGGCGGGATCGATTTTAAACAGTTTGCCGTCACGCTGCGCGATGCCCAGGGTGATGTACCGGCAGTGGTGATGCACTATGGGGTGTTTATTCAGAACGTTTTCGATTTCATCATCGTCGCATTTGCCATTTTCATGGCGATTAAACTGATGAATAAGTTAAATCGCAAGAAAGAAGAGGCTCCGGCGGCACCGCCAGCGCCCTCTAAAGAAGAAGTCCTGCTGAGCGAAATTCGCGATCTGTTGAAAGAACAAAACAAGCGTTCTTAATCAGCAGCGAAAGCAGAAGACCAGTGGTAAAAAAGCGATTCGCTTGCTTGCCACTGGCCTCCCGGTCCATCCTTGCTGCATGTTTATCTTTACGTTGATAGCTTCCCTTCCCTTTCTTGTTCTTCTCTACACGCTGCCTGAATAATGGATCGTGGAGAAGTGCTTCAATGGCGTTATCTTTAATTTGCCCTTTGGTATGCTGATAGCGACTCATAGTAACTCCAGTACATGTGTGAATTCCGCGCGAGTGTAGATCCGCGCGCACAAAAAATCAACGGCTGGCATTGCCGTTACTGGCGCCTTGCTCAAGGGCCTCGAGGATCGAACAGTAAACGCTGCTGTGAGCTGTGCCGCAGCAGACGTCGTTGAGCCGTTGCAGAGAGCGACGCATCGTTTGTAGCTCGTTGATCCTCGCCTCAACTTCGCTTAATCGCGCCTGAACGATCCCTTTCGATTCCTGACAGGTGTGATGTTCCGGATCGATACGGATCGACAATAATTCGCGGATCGCTTCCAGAGTAAAGCCTAGCTGACGGGCATAGCGAATAAAGCGCAGACGCTGAAGATCGTTATCCGAGTAAAGACGAAATCCCCCCTCAGTGCGCACGTCATGATCCATCATTTGCTGTTTTTCATAATAACGGATGGTATCTGGCGTCACATCAGCCAGTTTTGCCAGCTCACCAATACGATACATATTCACTCCTGATTGATTTTATGCAGCAACGCATCGGCGTACTCACCGCGTAAAAAGTCGGTGTTCAGTCCTGCCTGACGCAGCTTAAGCTCGAGCAGAGCAAGGCGCTTGCTGAGTTCGCCATGCCGCGGGTCGTCCTGACGCACACCCTTAAGCAAGTCTGCCAGAGCCACCGCCTCTCTGCGCTGCTCCAGCTCCGGGGGAAGACACCCTGCATTCTTCAGAAGGCGATAGCCTGCCCGCAGCTCGGCCGGTACATGCGAATCGTCATCGAGAGTTAGCGGCTCGCCGCTACCGGGTAAATTATCGAACTCGCCTTTGGTTTGGGCATCGAGGATATGGCGTTCTGCCCACTGATCCAGTAACCACATTCTACGGCTCCGGGGGATGAACAAAAAGAGTACAGATATTGTAGTGAAGTGGGGATGAGGTAGATATAAAAAAACCCGCCGGGGCGGGTTTTTTTACGTTACTACAGATTACTCTGCAGCAGCTTCTGCTTTCGGCTCAGCACGATCAACCAGCTCGATGTATGCCATCGGCGCGTTGTCGCCTGCACGGAAGCCACACTTCAGAATGCGAGTGTAACCACCGGCGCGGCTCGCGAAACGCGGGCCCAGCTCGTTAAACAGTTTTGCCACGATCTCGTTATCACGAGTGCGGGCGAATGCCAGACGACGATTAGCAACGCTATCAGTCTTGGCAAGAGTAATCAGCGGCTCAACTACGCGACGCAGTTCTTTCGCTTTCGGCAGGGTCGTCTTGATGATTTCATGACGAACCAGCGAACCTGCCATGTTACGGAACATAGCCTGGCGATGGCTGCTGTTGCGGTTCAGTTGACGACCACTCTTACGATGGCGCATGACCTTATCCTTCTCAGTAAAACCTTAACCTGTGATCCGGTTACTCGTCAGCAATGCTTGCTGGTGGCCAGTTTTCCAGGCGCATGCCCAGAGACAGTCCACGGGAAGCCAGCACGTCTTTAATCTCAGTAAGAGATTTTTTACCCAGGTTCGGCGTTTTCAGCAACTCAACCTCGGTACGCTGTACCAGATCACCGATATAGTGGATAGCTTCTGCCTTGAGGCAGTTAGCAGAGCGGACAGTCAATTCCAGATCGTCAACAGGGCGCAGCAGGATCGGATCGAATTCTGGTTTCTCTTCTTTCACTTCTGGCTGACGTACATCACGTAAGTCAACAAAAGCTTCCAGTTGTTCAGCCAGGATGGTTGCCGCACGACGAATCGCCTCTTCAGGATCGATTGTGCCGTTGGTTTCCATTTCGATGACCAGCTTGTCCAGGTCGGTACGCTGTTCTACACGCGCAGCTTCAACATTGTAGGCAATACGCTCTACAGGGCTGTAGCAGGCGTCGACCAGCAGACGGCCGATTGGGCGCTCATCTTCTTCCGAATGAATTCGGGCAGAAGCCGGCACATAACCGCGACCGCGCTGAACTTTGATACGCATGCTGATAGCAGCGTTCTCATCAGTCAGGTGGCAAATCACGTGCTGCGGCTTGACGATTTCGACATCACCGTCGTGGGTAATGTCGGCTGCGGTCACAGGGCCAATGCCAGATTTATTCAAAGTAAGGATGACTTCATCTTTACCCTGAACTCTCACCGCCAGCCCTTTCAGGTTGAGCAGGATTTCAAGGATGTCTTCCTGAACGCCTTCTTTGGTGCTGTACTCGTGCAGTACACCATCAATCTCAACCTCGGTCACCGCGCAACCCGGCATCGATGAGAGCAGAATACGGCGCAGTGCGTTACCCAGAGTATGGCCGAAGCCACGCTCTAAAGGCTCAAGGGTCACCTTGGCGTGCGTCGAACTCACTTGCTCGATATCGACCAGGCGCGGTTTTAGAAACTCTGTCACAGAACCCTGCATTGTGTCCTCTCTTTGGTACTAAGCTTTACTTGGAGTAAAGCTCGACGATCAGGTGTTCGTTAATGTCCGCAGACAGATCAGAACGCTCCGGCTGACGCTTGAACGTACCTTCCATCTTGCCAGCATCAACTTCCAGCCAGGTTGGCTTTTCACGCTGCTCAGCCAGCTCCAGAGCGGCTTTCACGCGAGATTGCTTTTTCGCTTTCTCACGAATGCTGACAACGTCATTCGCTTTAACCTGATAAGAAGCGATGTTAACAACACGACCGTTTACCATAATCGCTTTGTGGCTAACCAGCTGGCGTGCTTCAGCACGAGTGGCGCCGAAGCCCATACGGTATACAACGTTGTCCAGACGACCTTCCAGCAGAGCCAACAGGTTTTCACCGGTGTTGCCTTTCAGACGTGCTGCTTCTTTATAGTAGTTACGGAACTGACGCTCCAGCACACCGTACATACGGCGAACTTTTTGCTTTTCACGCAACTGCACACCATAGTCAGACAGACGCGGCTTACGCGCACCGTGCTGGCCAGGAGCTTGTTCAATTTTACACTTGGTATCGATCGCGCGAACGCCAGACTTAAGGAATAAGTCGGTGCCCTCACGACGGCTCAGCTTGAGCTTAGGACCCAAATATCTTGCCATTTTCTTTCTCCAACTAACCTGGAAAACGCAGCGTTATACGCGACGTTTTTTCGGCGGACGACAACCGTTATGAGGGATCGGAGTCACATCAGTAATATTAGTGATGCGGAAACCAGCGGCGTTCAGTGCACGAATGGTAGATTCGCGACCCGGACCCGGACCTTTGACCATAACTTCCAGATTCTTGATGCCGTATTCTTTTACGGCTTCTGCGCAACGCTCTGCTGCAACCTGAGCTGCGAACGGAGTGGATTTGCGAGAACCACGGAAACCGGAACCACCGGCTGTTGCCCAACCCAGTGCGTTACCCTGACGATCAGTAATGGTAACGATGGTGTTGTTAAAAGAAGCATGGATATGAGCCACGCCGTCAGAGACTTGTTTTCTTACACGCTTACGTGCACGAATTGGTGCCTTTGCCATTATTCAATCACCCCGATTATTTCTTGATCGGTTTACGCGGACCCTTACGGGTACGTGCGTTGGTCTTGGTACGCTGACCGCGAACCGGGAGACCACGACGATGACGCAAACCACGGTAGCAACCAAGGTCCATCAGACGCTTGATGCTCAGGGTGATTTCACGGCGCAGATCACCTTCAACGACAAATTTACCTACTGCTTCACGCAGAATATCAATTTGTTCTTCAGACAGCTCACTGATCTTAACATTTTCAGCGATGCCCGTTTCAGCGCAGATGGCTTTAGAACGGGTTTTGCCGATACCGAAAATAGCGGTTAAAGCGATTACGGTATGTTTGTGATCAGGAATGTTAATGCCTGCTATACGGGCCACTATGCACTCCTACTATTTAATATGTACGCACCATGCTGAAAAGCCCGTTTTCAGGATACTCAAATGGAAACGTACAGACATACAAAAGATTGGCTGGCTAATCTAGCCAGCTCAATCCAACTTTGCAAGAAAAATATGCGAAAAAATCAGCCTTGGCGCTGTTTATGCTTCGGCTCGGCACTGCAAATCACACGGATGACGCCATCACGCTTAACGATTTTGCAGTTACGGCATAATTTCTTGACGGAAGCACGAACTTTCATTTTTACTCTCCGTAACTTCTCGGGCGACCAGTTTTAGCGGCCGTAGCCTTTCAGGTTCGCCTTCTTCAATGCAGACTCATACTGACTGGACATCATCAGAGTTTGCACTTGAGCCATAAAGTCCATAATCACGACAACAACGATAAGCAGCGAGGTCCCACCGAAGTAGAACGGCACTTTCATCGCGTCACGCATGAACTCCGGGATCAGGCAGATAAAAGTAATGTACAACGCACCAACCAGAGTCAGGCGAGTCATCACTTTATCGATATACTTCGCCGTTTGCTCTCCCGGACGAATTCCTGGTACAAATGCACCGGACTTCTTCAGGTTATCTGCTGTTTCACGCGGGTTGAAAACCAACGCCGTGTAGAAGAAACAGAAGAAGATGATTGCAGACGCATAGAGTAACACATAAAGCGGTTGCCCAGGCTGCAAATACAGCGAAATTGTTGTCAGCCAGTTCCAACCAGTACCACCCCCGAACCATGACGTGATGGTTGCCGGGAACAGTATAATACTGGAAGCGAAGATTGCCGGGATTACCCCCGCCATATTCACTTTCAGCGGTAAATGTGTGCTCTGTGCAGCATAGACACGACGACCCTGTTGACGTTTCGCGTAGTTTACCACAATGCGGCGTTGACCACGTTCAACGAATACAACAAAGAAGGTCACTGCAAATACTAATACTGCAACCAACAGCAACAGGAGGAAGTGCAGGTCGCCTTGACGCGCTTGCTCGATAGTATGGGCGATGGCCGGCGGGAGTCCCGCAACGATACCGGCGAAGATAATGATCGAGATACCGTTACCGATACCGCGTTCAGTGATCTGTTCGCCGAGCCACATCAGGAACATAGTCCCTGTGACCAGACTGACAACAGCGGTGAAATAGAATGCAAAGCCTGGATTAATCACCAGGCCCTGCATACCAGGCATATTCGGCAGACCGGTAGCAATACCGATCGACTGGAATATCGCCAGCACCAGAGTACCGTAGCGGGTGTACTGGCTGATCTTACGACGACCAGACTCCCCTTCTTTCTTCAGTTCTGCCAACGGTTGATAAACCACCGTCAGCAGCTGCACGATGATTGATGCCGAAATGTACGGCATAATCCCCAGTGCAAAGATAGAAGCACGGCTGAGAGCACCACCAGAGAACATGTTGAACATTTCAATGATGGTGCCTCGCTGTTGCTCAAGCAGTTTGGCAAGTACAGCGGCATCAATACCAGGGATCGGAATAAAAGAGCCAATACGGAACACTATCAGCGCACCGACCACAAACAGAAGTCTGCGTTTCAGTTCGCCAAGGCCACCTTTGGCACTTTGAAAATCTAATCCCGGTTGTTTAGCCATCTGCTACTTATTCCTCAATTTTACCGCCAGCAGCTTCGATAGCAGCACGAGCACCTTTAGTCACACGCAGGCCACGAACAGTTACCGGACGAGTTACCTCACCAGACAGGATCACTTTCGCGAACTCGATCTGGACACCGATAATGTTAGCCGCTTTCAGCGCGTTCAGGTCTACTACATCGCCTTCTACGTGAGCCAGATCGGAGAGACGGATCTCTGCGGTGATCATCGCTTTACGAGAAGTGAAGCCGAATTTCGGCAGACGACGGTACAGAGGCATCTGACCACCCTCGAAACCGCGACGTACGCCACCGCCAGAACGAGATTTCTGACCTTTGTGACCACGACCACCGGTTTTACCGAGGCCAGAACCGATACCACGACCCAGGCGTTTACCCGCCTTTTTGGAGCCTTCGGCCGGAGACAGAGTATTTAAACGCATCTCTTACTCCTCAACTTTAACCATGAAGGAAACCGCGTTGACCATACCACGAACAGCAGGAGTATCCTCGCGCTCTACGGTGTGACCAATACGACGCAGACCCAGGCCAAGCAGCGTTGCCTTGTGTTTCGGCAGACGACCGATTGCACTGCGGGTTTGAGTAATTTTAATAGTCTTTGCCATGGTTTATTTCCCCAGAATTTCTTCAACGGATTTACCACGCTTGGCAGCGACCATATCCGGGGACTTCATGTTTTCCAGACCGTCGATAGTTGCACGAACCACGTTAATCGGGTTAGTGGAACCATACGCTTTAGCCAGAACGTTACGAACCCCAGCGACTTCCAGAACGGCGCGCATTGCACCACCGGCGATGATACCGGTACCTTCGGAAGCCGGCTGCATGAATACACGAGAACCCGTGTGAGTACCCTTAACCGGGTGCTGCAGGGTGCCGTGGTTCAGCGCGACGTTAATCATATTGCGACGGGCTTTTTCCATCGCTTTCTGGATCGCTGCTGGAACTTCACGCGCTTTACCGTAACCAAAACCAACGCGACCGTTACCATCGCCTACTACAGTCAGAGCTGTGAAGGAGAAAATACGACCACCTTTAACGGTTTTAGATACGCGGTTTACCGCGATCAGCTTTTCCTGCAGTTCGCCAGCTTGTTTTTCGATGTGAGCCATCTTACACCTCTACCTTAGAACTGAAGGCCAGCTTCACGGGCAGCATCTGCCAGTGCCTGGACACGACCATGATATTGGAACCCGGAACGGTCAAAGGAAACATCTTTGATGCCTTTTTCCAGAGCGCGTTCAGCGACAGCTTTACCCACAGCTGCAGCAGCGTCTTTGTTACCGGTGTACTTCAGTTGTTCAGCGATAGCTTTTTCTACAGTAGAAGCAGCTACCAGAACTTCAGAACCATTCGGTGCAATTACCTGTGCGTAAATGTGACGCGGGGTACGATGTACCACCAGGCGAGTTGCGCCCAGCTCCTGGAGCTTGCGGCGTGCGCGGGTCGCACGACGGATACGAGCAGATTTCTTATCCATAGTGTTACCTTACTTCTTCTTAGCCTCTTTGGTACGCACGACTTCGTCGGCGTAACGAACACCCTTGCCTTTGTAAGGCTCAGGACGACGGTAGGCGCGCAGATCTGCTGCAACCTGGCCGATCACCTGCTTATCAGCGCCTTTCAGCACGATTTCAGTCTGAGTCGGACATTCTGCAGTGATACCCGCAGGCAGCTGATGATCAACCGGGTGAGAGAAACCTAAAGCCAGGTTTACTACATTCCCTTTGACCGCTGCACGATAACCTACACCAACCAGCTGCAGCTTCTTAGTGAAGCCTTCGGTAACACCGATAACCATTGAGTTCAGCAGGGCACGCGCGGTACCAGCCTGAGCCCAACCGTCTGCGTAACCATCACGCGGACCGAAGGTCAGTGCATTATCTGCATGTTTAACTTCAACAGCATCGTTGAGAGTACGAGTCAGCTCGCCGTTTTTACCTTTGATCGTAATAACCTGACCGTTGATTTTTACATCAACGCCGGCAGGAACAACGACCGGTGCTTTAGCAACACGAGACATTTTTTCCTCCGATTAGGCTACGTAGCAGATAATTTCGCCACCAAGACCAGCCTGGCGCGCTGCACGATCAGTCATAACACCTTTAGAGGTAGAAACAACTGCGATACCCAGACCGGCCATAACTTTCGGCAGCTCATCTTTTTTCTTATAGATGCGCAGACCTGGGCGGCTGACACGCTGAATGCTTTCTACAACAGCTTTACCCTGGAAATACTTAAGAGTCAGTTCCAGTTCCGGCTTGGTGTCGCCTTCAACTTTAAAATCTTCGATAAAACCTTCTTCCTTCAGCACGTTGGCGATTGCCACTTTCAGCTTGGAGGAAGGCATGGTGACCGCAGCTTTGTTCGCGGCCTGACCGTTACGGATACGGGTCAGCATATCCGCGATCGGATCTTGCATGCTCATCTGTCTTTACTCCCGTGATTCAATTGGTGACAATTACCAGCTAGCCTTTTTCAGACCCGGGATTTCACCGCGCATAGCGGCTTCACGGACCTTAATACGGCTCAACCCGAACTTCCGCAGGAAACCATGCGGACGACCTGTTTGACGGCAGCGGTTACGCTGACGAGACGGGCTGGAATCACGCGGCAGAGTCTGCAGCTTGAGAACGGCATTCCAACGATCTTCGTCGGTTGCGTTCACATCAGAGATGATAGCTTTCAGTTCAGCGCGTTTAGCGAAGAATTTATCAGCTAAAGCCACGCGCTTTACTTCGCGTGCTTTCATTGATTGCTTAGCCATTAAGTAACCCTACCTTACTTGCGGAACGGGAAGTCAAAGGCAGCCAGCAGAGCACGGCCTTCTTCGTCAGATTTCGCAGTAGTGGTAATGGTAATATCCAAACCACGAACGCGGTCGACTTTATCGTAGTCGATTTCTGGGAAGATGATCTGCTCACGGACACCCATGCTGTAGTTGCCACGACCGTCGAAAGACTTAGCGGACAGGCCGCGGAAGTCACGAATACGCGGTACAGCAATAGTGATCAGGCGCTCAAAGAACTCCCACATGCGTTCGCCACGCAGAGTTACTTTACAGCCGATCGGATAGCCCTGACGGATTTTGAAGCCTGCAACTGATTTGCGTGCTTTGGTGATCAGCGGTTTTTGACCGGAGATTGCTGCCAGGTCAGCTGCTGCGTTATCCAGCAGTTTCTTGTCAGCGATCGCTTCACCAACACCCATGTTCAGGGTGATCTTCTCGACCCGAGGGACTTGCATGACAGAATTGTAGTTAAACTCAGTCATGAGTTTCTTAACTACTTCGTCTTTGTAGTAATCATGCAGTTTCGCCATCGTACTACTCCAAATTACTTGATAGTTTCGCTGTTAGACTTGAAGAAACGGACTTTTTTGCCGTCTTCGAATCTAAAGCCTACACGGTCAGCCTTGCCGGTTGCCGCATTGAAGATTGCAACGTTAGAAACCTGAATTGCAGCTTCTTTTTCAACGATGCCGCCTGGTTGGTTCAGAGCCGGAACCGGCTTCTGGTGTTTCTTAACCAGGTTGATACCTTCAACAATGACCTTGCCGGAAGACAGGACATTCTTAACTTTACCGCGCTTACCTTTATCTTTACCGGTTAACACGATAACTTCGTCATCACGACGGATTTTCGCTGCCATGATTCGCTCCTTAGAGTACTTCTGGTGCCAGAGAGATAATTTTCATGAACTTCTCGGTACGAAGTTCACGAGTTACCGGCCCAAAAATACGCGTACCGATAGGCTGCTCGCTGTTATTGTTCAGAATAACGCATGCATTACCATCGAAGCGAATGACAGAACCGTCCGGGCGACGAACACCCTTCTTGGTGCGCACCACTACCGCCTTCAGCACATCACCTTTTTTGACCTTACCACGCGGAATTGCTTCTTTGATGGTGATCTTGATGATGTCGCCTACGCCTGCGTAGCGACGGTGCGAGCCACCCAGAACCTTGATACACATTACGCGACGTGCACCGGAGTTGTCGGCGACGTTCAGCATAGTCTGTTCTTGGATCATTTTAGTGCTCCGCTAATGTCAACTACTACTGAGACCCGAAAATTAGGGTCGTTAAAAAGCCCCATATCGAGGGCGCGGCATTATAACACCACAAACCAGATATGGGTAGAAAAAATAAACGGCTCATCGCTGAGCCGTTTATCCGTATCGAGAATGCGTACTCTATTACAGAACCGCTTTCTCTACAACGCGAACCAGCGTCCAGGACTTAGTCTTGGACAGCGGACGGCATTCGCGGATTTCAACCTTGTCGCCGATACCGCATTCGTTGTTCTCGTCATGTACGTGCAGTTTGGTCGTACGTTTGATGAATTTGCCGTAAACCGGGTGTTTCACCATACGTTCGATAGCAACAACAATGGATTTCTCCATTTTGTCGCTAACTACGCGACCTTGCAGAGTACGGATTTTATCGGTCATTACGCACCCGCCTTCTGAGTCAGTAAAGTCTTAACGCGTGCAACATCACGACGCACTTGCTTCAGCAGATGAGTCTGTTGCAGCTGGCCACTTGCAGCCTGCATGCGCAGGTTGAACTGCTCACGCAGCAGGTTCAGCAGCTCAGCGTTCAGCTCTTCAACGCTTTTTTCACGCAGCTCTTTTGCTTTCATTACATCACCGTCTTAGTTACAAAGGTGGTTTTGATCGGCAGTTTCGCTGCTGCCAGGCCGAATGCTTCACGGGCCAGCTCTTCCGGTACACCGTCCATTTCATACAGGACTTTACCCGGCTGAATCAAGGCAACCCAGTACTCCACGTTACCTTTACCTTTACCCATACGAACTTCCAGCGGCTTCTCGGTGATCGGTTTGTCCGGGAATACACGGATCCAGATCTTACCTTGACGCTTAACTGCACGGGTCATAGCACGACGTGCTGCTTCGATCTGACGTGCAGTCAGACGACCACGGCCAACAGCTTTCAGACCGAAAGTGCCGAAGCTAACATCCGTACCCTGCGCCAGACCACGGTTGCGGCCTTTGTGCACTTTACGGAATTTTGTACGCTTTGGTTGTAACATCAGCGACGCTCCTTATTTACGGCCTTTACGCTGCTGCTTTTTAGGTTGAGCAGCCGGTTCCGGTTGTTCAACAGCAGCCATACCACCCAGGATCTCACCTTTGAAGATCCATACCTTAACGCCGATTACACCGTAAGTGGTGTGCGCTTCAGAGGTGTTGTAGTCGATGTCAGCACGCAGAGTGTGCAGCGGTACGCGACCTTCACGGTACCATTCGGTACGTGCGATTTCCGCGCCGCCCAGACGGCCGCTAACTTCAACTTTGATACCTTTAGCGCCCAGACGCATTGCGTTCTGTACAGCACGCTTCATCGCACGACGGAACATAACGCGACGTTCCAGCTGAGAAGTGATGCTGTCAGCAACCAGTTTTGCGTCCAGTTCAGGTTTACGAACTTCGGCGATATTGATCTGTGCAGGTACGCCAGCGATATCCGCTACGACCTTGCGCAGTTTTTCTACGTCTTCGCCTTTCTTACCGATAACGATACCCGGGCGAGCGGTGTGAATGGTCACACGGATGCTCTTAGCCGGACGCTCGATAACGATGCGAGATACAGACGCTTTAGCCAGTTCTTTAGTCAGGAACTGACGTACTTTAAAATCGCTGTCCAGGTTGTCAGCGAATTCTTTGGTGTTCGCGAACCAGGTAGAGTTCCATGGTTTGACAATACCCAGGCGAATACCATTAGGATGTACTTTCTGACCCATTGCTAGTCTCCAGAGTCTCAGCGATCGGACACAACCACAGTGATGTGGCTGGTGCGCTTCAGGATGCGATCTGCACGACCTTTAGCACGCGGCATAATGCGCTTCATGCTCGGGCCTTCGTCTACGAAAATTTTCGCAACTTTCAGATCATCAATGTCAGCGCCATCGTTGTGTTCAGCGTTAGCAATGGCAGATTCCAGTACCTTCTTGACCAGTACAGCAGCTTTTTTGTTGGTGTAGGTCAGAATATCCAGGGCCTGCGACACTTTCTTACCGCGAATCAGGTCAGCTACAAGGCGAACCTTCTGAGCAGAAGAACGAGCATGGCGATGTTGAGCTAAAGTTTCCATCTCTTCCTCCTACCTTATTTCTTCTTCGCTTTTTTATCAGCAGCGTGGCCGCGATAAGTACGAGTCGGTGCGAATTCACCCAGTTTGTGACCGACCATTTCGTCGGAAACAAATACTGGAACGTGCTGACGACCATTATGGACAGCGATGGTCAAACCGATCATGTTAGGAAAGATCGTTGAACGACGGGACCAAGTGCGCAGGGGCTTCTTGTCTCCGCTTTCCACCGCTTTCTCTACCTTCTTCAGCAAGTGCAGGTCAATAAAAGGACCTTTCTTGAGAGAACGTGGCATGGCTTATCCTCTAAAATTATTTGCTACGGCGACGTACGATGAATTTATCAGTACGCTTGTTGCTGCGGGTCTTCTTACCTTTGGTCTGCAGGCCCCACGGGGATACCGGGTGCTTACCAAAGTTACGACCTTCACCACCACCATGTGGGTGGTCTACTGGGTTCATCGCAGTACCGCGAACGGTAGGACGAACACCACGCCAGCGTGCAGCACCTGCTTTACCCAGAACGCGCAGCATATGCTCAGCATTGCCAACTTCGCCCAGAGTAGCGCGGCAGTCTGCTTCGACTTTACGCATTTCACCAGAACGCAGACGCAGGGTGACATAAGCACCGTCGCGAGCAACGATCTGAACGTAAGTACCAGCGGAACGAGCCAGCTGACCGCCTTTACCTGGTTTCATTTCTACGTTATGAACGGTAGAACCAACCGGGATATTGCGCATCGGCAGGGTGTTGCCTGCTTTGATTGCAGCATCAACGCCAGACTGAATCTGGTCGCCAGCTTTCAGGCCTTTCGGGGCCAGGATGTAACGGCGCTCGCCGTCTTTGTACAGAACCAGCGCGATGTTCGCGGAGCGGTTCGGATCGTACTCAAGACGTTCAACAACTGCCGGGATACCATCTTTGTTGCGTTTGAAGTCAACAATACGGTAAGCCTGCTTGTGGCCACCACCGATATGACGGGTGGTGATACGGCCATTGTTGTTACGACCACCGGATTTGCTGTTTTTTTCCAGCAACGGAGCAAAAGGTTTGCCCTTGTGCAGCTCTGGGTTAACCACTTTAACGACGTGGCGACGACCCGGAGATGTCGGTTTACATTTAACAACTGCCATTGTATTACTCCTCCGACTTACTCAGCGCCGCCAACGAAGTCCAGATTCTGGCCTTCTTTCAGGGTGACGTAAGCTTTTTTCCAGTCGCTACGACGACCGATACGCTGTCCGTGACGTTTAACTTTCCCTTTAACAACCAGGGTGTTAACGACTTCGACTTCGACTTCAAACAGTTTCTGCACAGCAGCTTTGATTTCTGCTTTGGTCGCGTCTTTAGCAACTTTGAGAACGATGGTGTTTGTTTTTTCCATCGCAGTAGACGCTTTTTCAGAAACGTGCGGTGCGCGCAGCACCTTCAGCAGACGTTCTTCACGAATCATGCCAGCATCTCCTCAACTTGCTTAACAGCATCAGCAGTCATTACGACTTTGTCGAAGGCGATCAGGCTAACCGGGTCGATACCGTTCGCATCACGTACGTCAACCTTGTGCAGGTTACGTGCGGCCAGGAACAGGTTCTCGTCCAGCTCACCGGTGATGATCAGCACATCTTCCAGAGCCATGTCTTTCAGTTTCTGTGCCAGCAGCTTAGTTTTCGGCGCTTCAACAGAGAACTTCTCGACAACGATCAGACGATCCTGACGTACCAGTTCGGACAGGATGCTTTTCAGCGCGCCGCGGTACATCTTCTTGTTAACTTTTTGACTGTGGTCCTGCGGACGAGCAGCAAAGGTCACGCCACCGGAACGCCAGATCGGGCTCTTGATAGAACCAGAACGCGCACGGCCGGTACCTTTCTGGCGCCACGGTTTTTTACCGGAGCCAGTGATTTCAGCACGAGTCTTCTGAGCACGAGTGCCCTGACGCGCACCAGCTGCATAAGCAACAACAACCTGGTGAACCAGCGCTTCGTTGAAATCACGACCGAAGGTAGTTTCGGAAACAGTCAGCGCGCTCTGCGCGTCTTTCAATACTAATTCCATTGCTATCTCCTCACGCCTTCACAGCTGGTTTAACGATCAGGTCGCTACCGGTCGCACCCGGGACAGCACCTTTAACCAGCAGCAGGTTGCGCTCAGCGTCAACACGTACTACGTCCAGGCTCTGAACGGTTACACGCTCATTACCCAGCTGACCTGCCATTTTCTTGCCTTTGAACACTTTGCCCGGAGTCTGGTTCTGACCGATAGAACCCGGAACGCGGTGAGACAAGGAGTTACCGTGAGTAGCGTCCTGGGTACGGAAGTTCCAGCGCTTAACGGTACCAGCAAAACCTTTACCTTTAGAGGTACCGGTTACGTCAACTTTTTTAACGTCAGCAAACAGTTCAACGCTAATGTTCTGACCTACGGTGAATTCTTCGCCGTCAGCCAGACGGAATTCCCACAGACCACGGCCAGCTTCAACGCCAGCTTTAGCGAAGTGACCCGCTTCCGGCTTGGTTACACGGTTAGCTTTTTTAGCACCGGTGGTAACCTGGATTGCGCGGTAGCCATCGTTAGCCAGGTCTTTAACCTGAGTAACACGGTTTGCTTCAACTTCGATTACGGTTACTGGGATAGAAACGCCATCTTCAGTGAAGATGCGGGTCATGCCCACTTTTTTACCGACTAAACCAATCATTGTTTCAACCTCTCAATCGCTCGATGACCTGATTAACCCAGGCTGATCTGCACGTCTACACCGGCAGCCAGATCCAGACGCATCAGAGCATCAACGGTTTTTTCAGTTGGCTCAACGATGTCAACCAGACGCTTGTGAGTGCGAATTTCGTACTGGTCACGCGCGTCTTTGTTGACGTGCGGGGAGATCAGAACGGTAAAGCGCTCTTTGCGGGTCGGCAGCGGGATCGGACCACGGACTTGCGCACCAGTGCGCTTAGCAGTCTCGACGATTTCCGCGGTTGATTGATCGATCAGACGATGATCAAACGCTTTCAGGCGGATACGGATTCTTTGGTTCTGCATGAGACCAGAGCTCCAATTATTTTATAGACGAAATGATTACTCCTCATACCCATTACGATTGATGGGAGAGTGTAACCGTTCTTACATAGTCCCCCGATTGGGGACATTGTTTGATAACCCAACTGCGATTACCAGGGTTCATATTGAACCGGCCGTCAACTTTGACAGGCCCGCGCATTATACGCAAATTCTGGCGCTACGCAAGTGCTGTTTAGAAAATCATCACCAGGATTTGCGCGCCTTCGCGCTAGAGAATTGTACGTGCCGAAAACACGGCAAATTAACGCGGATGGCGCCATCCATTCCTGG
Source organism: Klebsiella sp. Q2 (assembly GCF_009900705.1). Classification (NCBI taxonomy): domain Bacteria; kingdom Pseudomonadati; phylum Pseudomonadota; class Gammaproteobacteria; order Enterobacterales; family Enterobacteriaceae; genus Klebsiella; species Klebsiella sp. Q2. The sequence goes on along the minus strand of NZ_JAAABE010000012.1, from coordinate 1,828 downwards.
AAAGTCCTTTTTGCACCAAACGGGGGTCAATAAGCATAGTGAGGCGATGTTCTTTGACGATTACGGGGTTAACCATGCTCGCCGCCCTCCCCTTCTTGCTGTGTTATAGCGGATTGACCTTAGCCTTATGCCACCAGGACCTGCGTCACGGCCTGCTGCCCGACCGTTACACCTGTCCCCTGCTGTGGAGTGGTTTACTTTTTTATCTCTGTCTGGCGCCGCACCACCTTCATGATGCCGTCTGGGGAGCGATAGGCGGCTATCTGTGTTTGGCTGCGCTTTACTGGCTATATCGCGGGATCCGCGGCTATGAGGGGTTGGGGTATGGGGATATCAAATATCTCGCCGCCCTAGGCGCCTGGCATGGCTGGCAATTGTTGCCGCAGCTGCTACTGGTGGCATCGCTGCTCGCTGGCACGGTGTGGGCAGTATCAGGTTTGCACGCCAGGTACGGCGGGAGCAGTAAATGGAGGGGGAACAACCCGCTGCCGTTTGGGCCATTTCTGACGGCCGCGGGTTTCTGCTGTGGGTGTCAGACGCTGGCTAGTCTGACACTTTGATCTGCGACTGCAGGTAATTTTGCAGGCCGATTTTGCCGATCAGATCGAGTTCGGTTTCCAGCCAGTCAATATGGCCTTCTTCATCCGCCAGGATCTCAATCATCATATCGCGGCTGACGTAGTCATGGACGCTGTCGGCATAGGCGATCGCCTCGCGCAGATTTTGCGCCCCTTCCAGCTCCAGTCTTAAATCGGACTGCAGCATCTCTTCTACATCTTCACCGATGCCAAGTTTGCCGAGATCCTGCAGATTAGGGATACCTTCGAGAAAAAGAATACGCTCGATGTATTTATCGGCATGCTTCATTTCGTCGATGGATTCGTGGTACTCGATATCGTTGAGGCGCATCAGGCCCCAGTTTTTGAACATTCTCGCATGGAGAAAGTACTGATTAATTGCGACCAGCTCATTTCCCAATAATTTATTGAGATAACTTATGATTTTGACATCACCTTTCATTATATAGTCCCTCCGCTTCCACTCATTGAAGCGTAGTCCGGCCTATAGGGATGTCAAAAGAGAAGCGTGGACTTCAGGCGATTTCTTTGAATTCCGGCATGGTGGTTAATTCATCTTCCATAACTTCCCGCGCCGCGCGAACACACTTACCGCATTGATTTCCAACGGGAACAAACTTACGTAATTGCTGAAAAGATTGCGGTTGAAACTGGCGGACAACCTGGCGAATTTTTTTATCGCTGATGCCATTGCACAAACAAACGTACATATAAACTCCCGTTCAATTTATGCACAAATATTAAATGAGAATAGTTATGATTACAATAGACCATTTACTCATTATCCGCCGCAGCGCACGTTATGAATCGCCAGCATAACCGCCTTTTTCGCTGAACGACGGACAGCAAAAAGGGCGCCGAAGCGCCCTTTTTTATTCAAAGCTAACGAATTAGCCCAGAACTTTAGCTACAACGCCCGCGCCAACGGTACGGCCGCCTTCACGGATTGCGAAACGCAGACCGTCGTCCATCGCGATCGGGTGGATCAGGGTAACAACCATTTTGATGTTGTCGCCCGGCATTACCATCTCTACGCCTTCCGGCAGTTCGATGGTGCCAGTCACGTCAGTTGTACGGAAGTAGAACTGCGGACGGTAGCCTTTGAAGAACGGAGTATGACGACCGCCTTCGTCTTTGGACAGGATGTACACTTCAGATTCGAACTTGGTGTGCGGGTTGATGGTGCCCGGCTTAGCCAGTACCTGACCACGTTCGATTTCTTCACGTTTGATACCACGCAGCAGAACACC
>NZ_JAAABE010000011.1:0-34790 GCF_009900705.1 Klebsiella sp. Q2 | reverse complement strand
GGTGTTCTGCTGCGTGGTATCAAACGTGAAGAAATCGAACGTGGTCAGGTACTGGCTAAGCCGGGCACCATCAACCCGCACACCAAGTTCGAATCTGAAGTGTACATTCTGTCCAAAGACGAAGGCGGCCGTCATACTCCGTTCTTCAAAGGCTACCGTCCGCAGTTCTACTTCCGTACAACTGACGTGACTGGCACCATCGAACTGCCGGAAGGCGTAGAGATGGTAATGCCGGGCGACAACATCAAAATGGTTGTTACCCTGATCCACCCGATCGCGATGGACGATGGTCTGCGTTTCGCAATCCGTGAAGGCGGTCGTACCGTTGGCGCGGGCGTGGTTGCTAAAGTTCTCGGCTAATCGCTGATAACATTTGACGCAATGCGCAATAAAAGGGCATCATTTGATGCCCTTTTTGCACGCTTTCACACCAGAACCTGGCTCATCAGTGATTTTATTTGTCATAATCATTGCTGAGACAGGCTCTGAAGAGGGCGTTTATACACCAAACCATTCGAGCGATAGTGCGACGGCAATCAGCATCCTCCTTTGCGTTAGCAGGGCAGGGGCGACAGAGCCGTCAGCGTTGAAGCAATTTGAATAGTTAAGTGTATAATCCGAAACTTAATTTCGGTTTGGATCGCCTCGCCCCCGCGGGGTGAAATTGTTTGTAGAATACTTCTGACAGGTTGGTTTATGAGTGCGAATACCGAAGCTCAAGGGAGCGGGCGCGGCCTGGAAGCGATGAAGTGGATTATCGTTGCCGTGCTGCTGATCGTGGCGATCGTGGGCAACTTCCTTTATCGCGACATTATGCTGGCGGTGCGTGCGCTGGCCGTGGTTATTCTTATTGCTGCTGCCGGTGGCGTCGCGCTGTTGACGACGAAAGGTAAGGCGACCGTTGCTTTTGCTCGCGAAGCGAGAACCGAAGTTCGTAAAGTGATTTGGCCGACTCGCCAGGAAACGCTGCATACTACGCTGATTGTTGCTGCTGTGACTGCAGTAATGTCACTGATCCTGTGGGGACTGGATGGTATTCTGGTTCGCCTGGTCTCCTTTATCACTGGCCTGAGGTTCTGAGATGTCTGAAGCTCCTAAAAAGCGCTGGTACGTCGTTCAGGCGTTTTCCGGTTTTGAAGGTCGCGTAGCCACGTCGCTGCGTGAACATATCAAATTACACAACATGGAAGAGTTATTTGGCGAAGTCATGGTCCCGACCGAAGAAGTGGTTGAGATCCGTGGTGGCCAGCGTCGCAAAAGCGAACGTAAATTCTTCCCAGGCTACGTTCTGGTCCAGATGGTCATGAACGACGCAAGCTGGCACCTGGTGCGCAGCGTGCCGCGCGTGATGGGCTTCATCGGCGGTACCTCTGACCGTCCGGCGCCGATCAGCGACAAAGAAGTCGACGCCATCATGAATCGTCTGCAGCAGGTTGGCGATAAGCCGCGTCCGAAAACGCTGTTTGAACCGGGCGAAATGGTTCGCGTTAACGACGGTCCGTTCGCTGACTTTAACGGTGTGGTTGAAGAAGTGGACTATGAGAAGTCCCGCCTGAAAGTTTCCGTTTCTATCTTCGGTCGTGCGACTCCGGTAGAACTGGACTTCAGCCAGGTTGAGAAGGCGTAAGCCGGCGATCAAAAAAGCAGCGATTTAATCGTTGCATAGGGCGCGAAATTGGCATACAATTTCGCGCCTTTTGTTTTTATGGGCCCGGCCCGTAAAACGATGTTTAATCACGGGGAGCTTCTCTGAAGCGTTAATACCCAATTTGAGGATTTAAGAATGGCTAAGAAAGTCCAAGCCTACGTCAAGCTGCAGGTTGCAGCTGGTATGGCGAACCCGAGCCCGCCGGTCGGCCCAGCACTGGGTCAGCAGGGCGTGAACATCATGGAATTCTGCAAAGCGTTCAACGCCAAAACTGATTCCCTGGAGAAAGGTCTGCCGATCCCGGTTGTTATCACCGTTTACGCTGACCGTTCCTTTACCTTTGTTACCAAGACTCCGCCGGCTGCTGTTCTGCTGAAGAAAGCTGCAGGCATCAAGTCTGGTTCCGGTAAGCCGAACAAAGATAAAGTGGGTAAAATCTCCCGCGCTCAGCTGCAGGAAATCGCGCAGACCAAAGCTGCCGACATGACTGGTGCCGACATTGAAGCGATGACTCGCTCCATCGAAGGTACTGCACGTTCCATGGGCCTGGTAGTGGAGGACTAAGAAATGGCTAAACTGACCAAGCGCATGCGCGTGATCCGTGAGAAAGTTGATGCAACTAAACAGTACGACATCAACGAAGCCATCGCTCTGCTGAAAGAGCTGGCCACCGCTAAATTTACCGAAAGCGTAGACGTTGCCGTTAACCTCGGCATCGACGCTCGTAAATCTGACCAGAACGTCCGTGGCGCAACTGTACTGCCGCACGGTACTGGCCGTTCCGTTCGCGTAGCCGTATTTACCCAGGGCGCAAACGCTGAAGCTGCTAAAGCTGCAGGCGCTGAGCTGGTAGGTATGGAAGATCTGGCTGAGCAGATCAAAAAAGGCGAAATGAACTTTGACGTTGTTATTGCTTCTCCAGATGCAATGCGCGTTGTTGGCCAGCTGGGCCAGGTTCTGGGTCCGCGTGGCCTGATGCCGAACCCGAAAGTGGGTACCGTAACTCCGAACGTTGCTGAAGCGGTTAAAAACGCGAAAGCAGGTCAGGTTCGTTACCGTAACGACAAAAACGGCATCATCCACACCACCATCGGTAAAGTGGACTTTGACGCTGACAAACTGAAAGAAAACCTGGAAGCTCTGCTGGTTGCGCTGAAAAAAGCAAAACCGACTCAGGCGAAAGGCGTGTACATCAAGAAAGTTAGCATCTCCACCACCATGGGTGCAGGTGTTGCAGTAGATCAGGCTGGCCTGAACGCTTCTGCAAACTAATGCCTTTACGTGGGCGGTGATTTTGTCTACAATCTTCGCCCACGTTTGCTAACTAAGGTTAGCAGGTAACCGAATTGTTCGTTGGAGTCTGGCCTATCCAGACCTCCGTCGAAGACCGCAGGTGTTTCGCAAGAAACTTAATGCCCTGCGTAGACGGTGACAGAACGCTAAGATTATTTTTGGATATTCTGGCTTGTTTCTGCTCACCGTATTTAGACGCTCTTTTCGTTGAATTGAGTGAAGTGAGTTCCAGAGCATAGGCTCTGGCAAACATCCAGGAGCAAAGCTAATGGCTTTAAATCTTCAAGACAAACAAGCGATTGTTGCTGAAGTCAGCGAAGTAGCCAAAGGCGCGCTGTCTGCAGTAGTTGCGGATTCCCGTGGCGTAACTGTAGATAAAATGACTGAACTGCGTAAAGCAGGTCGTGAAGCTGGCGTATACATGCGTGTTGTTCGTAACACCCTGCTGCGCCGCGTCGTAGAAGGTACTCAGTTCGAGTGCCTGAAAGACACGTTTGTTGGTCCGACCCTGATTGCATACTCTATGGAACACCCGGGCGCTGCTGCTCGTCTGTTCAAAGAGTTCGCGAAAGCGAATGCAAAATTTGAGGTCAAAGCCGCTGCCTTTGAAGGTGAGCTGATCCCGGCGTCGCAGATCGACCGCCTGGCAACTCTGCCGACCTACGAAGAAGCAATTGCACGCCTGATGGCAACCATGAAAGAAGCTTCGGCTGGCAAACTGGTTCGTACTCTGGCTGCTGTACGCGATGCGAAAGAAGCTGCTTAACCGCAGTTATCTTTGTAAAGCATTCGCTTACGTATAAATTTATTCTGATATTCAGGAACAATTTAAATGTCTATCACTAAAGATCAAATCATTGAAGCAGTATCCGCTATGTCCGTAATGGACGTTGTTGAGCTGATCTCTGCAATGGAAGAAAAATTCGGTGTTTCCGCTGCTGCTGCTGTAGCTGTAGCTGCTGGCCCGGTTGAAGCTGCTGAAGAAAAAACTGAATTCGACGTAATTCTGAAAGCTGCTGGCGCTAACAAAGTTGCTGTTATCAAAGCAGTACGTGGCGCGACTGGCCTGGGTCTGAAAGAAGCTAAAGACCTGGTAGAATCTGCTCCGGCTGCACTGAAAGAAGGCATCAGCAAAGACGACGCTGAAGCTCTGAAAAAATCTCTGGAAGAAGCTGGCGCTGAAGTTGAAGTTAAATAAGCCAACCCTTCCGGTTGCAGCCTGAGAAATCAGGCTGAGGCTGGTGACTTTTTGGTCACCAGCCTTTTTGCGCTGTAAGGCGCCAGTAGCGTTTCACGCTGTTTGACTACTGGTTTGCCTCTCAATGCTTGTTTCTATCGACGACTTAATATACTGCGACAGGTTAGGGTTCCTGGGCTGTGTAAATCGCAATGAAATGGTTTAAGCGTGATAGCAACAGGCATTGCGGAAAGTGTTCCATTTTCCGGTCAACAAAATAGTGTTGCATAAAAAACTGCCCTCTGCGGGCAGATGGGTCGACTTGTCAGCGAGCTGAGGAACCCTATGGTTTACTCCTATACCGAGAAAAAACGTATTCGTAAGGATTTTGGTAAACGTCCACAAGTTCTGGATGTGCCATATCTCCTTTCTATCCAGCTTGACTCGTTCCAGAAGTTTATCGAGCAAGATCCTGAAGGGCAGTATGGTCTGGAAGCTGCTTTCCGTTCCGTATTCCCAATTCAGAGCTACAGCGGTAATTCCGAGCTGCAATACGTCAGCTACCGTCTGGGCGAACCGGTTTTTGACGTTAAAGAATGTCAGATCCGTGGCGTGACTTACTCTGCACCGCTGCGCGTAAAACTGCGTCTGGTGATCTACGAGCGCGAAGCGCCGGAAGGCACCGTCAAAGACATTAAAGAACAAGAAGTCTACATGGGCGAAATCCCGCTCATGACCGACAACGGTACCTTTGTCATCAACGGTACCGAGCGTGTTATCGTTTCTCAGCTGCACCGTAGCCCGGGCGTCTTCTTTGACAGTGACAAAGGTAAGACTCACTCATCCGGTAAGGTTCTGTATAACGCACGCATCATCCCTTACCGTGGTTCCTGGCTGGACTTCGAATTCGACCCGAAAGACAACCTGTTCGTTCGTATCGACCGTCGTCGTAAGCTGCCGGCTACCATCATCCTGCGCGCGCTGAATTACACCACTGAGCAGATCCTTGACCTGTTCTTCGAAAAAGTGGTCTTTGAAATTCGCGACAACAAGCTGCAGATGGAGCTGATTCCGGAGCGTCTGCGCGGCGAAACCGCCTCCTTCGATATCGAAGCCAACGGCAAAGTGTACGTTGAGAAAGGCCGTCGCATCACGGCTCGTCATATCCGTCAGCTGGAAAAAGACGATATCAAGCATATCGAAGTGCCGGTTGAATATATCGCGGGCAAAGTGGCGGCTAAAGACTATATCGATGAAGCGACTGGCGAACTGATCTGCCCGGCGAACATGGAGCTGAGCCTGGATCTGCTGGCTAAGCTGAGCCAGTCTGGCCACAAGCGCATCGAAACGCTGTTCACTAACGATCTGGACCACGGTCCATACATCTCTGAAACGGTACGCGTCGACCCGACTAACGATCGTCTGAGCGCGCTGGTAGAAATCTACCGCATGATGCGCCCTGGCGAGCCGCCGACTCGTGAAGCCGCTGAAAGCCTGTTTGAGAACCTGTTCTTCTCCGAAGACCGCTACGATCTGTCCGCGGTTGGTCGTATGAAGTTCAACCGTTCTCTGCTGCGCGACGAAATCGAAGGTTCCGGTATCCTGAGCAAAGACGACATCATTGAAGTGATGAAGAAGCTCATCGATATCCGTAACGGTAAAGGCGAAGTGGACGATATCGACCACCTCGGTAACCGTCGTATCCGTTCCGTTGGCGAAATGGCGGAGAACCAGTTCCGCGTTGGCCTGGTACGTGTAGAGCGTGCGGTGAAAGAGCGTCTGTCTCTGGGCGATCTGGATACCCTGATGCCTCAGGATATGATCAACGCCAAGCCGATTTCCGCAGCAGTGAAAGAGTTCTTTGGTTCCAGCCAGCTGTCTCAGTTTATGGACCAGAACAACCCGCTGTCTGAGATCACGCACAAACGTCGTATCTCCGCACTCGGCCCAGGCGGTCTGACCCGTGAGCGCGCAGGCTTCGAAGTTCGAGACGTACACCCGACTCACTATGGTCGCGTATGTCCAATCGAAACGCCTGAAGGTCCGAACATCGGTCTGATCAACTCCCTGTCCGTGTACGCGCAGACCAACGAATATGGCTTCCTTGAGACGCCGTATCGTAAAGTGACCGACGGTGTGGTTACTGACGAAATTCACTACCTGTCTGCTATCGAAGAAGGCAACTACGTTATCGCTCAGGCGAACTCCAACCTGGATGAAAACGGCCACTTCGTAGAAGACCTGGTGACCTGCCGTAGCAAAGGCGAATCCAGCTTGTTCAGCCGTGACCAGGTTGACTACATGGACGTATCCACCCAGCAGGTGGTATCCGTCGGTGCGTCCCTGATCCCGTTCCTGGAACACGATGACGCCAACCGTGCATTGATGGGTGCAAACATGCAACGTCAGGCCGTTCCGACTCTGCGCGCTGATAAGCCGCTGGTTGGTACCGGTATGGAACGTGCTGTGGCCGTCGACTCCGGTGTTACTGCGGTGGCTAAACGTGGCGGTACTGTTCAGTACGTGGATGCCTCCCGTATCGTTATCAAAGTTAACGAAGACGAGATGTACCCGGGCGAAGCAGGTATCGACATCTATAACCTGACTAAGTACACCCGTTCTAACCAGAACACCTGCATCAACCAGATGCCTTGCGTGTCCCTGGGCGAACCTATTGAGCGCGGCGACGTGCTGGCCGACGGCCCGTCCACCGACCTCGGTGAGCTGGCGCTGGGTCAGAACATGCGCGTAGCGTTCATGCCGTGGAACGGCTACAACTTCGAAGACTCCATCCTCGTTTCCGAGCGTGTTGTCCAGGAAGACCGTTTCACCACTATCCACATTCAGGAACTGGCGTGCGTGTCCCGTGACACCAAGCTGGGGCCGGAAGAGATCACCGCTGACATCCCGAACGTGGGTGAAGCTGCGCTCTCCAAACTGGATGAGTCCGGTATCGTTTATATCGGTGCGGAAGTGACCGGCGGCGACATTCTGGTTGGTAAGGTTACGCCGAAAGGTGAAACCCAGCTGACGCCGGAAGAGAAACTGCTGCGTGCGATCTTCGGTGAGAAAGCGTCTGACGTTAAAGACTCCTCTCTGCGCGTACCGAACGGTGTCTCTGGTACCGTTATCGACGTTCAGGTCTTTACCCGTGACGGCGTAGAAAAAGACAAACGTGCGCTGGAAATCGAAGAGATGCAGCTGAAGCAGGCCAAAAAAGACCTGTCTGAAGAACTGCAGATCCTCGAAGCCGGTCTGTTCAGTCGTATCTACGCGGTGCTGGTCTCCGGTGGCGTTGAAGCTGAGAAGCTCGACAAACTGCCGCGCGATCGCTGGCTGGAACTGGGCCTGACCGACGAAGAGAAACAAAATCAGCTGGAACAGCTGGCTGAGCAGTACGACGAACTGAAACACGAGTTCGAGAAAAAACTCGAAGCGAAACGCCGCAAAATCACCCAAGGCGACGATCTGGCACCGGGCGTGCTGAAGATTGTTAAGGTATACCTGGCCGTTAAACGCCGTATCCAGCCTGGTGACAAGATGGCGGGTCGTCACGGTAACAAGGGTGTTATCTCTAAGATCAACCCGATCGAAGATATGCCGCACGATGCTAACGGTACGCCGGTAGATATCGTCCTCAACCCGCTGGGCGTACCGTCTCGTATGAACATCGGTCAGATCCTGGAAACTCACCTGGGTATGGCTGCGAAAGGCATCGGCGATAAGATCAACGCCATGCTGAAACAGCAGCAGGAAGTCGCGAAACTGCGCGAGTTCATCCAGCGTGCCTACGATCTGGGCGCTGACGTTCGTCAGAAAGTTGACCTGAATACCTTCAGCGATGAAGAAGTTCTGCGTCTGGCTGAAAACCTGCGTAAAGGTATGCCGATCGCAACGCCGGTGTTCGACGGTGCGAAAGAAGCGGAAATTAAAGCGCTGCTGCAGCTGGGCGACCTGCCGACTTCCGGTCAGATCACCCTGTTCGACGGCCGCACCGGTGAGCAGTTCGAGCGTCCGGTAACCGTGGGTTACATGTACATGCTGAAACTGAACCACCTGGTCGACGACAAAATGCACGCGCGTTCCACCGGTTCTTACAGCCTGGTTACTCAGCAGCCGCTGGGTGGTAAGGCGCAGTTCGGTGGTCAGCGCTTCGGTGAGATGGAAGTGTGGGCGCTGGAAGCATACGGCGCAGCTTACACCCTGCAGGAAATGCTCACCGTTAAGTCTGATGACGTGAACGGTCGTACTAAGATGTATAAAAACATCGTGGACGGCAATCACCAGATGGAACCGGGCATGCCGGAATCCTTCAACGTACTGTTGAAAGAAATTCGCTCGCTGGGCATCAACATCGAACTGGAAGACGAGTAATTCTCGCTCAAACAGGTCACTGCTGCCGGGTTAACGCCCGGCAGCGGAATGTGCTAACTCCGACGGGAGCAAATCCGTGAAAGACTTATTAAAGTTTCTGAAAGCGCAAACTAAAACCGAAGAGTTTGATGCGATCAAAATTGCTCTGGCTTCGCCAGACATGATCCGTTCATGGTCTTTCGGTGAAGTTAAAAAGCCGGAAACCATTAACTACCGTACGTTCAAACCTGAGCGTGACGGCCTTTTCTGCGCCCGTATCTTTGGGCCGGTAAAAGACTATGAGTGCCTGTGCGGTAAGTACAAGCGCCTGAAACACCGCGGTGTGATCTGTGAGAAGTGCGGCGTTGAAGTGACCCAGACTAAAGTGCGTCGTGAGCGCATGGGCCACATCGAGCTGGCATGTCCGACTGCGCACATCTGGTTCCTGAAATCTCTGCCGTCCCGTATCGGCCTGCTGCTGGATATGCCGCTGCGCGATATCGAACGTGTACTGTACTTTGAATCCTATGTGGTTATCGAAGGTGGCATGACCAACCTCGAACGCAACCAGATTCTGACGGAAGAACAGTACCTGGACGCGCTGGAAGAGTTCGGTGACGAATTCGACGCGAAGATGGGTGCGGAAGCGATCCAGGCGCTGCTGCGCAATATGGATCTGGAGCAGGAGTGCGAGCAGCTGCGTGAAGAGCTGAACGAAACCAACTCCGAAACCAAGCGTAAAAAGCTGACCAAGCGCATTAAGCTGCTGGAAGCTTTCGTACAGTCTGGCAACAAGCCGGAGTGGATGATCCTGACCGTTCTGCCGGTACTGCCGCCAGATCTGCGTCCGCTGGTTCCGCTGGATGGCGGTCGTTTCGCGACGTCTGACCTCAACGATCTGTATCGTCGCGTGATCAACCGTAACAACCGTCTGAAACGTCTGCTGGATCTGGCTGCGCCGGATATCATCGTACGCAACGAAAAACGTATGCTGCAGGAAGCGGTAGATGCCCTGCTGGACAACGGTCGTCGCGGTCGTGCGATCACCGGTTCTAACAAACGTCCTCTGAAATCTTTGGCCGATATGATCAAAGGTAAACAGGGTCGTTTCCGTCAGAACCTGCTCGGTAAGCGTGTTGACTACTCCGGTCGTTCTGTTATCACCGTAGGTCCATACCTGCGTCTGCATCAGTGCGGTCTGCCGAAGAAAATGGCGCTGGAGCTGTTCAAACCGTTCATCTACGGCAAGCTGGAACTGCGTGGCCTGGCCACCACCATCAAAGCCGCTAAGAAGATGGTTGAGCGCGAAGAAGCTGTCGTTTGGGATATCCTAGACGAAGTGATCCGCGAACACCCGGTTCTGCTGAACCGTGCGCCGACCCTGCACCGTCTGGGTATTCAGGCATTCGAACCGGTTCTGATCGAAGGTAAAGCCATCCAGCTGCACCCGCTGGTTTGTGCGGCATACAACGCCGACTTCGATGGTGACCAGATGGCTGTTCACGTCCCGCTGACGCTGGAAGCCCAGCTGGAAGCGCGTGCGCTGATGATGTCTACCAACAACATCCTGTCCCCGGCGAACGGCGAACCAATCATCGTTCCGTCTCAGGACGTTGTACTGGGTCTGTACTACATGACCCGTGACAGTGTTAACGCCAAAGGCGAAGGCATGGTGCTGACTGGCCCGAAAGAAGCTGAGCGTATTTATCGCGCCGGCCTGGCCTCTCTGCATGCGCGCGTTAAAGTGCGTATCACTGAATACGAAAAAGACGACAATGGTGAGTTTGTCGCGAAAACCAGCCTGAAAGACACGACCATTGGCCGTGCCATTCTGTGGATGATCGTACCGAAAGGTCTGCCGTTCTCTATCGTGAACCAGGCGCTCGGTAAGAAAGCGATCTCCAAGATGCTGAACACCTGTTACCGTATTCTGGGCCTGAAACCGACCGTTATTTTCGCGGACCAGACGATGTACACCGGCTTTGCTTACGCAGCGCGTTCAGGTGCATCCGTTGGTATCGATGACATGGTCATCCCGGAGAAAAAATACGAAATCATCAGCGAAGCGGAAGCGGAAGTTGCTGAGATTCAGGAACAGTTCCAGTCCGGTCTGGTGACCGCGGGCGAACGCTACAACAAAGTTATCGATATCTGGGCTGCGGCGAACGATCGTGTATCCAAAGCGATGATGGATAACCTGCAAACCGAAACCGTGATTAACCGTGACGGTCAGGAAGAGCAGCAGGTTTCCTTCAACAGCATCTACATGATGGCCGACTCCGGTGCGCGTGGTTCTGCTGCACAGATTCGTCAGCTGGCCGGTATGCGTGGTCTGATGGCGAAGCCGGATGGCTCCATCATCGAAACGCCGATCACCGCGAACTTCCGTGAAGGTCTGAACGTACTCCAGTACTTCATCTCCACGCACGGTGCGCGTAAAGGTCTGGCGGATACCGCACTGAAAACAGCGAACTCCGGTTACCTGACTCGTCGTCTGGTCGACGTTGCCCAGGACCTGGTCGTCACTGAAGACGACTGCGGCACCCTGGAAGGCATCACCATGACGCCGGTTATCGAAGGTGGCGACGTTAAAGAGCCGCTGCGCGATCGCGTACTGGGTCGTGTGACTGCGGAAGACGTGCTGAAGCCGGGTACCGCGGATATTCTGGTTCCACGCAACACGCTGCTGCACGAGCACTGGTGTGACCTGCTGGAAGCGAACTCCGTTGACTCCGTCAAAGTGCGTTCCGTTGTATCCTGTGACACCGACTTTGGTGTATGTGCGCACTGCTATGGTCGTGACCTGGCGCGTGGCCACATCATCAACAAAGGTGAGGCCATCGGCGTTATCGCGGCACAGTCCATCGGTGAGCCGGGTACACAGCTGACGATGCGTACGTTCCACATCGGTGGTGCGGCATCTCGTGCGGCTGCTGAATCCAGCATCCAGGTGAAAAACAAAGGTAGCATCAAGCTCAGCAACGCGAAGTCGGTTGTGAACTCCAGCGGTAAACTGGTTATCACTTCCCGTAACACCGAGCTGAAACTGATCGACGAATTCGGTCGTACCAAAGAGAGCTATAAAGTGCCTTACGGTGCGGTTATGGCGAAAGGCGACGGTGAGCAGGTTGCCGGCGGTGAAACCGTCGCAAACTGGGATCCGCACACCATGCCGGTTATCACCGAAGTCAGCGGTTTCATCCGCTTCACTGACATGATCGACGGCCAGACCATTACTCGTCAGACCGACGAACTGACCGGTCTGTCTTCGCTGGTGGTTCTGGACTCTGCAGAACGTACCGCAGGTGGTAAAGATCTGCGTCCGGCGCTGAAAATCGTTGATGCTCAGGGCAACGACGTTCTGATTCCAGGCACCGATATGCCGGCTCAGTACTTCCTGCCGGGTAAAGCGATTGTTCAGCTGGAAGATGGCGTACAGATCAGCTCTGGTGACACCCTGGCGCGTATTCCGCAGGAATCCGGCGGTACCAAGGACATCACCGGTGGTCTGCCGCGCGTTGCGGACCTGTTCGAAGCACGTCGTCCGAAAGAGCCGGCAATCCTGGCTGAAATCAGCGGTATCATTTCCTTCGGTAAAGAAACCAAAGGGAAACGTCGCCTGGTTATCACCCCGGTAGACGGTAGCGAACCGTACGAAGAGATGATTCCGAAATGGCGTCAGCTCAACGTGTTCGAAGGTGAACGTGTAGAACGTGGTGACGTGGTTTCCGACGGTCCGGAAGCGCCGCACGACATTCTGCGTCTGCGTGGCGTACATGCTGTGACCCGTTATATTGTTAACGAAGTCCAGGACGTATACCGTCTGCAGGGCGTTAAGATTAACGATAAACACATCGAAGTTATCGTTCGTCAGATGCTGCGTAAAGCCACCATCGAAAGCGCAGGCAGCTCCGACTTCCTCGAAGGCGAGCAGGTGGAATACTCCCGCGTCAAGATCGCGAACCGCGAACTGGAAGCGAACGGCAAAGTGGGCGCAACGTTCTCCCGCGATCTGCTGGGTATCACCAAAGCGTCTTTGGCCACCGAGTCCTTCATCTCCGCGGCATCGTTCCAGGAGACCACTCGCGTGCTGACCGAAGCAGCCGTTGCGGGCAAACGCGACGAACTGCGCGGTCTGAAAGAGAACGTCATCGTGGGTCGTCTGATCCCGGCCGGTACCGGTTATGCGTACCACCAGGATCGTATGCGCCGTCGCGCTGCTGGCGAACTGCCGGCGGCACCGCAGGTGAGCGTGGAAGAAGCATCTGCCAACCTGGCAGAGCTGCTGAACGCAGGTCTGGGCGGTTCTGACAACGATTAATCGTTGATGCACTGCTGAAAAGCCGGTCAGGTTTCCTGACCGGCTTTTTTATTGCCTGTTCTCCGCGGTACCCGTCTTTAATTACATTTACGCCATATCCAGGCTGCAATTTTTTAGCAATTAATTCATACAAAATATCCATTAATCTATCACCTCAAAAAACCTTTCTTTATATATGGGTAAAACTTCTACTCATATCAAAAAATAATCAATTCAAAGAGGATATATTCAAAATACCTGATGAATCATGGGATTACTGCTGCTGCTTTATCTTCGGCGCGACGGCTCTGGAGAGGGATCGCTGCATCTCATGCTTCCCCCAACAAGGCGCAGAAATAACCCCGGCAGACAGGTATGGATCATTACTTTAGGTCTGAGCGGACAGGCTCTGGGGGCTGCATGGAATTCGCGATACAACTCATTATTATCTTAATTTGTCTGTTTTATGGTGCCCGAAAAGGCGGTATTGCGCTGGGGCTGCTGGGCGGCATCGGTTTGGTGATCCTCGTTTTTGTTTTTCATCTCCAGCCGGGCAAACCGCCGGTTGATGTGATGCTGGTGATCATTGCGGTGGTGGCGGCCTCGGCGACGCTGCAGGCATCCGGCGGTCTGGATGTCATGCTGCAGATTGCTGAGAAGCTGCTGCGGCGTAACCCAAAATATGTCTCTATTGTGGCGCCTTTCGTCACCTGCACGCTGACCATCCTCTGCGGTACCGGTCACGTGGTGTATACCATCCTGCCGATTATCTACGATGTGGCGATTAAGAATAACATTCGCCCGGAGCGTCCGATGGCCGCCAGCTCCATTGGCGCCCAGATGGGGATCATCGCCAGCCCGGTCTCGGTGGCGGTGGTCTCGCTGGTGGCGATGCTGGGGAATTTTACCTTTAACGGTAAACATCTGGAGTTTCTCGATCTGCTGGCGATAACCATTCCGTCCACGCTGCTGGGCATCTTAGCGATCGGCATCTTCAGCTGGTTCCGCGGCAAAGATCTGGATAAAGACGAAGCCTTCCAGGCGTTTATTGCGGTACCGGAGAACCGCCATTACGTCTATGGCGATACGGCGACGCTGCTGGATAGAAAGCTGCCCACCAGCAACTGGATAGCGATGTGGATTTTTCTGGCCTCCATCGCTGTGGTGGCGCTGCTTGGCGCCTTCTCTGAACTGCGTCCGGCCTTTGACGGTAAACCGCTGTCGATGGTGCTGGTGATCCAGATGTTTATGCTGCTTTCCGGGGCGCTGATCATCATCATTACTAAAACCAACCCGGCATCGATTTCCAAAAATGAGGTCTTTCGTTCGGGAATGATCGCTATCGTCGCGGTGTACGGCATCGCCTGGATGGCGGAGACCATGTTTGGCGCGCACATGACCGAGATTAAAGGCGTGCTCGGGGAGATGGTCAAAGAGTATCCATGGGCCTATGCCATCGTTCTGCTGCTGGTTTCGAAGTTTGTGAACTCGCAGGCGGCAGCGCTGGCGGCGATTGTTCCGGTGGCCCTGGCCATCGGCGTTGATCCGGCCTATATCGTGGCTTCTGCGCCGGCCTGCTATGGCTACTATATACTGCCGACCTACCCAAGCGATCTGGCGGCGATCCAGTTTGACCGCTCAGGGACCACCCATATTGGCCGCTTTGTGATTAACCACAGCTTTATCCTGCCCGGGCTCATCGGCGTTGGCGTCTCCTGCGTGTTTGGCTGGGTATTCGCGGCGATGTACGGCTTTCTGTAAGCGGGGACGGGCGCCGGCAGCGACGCCCGTTTAATTCGAGAGATTATTGCGCGAGGGGCAGGCGACGGTATAGTTCAATCATATCGGTCGCCAGATCCTGAATGACCATGGCGTTCATCAGATGGTCCTGAGAATGCACGGTGATCAGGTTGACCGGTAACTTACCGCTGCCTTCATCCAGGCCGATAAGCTGGGTCTGAATTTTATGCGCATGTTTGACGAACTCATGGGACTCGGCCATGGCCTGCTCCGCTGCGGCAAAATCGCCTTTCCGCGCCAGCTGTAGCGCCGTGAGCGCCGCGCTGCGCGCAGAACCCGCGTTAACCAGCAGCTCCATTATGATCGTTTCTAAATCTTCCATCGATTACTCCAGCATCTTAAGGGCTTTATCCAGAACGGCATCACCTTTCATCATGCCGTAGTCCATCATATCGATCACGGCGACCTTTTTGCCGAACGGGTCGGCCAGCGCCTGCAGCTTCGCCTGCTCATATTTCACCTGCGGGCCGAGCAGAATAATGTCGGCGGCGGCCAGATTATCTTTAAACTCGGCGACCGGTACGGCCTTGATGGAGACTTCAACACCTTTCTTCTGCGCGGCATCTTGCATACGCTGAACCAGCATGCTGGTAGACATACCGGCGGCACAGCACAAAACGATATTCTTCATAGTCAGTGGCCCTTGTGTTCCGTGATGTCCTATCTTTATCGCGGCCCTGGCGATGCGACAACCGCTTTACCGTGATTGTGTGTAAGTCATCACACAAAAATTGAAACCGGTTTCATTTTTGCCGAAAAAAATAAAAAAGCCCACCGAAGTGGGCGGTTGCGGCGCTGAAGACCTAGGCGCGCAGGATGCGGTTTTTACCCTGCTGTTTGGCTTTGTACAGCGCTTCATCGACGCTTACCACCAGCTTATCCAGCGGCTCCATGTTCCATTCCCCCAGCCCGGCGCTGAAGGTGACCGTCAGGCCATCTTCGCGCCAGGTGCGCCGTTCGACGTTTACCCGCCATGTTTCCAGCAGCGTGCGGGCGTTATCAATATGTTCGGCAGGAAAGACCACCGCGAACTCTTCGCCACCATAGCGATAGAGGGATATCTCCAGCGGCTGGAGGACCTGCAGTCCTTCACGGGCGACGTTTCGCAGAACGATATCGCCGTTGAGGTGACCCCAGGTGTCGTTGATCGATTTGAAGTTATCGATATCGACCAGCGCGAGGGCGAACGGCTGATGATCGTTCATCAGCGCGGCAATATCGCTATCGAAGGCGCGGCGGTTCTTGCAGCCGGTGAGCGCGTCGATGGTCGCCTGGCGGACGTAGGTCAGCTCGCGCTGCTTATTAGTTTCAATGGCTTTACTCAGCATCGCCTCGAGGCGGGGGGCGCGTTTGACGTCGCCGGTTTTAATCGCATTGATGATATTCATCAGCACGGTGCGGGAGGCATGACGCAGATAAAGGCCGAACAGGATGATGATGATCGCCGCGAGGGCAAAACCGCCGATCACTAAATTGGTTTCATGGCGCGTCAGATTGACCAGGGTGGTGTTATCAACACGGAAAATCACAAACCAGTCGGGATTGGTAAAGGAGTAATAGTAATACCAGGTGTCGCTTCCGGGATCGTAAAGCTGCCCCTCGCCGCTGGTCATTTTATCCATCAGCTCATTACTGACGAAGGGTTTAAACAGCGCACCAGGGTCGGAGTGCAGGACCACTTTGCCATCACGCTGTACCACAAAAAACTCGCCCTGTACGGGGGCCACCATCTGACGCAGCGCGAACCCCATGGAGGTGAGATCAAGATGAAAGGCCAGGCTGCCCTTGAGTTTCCCTTCCGGGGTGATGATGGGTTTGAAAATGGTAATCGTAGGATGGTGGGTAAAAAAATCCATATATGGGCTGGTGTAGTGGCTGAAGGTGCTGGCTTCCGCCTGTTTGATAAACCAGGGCCGCGTTCTGGGATCGAAAGCCCGGCTGTCTTCATTTTCCAGCACCTCCGGGGCGCGCAGATAGTGGCCCTCGGTATCCGCCAGTGAGATGGATGAGACGCTCGGCATCATGTTCTGTAACTGCATCAGCGTCGTTAATCCTTTCCCCGGCTCCACATTGACTGCGCGATTCAGTTCGTCATTGCGGGCAAAGAAGGCGACCGCGCGCCCAAGGATAAAATCATTTTCCCGCAGCAGGGTTTCCGTATAGTTGATCGCCAGGTTGTGGGTAAAGTTGCGGTTAATGTCGTGATAATCTTCAAGAAAATCTTTCCGCTGCGCCAGGGTGACAAAAATAGCGATCAGCATAAAACTGAGCAAGATGCCGGCAAACCCCACGACGATCGGCGTCGTGAAAGAGAGCTTTCTGTTGTGTAGAGCCATGAATCGTTAATCGTCCCGGATGTATAAACCATGGGTCCGAACGCAGGTTGTGACTGCGGCGCCTGCCGATCGAATCAGTTAACTATTGCTCAATTATAACTCTGAGGCCTTCATGTATCGTGATTTATATTCGGCGATAATGCACAGGCCCTCGTTCAGCGCGGAGAGGCAGGGCGAAAATGAGGAAGAAAAGGTTCGCCCTGGTCAGCGTCCGCTGCCGACCCGGGCAGAATAGAAAAAGGGCGCCTGGCGGGCCAGCCTCCGTTTTTCATCTCTCGTGCAGGCGCGCAAAAATATCAGGCGCTTACACTGTTCATCATGAGGTTTGCGAGGCGCGTCCCAGCCAGCTGTCCCAGTCTTTCCATACCGGCTGCAGGCCGCGGGCAGCCAGCGCGCTGGCGACTTCTTCAGGTCGACGGCCATCGTGCGGCGCGAACTGCTCAAGCTCCGGATGATCGTCGGCGTAACCCCCGGGCTGGGTTTTGGAGAAGGCGCTGACGTTATTGATCGCCAGCGGGATCACCCGGTCGCGGAACCAGGGGGATTCGCGGGTGGATAGCGACAGCTCAACCTCCGGCGCCAGCAGGCGGAAGGCGCAGATGGTCTGCACCAGCTGACGCTCATCCATTAGCGAGGCTGGTTCAATGCCGCCGGCGCAGGGACGCAGACGCGGGAAGGAGACCGAATAGCGGCTGCGCCAGTAGCGTTGCTGCAGCCACAACAGGTGCTCAGCGACCATAAAGCAGTCCACTCGCCAGCTGTCGGAAAGGCCGATCAGCGCGCCAAGGCCGATCTTATCGATCCCCGCCTCGCCCAGGCGATCCGGCGTATCCAGCCGCCAGAAGAAATCCTGTTTTTTCCCTTTCAGATGGTGCTGGGCGTACA
The DNA here is from genome assembly GCF_009900705.1 of Klebsiella sp. Q2. Lineage (NCBI taxonomy): Bacteria > Pseudomonadati > Pseudomonadota > Gammaproteobacteria > Enterobacterales > Enterobacteriaceae > Klebsiella > Klebsiella sp. Q2. Next base: position 16,998 of record NZ_JAAABE010000011.1, on the reverse strand, counting down.
TACCTTCGTGATAGGTCTCCTGATAGACCATCACCCCGTCGAGCCCCAGGGTTTTCAGCTCGGCATACTCGTCGGTCGCCAGCGGCTGTACCTCCATCTGCAGCGAGGCAAACTGGCTGCGGATTGCCGGCAGGTGCTGGCGGAAATAATCCATTCCCACCTTGCCCTGATGCTCACCGGTCACCAGCAGCAGATGCTCAAAACCCATGTCGCGGATCGCGGCGCACTCGCGGGCAATCTCGGCGGCATCCAGCGTCTTGCGCTTAATGCGATTGCTCATCGAGAAGCCGCAGTAGGTGCAGTCGTTGGCGCACAGGTTGGAGAGATACAGCGGCACGTAGAAGCTGACGGTATTGCCGAAGCGCTGGCGGGTAAGCCGCTGCGCGCGCTGGGCCAGAGGTTCAAGATACCCGGCCGCCGCTGGCGAAAGCAGGGCCATCATATCGTCGCGGGTCAGCTGTTTGGCCGCCAGCGCCTGTTCGACATCGGCGGCGGTTTTACTGTTGATGCGCAGGCGGATGTCGTCCCACTCCAGCTGCCGCCAGCGATCGCTAAAGGTTTTCATGCCAGCGCCTCCAGGAATCCGGTGAGCGGGCTGGTGGCCTGCGCCTGCGCGCTGCGCGCCCCCGGTCCGGCCTGACGGGCCAGCAAGCCGGCCTCGACCGCCATACGGAAGGCGTGGGCCATGGCCACGGGATCGTCGGCGACGGCAATAGCGGTATTGACCAGCACCGCGTCCGCGCCCATTTCCAGCGCCTGCGCCGCATGGCTCGGAACGCCGATGCCGGCGTCGACCACCACCGGCACCGTCGCCTGTTCGATAATAATCTCCAGCATGGCTTTGGTTTCCAGCCCCTGATTGGAGCCGATCGGCGCGCCCAGGGGCATCACCGCCGCGCAGCCAGCCTCTTCCAGCCGTTTACACAGCACCGGGTCGGCGCCGCAGTAGGGCAGCACCACGAACCCTTCGCGGACCAGCAGCTCCGCCGCTTTCAGGGTTTCAATCGGGTCGGGCAGCAGCCAGCGGGCGTCCGGGTGGATCTCCAGTTTCAGCCAGTGGGTGCCCAAGGCTTCCCGCGCCAGGCGGGCGGCAAACACCGCCTCTTCCGCTGTCTTGGCGCCCGAGGTATTCGGCAGCAGGCTGACTCCCGCCGCCAACAGCGGGGCGAGGATGGCGTCATTGTGCTGACGTAAATCGACGCGCTTCATCGCCAGGGTGACCAGCTGGCTGCCCGAGGCGCGAATCGCCTGAACCATCACCTCCGGGGCGGCGAATTTGCCGGTACCGGTGAAAAGATGGGATTCAAATGTTTTGTCTGCAATACGTAACATGTCAGCCTCCAGCGATAACCTGAAAAAGCAGGACTCGATCGCCTTCCTGCAAGAGATGATCTTCCCACCGGTCGCGCGGCAGAATGTGTTGATTGAGCGCCAGCGCGACGCCCGGCTGCAGCTGTTCGAGCTGGGTCAGCAGGGCGCTGACGCTGAGATGGTCGGCGCATGCCAGCGGCTCGTCGTTAAACCAGATCTGCATGCCGCCCTCCGCAAATCGGGCAGTCCCGGGAACGCTGTAGCGCCAGGTTACGCCAGTTGCTGGTGCGGGCGTCGAACAGCCGCAGAGTGTTGCGCGGCGTCGTCATGCCGCTGAGCAGCTTAATGGCCTCCAGCGCCTGCAGCGTGCCCATCATGCCGACCACCGGACCGACGATCCCCGCGGTGCGGCAGTTGCGCTGCGGTTCGTCGCTATCCGGCCACAGGCAGCGATAGCAACCCTGCGTCCAGGGGGGGGTGAGCACCATCAGCTGACCGCCGAAGCCGACGGCGCTGGCGGTCACTAACGGGATGTCGAGGGCCACGCAGGCGGCATTGATCGCCTGGCGGGTGACCATGTTATCGGTACAGTCCAGCACCACGTCCGCTTTCGCCACCTCGGCGCGCAGCGCCTCGCCGCTTAAGCGCTGCTGGAGCGCAACCAGTGTGATCTGCGGATTTAGCTGGCTGAGCCGCGTCTTTGCCGCCGCGGCTTTTGGCCGATCGATATCCGCGCTGGTGAACAGGATCTGCCGCTGCAGATTGCTGAGATGCACGGCGTCGTCATCGGCCAGGGTCAGCGTCCCGACGCCAGCCCCGGCCAGATAGAGCGCCGCCGGGGAGCCCAGCCCGCCAAGGCCGATAATCAGCACCCGGCTGGCTAACAGCTTCTGCTGACCCTCGATGGCAATATCCTCCAGCAGCAGCTGGCGGCTATAGCGCATAAAGTCGTGATCATTCATCGCCCGCTCCTGCCAGCGCCAGCAGCTGGTCGGTCGCTGCCCGCCAGTCCGCCGCCTGGGTGATGGCGCTGACCACTGCGATGCTGCCGACGCCGGTCGCCAGCACCGCCGGGGCCTTTTCAAGGCTAATTCCGCCGATCGCCACGGTGGGGTAATCCGCCAGGCGTTGGATATGTCTGGCAAGCTGCTCGAGTCCCTGCGGCGCGGAGGGCATCTGTTTGGTTTGCGTCGGGAAGACGTGACCCAGAGCGATGTAAGAGGGACGCGCCGCCAGGGCGATATCAATCTCCATATCGTCATGGGTGGAGACGCCAAGACGTAGCCCGGCTTTGCGGATGGCGCTCAGATCGGTGGTTTCCAGATCTTCTTGTCCGAGATGTACGCCGTAGGCCTGGTGCTTGATCGCCAGTCGCCAGTAATCGTTAATGAACAGCCGGGCGTGATAGCGGCGGCCAAGGGCGATGGCGGCGATGACGTCATCCTCCACCTCGCTGTCGCGTCGGTCCTTGATGCGTAACTGAAGGGTGCGTACTCCAGCTTCGAGCAGGCGTTCAATCCACGCCACGCTGTCCACTACCGGGTAGAGCCCGAGACGAAACGGGACGGGTGGAAAATCAGGCTGATACATCAGACTTCCTCCTGTTTCAGGTAGATTTCGCCGCCGCGGGCGCGGAAGTGATGCGACATATCGGCCATGCCGGCGTCGATGGCCTGCCTGGCGGCGTAGTCGCGGACTTCCTGAGTGATCTTCATTGAACAGAATTTCGGACCGCACATGGAGCAGAAGTGGGCAACTTTGCCGGATTCCTGCGGCAGGGTTTCATCGTGATAGGCCCGAGCGGTGAACGGATCCAGCGCGAGGTTAAACTGGTCTTCCCAGCGGAATTCGAAGCGCGCCTTCGACATGGCGTTATCGCGGATCTGCGCCCCTGGATGGCCTTTCGCCAGGTCAGCGGCGTGGGCGGCGATTTTGTAGGTAATCAACCCCTGCTTCACATCCTCTTTGTTGGGCAAGCCGAGATGCTCTTTCGGCGTGACATAGCACAGCATGGCGCAGCCGAACCAGCCGATCATCGCCGCGCCGATGCCGGAGGTGAAATGGTCGTAGCCCGGCGCAATGTCGGTGGTGAGCGGCCCGAGGGTGTAGAACGGCGCTTCGTGGCAGTGCTCCAGCTCTTCGGTCATATTGCGGCGGATCATCTGCATCGGCACGTGGCCGGGACCTTCGATCATCACCTGCACGTCATACTCCCAGGCGATTTTCGTCAGCTCGCCGAGGGTGCGCAGCTCGGAGAACTGTGCTTCGTCGTTGGCATCCTGAATGGAGCCGGGGCGCAGGCCATCGCCCAGCGACAGCGAAACGTCATAGGCGGCGCAGATTTCGCAGATTTCGCGGAAATGCTGGTAGAGGAAGTTTTCCTGATGGTGCGACAGACACCATTTGGCCATGATCGAGCCGCCGCGCGAGACGATGCCGGTCAGACGCTTCGCGGTCATCGGGACGTAGCGCAGCAGTACGCCGGCGTGAATGGTGAAGTAGTCGACTCCCTGTTCGGCCTGTTCCAGCAGGGTATCGCGGAAGACTTCCCAGGTGAGGTTCTCGGCGATGCCGTTGACCTTCTCCAGTGCCTGGTAAATCGGCACAGTGCCGATGGGGACCGGACTGTTACGCAGGATCCACTCGCGGGTTTCGTGGATATAGCGGCCGGTAGAGAGATCCATCACCGTATCGGCGCCCCAGCGGGTAGACCAGACCAGTTTCTCGACCTCTTCTTCGATGGAGGAGGTCACCGCCGAGTTGCCGATATTAGCATTCACTTTTACCAGGAAGTTGCGCCCGATAATCATCGGCTCAGACTCCGGGTGGTTGATATTGGCCGGGATGATGGCGCGCCCGGCGGCCACTTCATCGCGGACAAACTCGGGGGTAATGTTTTCCGGCAGGCGGGCGCCGAAGCCTTCTCCGGCATGCTGCTGGCGCAGAACTTCGCTGCGAATACGTTCACGGCCCATGTTTTCGCGTATGGCGATGAACTCCATCTCCGGGGTGACGATCCCCTGGCGGGCGTAGTGCAGTTGGGTAACACATTTGCCGGCAACGGCGCGTTTTGGCGTCAGCTGGCTATTGAAGCGCAGCTCATCGAGGCCGTCATCGGCCAGCCGCGCTTTGGTATAGGCCGAGCTGCGTTCGCTGAGCGGGGCGCAGTCATTACGTGCGTCGATCCACGGCTGGCGCAGCCTGGCCAGCCCCTGGCGGACATCAATGCCAATATCCGGGTCGCCATAAGGCCCGGAGGTGTCATACACCGGGATAGGTTCGTTGGCTTCGTAATGGGGGTTATCGTTATCGCCGCCGACGAGGGTCGGGCTGAGCTGGATTTCACGCATTGGGACGCGGATATCCGCTTGTGAACCTTGAATGTAGATACGGCGCGAATTAGGAAAAGCAGCGCCTTCCAGCGTATCGATAAATCGCTGCGCGTGCTCGCGTAGCTCACGACGGGTCAGTTTGGTAGTAGACATAGCGCATTCCAGATATAAAGGACATGGCTTGTCAGACGACGGATGGAGTAACAGATGCGATCGGCCCTGACGGACTGACGCGAACAGCAGTTTACTCTTGTTCCCTTCGCAGGTATTAGCCTGATCAGGTTCCGCGGATCCCGAATTAACGGTCTCAGCCTTTTCCATGTAGCCTTCACATGGAAAATAAGCACTCCGACAAGATGACATCCCCTCCGGGGAGGGGGAATGGAGGTAAACTACTCGTTAATTGCGCACAACTCAAGCGGTCGGGGCAATATTATCGCGCACCTCATCGCTCAGGTGATGGGCGACGGCGAGGGCGATCAGTTTATCTTCCAGGGCGAAACGCGCTTCCAGCGACTCGCCGATATCCGACAGCGCCTGCTGAAATTCAAGGTAGTTATCATGATCAATGGCGTTTTCGAGGCAGGTATCGTAGTAGTCCATCATCTGCTGGGTATTGGCTTCCAGCTGCGGGTAAAGCCGGGTGGCGGCTAAAAGTGGGGTATCGCCTTCCATTTCGCCAATAATGCGTTCATAAATACTAAAATGACCGGACGAGAGGTAATCCACCAGACTTTGGCAAAAGTCATCCAGCGCCTTTTCGTTTAGCCGCATAAACGACTCTTTGCCCGGTTTCAGGCCAACCAGATTGTAGTAAGCCACGAGCAGATGCTTACGCACTTGTAGCCAGCGATCGACCAGTTCATTACTACCGCCAACGCGCTCCGTCAGATTTTCCAGCTGGTTTAGCATGATTGACTCCGCTAGTTTTGATTTAAATCTGCTCACCAAAATGTAAATATAATGTTAACAACATGCCAGTGAAGCAAAGGTAGTGCAATAGATATGGATCGTATTATTGAAAAATTAGATCGCGGCTGGTGGGTTGTCAGTCACGAACAAAAATTATGGTTGCCTGGTGGAGAATTACCACATGGCGAAGCGGTTAATTTCGATCTTGTCGGCCAGCATGCGCTGCATATTGGCGAATGGCAGGGGGAGCCCGTCTGGATGGTGCGCCAGGATCGCCGCCATGACATGGGATCGTTACGCCAGGTGCTGGATCAGGATCCGGGTCTATTCCAGCTGGCGGGGCGAGGGATCCAGCTTGCCGAATTTTACCGATCGCATAAATTTTGCGGCTACTGCGGCCACCCGATGCATGCCAGTAAAAGTGAATGGGCGATGCTGTGCAGCCACTGCCGTGAACGTTACTACCCGCAAATCGCCCCGTGCATTATCGTCGCTATCCGTCGCGACGATGCGATCCTGCTGGCGCAACATACCCGACATCGCAATGGGGTACACACCGTGCTGGCCGGGTTCGTCGAGGTTGGCGAAACCCTTGAGCAGGCGGTCGCCCGTGAGGTGATGGAGGAGAGCGGTATCAAGGTGAAAAATCTGCGCTACGTGACTTCTCAACCCTGGCCGTTCCCCCAGTCGCTGATGACTGCCTTTATGGCGGATTACGCAGGGGGCGATATCGTGGTGGATAAAAAAGAGTTACTCAGCGCGGACTGGTACCGCTATGACGATCTGCCGCTTCTGCCGCCGCCAGGTACGGTGGCGCGCCGGCTTATCGAAGATACCGTCGCGATGTGTCGGGCAGAGTTCGAGTGACATGTTACACTGGGCGTATCAACGCTAAAGGAATGTAAAAATGACCGAACTGAAGAACGATCGTTACCTGCGCGCGCTGCTGCGTCAGCCGGTTGATGTCACCCCGGTGTGGATGATGCGCCAGGCGGGCCGCTATTTACCGGAGTACAAAGCCACCCGTGCGCAAGCGGGCGACTTTATGTCGCTGTGTAAAAATGCCGAGCTGGCCTGCGAAGTGACGCTCCAGCCGCTGCGTCGTTATCCGCTGGACGCGGCGATCCTCTTTTCGGACATCCTGACCATCCCGGACGCCATGGGACTGGGGCTGTACTTTGAGGCAGGCGAAGGCCCGCGCTTCACCTCGCCGGTGAAAAGCAAAGCCGACGTCGACAAGCTGCCAGTCCCGGATCCCGAGCAGGAACTGGGCTACGTGATGAATGCCGTGCGCACCATTCGCCGTGAACTGAAAGGCGAAGTGCCGCTGATCGGTTTTTCCGGTAGCCCATGGACGCTGGCGACCTACATGGTGGAAGGTGGCAGCAGTAAGGCTTTCACCGTCATCAAAAAGATGATGTACGCCGAACCGCAGGCGCTGCACGCGCTGCTGGATAAACTGGCGAAGAGCGTCACCCTGTACCTCAACGCGCAGATCAAAGCCGGCGCGCAGTCAGTAATGATTTTTGACACCTGGGGCGGGGTGCTGACCGGTCGCGACTATCAGCAGTTTTCCCTCTACTATATGCATAAAATCGTCGATGGCCTGCTGCGGGAAAACGAAGGCCGCCGCGTGCCGGTGACCCTGTTCACCAAAGGCGGCGGTCAGTGGCTGGAAGCGATGGCGGAGACCGGCTGTGACGCGCTGGGTCTCGACTGGACCACCGATATTGCCGATGCCCGTCGTCGCGTGGGCGACAAAGTCGCGCTGCAGGGCAACATGGATCCGTCCATGCTCTATGCGCCCCCCGCGCGTATTGAAGAAGAAGTCGCGACCATCCTCGCCGGCTTTGGTCAGGGGGAAGGCCACGTCTTTAACCTCGGCCACGGCATCCATCAGGACGTTGACCCTGAGCATGCGGGCGTCTTTGTTGAAGCGGTGCATCGTCTTTCCGCACCCTATCACCAGTAGGAGATCAGCCATATGGATTTAGCCGCACTCCGTATCCAACAGCAACAGTTAGCCGCGTCGGTAGAGCGGGCGGATCGACTGGATCGCGACCCGCCAGTATTGATCGGCGGTGCGGATGTCGGGTTTGAGCAGGAAGGGGAGATCACCCGGGCTGCGATGGTGCTGCTGACCTGGCCTGAACTGGAGCTGGTGGAGTATCAGGTGGCGCGCGTCGCCACTTCCATGCCCTATATTCCCGGCTTTCTCTCGTTTCGCGAAACCCCTGCGCTGCTGGCGGCGTGGGAGCAGCTTTCGCAAAAACCGGACCTGTTGTTTGTTGACGGCCACGGTATCTCCCATCCCCGGCGGCTCGGCGTCGCCAGCCATTTTGGCCTGATGATCGACGTGCCGACCATCGGGGTGGCGAAAAAACGGCTGTGCGGCAAAATCGGCGACCTGGGTGATGAGCCCGGTGCGCTGGCCCCGCTGATGGATAAAAATGAGCAACTGGCTTGGGTCTGGCGCAGCAAAGTGCGCTGCAACCCGCTGTTTATTAGCACCGGCCACCGGGTAGGCATGGACAGCGCTTTAATGTGGGTCGAACGCTGCATGCGAGGCTATCGTCTGCCCGAACCGACGCGCTGGGCCGATGCGGTGGCTTCCCGCCGTCCGTCGTTTGTGCGTTGGCAAGCAAATCACAGCTGATTCAGGTACACTGCGCCTAATTTCTGACTTCGAGAATTCATCATGTTACAAAACCCGATTCACCTGCGCCTGGAGAAGCTGGAAAGCTGGCAGCATGTCACTTTTATGGCCTGCCTGTGCGAGCGTATGTACCCCAACTACGCGATGTTCTGCAAGCAAACCGAGTTTGGCGACGGCCAGCTGTACCGTCGTATCCTGGATCTGATCTGGGAAACGCTGACGGTCAAAGATGCGAAGGTGAATTTCGATAGTCAGCTGGAGAAACTGGAAGAGGCGATCCCGGCGGCAGATGATTTCGACCTGTACGGTGTTTATCCGGCCATAGACGCCTGCGTGGCGTTGAGCGAACTGATCCATTCACGTCTGAGCGGCGAAACGCTCGAGCACGCGATCGAGGTGAGCAAAACCTCTATCACCACCGTGGCGATGCTGGAAATGACCCAGGAAGGTCGCGAAATGACCGACGAAGAGCTGAAAGCGAACCCGGCGGTAGAGCAGGAATGGGACATTCAGTGGGAAATTTTCCGCCTGCTGGCCGACTGCGAAGAGCGTGACCTTGAGCTGATAAAAGGCCTGCGCGCGGACCTGCGTGAGGCCGGCGAGAGCAATATTGGTATAAATTTTCAGCAGTGAGACCAGAAAACGTGATTTACCGCCTGAATTGTAGCGTCTGAAGGCTTCCATTCCGCCCCCCGTCTGGTCTACATTTGGAGGGCGAAAAAAAGTGGCTATCGGTGCGTGTATGCAGGAGGGTGCTTTTTTGGCATTTCCGTCGCACTCGATGCTTAGCAAGCGATAAACACATTGTAAGGATAACTTATGAACAAGACTCAACTGATTGATGTAATTGCGGACAAAGCTGACCTGTCCAAAGCACAGGCTAAAGCTGCCCTGGAATCTACCCTGGCTGCAATTACTGAGTCTCTGAAAGAAGGTGATGCTGTTCAACTGGTTGGTTTCGGTACCTTCAAAGTGAACCACCGCGCTGAGCGTACTGGCCGCAACCCGCAGACCGGTAAAGAGATCAAAATCGCTGCAGCTAACGTGCCGGCATTTGTTTCTGGCAAAGCACTGAAAGACGCAGTTAAGTAAGACCGCGTGGCAGTGAACAGTTTTATCGAAGGGGCTATTAAGCCCCTTTTGTCTGTCTGGCGCCGGCCTCTGGCGCTGGCGGGCATCCTGTTGCTGACTGCCTGCAGCCATAACGCGTCGCTACCACCATTTACCGCCAGCGGTTATGCGGACAACCAGGGGGCGATGCGTATCTGGCGTAAAGATTCTGGCGATGAAGTCCATCTTCTCGCCGCCTTCAGCCCGTGGCGTCACGGGGACACCTCGACCAGCGAATATCGCTGGCAGGGCGATCAGCTGACGCTGATTGAACTCAATGTCTACGGCAAGCCGCCGGAACATATTCGTGCCCGCTTCGACGCGCAGGGCGATCTTAGCTTTATGCAGCGGGAAGTTGACGGGCAGAAGCAGCAACTCTCCAGCGACCAGGTCGCGCTGTACCGTTATCGCGCCGAGCAGATCCGCCAGACCAGCGACGCCCTCCGCCAGGGACGGGTCGTCCTGCGTCAGGGACGCTGGAACGCCGCCGCGCATACCGTGCTGACCTGTGAAGGGCAGACGGTCACGCCCGACCTCGATAGTCGGGCTCTGGCGCACATTGAACGTCGGCAGAGCCACGCTTCCGCCGCGGTGAGCATTGCCTGGCTGGAGGCGCCGGAAGGCTCTCAACTGCTGCTGGTGGCCAATGAAAACTTCTGCACCTGGCAGCCGACGGAAAAAAGCTTCTAACCTTTACCAGTGATTCATGCCCATATGACCGCCGCCGCTACCGCGACAGCCGCCATATCCCATTCCTGCGCCGCGGGGAACGCCAGCCTCAGCCAGGGCGAGATCTAATTTCACCCGCTGCTGATCCAGCTTCTGGCGTAAGCCTTCCATCTCCTGAGCGACGGCTTCAATCTTGCCGCTGTCCGGCTTTTGCGCCGTGAGCAACGCATTGTACTCATAGCGTTTGGACTGCAACTGCTGGCGCAGGGCGCTGGTTTGCTCATAGTAATCGTTATGCAGCTTTTGCGCGGTAGCCTGCTGCTCCTGGGTCAGCTGACTGTAGCCCTGGTTGCCGATCCCGTTATTGTTGCCCCAGTGGTGGTTGGCCCAGGCCGTGTTGCTGCCGAAGGTCAGCGCGGCTAAGGTAACGAGGGCGAGAGGTAAGGTACGGTTCCGTTTCATGGCATTTTCTCCTGTGTGGTTTCTCTCGGTATTGCATCTTTCATGCCAGCCTGAAAAAGCCCGTCCGTGCAGGCCTGCCGAGGCCGTTAAAGAGAAGAGCGAGTAAAAATGACCCGTTCCGCCCGGGACCGGCGAGTCATTTTTACTCGCTAAAGCGCAGGCGATATGTTTGAGAGCAGGTTTGGCCGCGCGGAAACATGGCATGATTTCTGCTGAAAGATCCTGCTGATAGCGAAAAGGAGATGACAAGGACTCGCCGATGAAGATCAAACCTTTTTCCCGGGACGCTGCCGCTGGCGCGCTGAGCTGGCTGCTGACCGGTACGGTAGTGCTGCTGGTGGTGCTGTTCTCCGCGATGATCGTCCGCGACTACGGTCGTGAGACGACCGCCGCCCGACAAACTATCGAGGAGAAGGGGAGCGTACTGATCCGCGCGCTGGAGTCCGGCACGCGCGTTGGCATGGGAATGCGGATGCACCACGCGCAGCTGCAGGCCCTGCTGGAAGAGATGGCCTGGCAGCCGGGCGTCCTGTGGTTCGCGGTGACTGATGACAATGGCGCCATCATCGCCCACAGCGATCCGCAGCAGGTGGGTCAAACGCTCTACAGCCCCGCGCAGATGCGTGCGCTGGCGGTTGGCGAACAGGCTCGCTGGCGGCGGCTTAGCGAGCCGCAGCCGGCCATGGAGATCTATCGCCAGTTTCGCCCGCTCAATCCGGCCCGCGGCCACCATATGGGCATGATGAATCGCGGCAACAGCGCCCTGGCTCAAGCCAGTATCCCGCAGGTGATTTTTATCGCCTTTGATAGCCGCGAGCTGGATGCCGCGCAGGCCAGGGGGCAGCGGAATATGGCCATCATGCTGGGCGCCGCCGCGTTGGTGACAGCGGCAACGATCCTTGCCCAGTTCTGGTTCCGCCGCTATCGCCGCTCACGGAAACAACTGCTGGAGGCGATGGCCCGCAAAGAGAAACTGCTGGCACTTGGCCATCTGGCGGCAGGCGTGGCGCACGAGATCCGCAATCCGCTCTCGTCGATTAAAGGGCTGGCAAAATATTTTGCCGAGCGCACGCCGCCGGGCGGTGAGTCACATCAGTTAGCGCAGGTGATGGCCAAAGAGGCCGACCGCCTCAATCGGGTGGTCAGTGAGCTGCTGGAGCTGGTCCGGCCCGCGCATTTAAATTACCAGCCGGTGGATATTAACGCGCTTATCCACCACTCATTGCAGTTGGTTAGCCAGGATGCGCAGAGTCGCGGGATCGCGCTGCAATTTACGCCGCGCCCGGAGCTCTCCACGATCAACGCCGATGCCGACCGCCTGAACCAGGTGCTGTTGAACCTGTACCTGAACGCGATGCAGGCGATTGGCCGCGACGGCGTCATTCACGTATCGGCAAGTGAAGCCGATCGGCGACGTATGAAAATAGTCGTTAAGGATAGCGGTAAGGGGATGAGCGATGAAGAGCTACAGGCCATCTTCACTCCTTATTTCACCACCAAGGCGGACGGCACCGGGCTGGGGCTGGCGGTGGTGCAGAATATTATCGAACAACATGGCGGGACGATCCGCGCCGAAAGTCAGCCGGGGGCTGGAGCGATATTTACGCTTTGGCTACCGCTGGATGCTCAACGGAGGGAAGATGAGCAGCGATAAGGTACAGATTCTGGTTGTCGATGATGACATCAGCCACTGCACGATCTTGCAGGCGCTGCTGCGCGGCTGGGGCTATCAGGTGGCATTAGCCCACAACGGCCGGCAGGCGCTGGAGCAGATCCATCATCAGGTTTTCGACCTGGTACTGTGCGATATTCGCATGGCGGAGCTGGACGGTATCGCAACGTTAAAAGAGATAAAAGCCTATAACCCGGCGATCCCGGTGCTGATCATGACGGCGTTCTCCAGCGTCGATACGGCGGTGGAGGCCATTAAGTCCGGGGCGCTGGATTATCTGATTAAACCGCTGGATTTTGACACGTTACAGCAGACGTTAGTCCAGGCACTGGCACACACCCGTCATAGCGAGGGCGACCCCAGCGTTGCGACGGATCTACGGTGGGGCATGATTGGCGACAGCCCGGCGATGCAGGCGCTTCTTAACGAAATTACGCTGGTAGCCCCTTCGGACGCGACGGTGCTGATCCATGGGGAGTCGGGAACCGGTAAGGAACTGGTGGCGCGCGCCATCCACGCCTGCAGCGGGCGCGGTGATAAGCCGCTGGTGACGCTCAACTGTGCGGCGCTGAATGAGTCGCTGCTGGAGTCGGAACTCTTCGGCCATGAAAAAGGGGCGTTTACCGGCGCGGAGCGGCGACGTGAGGGGCGCTTTGTCGAAGCGGATGGCGGCACGCTGTTCCTCGATGAAATTGGCGATATCTCGCCATTGATGCAGGTGCGTCTGCTGCGGGCGATTCAGGAGCGGGAGGTGCAGCGTGTCGGCAGCAACCAGACGCTTGCCGTTGATGTGCGGCTGATCGCCGCCACCCACCGCAACCTCGCCGAAGAGGTCAGCGCCGGGCGTTTTCGCCAGGATCTCTATTACCGCCTGAACGTCGTGACTATTGAGATGCCGCCGCTGCGCCGGCGCCGGGAAGATATTCCGCAGCTGGCGCAGCACTTTCTCAAACGCTATGCCGAACGCAATCGTAAGGCGGTAAAGGGGTTCACGCCACAGGCGATGGACCTGCTGATCCACTACCCCTGGCCGGGCAATATTCGCGAGCTGGAAAACGCGGTGGAGCGGGCGGTGGTGCTACTGACCGGAAACTATATCTCTGAGCGAGAACTGCCGCTGGCGATCGCCGGTACGCCGCTGCCATCAGGCGGGAGCGAGGAGGGGGGAATTCAGCCGTTAGTGGAAGTGGAGAAAGAGGTGATTCTGGCGGCGCTGGAAAAAACGGGCGGCAACAAAACCGAAGCCGCCCGTCAGTTAGGCATTACGCGGAAAACGCTGCTGGCGAAACTTAGCCGTTAGCCTTTTCACGTTCGATGGCGCGCCAGCCGATATCGCTACGGCTAAAGCTACCGTCCCAGCGAATGTCGGTCAGCAGCTGATAGGCGCGCTGCTGCGCCTGCGCTACGGTATCGCCCAGGGCGGTGACGCACAGTACGCGACCGCCGTTGGTGACCACGCGCTGGTCGTCAGACAGTTTCGTGCCGGCGTGGAAGACTTTACCGTCTGCCGCTTCCTGCTGCGGCAGACCATGGATCTCATCGCCCGTGTTGTAGTTGCCCGGATAGCCGCCGGCGGCAACCACCACGCCCAGCGACGCGCGGTCATCCCACTCGGAGGTTTTCTCATCCAGCTTGCCCGCGCAGGCGGCGAGGCACAGCTCTACCAGGTCGGATTTCATGCGCAGCATGATCGGCTGGGTTTCCGGATCGCCAAAGCGGCAGTTGAACTCAATGACCTTCGGGTTGCCCTGCTTGTCGATCATCAGACCGGCATACAGGAAACCGGTATAGGTGTTGCCTTCCGCGGCCATGCCCTTCACGGTTGGCCAGATAATCCGCTCCATGGTGCGCTGATGGACTTCATCAGTCACGACCGGCGCCGGAGAATAAGCGCCCATCCCACCGGTATTCGGGCCGGTATCGCCGTTGCCGACGCGTTTGTGATCCTGGCTGGTGGCCATCGGCAGGACGTGCTCGCCGTCGACCATCACAATAAAGCTGGCCTCTTCGCCATCGAGGAACTCTTCAATGACGATGCGGTGTCCGGCGTCGCCGAAAGCGTTACCGGCCAGCATGTCTTTGACCGCCGCTTCGGCTTCCTCGAGGGTCATCGCCACGATAACGCCTTTACCCGCCGCCAGACCGTCGGCTTTGATGACGATCGGCGCGCCTTTCTCGCGCAGATAAGCCAGCGCTGGCTCAACGTCGGTGAAGTTCTGATATTCCGCCGTCGGGATATGATGACGAGCAAGGAAATCTTTGGTGAAGGCCTTCGAACCTTCCAGCTGCGCAGCGCCTTCGGTTGGCCCGAAGATGGCCAGCCCGGCGGCACGAAACGCGTCAACCACGCCAATGACCAACGGCGCTTCCGGGCCAACGATGGTCAGGTCGATATTTTCATCCTGGGCGAAGCGAAGCAGCGCCGGAATATCGGTAACGCCGATGGCGACGTTTTGCAGCGACGGCTCCAGCGCGGTACCGGCGTTGCCCGGCGCGACGTAGACGGTATCAACCAGCGGCGATTGGGCCGCTTTCCAGGCCAGGGCGTGTTCGCGCCCGCCGTTGCCGATTACTAATACTTTCATCTGCTGCTCCATGAATTAATGGCGGAAGTGGCGCATGTCGGTGAAGATCATGGCGATGCCGTGTTCGTCAGCGGCGGCAATCACTTCGTCGTCGCGGATAGAGCCGCCCGGCTGAATAATGCAGGTGATGCCGACCGCTGCCGCGGCGTCAATCCCGTCGCGGAATGGGAAGAAGGCGTCAGAGGCCATGGCGGAGCCTTTCACTTCCAGACCTTCATCACCGGCTTTAATTCCGGCGATTTTCGCCGAGTAGACGCGGCTCATCTGACCGGCGCCTATGCCGATGGTCATATTGTCTTTGGCATACACGATGGCGTTGGATTTGACGAATTTCGCCACTTTCCAGCAGAACAGCGCATCGCGCAGCTCTTGCTCGCTCGGCTGACGTTTGCTGACCACGCGCAGTTCACCCGCGGTGACCATACCGAGATCGCGGTCCTGAACCAGCAGACCACCGTTAACGCGTTTGAAATCGAGACCGGCAACGCGCGCATCCCACTGACCGCAGGTCAGTACGCGGACGTTCTGCTTCGCGGCAGTGATTTTCAGCGCTTCTTCGCTGGCGGACGGGGCGATGATCACCTCGACAAACTGGCGAGAGATGATCGCCTGCGCGGTGTCGGCATCCAGTTCGCGGTTGAAGGCGATGATGCCGCCGAACGCGGAGGTCGGGTCGGTTTTGTATGCGCGATCGTAGGCGTCGAGGATCGAGTCGCTA
Organism: Klebsiella sp. Q2; assembly: GCF_009900705.1. Taxonomy (NCBI): domain Bacteria; kingdom Pseudomonadati; phylum Pseudomonadota; class Gammaproteobacteria; order Enterobacterales; family Enterobacteriaceae; genus Klebsiella; species Klebsiella sp. Q2. Next base: position 1,571 of record NZ_JAAABE010000011.1, on the reverse strand, counting down.
ACGGCAACGCCGCATGGGTTAGCGTGCTTAACGATCACGCAGGCCGGTTCGTTGAACTCTTTCACGCACTCCAGCGCCGCATCGGTATCGGCAATGTTGTTATAGGAGAGCGCTTTGCCCTGCAGCTGGGTAGCGGTTGCCACGGAAGCTTCTTTGACATTCTCTTCTATATAGAAGGCAGCCTGCTGGTGGCTGTTTTCGCCGTAGCGCATATCCTGCTTCTTAATGAAGTTCAGATTCAGGGTGCGTGGGAAGCGGCCAGCGGCTTCTTTGCTTTCGCCGTGATAGGCCGGAACCATGCTGCCGAAGTAGTTGGCGATCATGCTGTCATACGCGGCGGTGTGTTCGAAGGCTTTAATGGCGAGGTCGAAGCGGGTGTCCAGCGTCAGGGAGCCTTCGTTGGCGTCCATCTCATTAATGATGGCGGTGTAGTCGCTGCTCTTCACCACGATGGCGACGTCTTTGTGGTTCTTCGCCGCGGAGCGGACCATGGTCGGGCCGCCGATATCGATGTTTTCCACCGCGTCTTCCAGCGAGCATCCTTCGCGAGCGACGGTCTGGGCAAACGGATAGAGGTTAACGACCACCATATCGATAGGCGCGATCCCGTGCTGCTGCATGATGCCGTCATCCTGACCGCGACGGCCGAGGATGCCGCCGTGTACTTTCGGATGCAGGGTTTTCACGCGTCCATCCATCATTTCCGGGAAACCGGTGTAGTCAGAGACTTCGGTTACCGGCAGGCCTTTATCTGCCAGCAGGCGAGCGGTGCCGCCAGTGGACAGCAGCTCGACACCACGAGCGGAAAGCGCCTGCGCGAATTCGACGATACCGGCCTTGTCAGAAACACTGAGCAGAGCGCGGCGGACTGGACGACGTTGTTGCATGGTATTAAATCCCCAGGATTTGAACATTACAGAGAGCGTTAGGTGAGTTTTTGCCTAAAAACTCACCTAACGCACCCAACCGGGCATCCGTGTCATAGCGCGGCATTGTAACGAAAACGTTTGCGCAACGCTCGCGAATTTTTATCTTTCTCTCCAGGCCGGTGAATCTCCTTCTATATAGCTGGCGATCCACGGGGCTGGCGGTCATGTTTTTACGCTCTCCTGTGGATAATTCTGTGTGTAACGAGGTATAAAGCGGGGTTTTGCTGGGGAATGCAGCAGTCAGTCATTTTTCTGCCATTTTTCTATTGCGGGCGCTCGAGAACTCCCTATAATGCGCCTCCATCGACACGGCGGATGTGAATCACTTCACACAAACAGCCGGTTCGGTTGAAGAGAAAAATCCTGAAAAACGGGTTGACTCTGAAAGAGGAAAGCGTAATATACGCCACCTCGCGACAGAGCGCTAAAGCGCGTCGCAACTGCTCTTTAACAATTTATCAGACAATCTGTGTGGGCACTCAAAGTGACATGGATTCTTAATGTCTTCGGACAATAAATGAATACCAAGTCTCAAGAGTGAACACGTAATTCATTACGAAGTTTAATTCTTTGAGCATCAAACTTAAATTGAAGAGTTTGATCATGGCTCAGATTGAACGCTGGCGGCAGGCCTAACACATG
>NZ_JAAABE010000010.1:0-83926 GCF_009900705.1 Klebsiella sp. Q2 | reverse complement strand
ATTTGCCTGGCGGCACTAGCGCGGTGGTCCCACCTGACCCCATGCCGAACTCAGAAGTGAAACGCCGTAGCGCCGATGGTAGTGTGGGGTCTCCCCATGTGAGAGTAGGGAACTGCCAGGCATCAAATTGCAGTAAGCCGGGGTGACAACCGGTGGTCATAAAGCGAAAAAATTCGGTGGAGCGGTAGTTCAGTCGGTTAGAATACCTGCCTGTCACGCAGGGGGTCGCGGGTTCGAGTCCCGTCCGTTCCGCCACTTATTTAACATTAAGCCTGCTCAGATAGCAGGCTTAGTGGTAAGAAAGCTTTAGGGGCGTAGTTCAATTGGTAGAGCACCGGTCTCCAAAACCGGGTGTTGGGAGTTCGAGTCTCTCCGCCCCTGCCATTTATAAGAATCCTTTGCTCAGGCAAAGGATTTTTTTTTTATCTCTGCTCTCTATCTGCAATATCCCTGTTCAAAATACCTTGCTTCTCTCCGTCCATGGAGAGTACCGCTTATTCCAGGATAGGGCTTTTCAGGATCTCGTGGATCTGCCCCTGCTTATCGCTATTTTGTAACCAGATCGCATAGAGTGGGCGGGAAAGCGTAGCGCTGTCCATGACCGTATGTAACCCATGCTTCTCTTTGGCCCAGCGAACAGGTAGCCAACAGCAGCCGTTCAGGCGTGATAATTGCTGGTAGATCAGTTCAGCTGAAGAGGTAGTGAGCAGCGGAACATCATCACTTCCTATCAGACCCACTTCGTTTTGCTGAAAATCAGGCCCCCATTCAAGGCGCAAGTAATTCAATTCATTTCTGTTTTTTGCAGGCGATGCGCAATACAAGGCAAGGGTAAAATTACCCAACAGCTGGCTGCTTAATTCATCCATCTTCGGCGATTCGGTGGTGATCAGCAGATCCAACTGGCGTTCGTGAAGCTGTTTAACCAGCGACTGCCGCTGTGCGATACGCGCTTCAAACTGGAGATTGTAAGGTGCGCTGTAGAGGGTGCCGAGCCAGCCGTTAAGCATGCATTCCCACAGCGAGGCGCTGGCTCCGATGGAGAATTCATTATGTCGCGAAGAGTGTGCGACCTCCTTGCGCGCAGCCTGCCAGGTATTCATTAACGTTTCGGCGTAAGGCAGGAGCTTTTCTCCGGCCGTCGTCAGGCGAATGTTATTACGATGTCGGGTGAACAGGTTCACACCAAGTTGATTTTCCAGCTGACGAATACGAAAGCTGACCGCTGACTGCGTCAGGTAAAGCGCCTCTGCTGCTCGCCCAAAGTGACGAGTTCTGCTCACTTCCAGGAAAGTCTTGAGCAATTCCGTATCCACACCGTTCTCCACAAAATTATTTGTCGTGATGATTTAAATGTTTTGTTTGACGCTCTGTCAAGCGTAACTAATACTCCGCGCCATAAATAGCTCGGCCAAAGAATCAGGAGCGTGTAGGATGGCGGAAAGCTTTACGACGACTAATCGTTTTTTCGACAATAAAAATTATCCACGCGGGTTCTCCCGTCACGGTGATTTCACCATCAAAGAGGCGCAACTGCTGGAACGTCATGGTTATGCCTTTAACGAACTGGAACTGGGTAAACGCGAACCTGTTACCGATGATGAAAAACAGTTTGTCTCGGTGTGCCGTGGTGAGCGTGAGCCGGTAACGGAAGCAGAACGCGTATGGATTAAGTATATGGCGCGCATCAAGCGGCCGAAGCGTTTCCATACCCTTTCCGGCGGCAAACCGCAGATGGAAGGCGCTGACGATTACACCGAAAGCGATGACTAAGAAAAAAGGGCGTAAGCCCTTTTTTTACGCCATCATTTTCTGCAGATGGTTTAGCATCCGGTCTATCGCCCGATAGCTGAGCGCCTCCTGCAAATGACGGCGTTCAATCTCTTCAGCCTCTGCCAGATCGGCAATGGTTCTCGCCACCTTTAACAGACGCTGCCAGGCTCGAATAGAGAGCCCCAACTGCGTTAGCGTCTGTTCCAGCCAGACAGCGTCCTCCCGCCGTAAGTGGCAGCAGCTCTTCATTTCACGATTCTCAAGATGAGCATTGAGCTTATTTTGCCTGAGCATTTGCCGTTCGCGCGCCGCCAGCACCCGCTGCCGGACCGTTGCGCTAGACTCTTCGCCCTGCGTGCCCTGGCTCAGTATCCCTGGCGGCGGCAGCGGGATCTCTAAGGAGAGATCGAAGCGGTCAAGGAAGGGGCCTGACAGACGTCCCAGATAACGTAATGTCTGCTCAGGCGATGTACGATTATGTTTGCCCTGATAATGCCCTGTCGGGCTTGGGTTCATCGCCGCGATAAGCTGAAAGCGCGCCGGATAGTCAATTTTGGCGCGCGAGCGTGATATGTGGATCTTGCCTGACTCAATGGGTTCGCGCAGCGCATCCAGTACACGCCGCTCAAACTCAGGCAGTTCATCAAGAAACAGCACGCCATTATGGGCCAGGGAAATCTCACCGGGGACCGGTATTGAGCCGCCGCCCACCATCGCTGCCAGCGAGGCGCTATGGTGAGGCGCGCGAAACGGCCTCTGACGCCACCGGGTCTTCGCGGTATGCAGATTGACCAGGCTCTGAATGGCCGTGCTCTCCAGGGCTTCCTGATTGCTTAATGGCGGCAGGAGACCGGGTAGCCGGCTGGCAAGCATGGTTTTCCCGGTGCCGGGTGGGCCGATCAGGAGCAGGTTGTGACCCCCGGCGGCCACAATCTCCAGCGCTCGCTTGCCCTGCTGCTGGCCGATAACATCGCGCAGATCTTCGCCGCGTTCATCAACAGAGGGTGCCTCGGCGAGAGGCGGCGAAAGCGATGTCTGCCCCGCGAGAAAAGCACACACCTCCTGCAGATGGTCGGCGACCAGGCAATCGCTGCCGCCGATCAGGCCGACCTCAGCCGCATTATCAGAGGAGACGACGATGCGCCGGCCGGCTTTGATGGCCTCCATTGCGCTGGGGATCGCCCCTGGAACGCCGCGTAACCCACCTGTGAGGGCGAGTTCGCCCACAAACTCATATTGATTCAGTCGCGTCGTGTTGAGCTGCTCTGAGGCAACGAGAAGCGCGAGAGCGATAGGTAGATCGTATCGCCCGCCCTCTTTAGGCAGATCCGCTGGCGCCAGGTTAATGGTTATTTTCTTCGCAGGGAAAGCGTAGCCGCTGTTGATCAGGGCGCTGCGAACCCGGTCACGGGCCTCTTTCACGGTGGTCTCCGGCAGTCCGACCATAGTCAGGCCGGGCAGACCGTTGCTGAGATGAACCTCGACAGTAATCAATGGCGCTTCGATACCGAGCGCCGCGCGGGTATAGACGATGGCGAGCGACATAAAACCTCCTGGACCAGGAAGGATTATGGCTGACCTGTGTTAAAACGGGATCGGTAATAGTCAGAAGTTAGGACCATAAATCCATACTTTTCGCGCTATATCATTACATTTAGCCGAAACTGGAAGTTCGCTCGCAAAACAGAGCGGCGTTGGGAAGGAGGGTGCAAAAGAGCGCGGCAGGCGAGAGAAAACTGAGTTTTTTTCATCTTCGAATTTTTTCATATAAAACAATTATTTTTGCTGAAACTGTTAGGCTGCTCAGCAACAGAGATATAAAAAAATCTTGTGTTTTATGTGATGTCTGTGGTACCTCTTTAGGTATTCCTTCGAACAAGAAGCCAGAAAGTACAGAAAATGACAGCCCTTCTACGAGTGATTAGCCTGGTCGTGATTAGCGTGGTGGTGATTATTATCCCACCGTGCGGGGCTGCACTTGGACGAGGAAAGGCTTAATAATCAAGCCTTAACGAACTAAGACCCCCGCACCGAAAGGTCCGGGGGTTTTTTTATAACTGAAATAACCTAAGCGAGGAGCAGATGATGACTTTTAGCATAAAATTCTGTTTCTCCCGATTTATGACGGGGAACTAACTATGAATGGCGCGCAGTGGGTGGTACATGCTTTGCGGACACAGGGGGTCGACACCGTTTTTGGCTATCCGGGTGGCGCAATTATGCCGGTTTACGATGCACTGTATGACGGCGGCGTGGAGCACCTGCTGTGCCGGCATGAGCAAGGGGCAGCCATGGCGGCCATTGGTTATGCGCGAGCAACCGGTAAAACCGGGGTATGTATCGCGACTTCCGGCCCGGGCGCAACCAACCTGATCACCGGCCTGGCGGACGCTTTGCTTGACTCCATCCCCATTGTCGCTATCACCGGCCAGGTGGCCGCACCCTTCATCGGCACGGATGCGTTCCAGGAGGTAGACGTTCTCGGTTTGTCACTGGCCTGTACTAAGCACAGTTTCCTCGTGCAGTCTCTGGACGAGCTGCCGCGGGTCATTGCTGAAGCTTTCCAGGTGGCAAACTCAGGCCGTCCAGGCCCGGTGCTGGTTGATATCCCTAAGGATATTCAGATGGCGCAGGGCGATCTCGATCCCCATTTCTCTATGGTCGCCGATGAGATGGCATTCCCGCAGGCGGAAGTGGCTCAGGCTCTGCAGATGCTGGCTCAATCGCAGCAACCGATGCTGTATGTTGGCGGCGGGGTCGGCATGGCGCAGGCGGTACCGGCGCTGCGCGAATTCCTCGCAGTGACCCGGATGCCGGCGACCTGCACCCTGAAAGGGCTGGGCGTGGTGGACGCCGATTACCCGTATTATCTCGGCATGCTGGGAATGCACGGCACCAAGGCGGCCAATCTGGCGGTACAGGAGTGCGATCTGCTGATCGCTGTCGGCGCGCGCTTTGACGATCGCGTGACTGGCAAGCTCAACACCTTCGCGCCGCATGCCAAAGTGATCCATATGGACATCGATCCGGCGGAGCTGAACAAGCTGCGCCAGGCGCACATTGGTCTGACCGGCGATCTGAACCGCTTGCTGCCGGCGCTGCAGCAGCCGTTAGCGATCGATGGCTGGCGCGAGCGGAGTGCCGCACTGCGTGCCGATCACGCCTGGCGTTACGATCATCCCGGTGAGGCTATCTACGCGCCGCTGCTGCTGAAACAGCTTTCCGACCGCAAGCCGGCGGACAGCGTGGTGACAACCGACGTAGGCCAGCATCAGATGTGGTCGGCTCAGCATATGACCTTTAGCCGCCCGGAAAACTTCATCACCTCCAGCGGCTTAGGCACCATGGGCTTTGGCCTGCCGGCCGCCGTTGGTGCCCAGGTGGCGCGCCCTAACGATACGGTGATCTGTATCTCTGGTGACGGCTCCTTCATGATGAATGTGCAGGAGCTGGGCACCGTAAAACGCAAGCAGTTACCGCTGAAGATCGTATTACTCGACAACCAGCGGTTAGGGATGGTTCGACAATGGCAGCAGCTGTTTTTCCAGGAACGTTATAGCGAAACCACTCTGACTGATAACCCTGATTTCCTCACGCTGGCCAGCGCCTTCGGTATTCCTGGCCAACACATCACCCGTAAAGACCAGGTTGAAGCGGCACTCGACACCATGCTTTCGAGCCAGGGGCCATACCTGCTTCATGTCTCAATCGACGAACTTGAGAATGTCTGGCCGTTGGTGCCGCCCGGCGCCAGTAACTCTGAAATGCTGGAGAAATTATCATGATGCAACATCAGGTCGCTTTACAGGCACGTTTCAACCCGGAAACCTTAGAGCGCGTGCTGCGCGTTGTCCGTCACCGTGGTTTTCAAATCTGCGCAATGAACATGGAAACCGCAGCGGACGCACAGAACATAAATATCGAATTGACCGTTGCCAGCCCGCGGCCCGTCGAATTACTGTTTAGTCAATTAAGTAAACTGGTCGACGTTGCCTGCGTCGAGATCCAGCAACCCACATCACAACAAATCCGCGCCTGAGCGCAAAGGAAGAAAAATGACGACGAAAAAAGCTGATTACATCTGGTTCAATGGCGAGATGGTTCCGTGGGGCGAAGCGAAAGTTCATGTGATGTCCCATGCGCTGCACTATGGCACCTCGGTATTCGAAGGCATCCGTTGCTACGACTCGCACAAAGGCCCGGTGGTGTTCCGTCATCGCGAACATATGCAGCGTCTGCATGACTCAGCCAAAATTTATCGTTTCCCGGTCTCCCAGAGCGTCGACGAATTGATGGAAGCCTGCCGCGAAGTCATTCGCACTAATAATCTGACCAGCGCTTATATCCGCCCGCTGGTGTTTGTTGGCGATGTCGGCATGGGGGTAAACCCGCCTCCGGGTTACAACACTGACGTGATCATCGCGGCGTTCCCGTGGGGAGCCTACCTCGGCGCAGAAGCGCTGGAGCAGGGGATCGATGCCATGGTCTCTTCCTGGAACCGCGCGGCGCCGAACACCATCCCGACGGCGGCGAAAGCCGGCGGCAACTATCTCTCCTCGCTGCTGGTTGGCAGCGAAGCGCGTCGCCATGGCTACCAGGAAGGTATCGCCCTCGATGTTAACGGCTATATCTCTGAAGGCGCTGGCGAAAACCTGTTTGAAGTGAAGGACGGCGTGCTGTTCACTCCGCCGTTTACCTCTTCCGCGCTGCCGGGCATTACCCGCGACGCCATCATCAAGCTGGCGAAAGATCTCGGTATTGAAGTCCGCGAGCAGGTATTGTCCCGTGAATCCCTGTACCTGGCGGATGAAGTCTTCATGTCCGGCACCGCGGCGGAAATCACCCCGGTACGCAGCGTGGATGGCATCCAGGTCGGCGCAGGCCGTCGCGGTCCGGTCACCAAACGCATTCAGGAAGCCTTCTTTGGCCTCTTCACCGGTGAAACAGAAGATAAATGGGGCTGGTTGGATCCGGTAAGTAAGTAATTAAAAATGGGACGGCACGCACCGTCCCATTTAATAAACACAGATGGGAGTAAAAAGAGCATGCCTAAGTACCGTTCCGCCACCACCACACATGGCCGCAATATGGCGGGCGCCCGCGCGTTGTGGCGCGCAACCGGGATGACCGATGCCGATTTCGGCAAACCGATTATCGCCGTCGTTAACTCCTTTACCCAGTTTGTTCCTGGGCACGTGCACCTGCGCGACCTCGGCAAACTGGTTGCCGAGCAGATTGAAGCCGCCGGTGGCGTGGCCAAAGAATTCAACACCATCGCAGTGGATGATGGGATCGCCATGGGCCACGGGGGTATGCTCTATTCACTGCCATCCCGCGAGCTGATCGCCGACTCGGTGGAGTACATGGTTAACGCCCACTGTGCGGATGCGATGGTCTGTATCTCCAACTGCGACAAAATCACCCCGGGGATGTTGATGGCTTCCCTGCGCCTGAACATTCCGGTGATCTTTGTGTCCGGCGGCCCAATGGAAGCCGGGAAAACCAAGCTGTCAGATAAAATCATCAAGCTCGACCTGGTGGATGCGATGATCCAGGGGGCGGATCCGAAAGTGTCCGACGAGCAGAGTAATCAGGTGGAACGCTCCGCCTGTCCGACCTGCGGCTCCTGTTCCGGGATGTTTACCGCCAACTCCATGAACTGCCTGACCGAAGCGCTGGGCCTGTCGCAGCCGGGTAACGGCTCTCTGCTGGCGACCCACGCCGATCGTAAGGAGCTGTTCCTTAACGCCGGGAAACGTATCGTTGAGCTGACCAAACGCTATTACGAGCAGGATGACGCTTCCGCGCTGCCGCGCAATATCGCCAGCAAGGCGGCCTTTGAGAACGCCATGACGCTGGATATCGCCATGGGCGGTTCCACCAACACCGTTCTGCATCTGCTGGCGGCGGCGCAGGAAGCTGAAATCGATTTCACCATGAGCGATATCGATAAGCTCTCCCGCAAAGTGCCGCAGCTGTGTAAGGTGGCGCCGAGCACGCAGAAATACCATATGGAAGATGTGCATCGCGCCGGCGGCGTGCTGGGCATTCTGGGCGAGCTGGACCGCGCCGGGCTGCTGAATCGCGAGGTTAAAAACGTCCTCGGCCTGACGCTGCCGCAGACCCTGGAACAGTACGATGTGATGGTCACCCAGGACGATGCGGTGAAAAAGATGTTCCGCGCCGGCCCGGCGGGCATCCGTACCACCCAGGCGTTCTCGCAAGACTGCCGCTGGGATACGCTGGATGACGATCGCGCCGAAGGCTGTATCCGTTCTCTGGAACACGCTTACAGCAAGGACGGCGGCCTGGCGGTACTGTACGGCAATTTCGCGGAAAACGGTTGTATCGTGAAAACCGCCGGCGTGGACGACAGCATCCTGAAATTTACCGGTCCGGCGAAAGTGTATGAGAGCCAGGACGATGCGGTTGAGGCCATCCTCGGCGGTAAAGTCGTTGAAGGCGACGTCGTGGTGATCCGCTACGAAGGGCCGAAAGGCGGGCCGGGGATGCAGGAGATGCTTTACCCCACCAGCTTCCTGAAGTCGATGGGGCTGGGCAAAGCCTGCGCGCTGATCACCGATGGCCGTTTCTCCGGCGGCACCTCAGGGCTCTCTATCGGTCACGTCTCACCGGAAGCGGCGAGCGGCGGCAACATTGCGCTCATTGAAGATGGCGACATGATCGCGATTGATATTCCGAACCGCAGCATCCAGCTGCAGCTGAGCGATGCGGAAATTGCGGCGCGTCGTGAAGCCCAGGAAGCGCGTGGCGACCAGGCGTGGACGCCGAAAAATCGCCAGCGTCAGGTCTCCTTTGCCCTTCGCGCCTACGCCAGCCTGGCGACCAGCGCCGACAAAGGCGCGGTTCGCGATAAATCGAAACTGGGTGGCTAATCATGGCGGATTCACAACCCCTGTCCGGCGCCCCTGAGGGCGCCGAATACCTGAGAGCAGTGCTGCGCGCGCCGGTTTATGAAGCGGTGCAGAAAACGCCGCTGCAAAAAATGGACAAACTCTCTTCTCGCCTGGATAACGTTATTCTGGTGAAGCGCGAAGATCGCCAACCGGTACACAGCTTTAAGCTGCGCGGCGCCTACGCGATGATGTCCAGCCTGACCGCGGAACAGAAATCCCACGGGGTGATCACCGCCTCGGCGGGCAATCATGCCCAGGGCGTGGCGTTCTCCGCATCGAGGCTGGGCGTTAAGGCGCTGATCGTGATGCCGGTAGCGACCGCCGACATCAAAGTGGATGCCGTTCGCGGCTTTGGCGGCGAAGTGCTGCTGCATGGCGCCAACTTTGACGAAGCGAAGGCGAGGGCGATTGAGCTGGCGCAGCAGCAGGGCTTTACCTGGGTGCCGCCGTTCGATCACCCGATGGTCATCGCCGGTCAGGGAACCCTGGCGCTGGAGCTGCTGCAGCAGGATGCCCACATCGACCGCGTGTTCGTCCCGGTGGGCGGCGGCGGCCTGGCGGCAGGCGTGGCGGTGCTGATCAAGCAGCTGATGCCGCAGATCAAAGTGATCGCGGTGGAAGCGGAAGATTCGGCCTGCCTGAAGGCGGCGCTGGACGCCGGTCATCCGGTGGACCTGCCGCGCGTCGGCTTGTTTGCCGAAGGCGTGGCGGTCAAACGCATCGGCGATGAAACCTTCCGTCTGTGCCAGGAGTATCTGGACGACATCATCACCGTCGACAGCGACGCTATTTGCGCGGCGATGAAGGATCTGTTCGAAGATGTGCGGGCGGTGGCAGAGCCTTCCGGCGCGCTGGCGCTGGCGGGGATGAAGAAATATATCGCTCAGCACAATATTCGCGGTGAGCGACTGGCTCACATCCTGTCCGGGGCCAACGTCAACTTCCACGGTCTGCGCTACGTGTCTGAGCGCTGCGAGCTAGGGGAACAGCGCGAAGCGCTGCTGGCGGTGACGATCCCGGAAGAGAAGGGCAGCTTTCTGAAGTTTTGCCAGCTGCTGGGGGGCCGCTCGGTGACGGAGTTCAACTACCGCTTTGCCGATGCCAAAGACGCCTGCATCTTTGTGGGGGTACGTCTGAGTCGTGGGCTGGAGGAGCGGAAAGAGATCCTCCAGTTACTGAACGACGGCGGCTACAGCGTCGTTGACCTTTCCGATGACGAAATGGCCAAGCTCCATGTGCGCTATATGGTCGGCGGCCGACCGTCCAAAGCGCTGCAGGAGCGGCTGTTCAGCTTCGAGTTTCCGGAATCGCCGGGGGCGCTGCTGAAGTTCCTGCACACCCTCGGCACCCACTGGAATATTTCGCTGTTCCACTACCGTAGCCACGGCACCGACTATGGTCGGGTTTTGGCGGCCTTCGAGCTGGGCGAGCACGAGCCGGATTTTGAAACCCGTCTTAATGAACTGGGCTATGAGTGTCATGATGAGACCCATAACCCGGCATTCCGCTTTTTCCTCGCGGGCTAGTGGTTCGGCAGAATTTTCCAGAAAGCATCAATAAGCGGCTCATGCAGCCGCTTTTTTTGTGCGCAAACGCCGAGCTCAAACGGGGTTTGCTCATCGCTGCGCTCCAGGATCATCACCCTGTTGCGTACCGGCTCTGGACTGTTCTCCAGCACCACCTCCGGCAGCAGCGCCACGCCGCATCCCAGGGCGACCATCGACACCATCGCTTCGTGCCCGCCGACGGTGGCGTAGATCGATGGATTGCTGATTTTATGCCGCCGAAACCACAGCTCGATGCGCCGACGTACCGGCCCCTGGTCGGCCATGATAAAGGGCACTGTCGACCAGTCGGGGCGCTCGACGGTCACCTGGTTGCGCACCGGGCAGGGAAGGGCCGGGGCAATTAACACCACGGCGAGGTTCTCCAGCATCGAAAACGCCACCGACCCTGGCAGAGTCTCCGGCTTACCGGCAATCGCCAGGTCGGCTTCGCCGGTGACCACCTTCTCCATGGCGTCGGCGGCGTCGCCGGTCGACAGCTTGATCTCCACCGAGGGGTGCGCGGCGCGAAAGCGGTCGAGGATCGGCGGCAGATGGCTATAGGCGGCGGTGACGGAGCAGAAGATGTGCAACTCGCCGGAGAGCGAAGGGCCCTGCTGATCGATGACGTGACGAAGCTGCTGATACTGCAGTAAAGTCTGTTGGGCAAAGGTACGTAACTCTTCCCCGGCTTCGGTAAGGGTCACCGTGCGATTATCTCGCACGAACAGCGGCTGGCCGAGGTCCTCTTCCAGACGCTGGATCTGGCGCGAAAGCGTCGACGGGCTGACGTGCATGGCCCGCGCGCTGCGGCCAAAATGGCGGCTTTCCGCCAGATGCAGAAAGGTTTTCAGATCGCGTAAATCCACGGCGCGTACTCCCCGGTTTTGTATTTCATAAAATGCAACGTGACGTTGTGAATATATCAATTTCCGCAATAAAATTCCTGTCATATAGTAAGTTCATTCTCGCAAAAGCGAACCGAACAATAAGCACGACACAACATCACGGAGTTACAGACATGGCTAACTACTTTAATACACTGAACCTGCGCCAGCAGCTGGCACAGCTGGGCAAATGCCGCTTTATGGCGCGCGACGAATTCGCCGATGGCGCAAGCTACCTTCAGGGTAAAAAAGTGGTCATCGTCGGCTGCGGCGCGCAGGGCCTGAACCAGGGTCTGAACATGCGTGACTCCGGCCTGGATATCTCCTATGCGCTGCGCAAAGAAGCGATCGCCGAGAAGCGCGCCTCCTGGCGTAAAGCGACCGAAAACGGCTTCAAAGTCGGCACTTATGAAGAGCTGATCCCGCAGGCGGACCTGGTGGTTAACCTGACTCCGGACAAACAGCACTCTGACGTTGTGCGCTCCGTACAGCCGCTGATGAAAGACGGCGCGGCGCTGGGCTACTCCCACGGTTTCAACATCGTGGAAGTGGGCGAGCAGATCCGTAAAGACATCACCGTGGTGATGGTGGCGCCGAAGTGCCCGGGTACCGAAGTGCGTGAAGAGTACAAACGCGGTTTCGGCGTACCGACGCTTATCGCGGTACATCCGGAAAACGACCCGAAAGGCGAAGGCATGGCCATTGCGAAAGCATGGGCGGCGGCGACCGGCGGCCATCGTGCGGGCGTGCTGGAATCTTCCTTCGTTGCCGAAGTGAAATCTGACCTGATGGGCGAGCAGACCATCCTCTGCGGCATGCTGCAGGCGGGTTCTCTGCTGTGCTTCGACAAGCTGGTGGCGGAAGGTACCGATCCGGCGTATGCAGAAAAACTGATTCAGTTCGGCTGGGAAACCATCACCGAAGCGCTGAAGCAGGGCGGCATTACCCTGATGATGGATCGCCTCTCTAACCCGGCGAAACTGCGCGCTTATGCGCTCTCCGAGCAGCTGAAAGAGATTATGGCGCCGCTGTTCCAGAAACACATGGACGACATCATTTCCGGCGAATTCTCCTCCGGTATGATGGCGGACTGGGCGAACGACGATAAGAAACTGCTGACCTGGCGTGAAGAGACTGGTAAAACCGCGTTCGAAACCGCGCCGCAGTATGAAGGTAAAATCGGCGAGCAGGAGTACTTCGATAAAGGCGTTCTGATGATCGCGATGGTGAAAGCGGGCGTTGAGCTGGCCTTCGAAACCATGGTGGCCTCCGGCATCATCGAAGAGTCCGCTTACTACGAATCACTGCACGAGCTGCCGCTGATCGCCAATACTATTGCCCGTAAGCGTCTGTACGAGATGAACGTGGTTATCTCTGATACCGCTGAATATGGTAACTACCTGTTCTCTTACGCTTGCGTACCGCTGCTGAAAGAGTTCATGACCACCCTGCAGACTGGCGACCTGGGTACGGCGATTGCCGAAGGCGCGGTAGACAACGCTCAGCTGCGTGATGTTAACGAAGCCATTCGCAGCCACGCTATTGAGCAGGTTGGTAAGAAACTGCGCGGTTATATGACCGATATGAAACGTATCGCGGTAGCCGGCTAATTCCTCGTCGTCTTTCGACTTGCCGATGCGTTGGCTACGGTACGTACACCCCAGTCACATAGTAATCTATGTTCACGGGGATGTACTTCCTTGCCGCCTTCCGGCAAGCCGAAATCCATAGAGGAATGGATTTGTTTAATAGGCCTGATAAGCGAAGCGCCATCAGGCAAAAACCCGGAGATTAAGATCCCCGGGTTTTTTATTATTTCCGGTACAGCACTTTGATGATGTGGTAGCCGAACTGGGTATGCAGCGGGCCGGTTGGCTCCAGCACCGGGCAGGAGAAAACCACTTTATCGAACGCCGGCACCATCTGGCCCTGGCGGAACTCACCCAGATCGCCGCCGCGTTTGCCTGATGGGCAAATGGAGTGCTTCTTCGCCAGCTTACCGAAGTCGGCGCCGTTTTTAATCTGCTCCAGAAGATCCAGAGCCAGTTTCTCTTCTTTAACAAGAATATGCAGTGCTGCTGCTGTTTTTGCCATGATCGTGCCTTGAATAGGTTGAGATAAATCGGGGCGCAATATACCACGCGTCAGCGGCGATAAAGCACCTTAATGATATGGTAGCCAAATTTGGTTTTTACCGGACCGTAGGGCTTGAGAAGTGGGCAGCTAAAGACCGCCTGATCGAATGGGCCGACCATCGCGCCTTGCTGAAACTCCCCCAGATCGCCGCCGTTACGCCCGGACGGGCATTTCGAATAGCGCTTCGCCAGATGATCGAAGCTGATGCCGCGTTCCAGTTTGGCAAGGATCTCCTGGGCCAGTTTCTCTTCTTTGACCAGGATATGCAGGGCTGCTGCGGTCTTTTTCATGGTTCTGCTCTACGGGTTAATCGCGATTTCTTCACTTTACCATCAGTCGGTAAATCTCGGCTCCGCTTTCTGCTACAATCCCCACCCCGTTCGAAGATTGAGCAAGACTCCCATGCGTTTAAACCCTGGCCAACAACAAGCCGTCGAATTTGTAACCGGACCGTGCCTGGTGCTGGCGGGCGCCGGCTCCGGTAAGACCCGCGTGATCACCAATAAAATCGCCCACCTGATCCGCGGCTGCGGCTATCAGGCGCGCCATATCGCGGCCGTGACCTTTACCAACAAAGCCGCGCGCGAGATGAAAGAGCGCGTTGGGCAAACGCTGGGGCGCAAAGAGGCGCGCGGGCTGATGATTTCCACCTTCCACACTCTGGGGCTGGATATCATCAAGCGGGAATACGCCGCGCTGGGCATGAAGTCTAACTTCTCCTTATTCGACGATACTGACCAGGTGGCGCTGCTCAAAGAGCTGACCGAAGGGTTGATCGAAGATGACAAAGTGGTGCTCCAGCAGTTGATCTCGACGATCTCCAACTGGAAAAACGATCTGAAAACCCCGGCGCAGGCCGCCGCGGGTGCGAAAGGCGAACGGGATCGCATTTTCGCCCACTGCTATGGGCTGTACGATGCGCATATGAAGGCCTGCAATGTCCTCGATTTTGACGATCTGATCCTGCTGCCGACGCTGCTGCTGCAGCGCAACGAGGAGGTGCGCGAACGCTGGCAGAATAAGATCCGCTACCTGCTGGTGGATGAGTATCAGGATACCAACACCAGCCAGTATGAGCTGGTGAAGCTGCTGGTGGGCCAGCGGGCGCGTTTTACCGTGGTAGGCGACGATGACCAGTCGATCTACTCGTGGCGCGGCGCGCGGCCGCAGAACCTGGTGCTGCTCAGCCAGGACTTCCCGGCGCTGCAGGTTATCAAGCTTGAGCAGAACTATCGCTCCTCCGGGCGTATTCTGAAAGCCGCTAACATTCTGATCGCCAATAACCCGCACGTTTTTGAAAAGCGGCTGTTCTCTGAGCTGGGATATGGCGCTGAGCTGAAAGTGCTCTCCGCCAACAATGAAGATCATGAAGCGGAGCGCGTGGCCGGGGAGCTGATCGCCCACCACTTCATTAATAAAACCAATTACAAAGACTACGCGATCCTTTATCGCGGCAATCACCAGTCGCGGGTCTTTGAAAAGATGCTGATGCAGAACCGCATCCCGTACAAAATCTCCGGCGGCACGTCGTTCTTCTCGCGCCCGGAAATTAAAGATCTGCTGGCCTATCTGCGCGTGCTGACCAACCCGGACGACGACAGCGCCTTCCTGCGTATCGTGAATACACCGAAGCGCGAGATCGGCCCGGCGACGCTGCAAAAGCTCGGTGAGTGGGCGATGGGCCGCAACAAAGGATTGTTCACCGCCAGCTTTGATATGGGTCTCAGCCAGACGCTGACCGGGCGCGGGTATGAATCACTCACCCGCTTCACCCACTGGCTGCGTGAGATCCAGCAGCTGGCCGAACGCGAGCCGGTTAACGCCGTGCGCGACTTAATCCGCGGAATTGACTACGAATCCTGGCTGTATGAAACCTCGCCCAGCCCGAAGGCCGCAGAAATGCGCATGAAAAACGTCAACCAGCTGTTCACCTGGATGACCGAGATGCTGGAAGGCAGCGAAATCGATGAGCCAATGACCCTGACGCAGGTGGTCACCCGCTTTACGCTGCGCGACATGATGGAGCGCGGCGAATCGGATGAAGAGCTGGATCAGGTGCAGCTGATGACCCTCCATGCCTCAAAAGGGCTGGAGTTCCCGTATGTTTACCTGGTGGGCATGGAGGAGGGATTGCTCCCGCACCAGAGCAGCATTGATGAAGATAATGTCGATGAAGAGCGCCGGTTAGCCTACGTGGGCATCACCCGCGCGCAGAAAGAGCTGACCTTTACGCTCTGTAAGGAGCGCCGGCAGTATGGTGAGGTGGTGCGCCCGGAACCGAGCCGTTTTCTGCTGGAGCTACCCCAGGACGATCTGATTTGGGAGCAGGCGCGCAAAGTGATTACCGCTGAAGAGCGAATGCATAAAGGACAGGCTAACGTGGCGAACATTCGCGCCATGCTGGCAAAAGCTAAAGAGAAAGGATAGCGATAAGCTGGCCGGGTAAGGCGAAGCCGCCGCCCGGCAATGTTCAGCGTATTACTTCACCTCAAGCACCCAGTGCACATAGCTCTGCCACTGGCATTCCTGTTCGATCAGCTCAGCCCCAAGCGGGTGATTATCCAGCCAGTTTTCCGGCAGCGTCAGGGACAGTTTTTCATCATCGGCCACAAGATTGATGGCGGGCAGCAAATCGTCACGCCGCCGGCTGGCAAAGAGGATCGCCAGTCGCAGCAGGCGACAAAGATGTTCGGCAACTCGCGGCGGGACGGCATTCTGCTGATGAAGCGATGAGAGGTCGATGGCGTTAGTCTGGTTAAGCAGCAGCGTCGCAATCAGCTTCTTCTGCGCCGGGGTAAAGCCGGGCAGGTCGAGATTATTGACCAGATAGGCCGCGTGCTGCGGCGCGCGCTTAAAATCCACGCTCAGGCCAATTTCATGCAATGCACAGGCGCTGAGGAGCAAGTCGCGGCTTAGCGGATCCAGCTCCCAGCTGCCGTCCAGCTGGCTGAGCAGGTGGCTGGCGAGACCAGCGACGCGCTGGGCCTGTTCGGTGTCGATCATAAAACGACGCTGAATATTACGCAGAGTGCGGCTGCGGATGTCCTGTTCAACGGAGAGATGCAGCATGCCGTACACCAGACCTTCACGTAACGCGCCGCCCGCGAGGGTCATACACTGAATATTCAGTTCGCTGAAGATAGCGATAAGGATCGCCAGCCCGCTTGGAAACACCAGCGCTCGCTCAAGGGTTAAGCCTTCGATCTCCAGCTCTTCCAGGCGTCCGCACTGAATGGCGCGCTGTTTAAGCTGCTGGAGTTTGGTCAGGGTGATCCGCTCATCCATCCCCTGCGCCATCATAATTTCCTGCAGAGCCTGAACGGTGCCGGAGGCGCCAACGCACACTTTCCATCCGTGATAGCGCAGCACATCGGCGACGGGCAGCAGCACCTCACGCGCGGCCGCCTCGGCAAGATCGAAATTTTCTTTCGTCAGGCTGCGATCGGCGAAATAGCGTTCAAGCCAGGTCACACAGCCCATCGACAGGCTAAATAGCGAGGTCGTTTGCGCGCCGGTTCCGGTCACCAGTTCGGTGCTGGCGCCGCCGATATCGACCACCAGACGCTGATCGGCGCCGCCGGTGGTGTGGGCGACCCCCTGATAAATCAGACGCGCTTCTTCTTCGCCACTAATGACCTGTACCGGACTGCCGAGGATCTCCTGCGCTTTCGCCAGAAATTCGCCGGCATTGACGGCAAGACGCAGCGTGGCGGTGGCCACGACGCGGATTTGCGCCGGCGGAATATCCTGCAGGCGTTCGGCAAACAGGCGTAAGCACTGCCAGCCGCGCTCCATCGCTTCTGCGGAGAGCGTGTTGTCGCTATTCAGGCCGGCGGCAAGACGGACTTTGCGCTTAATGCGGCTCAGCGTCTGGATACTGCCAGCCACCTCGCGCACCACCAACATATGAAAACTGTTGGAGCCCAAATCAATGGCGGCATACAGCGAGGTGGAGCTCATGCTCTTCATCGTTCAGAAGGCTCCCTGGTCGACGGGGCGCTTGTGCCCAATCCGTGTAACTGAGCGGGTTGCCGGGGAAGCGCGCCCTGGCACATTCTGAATGATTGAGCGTATAGCATAGATTTCTTAACCTGAACGACGACGATTGCGCGGTGGACCGTTGCGGCGCGGGCCGTTGCCTGGGCGAGCACGGGTCAGGCGCAGCGGCTTCGGCAGATCGGTCATCAGCGCGTCCGGGTTGTACTTGCTGACCGGAATTGAGTGACCAATATAGGTTTCGATAGCCGGCAGGTTCAGCGCATACTCTTCGCAGGCGAGGCTGATGGAGTGACCGCTGGCGCCAGCGCGACCGGTACGGCCAATGCGGTGAACGTAATCTTCGCAATCGTCTGGTAGATCGTAGTTAAAGACGTGGGTCACGGCCGGAATGTGCAAGCCACGAGCGGCAACGTCAGTCGCGACCAGGATATCGAGGTCGCCGCGGGTAAATTCTTCGAGAATACGCAGACGTTTTTTCTGCGCCACGTCGCCGGTCAGCAGACCTACGCGATGGCCGTCGGCGGCGAGATGGCCCCAGATATCTTCACAACGATGCTTGGTATTGGCGAAGACGATGGCGCGATCGGGCCACTCTTCTTCCAGCAGCGTCTGCAGCAGGCGCATTTTTTCTTCGTTGGACGGGTAGAAGAGCTCTTCTTTAATACGGTGGCCCGTTTTCTGTTCCGGCTCGACTTCAACGTACTCGGCGTTGTTCATTTGTTCGAACGCCAGTTCGCGTACGCGATAGGAAAGGGTCGCGGAGAACAGCATGTTCAGACGCTGAGTGGCCGGCGGCATGCGGCGGAACAGCCAGCGGATATCTTTAATAAAGCCGAGATCGTACATGCGATCGGCTTCGTCCAGCACGACGACCTGAATGGCGCCGAGGTTAATGTGGTTTTGCTTCGCGTAATCGATCAGACGACCGGTGGTGCCGATCAGAATGTCGACGCCGCTTTCCAGCACTTTCAGCTGCTTATCGTAGCCGTCGCCGCCGTAAGCCAGACCCAGCTTCAGACCGGTGGCCTGCGCCAGCGGTTCAGCGTCCGCGTGGATCTGTACCGCCAGTTCACGCGTCGGCGCCATAATCAGCGCGCGCGGCTGGTTTACCTGGCGATCGGCGATAGCCGGGTGAGAGAGAAGATAATGAAACGTCGACGTCAGGAACGCCATCGTTTTACCGGTACCGGTTTGCGCCTGCCCGGCGACATCGCGGCCTTCCAGCGTCAGCGGAAGGGCGAGGGCCTGAATAGGTGTGCAATTATGAAACCCTTTCTTTTCAAGGGCTTCAATGACTGCCGGGTGCAGGGCGAAGTCGGAAAACTTCTGTTCTGTTAAATGTGTTTTGCTCATAGTGTGGTAGAATATCAGCTAACTATTGCATTAAGAAAGCGTATCCGGTGAAATAACGTCAACCTTTCGTTGGCGGTGTGCGAAATTATTCAAGGTACGTCTACGGTAACTGAACGAATCCAGGATAGCTTAGACCACTAAGCGAGTCGGGAGCGATAAATCTGCAGCATGCAGTTCGCGTTCGGGCAACCCTGGCGTCAAAAGGTGGGTCCATGATGGATCACGCCAGTTGGCAGACCAGAGAATTGAGGTATCCTGAAGAATAGCGTGCATAACGTAGCTGCAGCGCGTCGTTGATGGCTACGACACCAACACACCAGGCTTATTCCTGTGGAGTTAAATATGAGCGATAAAATTATTCACCTGACTGACGACAGTTTTGACACGGACGTACTCAAGGCTGACGGGCTGACCCTCGTCGATTTCTGGGCAGAGTGGTGTGGTCCGTGCAAAATGATCGCCCCGATTCTGGATGAGATCGCTGAAGAGTATCAGGGCAAACTGACCGTAGCTAAGCTGAACATCGACCAGAACCCGGGTACCGCGCCGAAGTACGGCATTCGCGGCATCCCAACCCTGCTGCTGTTCAAAAACGGCGAAGTGGCGGCCACCAAAGTTGGCGCCCTGTCCAAGGGTCAGCTGAAAGAGTTCCTCGACGCCAACCTGGCGTAAGCGAATTGCTGTTCCGGCGTCCAGATTCCTATTTTTTGCGGAACTCTGGACGCCCGGCTGGAGTCGTGCTAAGTTAATCCACAGACTTCGTTTTAAACATACCTTGTTTGAATCTTGTTTTACCCGAAGCATCCCGCAAAAAAATGCGCGTGAAGCTATTAATTCCGGGCTTTTCACTCATTCCGTCTAGTCGTTTCAGTTCTGCGTTCTTTCCTGTGACCAGGCAACGTACAGACACGAGATGAAGGCCGTTAACAGGCATGGAAGTTCCTGCCATACCATTCACAACATTAAGTTCGAGATTTACCCCGAGTTTAAGAACCCACACCACTATGAATCTTACCGAATTAAAGAATACGCCGGTTTCTGAGCTGATTACTCTCGGCGAAAATATGGGGCTGGAAAATCTGGCTCGTATGCGTAAGCAGGATATTATTTTTGCCATCCTCAAGCAGCATTCGAAGAGTGGCGAAGATATCTTTGGCGACGGCGTACTGGAGATACTGCAGGATGGATTTGGATTCCTCCGCTCCGCAGACAGCTCCTACCTCGCCGGCCCTGACGACATCTACGTATCCCCCAGCCAAATCCGCCGTTTCAACCTCCGCACTGGTGACACCATTTCCGGTAAGATTCGTCCTCCGAAAGAGGGTGAGCGTTACTTTGCGCTGCTGAAAGTTAACGAAGTTAACTACGACAAGCCGGAAAACGCCCGTAACAAGATCCTGTTCGAGAACTTAACGCCGCTGCACGCGAATTCTCGTCTGCGTATGGAGCGTGGTAACGGTTCTACCGAAGACTTAACCGCTCGCGTACTGGATCTGGCTTCCCCGATTGGCCGCGGCCAGCGTGGTCTGATCGTCGCGCCGCCGAAAGCCGGTAAAACCATGCTGCTGCAGAACATCGCGCAGAGCATCGCTTACAACCATCCGGACTGCGTGCTGATGGTGCTGCTGATCGACGAACGTCCGGAAGAAGTGACCGAGATGCAGCGTCTGGTGAAAGGTGAAGTCGTTGCTTCCACCTTCGACGAACCGGCATCCCGTCACGTTCAGGTTGCTGAGATGGTTATCGAGAAAGCGAAACGTCTGGTTGAACACAAGAAAGACGTTATCATCCTGCTCGACTCCATTACCCGTCTGGCGCGCGCCTACAACACCGTGGTCCCGGCTTCCGGTAAAGTGCTGACCGGTGGTGTGGACGCTAACGCCCTGCACCGTCCGAAGCGTTTCTTCGGCGCAGCGCGTAACGTTGAAGAGGGCGGTAGCCTGACCATCATCGCCACGGCGCTGATCGACACTGGCTCCAAAATGGATGAAGTTATCTACGAAGAGTTTAAAGGCACCGGTAACATGGAGCTGCACCTCTCTCGTAAGATTGCTGAAAAACGCGTCTTCCCGGCTATCGATTACAACCGTTCCGGTACGCGTAAAGAAGAGCTGCTCACCACTCAGGAAGAGCTGCAGAAAATGTGGATCCTGCGCAAAATTATCCATCCGATGGGTGAGATCGACGCGATGGAATTCCTCATTAATAAACTGGCAATGACTAAGACGAATGATGACTTCTTCGATATGATGAAGCGCTCGTAAGGTAAAAAAAGCCAGAAACGCCACGCCTTTGCGTGGCGTTTTCATTTTGGGATTTGTATGATCCAGAGACAGAGAAAGCGGGACGAAAGTTGTCGTATAATGGCGCCGGACAGCAGGCGGAGACAGCTTTAACAGACTAAAATCTATACAATAAATTTGTAATGTTCTGCTTTTCCCCTTCTGGAGTTGGGGCATCATCGCTATACTTCCCGGATTAACTATGCTGAGAGCACATGCGTTGTGAATTTACTCACTGCTATTACTGAATTAATCAGTATTTTCTTATTCACGACCCTCTTTATTTTTGTCGCGCGGAAAGTGGCAAAAAAGATTGGGTTAGTGGATAAACCAAACTATCGCAAACGGCATCAGGGGTTGATTCCGTTGGTCGGTGGTATCTCAGTTTATGCAGGCATCTGTTTTACCTTCGCTATCGCCGATTATTATATTCCTCACGCCTCGCTGTATCTGGCCTGTGCGGGGGTATTGGTGCTGGTTGGTGCGCTGGACGATCGCTTTGACATCAGCGTGAAAATTCGCGCGGTCATTCAGGCCGCGATCGCCGTGATTATGATGATGGCAGGGAATCTGCATCTGAGTAGTCTGGGCTTTATTTTTGGCTCGTGGGAGCTGGTGCTGGGGCCCTTCGGCTTCTTCCTTACTCTGTTTGCCGTCTGGGCCGCCATCAATGCGTTTAATATGGTCGATGGGATTGACGGTCTGCTCGGCGGCCTGTCATCGGTCTCCTTTGCGGCGACCGGGATCATCCTTTGGTTTGATGGCCAGTACAGCCTGGCGATGTGGTGTTTTGCGATGATCGCCGCCATTCTGCCCTATATTCTTCTTAATCTTGGCGCCCTCGGCCGCCGCTATAAAGTTTTTATGGGTGACGCCGGCAGCACCATGATTGGCTTCACCATCATCTGGATCCTGCTGGAAACCACCCAAGGTAAAACGCATCCCATCAGCCCGGTCACTGCGCTGTGGATTATCGCTATCCCGTTGATGGATATGGTGGCGATTATGTATCGCCGCCTGCGTAAAGGCATGAGTCCTTTCTCACCGGACCGGCAGCATATTCATCATTTGATCATGCGCGCCGGGTTTACTTCCCGCCAGGCGTTCGTCCTGATTACCCTGGCCGCTGCCCTGCTGGCGCTGGTTGGCGTCGCGGCGGAATATACCCGCATTGTGCCGGAATGGGTGATGTTAATTCTCTTTTTGGTGGCCTTCTTCCTTTATGGCTACTGTATTAAGCGCGCCTGGAAAGTGGCGCGTCTGGTTAAGCGCATCAGACGCAGAATTCGGCGACACAGCGGCAATAATCCGAAACTAACCAAGTAAAGCTGGGGATGTGATGACTCAACCATTACCGGGAGCACAAGCAGTGAACGTTGAGAATGAGCTGGATATTCGCGGGCTGTTTCGCGCTTTATGGGCAGGAAAAGGCTGGATAGTCGGCGGCGCTGTTCTCTTCGCCGCTATCGTGTTGGTGTACACCTTCTTTGCTCGCCAGGAGTGGAGCGCCACGGCGATCACCGATCGGCCTACTGTCAACATGTTGGGGGGGTACTATTCCCAGCAGCAGTTCTTACGCAATCTGGATATCAAAGCCGACCTGGCCTCGGTGGATCAGCCTTCCGCCATGGATGAAGCGTATAAAGAGTTCATCATGCAGCTGGCCTCCTGGGACACCCGGCGTGATTTCTGGCTGCAAACGGACTACTACAAGCAGCGCCAGTCGGGTAATGCTCGCGCCGATGCGGCGATGCTGGATGATTTGATTAACAATATCCAGTTTATGCCCGGCGATGCGGCCAAGAGCGTCAATGACAGCGTCAAACTGACTGCCGAGACTGGGCAGGATGCCAATAATTTGCTGCGCCAGTATGTGGCTTTCGCCAGCCAGCGGGCGGCCGGCCATCTTAACGACGAACTCAAAGGCGCCTGGGCGGCGCGGACGGTGCAAATGAAGGCGCAGGTGAAGCGCCAGGAGGAGGTGGCCGAGGCTATTTTCAACCGCCGGACCCACAGCGTGGAGCAAGCGCTGAAGGTCGCTCAGCAGCATAACATCTCACGCAGCGAAACGGATGTTCCTGCCGATCAGTTGCCGGATTCAGAGCTATTTTTATTGGGCAGGCCGATGCTGCAGGCCAGACTGGAAAACCTGCAGGCCGTCGGACCGGAATATGACCTCGATTACGACCAGAATCGCGCCATGCTGAGCACGTTGAACGTCGGTCCAACGTTGGACCCGCGTTTTCAGACTTACCGGTATTTGCGAACGCCGGAAGAACCTGTAAAACGCGATAGCCCGCGCCGTGTATTTCTGATGGTGATGTGGGGGATTGTGGGTGCGCTCATCGGCGCAGGCGTGGCGTTATCGCGTCGTCGTGTCCTGTGATTGCGGCCTGTGGTGAAGGGCAGATGACCTTCATCGCCTAATCGAAGAGAATCGATGTGAAAGTACTAACTGTATTTGGCACGAGGCCGGAAGCCATCAAGATGGCTCCTCTGGTCCATGCGCTGGCAAAGGATCCTCATTTTGAGGCGAAAGTATGCGTGACCGCGCAGCATCGGGAGATGCTCGATCAGGTGTTGAAACTATTCTCCATCACCCCGGACTACGATCTCAACATCATGAAGCCGGGGCAGGGGCTCACCGAGATCACCTGCCGTATTCTTGAGGGGCTGAAGCCGGTCCTGGAGTCGTTTAAACCCGACGTGGTGCTGGTGCATGGCGATACCACCACCACGATGGCGGCGAGCCTGGCGGCGTTTTACCAGCGCATACCGGTGGGCCATGTAGAGGCGGGGCTGCGGACCGGCGATTTAAGTTCGCCGTGGCCGGAAGAGGGCAACCGTACGTTGACCGGGCATCTGGCGACGTACCACTTCGCCCCTACGGAAACCTCGCGGCAGAATCTCCTGCGGGAGAACATTGCCGACAGTCGCATCACGGTGACCGGTAATACCGTCATCGATGCTCTGTTCTGGGTGCGCGATCGGGTTCTGGGCGATGAAGCGCTACGGGAGACCTTGCTGCAGCGCTACCCTTTCATTAGCCACGGTAAAAAAATGATTCTGGTTACCGGCCATCGGCGGGAAAGCTTCGGCCGCGGTTTTGAGCAGATCTGCCAGGCGCTGGCGGAGATAGCCCATACCCACCCTGAGGTGCAGATTGTCTATCCGGTTCACCTGAATCCTAATGTCAGCGAACCGGTGAACCGTATTCTCGGCCATATCGACAACGTGATGTTGATTGAACCGCAGGACTACCTGCCGTTCGTCTGGTTGATGGATCGGGCCTGGCTCATCCTGACCGATTCCGGTGGCATTCAGGAAGAGGCGCCTTCCCTGGGGAAACCGGTGCTGGTCATGCGCGATATGACCGAACGTCCGGAAGCGGTGGCCGCCGGCACCGTGTGTCTGGTGGGCACTGACAGCCAGCGCATCGTCGCGGAAGTGACGCGACTGCTGGAGGATGATGCCGCATACCAGGCGATGAGCCGCGCGCATAATCCTTATGGCGATGGCGAAGCATGTCGTCGAATTTTGTCTGCACTTAAAAATAATCAGGTAACGCTATGAGTTTTTCTACCATTTCAGTGATTGGCCTTGGCTATATCGGGCTGCCAACCGCTGCCGCGTTCGCCTCCCGGCAGAAGCGGGTGGTCGGCGTTGATGTCAATCAACATGCCGTGGAGACCATTAACCGTGGAGAGATTCATATCGTGGAGCCGGATCTGGCGAGCGTGGTGAAGACCGCGGTCGAGCAGGGGTATTTAAGCGCCACCACCACCCCGGTGGCAGCGGATGCCTACCTGATTGCCGTGCCGACGCCGTTTAAAGATCGCCACGAGCCGGATATGGTGTTTGTCGAGTCGGCGGCAAAATCCATTGCGCCAACGTTAAAGAAAGGCTCGCTGGTGATCCTCGAGTCCACCTCGCCGGTCGGGTCGACCGAACAGATGGCTGAGTGGCTGGCGGAGATGCGCCCGGATCTTAGCTTCCCCCAGCAGGTGGGTGAAGCGGCGGACGTGAATATCGCCTACTGCCCGGAGCGGGTATTGCCCGGTCAGGTGATGGTCGAGCTGATTAAAAACGACCGCGTTATCGGGGGCATGTCGCCAGTCTGCTCCGCTCGCGCCAGCGAGCTGTATAAAATCTTCCTTGAAGGCGAATGTGTGGTGACCAACTCGCGCACCGCTGAGATGTGCAAGCTGACGGAAAACAGCTTCCGCGACGTCAACATCGCTTTTGCCAACGAGCTGTCGCTGATTTGCGCTGACCAGGGCATTAACGTCTGGGAGCTGATCCGCCTGGCGAACCGTCATCCTCGGGTGAATATCCTGCAGCCGGGTCCGGGCGTCGGCGGCCACTGTATCGCCGTCGACCCGTGGTTTATCGTGGCGCAGAACCCGCAGCAGGCGCGTCTGATCCGCACGGCCCGTGAGGTTAACGACCACAAGCCGGAATGGGTTATCGAACAGGTGAAAACGCAGGTAGCGGACTGCCTGAATGCCACCAACAAACGGGCCAGCGAACTGACCATTGCCTGTTTTGGCCTCGCCTTTAAGCCGAATATTGACGACCTGCGCGAAAGCCCGGCAATGGAAATTGCCGCGCAGATTGCCCGCTGGCACAGCGGCACGACGCAGGTGGTTGAGCCCAACATTCACGCGCTGCCGAAGAAGCTCGACGGTCTGTGTACGCTGGCGACCCTCGATGCGGCGCTGGCCAGCGCCGATGTGCTGGTGATGCTGGTCGATCACCATGAATTTAAAGCCGTTAGCGGCGATAGCGTCACCCAGGCGTATATCATCGACACCAAAGGAGTGTGGCGGTGAGAACCATTCTGGTCACCGGCGGCGCGGGCTTCATTGGTTCGGCGGTAGTGCGGGAGATTATCCAGCACACCGCCGATCGCGTGGTGGTGGTGGATAAACTGACCTACGCCGGCAATTTAATGTCGCTGGCGCCGGTGGCGCAGGATGCGCGTTTCGCCTTTGAACAGGTGGATATTTGCGACCGCGGCGAGCTTGATCGTATTTTCGTTCAGTATCAACCGGATACAGTGATGCACCTGGCGGCGGAAAGCCATGTCGATCGTTCGATTGACGGCCCGGCGGCGTTTATTGAAACCAATATCGTGGGCACCTATACGCTGCTGGAGGCGGCCCGAAGCTGGTGGAATACGCTGGCTACGGCGCAAAAATCGGCGTTTCGCTTCCATCATATCTCCACCGATGAAGTGTATGGCGATCTGCACGGCAGCGATGATTTCTTTACCGAGACCACGCCCTATGCGCCAAGCAGTCCCTATTCGGCCTCGAAAGCCAGCAGCGACCACCTGGTGCGCGCCTGGCTGCGAACCTATGGCCTGCCGACGCTTATCACCAACTGTTCGAACAACTACGGCCCGTATCACTTCCCCGAGAAGCTGATCCCGCTGACGATCCTCAACGCGCTGGCGGGCAAGCCGCTGCCGGTGTATGGCAATGGACAGCAGATCCGCGACTGGCTGTACGTGGAAGATCACGCCAGGGCGCTATATCTGGTGGCGACCCGCGGCGAACCGGGCGAGACTTACAATATCGGCGGTCATAACGAACGTAAAAACATCGAGGTGGTGGAAACCATTTGCGAATTGCTCGAAGCGCTGGCGCCGAATAAGCCGCAGGGCGTGGCGCACTATCGCGACCTGATCGCCTTTGTTGCCGACCGCCCGGGCCACGATCTGCGCTATGCCATTGATGCCTCGAAGATTGCCCGTGAGCTGGGCTGGACGCCGGCTGAGACCTTCACTTCCGGCATGCGTAAGACCGTGGCGTGGTATCTGGCGAACGAGACATGGTGGCGCCAGGTTCAGGACGGTAGCTATCAGGGCGAGCGTCTTGGGCTGCAAGGCTAATCATCTCTGGGGGGAATGATGAAAGGTATTATTCTGGCGGGGGGGTCCGGAACGCGACTGCATCCTATCACCCGCGGCGTGTCGAAGCAGCTGTTGCCGATCTACGATAAGCCGATGATCTACTACCCGCTGTCGGTATTAATGCTGGCCGGGATCCGTGAGATCCTGATCATCACCACGCCGGACGATCTGCGCGATTTCCAGCGCCTGCTCGGCGATGGTTCAGAGTTTGGCATTGCGCTGCACTATGCCGTACAGCCGTCGCCGGATGGTTTAGCCCAGGCGTTTATCATCGGCGAAGCCTTTCTTAACGGTGAACCGGCGTGCCTGGTGTTAGGCGACAACATCTTCTTCGGCCAGAGCTTCAGCCCCAAGCTGCGCAACGTGGCTGCCCGCACGGAAGGGGCGACGATTTTTGGCTATCAGGTGATGGATCCTGAACGCTTTGGCGTGGTGGAGTTTGATGACAACTTCCGCGCGCTGTCGCTGGAAGAGAAGCCGAAGCAGCCGAAGTCGAACTGGGCGGTCACCGGTCTCTATTTCTACGATGGCAAGGTGGCGGAGTACGCCAAACGGGTCAAGCCATCCGAGCGCGGCGAACTGGAAATCACCTCCATCAACCAGATGTACCTTGAAGATGGCGCATTAACCGTCGAACTGCTTGGACGCGGCTTTGCGTGGCTGGATACCGGCACCCACGATAGCTTGATCGAGGCCAGCATGTTTGTGCAGACCGTCGAGAAGCGTCAGGGCTTTAAAATCGCCTGTCTGGAAGAGATCGGCTGGCGCAACGGCTGGCTGGACGACGACGGCGTCAAACGCGCGGCGAAGCGGCTGGAAAAAACCGGCTACGGCCAATATCTGCTGGATCTGCTCCGTGCCCGTCCGCGCCAGTATTGATCCCCTGGAGTGGGAGAACCGCTTCTTTGCCGTTAACAGCGCCGTCGTTCACTTTGACGAGCGTGCACCGCTGCTGACGCCTGAGGCGCTGGCGGGGTGGTCGCGGGTGCAGGCGAAGGTAGCCGCCAGCGACACCGTCCGGCTCGACGCGCTGCAGCAGCTGGGTTTTCAGCTGGTGGAAGGCGAGGTCGATCTGGCGCTACCGGTGGGCAACCCTGCGGATGCGGGCGCCGACGTCGCCGTGGAGGCGGATATTGCGCCACTGCGCGAGCTGGCGGCGCAGGCCTTTGCCCTGAGCCGCTTTCGTGCGCCCTGGTACGCTGCCGATGCCAGCGGCCGCTTCTATGCCCAGTGGATTGAAAATGCGGTGCGCGGCACCTTCGATCATCAGTGCCTGATTTACCGCCATCCTGAGGGCGATATTCGCGCCTTTGTCTCCCTGCGCCAGCTCAATGCCACCGAGGCGCGTATCGGCCTGCTGGCCGGACGCGGCGCCGGGGCGCAGCTGATGCAGGCGGCGCGGTACTGGGCCGCTTCGCGCGGACTTTCTACACTGCGGGTGGCGACCCAGATGGGCAA
Source organism: Klebsiella sp. Q2 (assembly GCF_009900705.1). Lineage (NCBI taxonomy): Bacteria > Pseudomonadati > Pseudomonadota > Gammaproteobacteria > Enterobacterales > Enterobacteriaceae > Klebsiella > Klebsiella sp. Q2. Next base: position 55,660 of record NZ_JAAABE010000010.1, on the reverse strand, counting down.
CACCGCCGCGCTTAAACGTTATATTCTCAGCGGTGCTAATGTGGAAAGCACCGCCTACTGGCTATACAGGTGACCTCATGATCCCATTTAACGCGCCACCGGTGGTTGGAACCGAGCTTGATTACATGCAGTCTGCGATGAACAGCGGCAAGCTGTGCGGCGACGGCGGCTTTACGCGCCGCTGTCAGCAGTGGATGGAGCAGCGTTTTGGCACGGCAAAAGCCCTGCTAACCCCTTCCTGCACGGCTTCGCTGGAGATGGCCGCGCTGCTGCTGGATATCCAGCCGGGCGACGAAGTGATTATGCCCAGCTATACCTTTGTCTCCACCGCCAATGCTTTTGTGCTGCGCGGGGCGAAAATCGTCTTCGTCGATATCCGTCGCGATACGATGAATATCGATGAAACGTTAATCGAAGCCGCTATCACCGATAAAACCCGGGCGATCGTCCCGGTGCATTACGCCGGCGTAGCTTGCGAGATGGATATCATCATGGCCATCGCCGACAAGTACAACCTGTTCGTGGTGGAAGATGCCGCGCAGGGGGTGATGTCCACCTACAAGGGGCGTGCGCTGGGCACCATCGGCCATATCGGCTGCTTCAGCTTCCATGAAACCAAAAACTATACCGCTGGCGGTGAGGGCGGGGCGACGCTCATCAACGATCGCACGCTGGTGGAGCGCGCGGAGATCATTCGCGAAAAAGGCACCAACCGCAGCCAGTTCTTTCGTGGCCTGGTGGATAAATATACCTGGCGGGACATTGGCTCCAGCTATCTGATGTCCGACCTGCAGGCCGCCTACCTGTGGGCGCAGCTGGAAGCGGCGGAGCGCATCAACCAACAGCGCCTGGCGCTGTGGCAGAACTACTATGACGCCCTGCTGCCGCTGGCACGCGCGGGACGTATCGAACTGCCGACGATCCCGGCCGACTGCGGGCAAAACGCGCACATGTTCTACATTAAGCTGCGCGATATCGAGGATCGCAGCAGGTTGATCGCCTGGCTGAAAGAGGCGGAGATCCTCGCGGTATTCCATTACATTCCTCTGCACAGCTGTCCGGCAGGCGAACACTTCGGCGAATTCCACGGTGAAGACCGCTATACCACCCAGGAGAGCGAGCGCCTGGTACGCCTGCCGCTGTTTTACAATCTGTCTGTGGTGAACCAGCGGACGGTGATTAACTCGCTGCTGAGCTACTTCTCCTGATATGTCGTTAGCAAAAGCTTCATTGTGGACGGCGGCATCGACGCTGGTCAAAATCGGCGCCGGGCTGTTGGTCGTCAAGCTGCTGGCCGTCTCGTTTGGGCCCGCGGGCGTTGGCCAGGCCGGTAACTTCCGGCAACTGGTCACCGTGCTCGGCGTGCTGGCCGGGGCCGGGATATTTAATGGCGTCACGAAGCTGGTGGCGCAGCATCACGACGATCCCCCGCGCCTGAAGCAGGTGGTGGGCACCTCGTCGGCGATGGTGCTTGGCTTTTCCACACTGCTGGCGCTGGTGTTTTTACTGGCCGCGGCGCCGATAAGCCAGGGGTTGTTCGGCCATACTCATTATCAGAATCTGGTACGGCTGGTGGCGCTGGTACAGATGGGGATCGCCTGGGCAAACTTCCTGCTGGCGCTGATGAAAGGCTTTCGCGATGCGGCGGGTAACGCCTTCTCGCTGATTGCCGGGAGCCTGATCGGCGTGGCGGCTTACTATGCTTGCTACGTGTTGGGAGGCTATCAGGGCGCGCTGCTGGGGCTGGCGTTAGTTCCGGCGCTGGTGGTGGTTCCGGCGGGTATTATGCTCTGGCGGCGGGGTAATATCCCGCTGAGCGCCTTGCGTCCGCGCTGGGATAACGGTCTGGCGGGACAGCTATCGAAATTTACCCTGATGGCGCTGATAACCTCAGTGACCCTGCCGGTGGCTTATGTGATGATGCGTAATCTGCTGGCGGCGCATTATGGCTGGGAGGCGGTGGGTATCTGGCAGGGGGTGAGCAGCATCTCTGATGCCTATCTGCAGTTTATTACCGCCTCGTTCAGCGTCTATCTCCTGCCGACGCTGTCGCGGCTGAGCGCCAAAACGGATATCACCCGCGAGATAGTCAAGTCGCTGAAATTCGTCCTGCCGGCAGTGGCGGCGGCGAGCCTGACGGTCTGGCTGCTGCGCGATTTTGCCATCTGGCTGCTGTTTTCCGATCGCTTTACCGCGATGCGTGACCTGTTCGCCTGGCAGCTGGTGGGCGACGTTTTAAAAGTAGGCGCCTACGTCTATGGCTATCTGGTGATCGCCAAAGCGTCGCTGCGTTTTTATATTCTGACGGAAATCAGTCAGTTCACACTGCTGACCGCATTCTCACACTGGCTTATACCGGCGCACGGCGCGGTTGGCGCGGCGCAGGCGTATATGGCCACTTATATTGTTTATTTCGCCCTTTGTAGTGGCGTGTTTTTACTCTGGCGTAAACGGGCATGACAGCACTGATACATGTACTGGGATCAGATATCCCGCATCATAACCAGACCGTACTGCGGTTCTTTAACGACGAACTGGCCGCCGATCCGCAGGCCAGGAGATTTATGATCGTCGGTGATGAGGCCAGCGTGCGTGATGGGTATCCGGCGCTGGACATCACCTGTTATCCGGGGAAGAAGTCGCTGGCGCAGGCGGTGATTGCGCAAGCCAAAGCCAACCGCCAGCAGCGCTTTTTCTTCCACGGCCAGTTCAATACCGGCCTGTGGCTGGCGCTGTTGGGCGGTGGTATCCGCCCGTCGCAGTTTAACTGGCATATCTGGGGGGCGGATCTGTACGAAAACGCCACCAGCCTGAAGTTCCGTCTGTTCTATCCGCTGCGCCGCCTGGCGCAGGGGCGGGTAGGGCGCGTTTTCGCCACCCGCGGCGATCTGAGCTGGTTCGCAAACCGTCATCCGCGCGTCCCGGGCGAACTGCTCTATTTCCCGACCCGAATGGATCCGGCGCTGAATACCCTGGCCGAAAACGCGCCGCGCGGCGACACGCTGACCATTCTGGTGGGTAACTCCGGGGATCGCAGCAATGAACATATTGCCGCGATGAAGGCTATTCATCAGCAGTTTGGCGATACGGTAAACGTCATCGTGCCGATGGGCTATCCGGCGAATAACGAGGCCTATATCAATGAGGTTCGTGAGGCGGGGGCGGCGCTGTTTAGCGGTGAGCATCTGCAGATCCTCAGCGAGAAACTGGAGTTTCATGATTATCTGGCGCTGCTGCGCCGCTGCGATCTGGGCTATTTCCTGTTCGCGCGTCAGCAGGGGATCGGCACCCTGTGCCTGCTGATTCAGGCGGGCATTCCCTGCGTGCTCAACCGCGAAAACCCGTTCTGGCAGGATATGACCGAGCAGCATGTGCCGGTGCTGTTCACCAGCGATGCGCTGGACGTCAGCGTGGTGCGCGAAGCGCAGCGCCAACTGGCGAGCGTGGATAAGTCGGGTATCGCTTTCTTCCGGCCGAACTATCTGACGGGCTGGCAGCGGGCGCTACGGTTAGCGGCGGAGGGGCTGGCATGACGTTAATGCAATTTAGCGGGCTGCTGGTAGTCTGGCTGCTGTCGACGCTGTTTATCGCTACCGCCACCTGGTTTGAGTTCCGCCGGGTACGCTTCAACTTCAACGTCTTTTTCTCGTTGCTGTTTCTGCTGACTTTCTTCTTCGGTTTCCCGCTGACCAGTATTCTGGTGTTCCGCTTTGACGTCAGCGTGGCGCCGCCGGAGATTTTGCTGCAGACGCTGCTGATCGCGGTGTGCTTCTACGCGATTTACTACGTGACCTATAAAACGCGGCTGCGTCCGGCATCGCGTGAGGTTGCGCGTCGGCCGCTGTTCACCATGAACCGGGTAGAAACCCATCTGGCGTGGGGCATTTTGATGGGGCTGGCGCTGCTGTGCGTTGGCATCTTCTTCGCCCACAACGGTTTCCTGCTGTTTAAGCTCAACTCCTACAGCCAGATTTTCTCTGCTGAAGTCTCCGGCGTGGCGTTGAAGCGCTTCTTCTACTTCTTTATTCCGGCGATGCTGGTGGTCTATTTCCTGCGCCAGGATTATAAGGCGTGGATCTTCTTCCTCGTCAGCACGGTGGCCTTTGGTTTGCTGACCTACGCTATCGTCGGCGGGACGCGCGCCAATATCATCATCGCCTTCGCCATCTTCCTGTTTATCGGCATTATTCGCGGTTGGATCAGCCTGTGGATGCTGGCGGCGGCGGGCGTGCTGGGCATCGTCGGCATGTTCTGGCTGGCGCTGAAACGCTACGGGATGAACGTCAGCGGCGACGAAGCGTTTTATACCTTCCTCTATCTCACACGCGATACCTTCTCGCCGTGGGAGAACCTGGCGCTGCTGCTGCAAAACTACGACAAGATCGATTTTCAGGGTCTGGCGCCGATGATCCGCGATTTCTACGTCTTTATCCCCAGCTGGATGTGGCACGGTCGCCCGACGATGGTGCTCAATACCGCCAACTACTTTACCTGGGAAGTATTAAACAACCATTCGGGGCTGGCGATTTCGCCGACGCTGATTGGCTCGCTGGTGGTGATGGGCGGCGTCTGGTTTGTGCCGCTGGGCGCCGTGGCGGTCGGGTTGATTATTAAATGGTTCGACTGGCTGTATGAGCTGGGCAACCGGGAGAGCAATCGCTATAAAGCGGCTATCCTGCACAGTTTCTGTTTCGGCGCTATCTTCAACATGATAGTGCTGGCGCGCGAGGGCCTGGATTCGTTCGGCTCCCGCGTGGTGTTTTTCCTCGTGATCTTTGGTATCTGCTTGCTGGCGGCGAAACTGCTGTACTGGTTCCTGGATAGCGTGGGACTGATTCATAAGCGCGTAAAACCGCTTTCGCAACCGCAAGTCTGAGAAGGATGGACATGACTGGGACCATTTCCGCGCCGTTGTACCTGTTAAGAGGGCTGCAGCTCATAGGCTGGCGCGATATGCAGCACGCTCTGGATTATTTGTATGCCGACGGCGTTCTCCGCGAGGGGACGCTGGTGGCGATTAATGCCGAGAAAATGCTGGCCGTAGAGGATAACCCGGAGGTGCGGGCGCTGATTGAGGCGGCGGAGTTTAAATATGCGGATGGCATCAGCGTGGTGCGTTCGCTGCGTAAAAAATATCCGCAAGCCCAGGTGTCCCGCGTGGCAGGGGCCGATCTCTGGGAAGCGTTAATGCATCGCGCCGGCGCTGAAGGCACACCGGTGTTTTTGGTCGGCGGTAAACCTGAAGTCCTGGCGCAGACGGCGTCCAGCCTGCGCCAGCGCTGGCAGGTGAATATCGTCGGCACCCAGGACGGCTATTTTGCTCCTGAACAGCGCCAGGCATTATTCGAACGCATTCGCGACAGCGGGGCGAAAATCGTCACCGTCGCCATGGGGTCCCCGCGTCAGGAGATCTTTATGCGCGACTGTCGGCGTCTGTACCCGCACGCGCTGTATATGGGCGTCGGCGGCACTTACGATGTTTTCACCGGGCACGTGCATCGGGCGCCGAAGTTCTGGCAGGATCTGGGGCTGGAATGGTTCTATCGTCTGCTTTTACAGCCGAGCCGCATCAAGAGACAGTTCCGCCTACTGCGCTATTTACGTTGGCATTATTCCGGTAAGCTCTGATATTCCACTGCAACCAGGCGAGTTTGCATACATATTCTGTGTAATCTCTTCACTCGCCTGATACTTTATTTGCCATTTCCGCAAAATTAATTAACCATTCGCAGGCTTTATACGCGCGGGGGAGACCTGCGCGTCGGCAAGGCTATGAGTTCAGTTAATAACAATAACCGGGAGTACCCGGAATACGGCAAACACAAGAGGATATATGACTGAGAAAAAAGCGGAGCTCCAGCGTGGACTGGAGGCCCGGCATATTGAACTGATCGCCCTTGGTGGGACGATTGGCGTGGGGTTGTTTATGGGGGCGGCCAGTACGCTGAAGTGGGCTGGACCTTCCGTGCTGCTGGCGTACATTATCGCTGGCCTGTTCGTCTTTTTCATTATGCGCTCAATGGGCGAAATGCTGTTCCTTGAGCCCGTCACCGGCTCTTTCGCGGTGTATGCGCATCGCTATATGAGCCCCTTCTTCGGCTACCTGACCGCGTGGTCGTACTGGTTTATGTGGATGGCGGTGGGCATCTCGGAGATTACCGCCATCGGCGTCTATGTGCAGTTCTGGTTCCCGGAGATGGCGCAGTGGATACCGGCATTAATTGCCGTGGGGCTGGTGGCGCTGGCAAACCTCGCGGCGGTCCGGCTGTACGGTGAAATCGAGTTCTGGTTCGCCATGATTAAAGTGACCACCATTATTGTGATGATCGTCGTGGGCCTGGGCGTCATTTTCTTCGGCTTTGGCAACGGCGGCCACTCCATCGGTTTTGGCAACCTGACCGAACATGGCGGTTTCTTTGCCGGCGGCTGGAAGGGCTTCCTGACGGCGCTGTGTATCGTGGTTGCGTCATATCAGGGCGTGGAGCTCATCGGCATTACCGCAGGTGAAGCGAAAAATCCGCAGGTCACGTTACGCAGCGCGGTGGGCAAAGTGCTGTGGCGGATCCTGATTTTCTACGTCGGCGCGATTTTCGTTATCGTCACCATCTTCCCATGGGATCAAATCGGCTCCAACGGCAGCCCGTTCGTACTGACGTTTGCCAAAATCGGTATTACCGCTGCGGCGGGGATTATCAACTTCGTGGTGCTGACGGCGGCGCTTTCCGGCTGCAACAGCGGGATGTACAGCTGCGGACGTATGCTGTACGCCCTGGCGAAGAACCGTCAGCTGCCGGCGGCGATCGGTAAGGTATCGCGCAACGGCGTTCCTGCCGTCGGCGTGGCGCTGTCGATTCTGATCCTGCTGGTAGGCTCCTGCCTGAATTACATCATTCCTAATCCCCAGCGGGTATTTGTCTATGTCTATAGCGCCAGCGTCCTGCCGGGGATGGTGCCGTGGTTTGTGATCCTGATTAGCCAGCTGCGTTTCCGTCGCGTACATCAGGCAGCGATAGCCAGCCATCCGTTCCGTTCGCTGCTGTTTCCGTGGGCCAACTATTTCACCATGGCTTTCCTGATCTGCGTGCTGGTCGGGATGGGGCTGAATGATGAAACCCGGATGTCGCTCTTTGTCGGTATTATTTTCCTTGCTGCCGTTACCCTGATTTATAAGGTGTTTGGCCTCGGAAGACAGGGACAAATCAATAATCCGGCTGAATAAGCGTCAAAACGAACAAAGCATGAGCAAACGATAATTTTCTTTAAAAAGGCACTAGACAGCGGGGGAGGAAGTCCGTATTATCCGACCCCGCAACGGCGCTAAGCGCCCGTAGCTCAGCTGGATAGAGCGCTGCCCTCCGGAGGCAGAGGTCTCAGGTTCGAATCCTGTCGGGCGCACCATTAACCCGGTGCTGGAGCTGCGGTGGTTTTAATACCGCGTAAAAGGTTTGCAGTGGTGGCTATAGCTCAGTTGGTAGAGCCCTGGATTGTGATTCCAGTTGTCGTGGGTTCGAATCCCATTAGCCACCCCATTATTTGATAGAGTTGTGAATTTGCGAAGGTGGCGGAATTGGTAGACGCGCTAGCTTCAGGTGTTAGTGTTCTTACGGACGTGGGGGTTCAAGTCCCCCCCCTCGCACCACGACTTTAACGAATTGAACTAAAAATTCAAAAAGCAGTATTTCGGCGAGTAGCGCAGCTTGGTAGCGCAACTGGTTTGGGACCAGTGGGTCGGAGGTTCGAATCCTCTCTCGCCGACCAATTTTGAACCCCGCTTCGGCGGGGTTTTTTGTTTTCTGTTACTTCCTGCCATGACTTATTCCCCTGATCTTGCTGATAAAAAATCTTCTCTTTGCTTAAGAATACGCGTCAGGAAAACTCTCAATTCATCACTGTGGTAGATGCAATTTCCCCGGATCCTGTGCGATAATAACCGGGTAGATGCTCATTCCATCTCTTATGTTCGCCTTCGTGCCTCATAAACTCCGGAATGATGCAGAGCCGTTCTTACGGTGCTTATCGTCCACTGACAGATGTCGCATTTATGCCTCATCAAACACCATGGACATTACGTTGAGTGAAGCACCCAATTTGTTGTCAAACAGACCTGTTTTAACGCCTGCCCTGATTTCAGCGCAGGCGTTTTTTTCTTTCAGGGGATCGTCAACGCGAAGGCGGGGGAGAAGCGCTATCGCCCCGCAGGAGGCGATAGCCAGACCAGGTTATTGCTGAGGGTTATTCTGCAGCGTCAGCAGCAGGCCATCGCGGCGCATGGTGGCCGCTTCCTCCGGCTGATGCAGGCGATCCAGGGCATCGGCCAGCCAGGCGTAATCAAAGGCATCCGGACGCTGCTTAAGCGCGGCGCGGAAGGCGATGCTGGCCTCCTGCCATTCACCGTGCCGCATCAGCGACTGGCCCAGGGTGCTCCACAGCAGCGGACGGTCGCCAACGGCTTTGATCTGTTGGCGCAGTACTTTCTCCAGCTGTTCCGGGTTATTGGTCTTCAGGCGCGGGATCGGCATCACCAGACGGTCGTCATACTGTTTCTTCAGACCATCAATGATAATTTGCTGCGCGGTATCGTGATCGTCGCTCTCGATGAGGCGCTCGGCCATCGCCACCTGCAGCGGCACCAGCGCCCGCGTTTTACGGCTCTGGTTGCGCCACCATTCACGCAGCCCCTCGCTGCCGCCATCGGCCAGCGCTTTGTCCATCAGGCCAACCCACGCCAGCTGTTCCAGCGCGGCGCGGTGCTCTTCATCGCCGACGTTAGCTTTCGCCATCGACGGAATGATATCCAGCAGCGACTGCCAGGCGCCGGTGCGGGTATAAGCCTGTTCGGCGAGGCGTAGCACTTCCGGATGACGCGGGGTGATCTCCAGCAGCTTATCGATGCCATGGCGCGCGGCGTGATTTTCATTGCGCGCCAGCTGCAGGCGAACGCGGGTGATTTCCACCGGGATCAGATCATCGCCCGCCAGTTCTGTGGCGCGCTCCAGATGCTGGTTAGCCCGCGCTTCATCGCCGCGCTGCTGGGCCGCTTCCGCCGCCAGCAGATAGTTCACCACCGGCTGTTCGGCGTGATCGGCGTTTTTCGCCATCAGCTTCTCAACCTGCTGGTAATCACCTTCCGCCAGCTTAAGCAGCGCCTGCTCGGTTTGCTTACGCGCGCGACGGCGTTTACGGCCGACAAACCAGCCGCGCGTATGCGCCCCGGTGCGGAAAATGCGGCGCAGCAGCCATTCAATGGCGAACAGCACCACCATGGCGAGGATCAGGATAATCACCAGCCCGGTCACGCTGGTCTCGATATTGTAGTTATCAGTCTGGATCAGGACGTAGCCCTGATGGCCGGCGATCATCGGGCCAAGCACGATCCCGGCGATCAACAGTGCGAAGAGTAAAAGAATTTTCAGCATGCGTTACTCTCCTTGCGGCGCAGCGGGGGCGGCCGGTGCAGCAGGTGCAGACGGTGCAGGTGCGGGCGCGCCGCCCGCGGAAACGGCAGGCTGCGCCATCAGATTACGCACCCGGGTCTGCATCAGTTTTTCCAGCAACGCCTGGCTCTGCAGCGTCTCCGGCACCGTCATGGTAATGCTTTGCTGACTGAGTTTATCCACCTCTTCAAGGAAGGCTTTAGTGGTGGCGTCATCGGTATCGTAATAGGCGCGTACCCAGGTCGAGACGTTATCCAGCGACTGTTTCCAGGTCTCTTCCTGATGACGCGGCACCGCCTGCGCGGCGACCAGCAGGCGAGAGCGAATATTTTCCCGCAGATAGATATCCTGATTCGGCGCCAGCAGCGGGACCGCCGTTTCATCGCGGCGGCGCACGGTGATAAAGCTGTCCATAAAATTCTGCCAGCTTTTCTGCAGATTGATGCGCCATTCGCTGATGGAGCTGGAGAGCTCATCGCTATCAGAATCCATCGGCGAATCGTCATCGTTATTATCCGCCAGCCGCAGGTTATCGATTTGGTTCGCCAGCTGATTAACCTTGAGGATCATGCCGTCGTAGTCCACCTGGTTCACCGCGGAGAGAGTGGCGATGTCGTCGGTAATCGCCCGGCGGGCGCCGATCAGGCTCGGGTCATTCATGTCGGCGAGACTGGCGTCGGCGCTTTTCAGCAGCGCAGCGGCGGTAGTGACATCCTGATCGCTCCACAGCTTACGTCCCGCCAGCTTGACGAGGAAGTCGGCCTGGGCCAGCAGCCAGGTTTTGGCGTCGCTACCGGAAATGACTGCCACTTTTTGCTGGACTTCGTCCAGCTGTTTGGCCAGCGTCTCCTGCTGGTGTTTGGCTTCGTTTAGCTGGTCGGCCTGCTGTTTGATAATGCCTTCCAGTTCGCTTTTTTGGCTCTCCTGCGCTTTTTGCAGCGCCGCGACCTGGCTTGATAATTCAGAGGTGGTTTCGTTTTGACGCGAGGCCTGCTGTTTGTTCAGGCCATACAGACCGATACCGGCGGCTATCGCAATGGCGATAGCGATCGCGCTGAGCGCCAGGCTGGTTTTGTTGCCAGCCTTCTTCTTATCAGTGTTCTCTGGCTGTGGTGTGGTCTCCACGGCCTCCCTGGTCTCTTCAACCACGGCGGATTGATTTTGTTGTTCCGTCATTATGGCTTCCAATGTTGAGAGTTATTGTAATGCGCGTAGCAGCGCATCGTTGTCGGCGCTATCGGCAACCTGAATCTCCTGCCAGCCCAGCTCCCGGGCCTGAAGGGCCAGACGTTCGCTGACAACGACAACGCGGCAGTGCAGGAGCCACCGTTCGCGATACCATTGCGGTATTAACGACCATAGCTGCTGCAGCATCTCGCCGCTGGTGACCACCAGCGTGGTGACCCCGCGAGATTGCCAGCGCATCGCTTCTTCTGCGCCATCGTAATGCTTTGCACTACGTTGATAACATTCACAAAATGTGACCCTGGCGCCGCGCTCGGTCAGCGTCGCGCCTAAGAGTTCCCGCCCGCCATTGCCGCGTAAGATCAGCGCATTTTTCCCGGCAATGTTTTGTAATTCAGGTAATTGTAGCAAGACTTCGCTAATTTCCCGATCTAACGGGTAATGGATATGCTGCCCGCTGACCGTATGCAGGGCCAGCGCCGTCGTGCGGCCAATGGCAAAATAGCGTGGGGAAGTGGGCCAGGGCAGCCCCTGTTGCTGCAGGCGGGCATGGGCGAACTCCACCGCATGCTGGGACAGCGCAAACAGCAGATCGTCAGGCCCGAGGCGGGCAAGCGCGTCGCCCAGCGCGGGAAGCTCCCGGCCAGGCGTAAATTCTATCAGCGGAAAGCCCCAGGCCACGCGTCCCATGGCCCGCAGACGGCTGACCAGCGCTTCTCCTTGCGGTAATGGACGAGTGACCAGGATGCTCATCGTGGGGCTTCTCCATCATAAACTGCCGCGAGAATGTCGCGCGCGCCGTTATCCAGGAGCTCTTCCGCCAGCGAGATGCCGAGCGCTTCGGCCTGCTCTGCTGGCCCGCGCCGTTCGCCGCGTACCATCTGCGAACCATCCGGGGCGCCAACCAGCGCCCGCAGCCACAGTTCGCCGTTGACGAGTTCCGCATAGCTGCCAATCGGCACCTGGCAGCCGCCTTCGAGACGAGTGTTCATCGCCCGCTCGGCGCGCACGCGCACTGCCGTTTCCGTATGGTTGAGAGGCGCTAGCAGCCCCTGGGTCCATGCATCGTCGAGACGGCATTCGATGCCGACCGCACCCTGGCCGACCGCCGGCAGGGATTGCTCCGGCGACAGCGGCTGGCGAATTCTCGCCTCAAGCTGCAGGCGCTTCAGGCCGGCGGCGGCGAGGATGATGGCGTCATACTCGCCGTTATCCAGCTTACTCAGCCGGGTACCGACGTTACCGCGCAGAGAGCGGATCACCAGGTCCGGACGAGTGGCGGCCAGCTGGCACTGACGGCGTAAACTTGATGTGCCAACGACGCTGCCGGCCGGGAGTTCATCAATCGAGGCATAGTGATTGGAGACAAACGCGTCGCGCGGATCGTCGCGCTCGCAGATAGTCACCAGCCCCAGACCCTCCGGGAATTCCACCGGCACATCTTTCATCGAATGAACGGCGATATCGGCGCGCCCTTCGAGCATGGCAAGCTCTAACTCTTTCACAAATAAGCCCTTGCCACCCACCTTTGCCAGCGGAGTATCAAGGATGACATCCCCGCGAGTGACCATCGGCACCAGCTCGACCTTCAGTCCGGGATGCGCGTGTTCGAGGCGCGCTTTAACATATTGCGCCTGCCATAGCGCAAGCGGGCTTTGCCGTGTGGCAATTTTCAAAACTTTGTCTAACATGCTTGTTACCGTCATTGTCGACCACTAACCATCCTAACATTGTTGTCTTACGGATGTTAGTTTTCACGGTTTATGTGGGAGATAGCTCCGGCCCACTCTTTTTTAACCTTTCATGCGCGTGGCGGTTGCCGGAGGCGTAGTGAGGAATTTACAGGTAATAAACGGTGCTACACTTGTATGTAGCGCATCTTTCTTTACGGTCAATGAGCAAGGTGTTAAATTGATCACGTTTTAAACCATTTGTCCGTCCGCTGCTCATCACAACCACACCGACGACGAATGGTGACGGTTTTTGTTGAAATACTGAAATCCTCCGTACTATTGTACCTCGGGTTTTTGAACATCAGGCGATATGTCTTGTACCTCTATATTGAGACACTGAAACAGAGACTGGATGCCATCAACCAATTGCGCGTGGATCGCGCGCTTGCTGCCATGGGACCCGCTTTCCAGCAGGTTTACAGTCTTCTGCCAACGTTATTACATTATCATCACCCGCTGATGCCGGGTTACCTTGACGGTAACGTTCCCCGTGGCATTTGCCTCTACACGCCTGATGAAACCCAACGCCACTATCTTGAAGAACTGGAACTGCATCGCGGCATGCAGACCCAGGAGCCGCCAAAAGGCGAGCTGCCGATCACCGGCGTCTACTCGATGGGCAGTACCTCCTCCGTCGGCCAGAGCTGTTCTTCCGATCTTGATATCTGGGTATGTCACCAGGCCTGGCTGGATAGCGAAGAGCGCCAGCTGCTGCAGCGAAAATGCAGCCTGCTTGAGAGCTGGGCGGCCTCGCTCGGCGTGGAAGTCAGCTTCTTCCTGATCGACGAAAACCGCTTCCGCCATAACGAAAGCGGCAGCCTCGGCGGCGAAGACTGCGGTTCGACCCAGCATATTTTACTGCTCGATGAGTTCTACCGCACCGCGGTGCGTCTCGCCGGCAAGCGTATTCTGTGGAATATGGTGCCGTGCGATGAAGAAGAGCATTACGACGATTACGTCATGGGGCTGTATGCCCAGGGCGTGCTGACGCCAAACGAGTGGCTCGATCTCGGCGGCCTTAGTTCACTGTCGGCGGAAGAGTACTTCGGCGCCAGCCTGTGGCAGCTGTATAAGAGTATCGACTCGCCCTATAAAGCGGTGCTGAAAACGCTGCTGCTGGAAGCCTACTCCTGGGAATACCCCAACAACCGCCTGCTGGCGAAAGATATCAAACAGCGCCTGCACGACGGCGAGATCGTCTCCTTCGGACTCGACCCCTACTGCATGATGCTGGAGCGCGTGACCACCTACCTCCAGGCCATTGACGATGAAACTCGTCTCGACCTGGTGCGCCGCTGCTTCTACCTGAAAGTGTGCGAAAAACTCAGCCGCGAGCGCGCCTGCGTCGGCTGGCGTCGCGAAGTCGTCAGCCAGCTGGTCAACGCGTGGGGCTGGGATGAAAAGCGTCTGATGATGCTCGACAACCGGGCGAACTGGAAAATTGATGAAGTGCGCAAGGCGCACAACGAACTGCTCGATGCGATGATGCAGAGCTATCGTAATCTGATCCGTTTCGCACGGCGCAATAACCTCAGCGTCTCCGCCAGTCCGCAGGATATCGGCGTGCTGACGCGTAAGCTGTATGCGGCCTTTGAAGCGCTGCCGGGCAAAGTGACGCTGGTGAACCCGCAAATTTCGCCGGATCTGTCGGAACCGAATCTGACCTTTATTCACGTGCCGCCGGGTCGCGCCAACCGTACCGGTTGGTATCTGTATAACCGCGCGCCGGATATGGAATCGATCATCAGCCATCAGCCGCTGGAATATAACCGTTATCTTAATAAGCTGGTGGCCTGGGCCTGGTTTAACGGCCTGCTGACCTCACGCACCCGCCTGTTTATTAAGGGCAACGGCATCGTCGATCTGGCGAAGCTGCAGGAGATGGTGGCCGATGTGTCTCACCACTTCCCGCTGCGCCTGCCGGCGCCCACGCCAAAAGCGCTATACAGCCCGTGCGAAATTCGCCACCTGGCGATTATCGTCAACCTCGAATATGACCCGACGGCGGCCTTCCGCAATCAGGTGGTGCACTTCGATTTCCGTAAGCTCGATGTCTTCAGCTTCGGCGAAGAGCAAAAATGTCTGATCGGCAGCGTCGACCTGCTGTATCGCAACTCGTGGAATGAAGTGCGTACGCTGCATTTCAACGGCGAGCAGGCGATGATTGAAGCGCTGAAAACGATCCTTGGTAAAATGCATCAGGATGCCGCGCCGCCGGACAGCGTGGAGGTCTTCTGCTATAGCCAGCATCTGCGCGGCCTGATCCGCACCCGCGTACAGCAGATGATCTCCGAGTGCATCGAACTGCGTCTCTCCAGTACCCGTCAGGATACCGGGCGCTTTAAAGCGCTGCGCGTCTCCGGCCAGACCTGGGGACTGTTCTTCGAGCGTCTCAATGTTTCGGTGCAGAAGCTGGAAAACGCCATTGAGTTCTACGGCGCTATCTCGCACAACAAGCTCCATGGCCTGTCGGTGCAGGTGGAAACCAATCACGTTAAGCTGCCGGCGGTAGTGGACGGATTCGCCAGCGAAGGGATTATCCAGTTCTTCTTTGAAGACGCGGATAACAACGACAGCGGCTTTAACATCTATATTCTCGATGAGAGCAACCGCGCTGAGGTCTATCACCACTGCGAGGGCAGCAAAGAGGAGCTGGTGCGCGACGTCAGCCGCTTCTATTCGTCATCGCACGATCGTTTTACCTACGGCTCCAGTTTTATCAACTTCAACCTGCCGCAGTTCTATCAGATTGTCGAGGTGGACGGGCGCACCCAGGTGATCCCTTTCCGCACCCAGGCGATTGCCGCCGCGATCCCCACCAGCCAGGACGTTACCGCCTCGCCGGTGCTGCAGCAGCGCTACTCGTAGATTTGGCCCGGAAAAGGCGCAATGCGCCGTCATCCGGGAAACATGTCATTAACGGAATCTCACCGTCTCACCGGCCTGCTGGCTCGCCGCCTGCTCCAGCAGATCCCAGAAGGTTTCACCGCTGCGATCGCAGATCCACTCGTCGCCTTTGAGATCGAAATGGTAGCCGCCCTGTTTGGTGGCCAGCCACACCTGGTGCAGCGGCTCCTGACGGTTAATAATGATTTTGCTGCCGTTTTCAAAGCTAATGGTCAGCACGCCGCCGTTGATTTCGCAGTCGATGTCGCTATCGCCGTCCCAGTCATCCAGGCGTTCTTCGATGGTCATCCACAGGCTATCGGCCAGGCGATGGAATTCACTGTCGTTCATAATTTTATTCTGCTTTTTTGATTTTTGAAGATGGGTCGCAGTATAGCGCGAAACAAAAGCGCGCGCAGTCGGATGCTAAAGGCTTGCTTTTACGTCTTCTCCTGCGATGATAGAAAGCAGAAAGAATGAATCACGGGCAACTATCAATGAAAAACGTTTTTCCTACGCTTGCCGTTTTGTTTGCGATCTTCAGCCTGACCGGCTGCGGTCTGAAAGGGCCTCTCTATTTCCCGCCGGCTGATAAAACTGCGCCGCCGCCGACCAAACCGGTTAACCCGGGCATTCAGAGCTCAACGCCGGATCGTAACGATCGTGGCGATACTGGTGGTCCGAGCCAGGTCAATTACTAACGATAACGTTCTGTTCCGCGCAACTGGAGTAGATGATGCAGTTCTCTAAAATGCATGGCCTTGGCAACGATTTTATGGTCGTTGACGCGGTAACGCAGAATGTTTTTTTCTCGCCGGAGCTGATTCGCCGCCTGGCGGATCGCCACCTTGGCGTCGGGTTCGATCAGCTGTTGGTGGTGGAGCCGCCCTACGATCCGGATCTGGATTTCCATTACCGGATCTTTAATGCCGACGGTAGCGAAGTGTCGCAGTGCGGCAACGGCGCGCGCTGTTTCGCGCGTTTCGTCCGGCTGAAAGGCCTGACCAATAAACGTGATATCCGCGTGAGTACGGCCAACGGCCGTATGGTATTAAGCGTAACGGAAGACGATCTGGTGCGGGTGAATATGGGCGAGCCCAACTTCGAGCCCTTCCAGGTGCCGTTCCGCGCCAACAAAGCGGAAAAGACCTATATCATGCGTGCCGCCGAGCAGACAGTATTGTGCGGCGTGGTGTCCATGGGGAACCCGCACTGCGTTATCCAGGTGGATGATGTGGATACGGCGGCGGTGGAAACCCTCGGCCCGGTGATGGAAAGCCATGAGCGTTTTCCGGAGCGCGCGAATATCGGTTTTATGCAGGTGGTCGGCCGGTCCCATATTCGTCTGCGCGTCTACGAACGCGGCGCGGGGGAAACCCAGGCCTGTGGCAGCGGCGCTTGCGCCGCGGTGGCGGTGGGGATCCAGCAGGGGTTGCTCGCTGAAACGGTACGTGTGGAATTACCCGGCGGTCGTCTTGATATCGCCTGGAAAGGCCCGGGCCAGCCGCTGTTTATGACCGGCCCGGCGGCCCATGTCTATGATGGATTTATTCATTTATGAAACCAATCGGGGAAGAACAGCAGGAGGTCGCCAGCGCATTGAACGATCGTGCAGTGGTGGACTATCTGTTGCAAAATCCTGAATTTTTTATTCGTAATGCCGCCCAGGTCGAACATCTCCGCGTCCCGCATCCGGTGCGCGGTACGATTTCGCTGGTGGAGTGGCACATGATGCGGGCGCGTAACCATATCCATGTGCTGGAAGAGAATATGTCGCTGCTGATGGAGCAGGCGGTAGCCAATGAAAGCCTGTTCCAGCGCCTGCTGCAGCTGCAAACGCGGCTGGCGGCGGCGGAGAGCCTCGACGATATGCTTAACCGCCTTCACCGCTGGGCGCGCGAGCTGGGGCTGGCGGGCGCCACGGTGCGCCTGTTCCCTGACAGCTGGCGCCTGGGCGCGCCTTCGAAGTTTACCCACCTGGCGTTAAGCCGGCAGGCGTTTGAGCCGATCCGTATTCAGCGTCTGGGCCAGGCGCGCCACTACCTTGGGCCGCTGAACGGTCCGGAGCTGCTGGTGGTATTGCCGGAGGCGAAAGCTATTGGGTCAGTGGCGATGTCGCTGCTGGGCGGCGATAATGCCCCTGGCGTGATGCTCTTTAGCAGCCGCGATGCGCAGCATTATCAGCCAGGACAGGGGACGCAACTGCTGCAGGAGATCGCCCAGATGCTGCCCGGCCTGCTGGAGCGCTGGATTGAACGCGCATGACCGATTCTCCTCTCTTCTCCGCCGTCGCCCGCTTTCTGCGCCACCTTGGCGTTGAACGCCAGCTCAGCCCGATCACGTTACTGAATTACCAGCGACAGCTGGACGCGCTGATTGCCCTGGCGGATGAGGCGGGTCTGAAAAGCTGGTCGCAGTGCGATGCCGCTCAGGTGCGAAGTTTTGCGGTGCGCAGTCGCCGCGCGGGATTAGGCCCGGCAAGCCTGGCGCTTCGCCTGTCGGCGCTGCGCAGTTTCTTTGACTGGCTGGTCGGCCAGGGCGAGCTCAGCGCCAATCCGGCGAAAGGGATTGCCGCGCCGAAAATTCCCCGTCACCTGCCAAAAAATATCGATGTCGATGACGTCAATCGGCTGCTGGATATTGATCTCAACGATCCGCTGGCGGTGCGCGACCGGGCGATGCTGGAGGTGATGTACGGCGCGGGGCTGCGTTTGTCCGAGCTGGTCAACCTTGATATCAAACATCTCGATCTCGAAAGCGGCGAGGTCTGGGTGATGGGCAAAGGTAGCAAAGAGCGCCGCTTGCCGATCGGTCGCAACGCCGTGATGTGGATTGAGCACTGGCTGGATTTACGCGGCCTGTTCGGTACTGACGACGACGCGCTGTTTTTGTCGAAACTGGGCAAGCGCATTTCGGCGCGCAACGTACAGAAGCGGTTCGCCGAGTGGGGCATTAAGCAGGGGCTGAACAGCCATGTGCATCCGCACAAGCTTCGCCACTCCTTTGCCACCCATATGCTGGAGTCCAGCGGCGATCTGCGCGGTGTGCAGGAGCTGTTGGGTCATGCTAACCTCTCCACCACCCAAATCTATACCCATCTCGACTTTCAACACCTTGCCTCGGTGTACGATGCCGCGCATCCGCGCGCAAAACGGGGGAAATAATGCGTTTTTACCGACCTCTGGGCCAGATTTCCGCGCTGACGTTTGACCTGGACGATACCCTTTATGATAACCGCCCGGTCATTGACCGGACGATGCACGAGTCGCTGGCCTTTGTACGCAGCTACCATCCGTCGCTCAGCCAGTTCGACGCCCATGAGCTTAATCAGCTGCGCCAGACGCTGTTGGCATCCGAGCCTGAGATCTATCACGACGTGACCGTCTGGCGCCACCGTGCGCTGGAGTTAGGCATGCGTAACGCCGGACTCTCCGCCGACGCGGCGAAAGCGGGGGCCGATGCGGCGATGGAACACTTCGCCCAGTGGCGCAGCCGCGTCGATGTCCCGCAGGAGACCCACGATACGCTGGCGAAGCTGGCGGAGAAGTGGCCGCTGGTGGCGATTACCAACGGCAACGCCCGACCAGAGTTGTTCGGCCTGAGCGACTATTTCCGCTTTGTGCTGCGCGCCGGGCCGGATGGCCGCTCCAAGCCGTTTGCCGACATGTACCATCTGGCGGCGGAGCGCCTGAACTTACCGCGCGGGCATATTCTGCACGTCGGCGATGACCTGACCACTGACGTCGCCGGATCGCTGCGCTGTGGCATGCAGGCCTGCTGGATCAAACCGCAAGGCGCGGACCTGATGCACACCGCGGACAGCCGCCTGTTGCCGCATATTGAAATTTCACAGTTGGCATCTCTGACCTCGCTGATATAATCACCAGTTACTCTGTATATATTAACAGGGGTTCGTGGAACCCCTTCTCTTCCGGCGGTGCCAATGGACGTTTCTTACCTGCTCGACAGCCTTAATGACAAACAGCGTGAAGCCGTAGCGGCCTCGCGCACCAACATGCTGGTTCTGGCAGGGGCGGGCAGTGGTAAGACGCGCGTTCTGGTGCACCGTATCGCCTGGCTGCTGAGCGTGGAGAACTGCTCGCCGTATTCTATTATGGCGGTGACCTTTACCAACAAAGCGGCGGCAGAGATGCGCCACCGTATCGGCCAGCTGATGGGCACCACCCAGGGCGGCATGTGGGTGGGCACCTTCCACGGCCTGGCCCACCGCCTGCTGCGCGCGCACCATCTGGACGCCAACCTGCCGCAGGATTTCCAAATCCTCGATAGCGAAGACCAGCTGCGCCTGCTGAAGCGTCTGATTAAGGCGATGAACCTCGATGAGAAGCAGTGGCCGCCGCGTCAGGCGATGTGGTACATCAACAGCCAGAAAGATGAAGGGCTGCGCCCGCATCATATTCAGAGCTACGGCAACCCGGTCGAGCAGACCTGGCAGAAGGTCTATCAGGCCTATCAGGAAGCCTGCGATCGTGCCGGGCTGGTGGACTTCGCCGAACTGCTGCTGCGCGCCCACGAGCTGTGGCTGAATAAGCCGCATATCCTCCAGCACTACCGCGAGCGGTTCACCAATATCCTCGTCGACGAATTCCAGGATACCAACAACATTCAGTACGCGTGGATCCGCCTGTTGGCGGGCGATACCGGCAAGGTGATGATCGTCGGCGATGACGATCAGTCGATTTACGGCTGGCGCGGCGCGCAGGTCGAGAACATTCAGCGCTTCCTTAACGATTTTCCCGGTGCGGAAACCATCCGCCTTGAGCAGAACTATCGCTCGACGAGCAACATCCTCAGCGCCGCCAACGCCCTGATTGAAAACAACAACGGTCGCCTGGGCAAGAAGCTATGGACCGACGGCGCCGACGGCGAGCCGATCTCGCTGTACTGCGCTTTCAACGATCTCGACGAAGCACGCTTCGTAGTGAACCGGATAAAAACCTGGCAGGAGAACGGCGGGGCGCTGGAGCAGTGCGCCATCCTCTATCGCAGCAACGCCCAGTCGCGCGTGCTGGAAGAGGCGCTTCTGCAGGCCAGTATGCCGTACCGCATCTATGGCGGCATGCGCTTCTTCGAACGCCAGGAAATCAAAGACGCGCTCTCGTACCTGCGTCTGATCGCCAACCGTAACGACGATGCGGCGTTTGAGCGTGTAGTCAATACGCCGACTCGCGGCATCGGCGACCGCACGCTGGACGTGGTGCGTCAGACGTCGCGCGATCGTCAGCTGACGCTGTGGCAGGCCAGCCGTGAGCTGCTGAAAGATAAAGCGCTGGCCGGTCGCGCCGCCAGCGCCCTGCAGCGCTTTATGGAGCTGATTGACGCGCTGGCGCAGGAGACCACCGATATGCCGCTGCACGTCCAGACCGATCGGGTGATTAAAGACTCCGGGCTGCGCGCGATGTACGAGCAGGAGAAAGGCGAGAAGGGTCAGACCCGTATTGAAAACTTAGAGGAGCTGGTGACGGCGACGCGCCAGTTTAGCTACAACGAAGAAGATGAAGATCTGATGCCGCTGCAGGCGTTCCTCTCCCACGCCGCGCTGGAAGCGGGCGAGGGACAGGCGGATACCTGGCAGGACGCGGTTCAGCTAATGACCCTGCACTCGGCGAAAGGGCTGGAGTTCCCGCAGGTGTTCATCGTCGGCGTCGAGGAGGGGATGTTCCCGAGCCAGATGGCCCTTGATGAAGGCGGCCGCCTGGAAGAAGAGCGTCGTCTGGCCTACGTCGGCGTGACCCGCGCCATGCAGAAGCTGACGCTGACCTACGCGGAAACCCGCCGTCTGTACGGCAAAGAGGTTTACCATCGGCCGTCGCGCTTTATTGGAGAACTGCCGCAGGAGTGCGTAGAAGAAGTGCGTCTGCGGGCTACGGTGAGCCGCCCGGTAAACCATCAGCGACTGGGCGCGCCGATTGCCGAGAGCGATACCGGCTACAAATTAGGCCAGCGCGTACGGCATCCGAAGTTTGGCGAAGGCACCATCGTCAACCTCGAAGGCAGCGGCGAGCACAGCCGGCTGCAGGTGGCTTTTCAGGGTCAGGGGATCAAATGGCTGGTCGCGGCTTACGCCCGGCTCGAGGAAGTGTAACTTTAAGAAAAATATCATTATTTTGTAATATTCTGCTACCTTTATACGTTAAGGCGCCTGATTTGCGCTTTCGCGTTCCGTTGCGTGTTGACGCCGATTTTGCGCTGGCGTAACATGCGCGCACGATTACGCTAAGAGGACATTCGCCTTGGACACACCCAGTAGATGCTGGCTCAACTTCCTGTCATTCAGGAACAACTCCTAAGGCTATCCTCTTATGCTGATAGCCTTAGCGGTTGTCAGCGACCTGCCCCATTCCCGTCGCGCTGAGTCAGGCTTAATGGTCTGAAACCCAATTTGTTTCTGTGTGCCCACCGAACTGTCCGATAATTTTTTTGCATTGGGAGTCCCGGTCATGCTGAGCGCATTTCAACTGGAAAACAATCGTTTAACGCGCCTGGAAGCCGATGAGATCAAGCACCTCGCCAGCTCGGTGTGGGTCGATCTGGTCGAGCCTGACGACGATGAGCGAAGCCGCGTGCAGACGGAACTGGGTCAGAACCTGGCGACGCGCCCGGAGCTGGAAGATATCGAAGCCTCCGCGCGTTTCTTTGAAGATGAAGACGGGTTACATATCCACTCCTTCTTCTTTTTCGAAGATGCCGACGATCACGCGGGTAACTCTACCGTGGCGTTTACCATCCGCGAAGGGCGCCTGTTTACGCTGCGTGAGCGTGAACTGCCCGCTTTTCGCCTCTACCGCATGCGCGTGCGTAACCAGACCTTGGTGGACGGCAACGCCTACGAGCTGCTGTTAGATCTGTTCGAGACCAAAATCGAACAGCTGGCGGATGAGATAGAAAACATCTACAGCGACCTGGAAAAGCTGAGCCGCGTGATTATGGAAGGCCACCAGGGCGATGAGTACGACGAAGCGCTGTCGACGTTGGCGGAGCTGGAAGATATCGGCTGGAAGGTCCGCCTGTGTTTGATGGATACCCAGCGCGCACTGAACTTTCTCGTGCGCAAAGCGCGCCTGCCGGCGGGCCAGCTGGAGCAGGCGCGGGAGATCCTGCGCGATATCGAATCCCTGCTGCCGCACAACGAATCGCTGTTCCAGAAGGTGAACTTCCTGATGCAGGCGGCGATGGGCTTTATCAACATCGAGCAGAACCGCATCATCAAGATCTTCTCGGTGGTGTCGGTGGTGTTCCTGCCGCCAACTCTGGTGGCCTCCAGCTACGGGATGAACTTTGAATTTATGCCTGAGCTGCACTGGAGCTTCGGCTACCCGGGGGCGATCGTCTTTATGATGCTGGCTGGCCTGGCGCCGTATCTCTACTTCAAGCGTAAAAACTGGCTGTAGTTGTTGTGCCGGATGCGCTGCGCCTATCCGGCCTGAGTGCTGTACTTTTGTAAGCCGGATAGGGCGGAGCCGCCATCCGGCAATGTCCTAGCTCCGATGCCCCCGCCTTTGCGTATACACCGCATCCATCACGAATATCGCCAGCGCCACCCAGATAAAGCCAAAGGTGACCATTTTATCCTTGCCCGGCACTTCGCCGTAGAACGTCACCGCCAGCAGGAACATCAGCGTCGGGCCGATGTACTGGAAAAAGCCCAGCGTGGAGAGCCGCAGACGCGTTGCCGCCCCGGTGAAGCACAGCAGAGGGATGGTGGTCACCACGCCCGCCGCCATCAGCAGCAGATTGAGCGACCAGGGGTTCTGCCCCATATGGCTGGTGGGGCTGTCGGTGATGCCGAACAGCCAAATCGCCGCCACCGGCAACAGCCACAGCGTTTCCACCAGCATGCCGGTCTGCGCATCGACAGCGATTTTCTTCCGCACCAGACCATAAAAGGCAAAGCTGAAGGCCAAACCAAGGCCGATTATCGGTAGCGAACCAAAGGTCCAGAGCTGCACCAGCACGCCGCAAAAGGCGAGGATCATCGCCAGCCACTGCAGGCGACGGAAACGTTCGCCAAGGAAAATCATCCCTAACAGAATATTCACCAGCGGGTTGATAAAGTAGCCGAGGCTGGCTTCCAGCATATGGTGGTTATTCACCGCCCAGATGAACAGCAGCCAGTTGCCGCCGACCAGCACCGCAGAGAGCGCCAGCAGGAAGATCTTGCGCGGCGTCTTCAGCAGCTTTTTCACCTGCGGCCACTGACGGCTAACGCTGATGAGCGCCACCATGAAGAAGAAAGACCAGATCACGCGATGGGTCAGAATTTCATCGGCGGGAACATAGTAGATAAGTTTGAAGTACGCCGGCGCGATACCCCAGATAAAGTAGGCGGCGAGGGCCAGAATAATCCCCAACCGCGTCTGTTTCGCATCCATCGGTAAAATCCATTGCCAAAGAGAGTGATGTTACTCGATTTTG
The DNA here is from genome assembly GCF_009900705.1 of Klebsiella sp. Q2. Taxonomy (NCBI): domain Bacteria; kingdom Pseudomonadati; phylum Pseudomonadota; class Gammaproteobacteria; order Enterobacterales; family Enterobacteriaceae; genus Klebsiella; species Klebsiella sp. Q2. Next base: position 31,986 of record NZ_JAAABE010000010.1, on the reverse strand, counting down.
GGCAATCAACCCACCATATAGGTCGCTGTTGCGCTGGCAATATATACCTGAGCTTCGTTATGCAGTTCCACACGGGCTACCGCCACTTTATTGCCGGCGCGCAGCAGGGTGCTGGTCGCGGTAAAACGTTCGCCGCGACCCGGACGCAGGTAGTCCACGCGCAGGTCGATGGTTCCCATGCGGGAAAGCCGCTGGCGCAGCTCTTCTTCATTGATGGTGTCATGGCGGGTAAGGGTGCTGCCAACGCAGACCAGACCTGCGGCGACGTCCAGCGCGGAGGCGATTACACCGCCATGCAGAATGCTTTGCGCCCAGTTGCCGACCATCATCGGCTGATTATTAAAGCTGAGCTGGGCAAACGCTTTTTCATAGCGCTCCAGTTCGAGGCCGAGGGCGCGGTTAAACGGCATGTGATAGACGAAAATCTCCCCCACCAGTTTCAGAGCTGCTTCGGCAGTAAGTTCAGACATAACACCGGTTCCATTCGTTAATAAAATGTTGATTTTATGCTTCTAAAATATTGATTTCCACTTTCGGAGTGGATTAGGGGGCAGGGGATTAATAAACAGGTAGAATGTCTTCAGGTGAAACAAAAATAAAAACTATTTATCAGGAGACCAGCATGCGTATCTCTTTGGCCTGCCTGGCGGCGCTGTGCGCGCTACCGGCTGGTGTTATGGCGCAGGATGCGTCGGTACACGACAAACCAGCAGTGCGCGGCAGTATTATCGCCAACCTGCTACAGGATCATGATAATCCTTTTCTGCTCTACCCTTATGAAAGCAACTATCTGCTCTACACGTGGACCAGCGATCTCAATAAAGAGGCGATTCGTAGCTATGACTGGGCCGAAAATGCCCGTAAAGATGAAGTGAAGTTTCAACTGAGCCTCGCCTTCCCGCTGTGGCGCGGCATCCTGGGGGATAATTCGCTGCTCGGCGCGTCCTATACCCAGAAGTCCTGGTGGCAGCTCTCCAACAGCAAAGAGTCGGCGCCGTTTCGCGAAACCAACTACGAACCCCAGCTGTTTCTTGGCTTTGCCACCGACTATCAGTTTGCCGGCTGGACGTTGCGCGATATCGAAATGGGATATAACCACGACTCGAATGGCCGCTCCGATCCCACCTCGCGCAGCTGGAACCGGCTCTATGCCCGCCTGATGGCGCAAAATGGCAACTGGCTGGTGGAAGTGAAACCCTGGTATGTGGTGGGCAGCACCGATGATAACCCGGACATCACCAAATATATGGGCTATTACCGCCTGAAGGTGGGTTACCAGCTGGGCGAGGCGATCCTCAGCGCGCAGGGGCAATATAACTGGAACACTGGCTACGGCGGGGCGGAGTTGGGGGTGAGCTATCCCATCACCAAACATGTTCGCGCTTACACCCAGATCTACAGCGGCTACGGCGAATCGCTTATCGACTACAACTTTAATCAAACGCGCGTCGGCGTCGGGCTAATGCTCAACGATCTGTTTTAATCGTTGCACTCTGGCTCGCAGGCGCTGAAAATAGCGCCTGTTTTCTTTTCAGGCAAATGGGGTCAACGTGGCACAGGCGGAAGTATTAAATCAGGAATCGCTGGCTAAGCAGGTTTTACAAGAGACCTTCGGCTACCAGCAGTTCCGCCCTGGCCAGGAGACGATTATCGAGACGGTGCTCGAGGGCCGTGACTGCCTGGTGGTCATGCCGACCGGTGGCGGCAAGTCACTGTGTTATCAGGTACCGGCGCTGGTCATGGGCGGCCTGACGGTAGTGGTCTCGCCGCTGATCTCGCTGATGAAAGATCAGGTCGATCAGCTGCTGGCCAACGGCGTGGCGGCGGCCTGTCTGAACTCGACCCAGAGCCGCGAACAGCAGCAGGACGTGATGGCCGGCTGCCGCAGCGGGCAGGTTCGTCTGCTGTATATCGCTCCGGAACGGTTGATGCTCGACAACTTCCTTGAGCATCTGGCGAACTGGAATCTGGCGATGCTGGCGGTGGACGAAGCGCACTGCATCTCCCAGTGGGGCCATGACTTCCGCCCGGAATATGCCGCGCTGGGCCAGCTTCGTCAGCGGATGCCGCAGATCCCGTTTATGGCGTTGACCGCCACCGCCGATGACACCACCCGCCGCGATATCGTCCGTCTGCTGGGACTTAACGATCCGCTCATACAGGTCAGCAGCTTCGACCGGCCGAACATCCGCTATATGCTGATGGAGAAATTCAAGCCGCTCGACCAGCTGATGCGCTACGTCCAGGATCAGCGCGGCAAATCGGGCATTATCTACTGCAACAGCCGTTCGAAAGTGGAAGATACCGCCGCGCGTCTGCAGAGCCGCGGCATCAGCGCGGCGGCTTACCATGCCGGCCTGGAAAACGACGTGCGCGCCGACGTGCAGGAGAAATTCCAGCGCGACGATCTGCAGATTGTGGTGGCGACAGTGGCCTTTGGGATGGGCATCAACAAGCCGAACGTCCGCTTTGTGGTGCATTTTGATATCCCGCGCAATATTGAATCCTACTATCAGGAGACCGGCCGCGCCGGGCGTGATGGCCTGCCGGCGGAAGCGATGCTGTTTTACGATCCGGCGGACATGGCGTGGCTGCGCCGCTGTCTGGAAGAGAAGCCCGCCGGGCCGCTGCAGGATATCGAACGGCATAAGCTGAACGCGATGGGGGCGTTTGCTGAAGCCCAGACCTGTCGTCGTCTGGTGCTGCTGAACTACTTTGGCGAAGGACGCCAGGAGCCGTGCGGCAACTGCGATATCTGTCTTGATCCGCCGAAGCAGTACGATGGCTTAATGGACGCCCGTAAGGCGCTCTCCACTATTTATCGGGTCAACCAGCGCTTCGGGATGGGTTACGTGGTGGAAGTCCTGCGTGGCGCTAACAATCAGCGCATCCGTGAGATGGGCCACGATAAGCTCCCGGTATACGGCATCGGCCGGGAACAGAGTCACGAGCACTGGGTGAGCGTGATCCGCCAACTGATTCACCTTGGGCTGGTGACGCAGAATATCGCCCAGCACTCCGCGCTGCAGCTGACCGAAGCCGCACGCCCGGTGCTGCGCGGCGACGTCCCGCTGCAGCTTGCCGTACCGCGTATCGTGGCGCTGAAGCCGAAGGCGATGCAGAAATCCTTCGGCGGTAATTACGATCGTAAGCTGTTTGCCAAGCTGCGCAAATTACGTAAAGCGATTGCCGATGAAGAAAACATTCCCCCGTACGTGGTCTTCAACGACGCGACGCTTATTGAGATGGCGGAGCAGTCGCCGCTAACCGCCGGCGAAATGCTCAGCGTCAACGGCGTGGGGACACGTAAACTCGAGCGTTTCGGCAAGCCGTTTATGGCGCTGATCCGGTCGCATGTCGATGGCGACGACGAGTAGTCAGCTGGCTATAAAAGTGCCAGAATAGTTATCCTCTTCATTATTTTCCTGCGAGTTAACTATGCTGATGCTTTTCCTTACCGTGGCGCTGGTGCATATCATTGCGCTGATGAGTCCGGGGCCGGATTTTTTCTTTGTCTCACAAACGGCCATCAGCCGCTCGCGCAGAGAGGCGATGATGGGAGTGCTGGGGATCACCTGCGGCGTAATGATCTGGGCGGGGGTAGCGCTGCTCGGCCTGAACCTGATCCTCGCCAGAATGGCGTGGCTGCACAACATCATTATGGTCGGCGGGGGCTTGTACCTGTGCTGGATGGGCTACCAGATGCTGCGCGGCGCGTTGAAAAAAGAGGCGGTATCCCCGCCAGAGCCGCAGGTTGAGCTGGCTCGCAGCGGACGCAGCTTCTTGAAGGGATTGCTGACCAATCTGGCGAACCCGAAAGCGATTATCTATTTCGGCTCGGTGTTCTCGCTGTTCGTCGGTGACAGCGTTGGCGCCGGCGCGCGCTGGGGTATTTTTCTGCTGATTATCATGGAGACGCTGGCCTGGTTTATGGTGGTTGCCAGCCTGTTCGCCCTGCCGGGGATGCGCCGCGGCTATCAGCGGATGGCGAAGTGGATCGACGGTATCGCCGGCACGCTGTTTGCGGGCTTCGGCATCCACCTGATTATCTCGCGTTAACCTGGCGTGATGCTCCACCCGGCTATATCCGGGTGGAGAAAGTGTCAGTGGCGAAGCCGCTGCAGCTCGTCTTCAGACAGACCGGTCATTTCCATAATCGCTTCGTCATCAATACCGCGTTTGCGCATCGCTTCGGCAACCTGCAGCAGGGCCTGATGTTTGCCTTCCTTTATACCTTCCTTTATACCTTGCTGTACGCCTTTCCTGATGCCTTTTTCCATACCTTCTGCGAGCCATGTTTCCGCCAGCGTCATCAGTAATCCTCCATGCTGCGGCACGCGCTGTGCCAGCCCGTATAAGAGTGTCCGAGTATCCTCGGCATCCCCTGCCTGAGCCATATAGTTTACCAATACGGTGATTTGTTGTCCGCTCATCTGCTCCAGCATTAAGAGTTGGGTCAACTTATCCAGCAATTGCGCCATATCGCGCTGACGGATGTGTTTTTGCACCAGCGTCAGGGCCGCCATGCTGCGGTGCTGCATAATGTCGTCGTCGGGGATCACCGTGATATCGACCAGCGGAAACGCTCCGCTATAGAGCTGGCGGGCGGTCTCGGGATCGGCGAAATTATCCAGCCAGCTCATAGACCAGGGATAGGGGCTGCGTCGTCCCTGATAGAAGAGGACCGGGATAACCAGAGGCAGCGTTTTATGGCCGTTCTCCAGATGGCGCTGCATGGCGGCGACGGCATAGCGCATTAAGCGAAAGGCCATCAGTTTATCGGGTGCGCTCTGGTGCTCGATCAGAACATGGACATACCCCTTACCGCGGGTGGTTTCCAGCGAATAGAGAATATCGCTGTAGTAGGGCCTGAGGTCGTCTTCAAGAAAGCTGCCGGATTCCAGACGTAGGGTATCCAGTTTGCAGATCGCTGTTAACGCCGGAGGCAGGTGGATCTCGATGAAATCGCGCGCCGTCTCTATCCGTGAGAGAAAAGTTTTAAATACCGCATCATGAGGGGTCGCCGTTTCTGCCATCGCCGTTCATCCGTGAATCACCTATCTGGCGGCATCCTGGCACGGTGGGCTCAGCGTCGACAGCGGGCAAAAAAATTAATTTCCCGCTTTGCGCGCCGGCTCGCGCAGAGAGATTGCTTCGCCCGCCAGGCGAACCTCTCTTTGCGAGCGAGATTTCATCATTCAGGCGTGACGGGCGGAGGCGAGGAGCGCCCCAACCAGCATAAACAGTGAACCAAAGACTTTATTCAGCGCCTTCATCTGCTTTGGCCCTTTAATCCAGGCTGAAATGCGCTGCGCCAGGGTCGCATAGCCAATCATCACAATGATATCGACGACGATGGTGGTGACGCCCAGAACGAGATACTGCATCACCTGGGGCTGGTGGGGCAGGATAAACTGCGGAAACAGGGCGGCCAGAAAAACAATGCTTTTGGGATTGGTGAGATTCACGAACACCGCACGCTGGAACAGTTTGCCGCGCGTCTGCGCCTTCGCCAGCGTATTCAGGTCGATGGCCCCTGCCGCGCGCCATTGCTGGATACCCAGCCAGATAAGATAGGCTGCGCCGGCCCATTTCAGCACCTCAAAGGCCAGCACCGAGCGGGAGAACAGGGTGCCGAGACCGACGCCGACCAGCACGATATGAATGGCCAGCCCGGTCTGCAAACCGGCAATTGACGCCGCCGCGCCGCGGTAACCGTGGTTAATGGAGGTGGTCATGGTATTAATCGCTCCGGAACCCGGGGACAGGCTGAGAATGATTGATGTCAGCAGGTAGGCGAACCACCACTCAATGGTCATGAGAAACTCCCTGATTGTCTGTTTTTATGCCACAATACGCTATTGTGTCAGCATTGTGTGATGCACGGCAAAAAAACGATTTTCAGCGGTTAACAGGGGTGTAAACCCGATGTTTGGGCAGAAAAAGGACTGGGAAACACGAGAAAACGCGTTTGCGGCCTTTAGCATGGGGCCGCTGACGGATTTCTGGCGACAGCGCGAAGAGGCTGAATTTAAAGGCGTCGATGACGTACCGGTACGCTTTGTTCGCTTTTGCGCGCAAAATCACGATCGACTGGTGCTGATTTGCCCTGGGCGCATTGAAAGCTACGTGAAGTATGCTGAAGTGGCCTACGATCTCTTTCACAGCGGCTTTGACGTGATGATCATCGACCATCGCGGTCAGGGTCGCTCGGGTCGTCTGCTCTCTGATACTCACCGCGGGCACGTGGTGAACTTCAGCGATTATGTTGATGACCTGGCTGCGCTCTGGCAGCAGCAGGTGGTCCCCGGCCACTGGCGAAAACGGTTTATCCTCGCTCACTCTATGGGCGGGGCGATTGCCACGCTCTTTCTGCAACGCTACCAGGCGCATTGCGATGCGATTGCGCTCTGCGCGCCGATGTTCGGGATTATCATTCGGCTGCCGGACTGGATGGTGCGCCATATTCTCGACTGGGCTGAGGGCCATCAGCGCATTCGCGAAGAGTATGCCATCGGCACCGGACGCTGGCGGGCGCTGCCTTTTGCCGTTAACGTGCTGACGCACAGTCGACAACGCTATCGTCGTAACCTGCGCTTCTATGCCGACGAGCCGCGACTGCAGGTCGGCGGCCCGACCTGGCACTGGGTGCGCGAAGGCATGCTGGCCGGTGACGAAGTGCTGGCGAATGTGGATAAAGATACCGCCCCGACGCTGCTGCTGCAGGCGGAGGAGGAGCGGGTGGTCGATAATCTGATGCACGACCGCTATTGTGAATTACGGGCCGCCGCCGGCCATCCCTGTGAGGGCGGAAAGCCGCTCGTCATTGAAGGGGCATACCATGAGATCCTTTTTGAAAAGGACGCTATGCGCTCAGTCGCGCTCAATGCCATCGTCGAGTTTTTCAATCGACATACTTAATCCGACGATAACGCTCGTCGCCCTGCTTAGAGGTTAACTTTTTTATGTACCAGGTTGTTGCGTCTGATTTAGACGGCACGCTGCTTTCCCCCGATCATTTCCTGACCCCCTATGCCAAAGAGACGCTGAAGCTGCTTACCGCCCGTGGGATCAATTTCGTCTTCGCCACCGGCCGACACTACATCGACGTCGGGCAGATCCGCGATAATCTCGGCATCCGGTCGTACATGATCACCTCTAACGGCGCCCGCGTTCACGATAGCGATGGTCAGCAAATCTTCGCCCATAACCTTGACCGTGATATTGCCGCCGACCTGTTTGAGATCGTGCGTAACGACCCGAAAATCGTCACTAACGTCTATCGGGAAGATGAGTGGTATATGAACCGCCATCGCCCGGAAGAGATGCGCTTTTTCAAAGAGGCGGTGTTTAACTATAAGCTGTATGAGCCGGGCGAACTGGATCCGCAGGGGATCAGCAAGGTGTTCTTTACCTGTGAGGATCACGAACATTTGCTGCCGCTTGAGCAGGCGATGAACGCCCGCTGGGGCGATCGCGTGAACGTCAGCTTCTCCACCTTAACCTGTCTGGAGGTGATGGCGGGCGGGGTATCGAAGGGGCATGCGCTGGAGGCAGTGGCGAAAATGCTCGGCTACAGTCTGTCAGATTGCATCGCTTTCGGCGACGGCATGAACGACGCCGAGATGCTGTCGATGGCCGGCAAAGGCTGCATTATGGCCAACGCCCACCAGCGGCTGAAGGATCTGCATCCGGAACTGGAAGTGATCGGTAGCAACGCCGACGATGCGGTCCCGCACTACCTGCGTAAGCTATACCTCGACTGACAAAGATTGACGACTGGCGAATAATTACCCAGTCGTCAACCTGACTCTTCGCTACAATGCCTGTTCTTTATCCAACGAGACGACCATTGTGGCGCTGTTAATTATCACCACTATCCTGTGGGCCTTTTCTTTTAGCCTGATTGGCGAGTACCTGGCCGGTAGCGTCGACAGCTATTTTTCGGTACTGATGCGCGTGGGCCTGGCGGCGCTGGTGTTCCTGCCTTTCCTGCGCACGCGAGGCCAGTCTCCGCGCACGATCGTGCTCTATATGCTGGTGGGCGCGATGCAGCTTGGCATCATGTACCTGCTGGCCTTCCGCGCTTATCTCTATCTGACGGTCTCGGAATTCCTGCTGTTTACCGTGTTTACCCCGTTGTATATCACGCTGATCTACGATCTGCTCAGCGGACGGAAACTGCGCTGGGGCTATCTGCTGAGCGCCGCGCTGGCGGTGCTGGGGGCGGCGATTATCCGTTACGACAAAGTCAGCGATCATTTCTGGACCGGGCTGTTACTGGTGCAGTTGTCAAACCTCTGCTTCGCCATCGGGATGGTGGGTTACAAGCGCCTGATGGAGGTGCGTCCGATGCCGCAGCACAATGCCTTTGCCTGGTTCTATGTCGGGGCCTTTATCGTGGCGGTGGCGGCGTGGTTTATGCTCGGCAACGCCCAGAAGCTGCCGACCACCACGCTGCAGTGGAGCGTGCTGGTGTGGCTCGGCGTGGTGGCTTCCGGGCTGGGCTACTTTATGTGGAACTATGGCGCCACCCAGGTGGATGCCGGCACGCTGGGGATCATGAATAACGTCCATGTCCCCGCCGGGCTGCTGGTTAACCTTGCCATCTGGCAGGAGCAGCCGCACTGGCCGAGCTTTATTAGCGGAGCGTTGGTGATCCTGGCCTCGCTGTGGGTCCATCGACGCTGGGTCGCTCCGCACTCCGGACAAACGGCAGATGATCGCAGGCGTGGTTCCGCGCAGAGCGAATAAACGCTTCGGTGACCGGTTGACGCTGCTCGCCATCGCGAACGGCCGCGTACAGCCGGCTCCATAATCCCTCTCCCAGGGTTTTGGTCACCACCAGACCCTGGCGTTCAAAACTTTCCACCACCCAGTGCGGCAGCGCGGCGATGCCCATCCGGGCTGCCACCATCTGGATCAGCAACAGCGTGTTATCGACGCTTTTTAGCTGGGGGCTGATACCGGCCGGCTGCAGGAAATGGCGCCAGATGTCGAGGCGTCCGCGCTGAACGGGATAAATCAGCAGCGTTTCCGCGGCCAGATCCTCCGGCGTAATCAGCGTCTTCATGGCTAACGGGTGCTCAGGCGCCAGCACCAGGCGCACCTCATAATCAAACATTGGCGAGTAATGCAGACCGCTGCGCGGCAGGATATCGGAGGTCATCACCAGATCCAGTTCGCCCTGCTGCAGCGCAGGCTGCGGGTCGAAGGTGACGCCGGAATGGAAGTCGACTTCCACGTGTGGCCAGCGGGCGCGGAAATTCTCCAGCGCCGGCGTCAGCCACTGAATACAGCTGTGGCATTCGATAGCCAGCCGCAGCCGGGTCTGCTGCGGTTCGTTACAGTCCTGCAGGGCGCGGGCGATCTGCGGCAGCACCTGGTTGGCCAGCTGTAAGAGGATCTCCCCCTGAGGGGTAAAACGCAGCGGCTGGCTCTTACGCACAAAGAGACGAAAGCCAAGACGCTGTTCCAGATCGCTGAACTGGTGAGACAAGGCGGACTGGGTCTGGTGCAGGGCAGCCGCTGCGCCCGCCAGTGAACCGCTGTTCCGCAACGCTTGCAGCGTTTTCAGATGTTTAATTTCGATCATGAAAGTCCTTCACTTCGCCATGAGCAATTTGCGCTTGAGGAATATACAGTAACTGCCAATTATGGATGTGTAAACATCTGGACGTCTAAAACTCGTCATATTTCGACTTGCAGATGCGTTGGCTGCCTCGCTTACCCCAGTCACTTACTTCAGTAAGCTCCTGGGGATGCGCATCGTTGCCGCCTTCCTGCAAGCCGAACTATTTAGAGTTTTTCTTCAGATTCAATGAAATAAGAGAGGAACAAAAATGACAATTATTAACCACACCCTCGGTTTTCCTCGCGTTGGCCTGCGTCGCGAGCTGAAAAAAGCGCAAGAGAGCTATTGGGCGGGCAATGTCACTCGCGAGGAGCTGCTGGCGGTAGGCCGGGAACTGCGCGCCCGTCACTGGGAGCAGCAGAAGCAGGCCGGTATTGACCTGCTGCCGGTGGGCGATTTCGCCTGGTACGACCATGTTCTGACCACCAGCCTGCTGCTTGGCAACGTGCCGGCTCGTCATCAGAACAAAGACGGCTCTGTCGATATCGATACCCTGTTCCGCATTGGCCGCGGCCGCGCGCCCACCGGCGAGCCAGCGGCCGCCGCGGAAATGACCAAGTGGTTCAACACCAACTATCACTACATGGTGCCGGAGTTCGTGCAGGGCCAGCAGTTCAAACTGACCTGGACCCAACTGCTGGATGAAGTGGACGAAGCGCTGGCGCTAGGCCACAAGATCAAGCCCGTGCTGCTGGGGCCGGTGACTTATCTGTGGCTGGGCAAAGTGAAAGGCGAACCGTTTGACCGTCTGAGCCTGCTGAATGCCATCCTGCCGGTTTATCAGCAGGTGCTGGCCGAACTGGCGAAGCGCGGCATTGCGTGGGTGCAGATTGATGAACCGGCGCTGGTGCTGGAGCTGCCGCCAGCGTGGCTGGAGGCCTTTAAACCGGCTTATGACGCCCTGCAGGGCCAGGTCAAACTGCTGCTGACCACCTATTTTGAAGGCGTTAGCGACAATCTCGAGACCATTGCTGCGCTACCGGTCCAGGGGCTGCACGTCGATCTGGTCCACGGTAAAGATGATGTCGCCGAACTGCATAAACGTCTGCCGGCCGACTGGCTGCTGTCCGCCGGCCTGATCAACGGGCGTAACGTCTGGCGCGCCGATCTCGCCGAAAAGTATGCGCAAATTAAAGACCTCGTCGGTAAGCGCGAGCTGTGGGTCGCTTCATCCTGCTCTCTGCTGCACAGCCCGATCGACCTGAGCGTGGAGACGCGCCTTGATGCGGAAGTGAAGAGCTGGTTTGCCTTCGCTCTGCAAAAATGCGGTGAGCTGGCGCTGCTGCGCGATGCGCTGAACAGCGGCGATACGGCGGCGATTACCGAGTGGAGCGCGCCAGTCCATGCTCGTCGCCATTCGTCTCGCGTACACAACCCGGCGGTGGAAAAACGGCTGGCGGCGATCACTCCTCAGGACAGCCAGCGAGCCAGCCCCTATGAGGTTCGCGCTCAGGCACAGCGTCAACGCTTTAACCTGCCGGCCTGGCCGACCACCACCATCGGGTCATTCCCGCAGACGACCGAGATCCGCGGCCTGCGCCTGGACTTCAAAAAGGGAAATCTTGACGCCAGTCATTATCGTACCGGCATTGCGGAACATATTAAGCAGGCGATCGTCGAGCAGGAGCGGTTAGGATTAGACGTACTGGTGCACGGGGAAGCCGAGCGGAACGATATGGTGGAATACTTCGGTGAACATCTGGACGGTTTCATCTTCACGCAAAACGGCTGGGTGCAGAGCTATGGCTCCCGCTGCGTGAAGCCGCCGGTGGTGATCGGCGACGTTAGCCGTCCGCAGGCGATCACCGTTGAATGGGCGAAGTACGCGCAGTCGCTGACCGACAAGCCGGTGAAAGGGATGCTCACTGGACCGGTGACGATTCTGTGCTGGTCCTTCCCGCGGGAAGACGTCAGCCGTGAAACCATCGCGAAACAGATTGCGCTGGCCCTGCGTGATGAAGTGGCGGATCTGGAGGCGGCCGGTATCGGCATCATCCAGATTGATGAGCCGGCCTTGCGCGAAGGTTTACCGCTGAAGCGCAGCGACTGGGATGCCTATCTGCAGTGGGGTGTGGAAGCCTTCCGTCTTAACGCTGCGGTGGCCAAAGACGATACTCAGATCCATACCCACATGTGCTATTGCGAGTTCAACGACATCATGGACTCCATCGCCGCGCTGGATGCTGACGTGATCACCATTGAAACCTCGCGTTCCGACATGGAACTGCTGGAGTCGTTCGAAGTGTTCGAGTATCCCAATGAGATCGGGCCGGGAGTATATGATATTCACTCGCCAAACGTACCGAGCGTGGAGTGGATCGAAGCGCTGCTGGAAAAAGCCGCGCAGCGTATCCCGGCGGAGCGGCTGTGGGTCAACCCGGACTGCGGCCTGAAAACCCGCGGCTGGCCGGAGACGCGCGCCGCGCTGGCGAATATGGTGCAAGCGGCGCGGAATCTGCGCCAGTCCGCTTGATCGTCACCGGAAAAATCAAAAAGGAGGCATTTGCCTCCTTTTTTCATGCTTTGGGCGATTACCCTTTTTTTCCGCCATACTGCGCAAACCAGGCCAGCATTCGCTGCCAGCCGTCTTTGGCTGACTCTTGGTGATAGCTGGCGCGATAGTCGGCGTTAAAGGCGTGATCGGCTTCGGGATAGACCACGATTTCCGCTGTGGCGTTAGCCGCCCGCAGCGCCTGACGCATCGTCTCGACGGTGTCCTGCGGAATGCTGGCGTCTTTCGCACCGTACAGGCCGAGCACCGGGGCGTTGAGATCGACGGCGATATCCACCGGATGTTTTGGCGAATTCAGCGATTTTTCTCCCACCAGCTTGCCGTACCAGGCCACTGCCGCTTTAAGCTGCGGGTTATGTGCGGCATACAGCCAGGTGATGCGTCCGCCCCAGCAGAAGCCGGTGATCAGCAGACGATGGGCATCGCCGCCATGACGCGCCGCCCAGCTGGCGACGTGGTCGAGATCCGCCAACACCTGCGCGTCCGGCACCTTGGTAACCAGCTCTTTAAACAGGGTTGGGATATCGTGATACTCATTCGGATCGCCCTGACGGAAGTACAACTCAGGCGCGATAGCCAGATAGCCCTCCTGCGCCAGGCGGCGACAAAGATCGCGAATATGCTCATGCACGCCGAAAATTTCCTGTACCACGATGACGATCGGCAATGGGCCATCGACGTTTTTCGGACGGGCATGGTAAGCCGGCATGTTTTCCCCCTGAGAGGGAATAGAGGTCTCTCCGGCGACAATATGCTCTTCCGGCGTATGAACGGCGGTTGCGGCGTGCGGCGAGGCTGCAGGTGCGAATCCAGGTTGCTTGGTGGTGGTCATGGTATTCTCCGTACCCTTATTTATTAGCGCATCAGTAACTATAGACCCTTTACCTTTAGTTCGGGCGGTAATAAAGCACAGTGCCTGAAAGCGGCTATCTTTTGTTCTGTGACGATGAATATAACTTGTTAATGTGATGTGTATCACTATTTACTGAAAAACAACTGCAATCATTATTGTTCTTAGTGACTATCATCACAAAATGTTGCCTGGGGCTTCTGTACAGTACCGTTTTGCTTCTGCTGATAATTCGACCCACAGAGGAGTTTTTTATGTCCAAGTCTGATGTTTTTCATCTCGGCCTCACCAAGAACGATTTACAAGGGGCTACGCTGGCTATCGTCCCTGGCGATCCGGAGCGTGTGGAAAAGATCGCCGCGCTGATGGATAAGCCGGTTAAGCTGGCATCCCACCGCGAATTTACCTCCTGGCGCGCGGAGCTGGACGGCAAACCGGTGATCGTCTGCTCCACTGGCATCGGCGGCCCGTCTACGTCTATCGCTGTGGAAGAGCTGGCGCAGCTTGGCGTACGTACCTTCCTGCGCATTGGCACCACCGGCGCCATTCAGCCGCACATCAACGTTGGCGATGTGCTGGTGACTACCGCTTCCGTTCGCCTGGACGGCGCCAGCCTGCACTTCGCGCCGATGGAATTCCCGGCCGTCGCAGATTTCGCCTGCACCACCGCGCTGGTGGAAGCGGCGAAATCCATTGGCGCCACCACCCATATCGGCGTGACCGCCTCTTCGGATACCTTCTACCCGGGCCAGGAGCGTTACGACACCTTCTCCGGTCGCGTGGTGAGCCGCTTCAAAGGCTCTATGGAAGAGTGGCAGGCGATGGGCGTGATGAACTATGAAATGGAATCCGCTACGCTGCTGACCATGTGCGCCAGCCAGGGCCTGCGCGCCGGGATGGTGGCTGGGGTTATCGTTAACCGTACCCAGCAAGAGATCCCTAACGCCGAAACCATGAAGCAAACCGAAAGCCACGCGGTGAAAATCGTCGTCGAAGCGGCGCGCCGTCTGCTGTAATTAAACCGCTTTCCCTTCAGGCCGGATCCTCCGGCCTTTTTTTTGCGTCGCCTCTCGCAGGAAATTCCTTTTAAACTGGACGTTTGTACAGCACAATTCTATTTTGTGTCATCAGGTTATCGCAGGGGGCGTCGTGGATCTCTCCATTATTATCAGCGCGGTTATCGCACTGGCTGCCGGGTTAATCGTCGGCTGGCTGGCGACCAAAGCGCGCGCCGATCAAATTCGGGCCGATCTTATCGAGGAGCGGCGAGAGCTGGATATTGAGCTGAGCGCTGCCCGTCAGCAACTGGTCCAGGAAGCCCACTGGCGTGAAGAGTGCGAGCTGCTGAACAACGAGCTGCGCAGCCTGCGGGATATCAATACCTCGCTGGAGGCCGATCTGCGTGAGGTTACCACCCGGCTCGAATCCACCCAGCTGCATGCGGAAGATAAGATCCGCCAGATGGTGAACAGCGAGCAGCGCCTGAGCGAGCAGTTTGAAAACCTCGCCAACCGCATTTTCGAACACAGCAACCGACGCGTCGATGAGCAAAATCGCCAGAGCCTGCATGGCCTGCTGACACCGCTGCGCGAACAACTGGACGGGTTCCGCCGGCAGGTGCAGGAGAGCTTCGGTCAGGAGGCGCGAGAAAGGCACACCCTGGCGCATGAGATCCGTAACCTGCAGCAGCTGAACGCGCAGATGGCGCAGGAGGCGCTGAACCTGACCAAAGCGCTGAAGGGCGATAACAAAACCCAGGGCAATTGGGGGGAAGTGGTTCTCACCCGCGTGCTGGAGGCCTCCGGCCTGCGGGAAGGCTATGAGTACCAAACCCAGGTCAGCATCGAGACCGACAACCGCTCGCGGATGCAGCCGGACGTCATCGTGCGCCTGCCGCAGGGTAAAGACGTGGTTATCGACGCCAAAATGACCCTTGTCGCCTATGAGCGTTATTTCAACGCCGAGGACGACTACACCCGCGAAGTCGCGCTGCAGGAGCACCTTGCTTCGGTGCGAAATCATATTCGCCTGCTGGGGCGCAAGGATTATCAGCAACTGCCAGGCCTGCGCTCCCTAGACTATGTGCTGATGTTTATTCCCGTCGAGCCGGCATTCCTGCTGGCCATCGACCGTCAGCCCGAGCTCATCAGCGAGGCGCTGCAAAATAATATTATGCTGGTTAGCCCGACGACGCTGCTGGTGGCCCTGCGCACCATCGCCAATCTGTGGCGTTATGAGCACCAAAGCCGCAACGCGCAGAAGATCGCCGAGCGGGCGGGGCGCCTTTACGACAAAATGCGCCTGTTTGTGGACGATATGTCCGCTATCGGCCAGAGTCTGGATAAAGCGCAAGAGAACTATCGCCAGGCGATGAAAAAGCTCGCTTCCGGGCGCGGTAATCTTCTGGCCCAGGCGGAGGCTTTTCGCGGGTTGGGCGTGGAGGTCAAGCGCGGGATTAATCCTGATTTAGTCGAACAAGCCATTGCTCAGGACGATCCATATCGTCTCGAAGCGGAGGATAACCTGCCGGAAAATGAGGCATTTTCACCCGACTCTGCCGAGCCGGTGCGTAGCCGGGAGGCGGCTCCGCCACGCTGAAACGTATGGGAAATGCGCTGAGTCTGATACACTCAGTGAACATTTTCTTGAAAAGCAAGCAGGCATAAAGATGGTTGAGGATTCACAAGAAACGACGCACTTTGGCTTTCAGACGGTCGCTAAAGAGCAGAAAGCAGACATGGTGGCGCATGTATTCCATTCTGTCGCCGCAAAGTATGATGTGATGAATGACTTGATGTCGTTTGGTATCCATCGTTTGTGGAAGCGTTTCACCATCGACTGCAGCGGCGTACGTCGCGGGCAGACCGTGCTGGATCTGGCGGGGGGGACCGGTGATTTGACGGCTAAGTTTTCCCGTCTGGTAGGGGAAACCGGCCGCGTTATGCTTGCTGATATCAATGATTCAATGCTCAAAATGGGCCGCGAAAAGCTGCGCAATATCGGCATCGTGGGTAACGTTGAGTATGTTCAGGCCAACGCGGAAGCCCTGCCGTTTGCTGATAATACCTTTGACTGCATCACCATCTCTTTCGGTCTGCGTAACGTGACCGACAAAGAGAAAGCGCTGCGCTCGATGTACCGCGTGCTGAAGCCGGGTGGACGTCTGCTGGTGCTGGAGTTTTCTAAACCCATTATCGAACCGCTGAGCAAAGCCTACGACGCTTACTCCTTCCATATCCTGCCGAAAGTGGGCGAGCTGGTGGCAAAAGATGGCGACAGCTATCGCTACCTGGCGGAATCTATTCGTATGCATCCGGACCAGGAAACCCTGAAAGGGATGATGCAGGATGCAGGCTTCGAAAGCGTGGACTACTACAACCTGACGGCGGGTATCGTTGCTTTGCATCGCGGTTACAAGTTCTGACAGGAGGGACGCTATGCCTTTCACACCCCTGGTGACCGCTGGCATTGAAACGGCGCTAAATACTTTCCTCTGGCGCGACAAAGCGCTAAAACCCGCCCGCCAGCGCCTGCTGGGCAAGGTATTGCGGGTACAGCTGCAGGATTTCGCTACGCCCGTGGTGCTGGTGTTCAGTGAACGCCAGGTTGATGTTCTGAGCGCCTGGGACGGAGAGGCTGACTGCACCGTGATTACCCGGCTCAGCGTGCTGCCAAAACTACGCAACCGTCAACAACTGACGGCGCTTATCCGTAGCGGCGAGCTGGAAGTGCAGGGCGATCTGCAGGTGGTGCAGAACATGGTCACCCTGTGCGATCTGGCAGAGTTCGATCCCGCTGAGCTGCTGGCGCCATATACCGGTGACATCGTGGCCGAAGGCGTCGGTAAAGTCCTCCGCGGCGGCGCTCAGTTTTTACTGAAGGGCGCGCAGCGCCAGCAGCGTTATGTCGCTGAAGCGATCACTGAAGAGTGGCGCCTGGCACCGGGGCCGCTGGAGCTGGCCTGGTTTGCTGAAGAGACGACGGCTATTGAACGCGCGCTGGCCGCACTGGAAAAACGGCTGGAAACGCTGGAGGGCAAATGACGCCAGGAGAATTACGGCGCCTGTATTTCATCATCCACACCTTTTTGAGCTACGGGCTCGATGAGCTTATCCCCAAAATGCGGATCACGCTGCCGCTGCGTATCTGGCGGCGGATGCTCTTCTGGATGCCAAACCGCCATCAGGATCAACCTCTTGGCGCCCGTCTGCGGCTGGCGCTCCAGGAGCTGGGGCCGGTGTGGATTAAATTCGGCCAGATGCTTTCCACGCGGCGGGATCTCTTTCCGCCGCATATTGCCGATCAGCTGGCGCTGTTGCAGGACCGCGTGGCGCCCTTTGAAGGGAAGCTTGCGCAGCAGCAGATAGAAAAAGCGATGGGTGGCCTGCCGGTGGAGGCCTGGTTTGATGATTTCTCCGTTGAGCCGTTAGCCTCGGCGTCTATCGCCCAGGTGCATACCGCGCGTCTGAAAGAGAACGGCAAAGAGGTGGTGATCAAGGTTATCCGTCCGGATATCTTGCCGATCATTAAAGCGGACATGAAGCTCATCTACCGCCTGGCGCGCTGGGTGCCGCGACTGCTGCCTGACGGCCGCCGTCTGCGCCCGCAGGAGGTGGTTCGTGAGTATGAAAAAACGCTGCTGGACGAGCTGAACCTGCTGCGGGAATCCGCCAACGCCATTCAGTTGCGGCGTAATTTCGAAGACAGCCCGATGCTGTATGTGCCGGAAGTGTACCCCGATTACTGCAGCGAAAGCATGATGGTGATGGAGCGCATCTACGGCATTCCGGTTTCCGACGTGGAGGCGCTCGAGGCTCAGGGAACCAATATGCAACTGCTGGCGGAGCGGGGTGTGCAGGTCTTCTTCACCCAGGTGTTCCGCGACAGCTTTTTCCATGCCGATATGCACCCTGGCAACATCTTCGTCAGCTACGAGCACCCGGAAGATCCGCAGTATATTGGCATCGACTGCGGCATTGTCGGCTCGCTGAACAAAGAAGATAAGCGCTATCTGGCGGAAAACTTTATCGCCTTTTTCAACCGTGATTATCGTAAGGTTGCCGAGCTGCACGTCGACTCCGGTTGGGTTCCGCCGGACACCAATGTTGAAGAGTTTGAGTTCGCGATACGCACGGTCTGCGAGCCCATCTTTGAGAAGCCGCTGGCGGAGATCTCCTTCGGCCACGTGCTGCTAAATCTGTTCAACACCGCGCGGCGCTTCAATATGGAAGTCCAGCCGCAGCTTGTTTTGCTACAGAAGACATTACTTTACGTAGAAGGGGTAGGCCGGCAGCTCTATCCTCAGTTAGACTTGTGGAAAACGGCGAAGCCTTTCCTTGAGTCGTGGATCAAAGATCAGGTCGGTATTCCGGCGCTGGTGCGCGCGTTTAAAGACAAAGCGCCGTTCTGGATCGAAAGAATGCCTGAAATACCTGAGCTGGTGTATCAGAGCCTGCAGCAGAGCAAACAGCTGCAGACCAGCGTCGATACTATCGTGCGGGATATGCATGTGCGTCATGTGCGCCAGGGCCAATCCCGTTATCTGTTTGGTATAGGCGCGGTTTTATTGCTCAGTGGTACGCTGCTTTTTATCCATCGCCCTGAGTGGGGAATGATGCCCGGCTGGCTGATGGCCGGCGGTATCGTGACCTGGCTGATTGGCTGGCGAAAAACCCGCTGATCGGTTCGCCTCTTCATGACGCAGGCTTATTTGCGCAAAATCATGCCGGTGGCCTGACGGCGAGGCGGCTGGCAGGATGGCGTGTATAATGCGTCCACATAATTCATCATCTGTCATAGGGGAACGTGTATGGGTGGTATCAGTATTTGGCAGTTATTAATTGTTGTCGTCATCGTAGTTCTGCTTTTCGGGACGAAGAAGCTGAGCTCACTGGGGTCAGACTTAGGGGCATCCATCAAAGGCTTTAAAAAAGCCATGAGTGATGATGATAAACCTGAAAAGTCGGCGCCAGACGCAGATTTCACGGCGAAAACTATCGCCGATAAACAGGATGATGCAAAAAAAGACGAGACAAAACGCCACGACAAAGAGCAGGTGTAACTCGTGTTCGATATTGGTTTTAGTGAACTACTGCTGGTGTTTGTGATTGGCCTCATCGTTCTGGGGCCACAGCGGCTTCCCGTCGCGGTTAAAACGGTGGTTGGCTGGATCCGTACGCTACGGTCGCTGGCGACCACGGTACAGAATGAGCTGGCTCAGGAGCTAAAACTGCAGGAGTTCCAGGAGAGCCTCAAGAAGGTGGAAAAGGCCAGCCTGAATAACCTGACGCCGGAGCTGAAAGCCTCCATGGATGAGCTGCGCGAGGCCGCGGAGTCGATGAAGCGCTCCTATAGCGCCCACGACCCGGAAAAGGCCAGTGACGAAGCGAATACCATCCATAATCCGGTGGTGAAAGGCAGCGAAGCGCAGCGGCAGGACATCACGCCGGCGACGGCAGAACATCACGCCAGCGCTCCGGTTCATGCGCCGGATCCCGTGGCCGACGAGCAACCCGCTTCACCGGCAGAGAAAACAACCGCTACGGCGGCTGCCCCCCATTCTTCCCCCGCATCGAGTGATAAACCGTAAACATGGGCGTAGACGATACACAACCGCTAATTTCGCATCTGATTGAGCTGCGCAAGCGTCTGCTCAACAGCATCATTGCTATCCTGGTGATCTTCCTGGCGCTGGTCTATTTCGCCAATGATATCTATCAGCTGGTCTCGGCCCCGCTTATCAGCAAGATGCCGGTAGGCGCGACGATGATCGCCACCGATGTCGCTTCACCTTTCTTTACGCCGATAAAGCTGACCTTCATGGTGTCGGTGATCCTGTCGGTGCCGATTATTCTGTATCAGGTATGGGCCTTCGTCGCGCCGGCGCTGTATAAGCATGAGCGCCGGCTGGTGGTGCCCTTACTGGTCTCCAGCACTCTGCTGTTCTATATCGGCATGGCTTTCGCGTATTTTGTCGTGTTTCCGCTGGCGTTCGGCTTCCTGACCCATGCTGCCCCGGAGGGGGTGCTGGTCTCGACCGATATCCGCAGTTATCTCGACTTCGTGATGGCGCTGTTTATGGCGTTCGGGGTCTCTTTTGAGGTGCCGGTCGCTATTGTGCTGCTCTGCTGGATGGGCGTCACCACGCCGGAAGAGCTGCGCAAAAAACGGCCGTATGTGCTGGTGGGCGCCTTCGTGGTGGGGATGCTGCTGACGCCGCCGGACGTGTTCTCGCAGACGCTGTTGGCTATTCCGATGTACTGCCTGTTTGAAGTCGGGGTGTTCTTCGCCCGCTTCTACACCGGGAAGCGCCTGACGCGTGATGACGATGCCGCGGCCGAAGCTGAAGCCGCTGAGCACAGAGAAGAGTAATACCGCCAACCGCCCGTCAGGGCGGTTGTCATATGGAGCGATCATGTTTGATATCGGCGTTAATCTGACCAGTTCACAGTTTGCCCGCGACCATGATGAGGTGGTGGCGCGCGCCCGGGCGGCAGGGGTTCACGGCATGCTGCTGACCGGCACAAATTTACTGGAGAGCCAGCAGGCGCAGAGAATGGCGAGTCATTACGCCGGCTGCTGGTCCACGGCGGGGATCCATCCCCATGACGGCAGCAGCTGGACGCCAGCGGTCGCCGAGGCAATTTATGCCCTCGCCCGCGAGCCGCAGGTGGTGGCGATAGGGGAGTGCGGTCTGGATTTTAATCGTAATTTCTCCACGCCCCAGGAGCAGGAGGAGGCGTTCAGTGCCCAGCTGGCGCTGGCCGCCGAGCTGTCGATGCCGGTGTTTTTACACTGCCGCGACGCCCACGACCGGTTTCTGGCGCTGCTTAAACCCTGGCTCGGGAAGATCCCGGGCGCGGTGCTGCACTGCTTTACCGGCAGCCGCAGCGAGGTGCAGGAATGTCTGGATCTGGGGCTGTTTATCGGTATTACCGGTTGGGTATGCGATGAGCGGCGAGGGCTCGAGCTGCGAGCGCTATTGCCGGCGATCCCGGCGGAACGTCTGCTGCTGGAAACTGACGCGCCCTATCTGCTGCCGCGCGACCTCAAGCCGAAACCCGCCTCGCGTCGTAACGAGCCCGCGTATTTGCCGCATATCCTGGCCAGCGTCGCGGCCTGGCGCGGCGAGGAAGCGCAGTGGCTGGAGGCGCAAACGGACGCCAACGTCAGGGCGCTGTTTGGCGTCGACGTTAACGGCGCTTAGATTTTCTGGAAATCGGTGTTTTTAACGCTCTGCAGGACTTGCTTATTCAGCAGGTTTAACAGCAACATAGAGCGTGCTTCACCGTCCGGCTCGGTAAAGATAGCCTGTAAGCCTTCGAACGCGCCGTCGGTGATCAGTACGCTATCGCCCTCATGCGGCGTTTCCGGGTCGGTAATGCCTTCCGGTTTGTAGATAGAGAGCTGGTGGATGACCGCCGAGGGGACGATAGCGGGTAGGGCGCCAAAGCGCACGAAGTTGTTAACCCCGCGGGTGGCGCTGATGGTGGTGGTATGAATCACCTCTGGATCGAACTCAATAAACAGGTAGTTCGGGAACAGCGGTTCGCTGACCATGGTGCGTTTACCGCGAATGATTTTTTCCAGCGCAATCGTCGGCATCAGGCAGTTAACTGACTGACGTTCCAGATGTTCCTGGGCTCGTTGTAGCTGCCCACGTTTGCAATACAGTAAGTACCAGGCTTGCATAATGACTCATTCCACTTCTAATAACGGCAAGCATAACAAATGGCTGGTGTAATCGCGAAAGCCATTATAATTGAAATCCAAATTTCAGCGTTCTTTCACGCTAATTTAACAAAATTACAGCATCTCGCCGTTGAACACCGTATAATTAGCCGCCTGTAGAGAGGTCAATAACACTTTCATGAAATATCACGATCTTCGCGACTTTCTGACACTCCTGGAACAACAGGGCGAACTAAAACGTATCACTCTGCCGGTCGATCCTCACCTGGAAATCACCGAAATTGCCGACCGCACCCTGCGCGCTGGCGGTCCTGCGCTGCTGTTTGAGAATCCGAAAGGCTATACCATGCCGGTGCTGTGCAACCTGTTCGGCACGCCGCGGCGCGTGGCGCTGGGGATGGGTCAGGAGGACGTCAGTTCGCTGCGCGAGGTGGGTAAGCTGTTAGCCTTTCTGAAAGAGCCTGAGCCGCCCAAAGGTTTCCGCGATCTGTTTGATAAGCTGCCGCAGTTTAAGCAAGTGCTGAATATGCCCACCAAACGTCTGCGCGGCGCCCCCTGTCAGCAAAAAATCATCCAGGGCGATGACGTCGACCTGAGGAAAATCCCGATTATGACCTGCTGGCCGGAAGATGCCGCGCCGCTGATCACCTGGGGGCTGACGGTGACCCGTGGGCCGCACAAAGAGCGGCAAAACCTGGGGATTTATCGCCAGCAGCTGATTGGCAAAAACAAACTGATTATGCGCTGGCTGTCTCATCGCGGCGGCGCGCTGGATTTCCAGGAGTGGTGCGCGGCGCGTCCGGGGGAACGCTTCCCGGTTTCTGTGGCGCTCGGCGCCGACCCGGCGACCATTCTTGGTGCAGTGACCCCGGTGCCGGATACGCTGTCGGAATATGCCTTTGCCGGGCTGCTGCGCGGCACCAAAACCGAAGTGGTGAAATGCGTCTCGAACGATCTTGAAGTGCCTGCCAGCGCAGAGATTGTGCTGGAAGGTTATATCGAGGCCGGGGAGATGGCGCCGGAAGGTCCGTATGGCGACCATACCGGCTACTACAATGAAGTAGACCAGTTCCCGGTGTTTACGGTCACCCATATTACCCAGCGTGAAGACGCGATTTATCATTCGACCTATACCGGCCGTCCGCCGGATGAGCCTGCGGTGCTGGGCGTGGCGCTGAATGAAGTCTTCGTCCCGATCCTGCAGAAACAGTTTCCGGAAATTGTCGATTTCTATCTGCCGCCGGAAGGGTGCTCCTACCGCCTGGCGGTGGTGACGATGAAAAAACAGTACGCAGGCCATGCCAAGCGCGTGATGATGGGCGTCTGGTCGTTCCTGCGCCAGTTTATGTACACCAAATTCGTGATTGTCTGCGATGACGATGTTAACGCCCGCGACTGGAACGATGTGATTTGGGCGATCACTACCCGTATGGACCCGGCTCGTGATACGGTACTGGTAGAGAATACGCCAATTGATTATCTGGATTTTGCCTCGCCGGTTTCCGGCCTGGGTTCAAAAATGGGGCTGGATGCCACCAATAAATGGCCTGGCGAAACCCAGCGTGAATGGGGTCGCCCAATCAAAAAAGATCCTGCCGTCACGGCGCGCATTGACGCCATCTGGGATGATCTGGCCATCTTTAAACAACAGTAAGCGGGGCTAACGCCGCTGTTTTGCTCTTTAGACCCGACAGAGGGGACGCATGACAACCTTAAGCTGTAAAGTGACCTCGGTGGAGGCGATTACCGATACCGTGTATCGTGTTCGATTAGTACCGGAAGCGGCATTCTCTTTCCGCGCTGGCCAGTATCTGATGGTGGTAATGGATGAGCGCGACAAACGCCCATTCTCCATGGCCTCCACGCCGGCGGAACAGGAGTTTATCGAACTGCATATCGGCGCCTCGGAGCTCAATCTGTACGCGATGGCGGTCATGGATCGCATCCTGAAAGAGCGTGAAATTGAGGTTGATATTCCGCATGGCGAAGCCTGGCTGCGTGAAGATGAAGACCGCCCGCTGATTTTGATTGCCGGCGGTACCGGCTTCTCTTATGTGCGTTCTATTCTGCTCACCGCGCTGTCACGCAATCCTCAGCGCGATATCGCGATTTACTGGGGCGGTCGCGAGACCAAACATCTGTACGATCTGGCCGAGCTGGAAGCCTTGAGCGTCAAGCATCCAAATCTGCGCATCGAGCCGGTGGTTGAGCAGCCGGAAGAGGGCTGGCGTGGGCGTTCCGGCACCGTGCTGACCGCGGTGCTGCAGGATTACGGTACCCTGGCCGATCACGATATCTATATTGCCGGGCGTTTCGAGATGGCTAAGATTGCTCGCGACCTGTTCTGCAACGAACGCGGCGCGCGCGAAGATCGCCTGTTTGGCGACGCGTTTGCCTTTATCTGATATCTGCAAATAAAAAACCCGCCCCTGACAGGCGGGAAGAACGGCAACTAAACTGTCTCTCTTCGCCAATGACGTCATCACTGCGTTGGCTGCGCTTGCTCACCCGAATCACTTACTTCAGTAAGCTCATCGGGATTCGCTCGCTTGCCGCCTTGTTCTGACGCCATTGGCTGTGAGATATCCTTTTGTAAATTTACACCCGCTCAAACACGGTGGCGATCCCTTGTCCCAGGCCGATGCACATGGTGGCGAGGCCGAACTGGGCATCTTTACGCTCCATCTGATTAATCAGCGTGGTGCTAATACGCGCCCCGGAACAACCCAGCGGATGACCGAGCGCGATCGCCCCGCCGTTGAGGTTGATCTTCTCATCGATCTGCTCCATCAGGCCCAGATCTTTAATGCACGGCAGGATCTGCGCGGCAAAGGCCTCATTCATTTCAAAGACGTCGATATCGCTGGTGGATAAGCCCGCTTTTTTCAGCGCCAGCTTCGAAGCGGGAACCGGGCCATAGCCCATAATAGACGGGTCGCAGCCGACCACCGCCATCGAACGGACGCGGGCGCGTGGCTTCAGACCCAGTTCGCGGGCGCGGCTTTCGCTCATCAGCAGCATCGCCGCCGCGCCATCGGAAAGGGCGGAAGAGGTGCCCGCCGTTACCGTACCGGTCACCGGGTCAAACGCCGGCCTTAGGGTAGACAGCGTCTCGACGGTGGTTTCCGGGCGGATCACTTCGTCATAGTTAAAGGACTTCAGTACGCCATCGGCATCGTGGCCGCCGGTGGGGATAATCTCGGCTTTGAATGCGCCGGACTGGGTCGCAGCCCAGGCGCGGGCGTGGGAGCGCGCGGCGAACTGATCCTGCATTTCCCGGCTAATGCCGTGCAGACGCGCCAGCATTTCAGCGGTCAGCCCCATCATCCCTGCCGCCTTTGCCACGTTACGGCTCAGGCCCGGGTGGAAATCGACGCCGTGGCTCATCGGCACATGGCCCATGTGCTCCACGCCGCCAATCAGGCAGACGCTGGCATCGCCGGTCATGATCATGCGTGCGGCATCGTGCAGCGCCTGCATGGAAGAACCGCACAGACGGTTAACCGTGTTTGCCGGTACCGAATGCGGGATCTCCGCCAGCAGCGCCGCGTTACGGGCGATGTTAAAACCCTGCTCGAGGGTTTGCTGTACGCAGCCCCAGTAGATATCGTCTATCGCGCTTGCCTCAAGCGACGGGTTGCGCGACAGCAGGCTGCGCATCAGGTGCGCGGAGAGGTCCTCCGCGCGCACGTGGCGAAATGCGCCGCCCTTTGAACGGCCCATCGGGGTGCGAATAGCATCGACAATGACAACCTGTTCCATTGTGACTCCTTAAGCCGTTTTCAGAGCGCCAACCGGACGGGCTGGCTCTACCTGGGGATAATACGCTTCGTTATGGCGCGCTTTGTCTCGCAGACCGGCAGGGACTTCATACAGCGGCCCAAGGTGCTGGTACTGCTGCGCCATATCGAGATACTTCGCGCTGCCGATGGTATCCAGCCAGCGGAAGGCGCCGCCGTGGAACGGAGGGAAGCCGAGGCCGTATACCAGCGCCATATCCGCTTCCGCCGGGCTGGCGATAATGCCTTCTTCCAGGCAGCGGACGACTTCGTTAACCATCGGGATCATCATGCGGGCGATAATCTCTTCATCGCTGAAATCGCGCTTCGGCTGGCTGACGTCGGCCAGCAGGCTGTCGACGGCAGCATCTTCTTCTTTCTTCGGCTTACCTTTGCTGTCTTCTTTATAGCGCCAGAAGCCGAGGCCGTTCTTCTGCCCGAAACGGTTGGCGTCAAACAGGGCGTCGATAGCGTCGCGATAATCTTTCTGCATCCGCTGCGGGAAGCCCGCCGCCATGACCGCCTGAGCATGGTGCGCGGTATCGATGCCGACCACGTCCAGCAGATAAGCTGGGCCCATCGGCCAGCCAAACTGTTTCTCCATCACTTTGTCGACTTTGCGGAAATCCGCCCCGTCGCGCAGCAGCTTGCTAAATCCGGCGAAGTAGGGGAACAGCACGCGGTTGACGAAGAAACCGGGACAATCATTGACCACGATTGGCGTCTTGCCCATTTTGCTGGCCCAGGCCACCACTTTGGCAATGGTCTTATCCGAGGTTTTTTCGCCGCGAATCACTTCAACCAGCGGCATGCGATGCACCGGGTTAAAGAAGTGCATGCCGCAGAAGTTCTCCGGGCGCTGCAGAACGCTGGCCAGCTCGCTGATGGGGATCGTTGAGGTGTTGGATGCCAGTACGGTATCCGGGCGCACTTTCTCTTCGGTTTCCGCCAGCACCGCTTTCTTCACTTTCGGGTTTTCCACCACCGCTTCAACGACCACGTCCACGCGATCAAAACCGCTATACTCCAGCGTCGGCTGAATGGTGCTTATGACTCCGGCCAGCTTCAGACCGTCAATTTTGCCGCGTTCCAGCTGTTTATTCAGCAGCTTCGCCGCTTCGGTCATCCCAAGGGTCAGCGATTTGTCGCTAATGTCTTTCATCACCACCGGCACGCCCTTCCAGGCCGACTGGTATGCGATACCGCCGCCCATAATGCCAGCGCCCAGTACGGCAGCATGCTTCGGTGTTTCGACATCTTTGGTCAGTTTTTTCGCTTTCGCTTTGACGTACTGGTCGTTCAGGAAGATACCGACCAGTGCGCGGGCCTCGTTGGTATGAGCCAGCGGGACAAAGCTTTTATTTTCCAGCACCAGAGCTTCTTCACGATCAAGACGCGCAGCGGCTTCGATGGTTTTCACCGCGGTGATCGGCGCCGGATAATGCTTCCCGGCGGTTTGCGCGACCATGCCTTTGGCGATGGTGAAACTCATCGTCGCTTCAATTTTGCTGAGTTTCAGCGGCTCCAGCTTCGGTTGACGTTTCGCTTTCCAGTCCAGGTCGCCCTGAATCGCCTGGCGCAGGATCGCCAGCGCGCCGTCGCGCAGTTTTTCCGCGGCGACCACGCCATCCACCAGGCCGATTTTCAGCGCTTGCTCGGCGCCGACATCTTTCCCGGCAGCAATGATCTCCAGCGCGCTGTCGGCGCCGAGCAGGCGCGGCAAACGGACTGAGCCGCCGAAGCCTGGCATAATGCCGAGTTTGGTTTCCGGCAGACCAATGCGCAGATCCGGCGTCGCCAGGCGGTAATCGGTCGCCAGGACACATTCACAACCGCCGCCCAGCGCGTAACCATTGACGGCAGAGATAGTGGGGACGGGAAGATCTTCCAGACGGTTGAAGACGCTGTTAGCAAAATGCAGCCATTGGCTTAACTGCTCCTCAGGGACCAGGAACAGTGAGAGGAATTCAGTGATATCCGCGCCGACGATAAACGCCGCTTTTTCAGAGCGCAGCAGCAGGCCTTTGAGATCGTTTTGTTTTTCCAGTACATCCAGCGCGTGACCGAGGCTGGCTACGGTTGCGGTATCAAGCTTGTTGACCGAACCTGGGGCATCGAACACCAGTTCGGCGATGCCATCTTCCAGCCAGTCGAGGTACAGGGTGTCGCCTTTGTAGAGCATGTCAGTCTCCTGAATCCAGCAATATGATCTGGTCATACCAGATGAAACGGAGTGTGGAATTTATGTTAAAGAATTGCAAATTACTCTTTAAATAATTGCTGGTCGGATCACATCCGGCGGAAATCACCCGCACGCAGGTCGATGTGCTAAGATGCGGAGTATCACGATCCCATAAAAGCAAAGGACAAAAGATGGAATCCCTGGCCGCGCTCTATAAAAATCATATTGTTACCCTACAAGAACGTACCCGCGACGTCCTGGCCCGTTTTCAGATGGATGCTCTGCTGATTCACTCCGGCGAGCTGGTTAACGTCTTCCTTGATGACCATCCATACCCGTTCAAGGTCAATCCGCAGTTCAAAGCCTGGGTGCCGGTGACTCAGGTGCCTAACTGCTGGTTGCTGGTGGACGGTGTGAATAAACCGAAGCTGTGGTTCTATCTGCCGGTTGATTACTGGCATAACGTTGAGCCGCTGCCGACCTCGTTCTGGACCGAAGAGGTCGATGTGGTCGCGCTGCCGAAGGCCGATGGCATCGGCAGCCAACTGCCTGCCGCTCGCGGTAATATTGGCTATATCGGGCCGGTGCCGGAGCGCGCGCTGGGCCTGGGAATCGCCGCGGATAAGATCAACCCGAAAGGGGTTATCGATTATCTGCATTACTACCGGGCTTACAAAACCGATTACGAGCTGGCCTGTATGCGTGAAGCGCAGAAGTCGGCGGTGAATGGTCATCGTGCGGCCTATGAGGCTTTTCAGTCCGGGATGAGCGAATTCGATATCAACCAGGCCTATCTTACCGCCACCGGTCACCGCGATACCGATGTGCCTTACAGCAACATCGTGGCGCTGAACGAGCATGCTTCCGTCCTGCACTACACCAAACTGGACCATCGCGCTCCGGCGGAGATGCGCAGCTTCCTGCTCGACGCCGGCGCGGAATATAACGGCTATGCCGCGGATCTGACGCGGACCTGGGCGGCACACGGCGATAACGATTTCGCCCATCTGATTAAAGACGTTAACGACGAGCAGCTGGCGCTGATTAGCACCATGAAAGCCGGGACGCGCTACGTTGATTACCATATCCAGTTCCATCAGCGTATTGCGAAGCTGCTGCGTAAACACCAGTTAGTCACTGACATGAGCGAAGAGGCGATGGTGGAGAACGATCTGACTGGGCCATTTATGCCGCACGGGATTGGTCATCCGCTGGGTCTGCAGGTGCATGATGTTGCTGGCTTTATGCAAGACGACTCCGGTACGCATCTGGCGGCGCCAGCGAAATACCCGTATCTGCGCTGCACCCGTATTATCGAGCCGCGGATGGTGTTGACCATTGAACCCGGCATCTACTTTATCGAGTCGTTACTGGCGCCGTGGCGTGAAGGCCCGTTCAGCAAGCACTTCAACTGGCAAAAAATTGACGCCATGAAGCCATTCGGCGGGATCCGTATCGAAGATAACGTGGTGGTTCACGAAAACAGTATCGAAAACATGACGCGCGATCTGAAGCTGGCCTAATGGAGAGCTGGTTAATCCCGGCGGCGCCAGTTTCCGTCGTTGAGGAGATCAAAAAGAGCCGTTTTATCACGCTGTTGGCGCATACCGACGGCGTGGCGGCGGCGAAAGCCTTTGTCGAGTCGGTCAGAGCGGATCACCCCGATGCTCGCCACCACTGCGTGGCGTGGGTCGCCGGACCGCCTGATGATTCGCAACAGCTTGGGTTCTCAGACGATGGCGAACCGGCGGGAACGGCGGGTAAACCGATGCTGGCGCAGCTGATGGGTAGCGGCGTCGGTGAGATAACCGCTGTCGTCGTACGTTATTACGGTGGTATCCTGCTGGGCACCGGCGGCCTGGTGAAAGCCTATGGCGGCGGTGTCCATCAGGCGCTGGCGCAGTTGACGACGCTGCGCAAGACGCCGTTAACGGCATATACTTTGCAATGTGAATATGGGCAACTGGCCGGCGTTGAAGCGTTGCTCGCCCAATTTTCCGGGAATGTCGTTGAAAGCGAATATCTGGCGTCGGTTCGGCTGCGCGTGGCGCTTCCCCAGGCCGAAGTGGCGGCTTTTTCAGCAAAACTGGCTGATTTTAGTCGCGGTTCATTGCAATTGCTGAAGATTAACGAATAATCCCCTCTGTTTTTTTGCCTATCAAAGGAAGCGCCAGAGATGCATTTTCGCGCCATAACCCGAATCGTTGGACTGCTGGTCATCTTATTCTCGGGGACAATGATCGTCCCGGGATTAGTGGCCCTGATATATCGCGATGGCGCGGGACGGGCCTTCACTCAAACTTTTTTTGTCGCTCTGGCGATCGGCTCCATGCTGTGGTGGCCGAACCGTAAGCAAAAGGGCGAACTGAAATCTCGTGAAGGGTTTCTGATCGTGGTGCTGTTCTGGACCGTGCTGGGTAGCGTAGGGGCCTTGCCCTTTATATTCGCCGAACAGCCGAACCTGACGGTGACGGATGCCTTCTTCGAATCATTTTCCGGCCTGACGACGACCGGGGCGACCACCCTGGTGGGGCTGGACTCGCTTCCGCACGCTATCCTTTTTTACCGGCAGATGCTGCAGTGGTTCGGCGGCATGGGGATCATTGTGCTGGCGGTGGCCATTCTGCCTATCCTCGGCGTCGGGGGAATGCAGCTCTACCGCGCGGAAATGCCCGGCCCGCTGAAAGATAACAAGATGCGCCCGCGCATCGCCGAGACGGCAAAGACATTGTGGCTTATCTATGTGTTACTAACGGTCGCCTGCGCATTGGCGCTCTGGTTTGCCGGTATGCCGGCCTTCGATGCGATAGGGCACAGCTTCGCCACCATCGCTATCGGCGGTTTCTCGACTCACGATGCCAGCGTCGGCTATTTCAACAGCCCGATGATCAACTCCATCATTGCCATCTTCCTGCTGATCTCCGGCTGTAACTACGGTCTGCATTTTTCGTTGTTGAGCGGACGCAGCCTTAAGGTGTACTGGCGCGACCCTGAGTTTCGAATGTTCATTGGCGTCCAGTTGACGCTGGTCATCGTCTGTACGCTGGTGCTATGGCTTCATAACGTGTACGGCTCGGTGCTGACGACGCTGAATCAGGCGTTTTTCCAGGTGGTGTCGATGGCGACCACCGCAGGATTCACCACCGATAGCATTGCGCGCTGGCCGCTGTTCCTGCCGGTGCTGCTGCTGTGCTCCGCATTTATCGGCGGCTGCGCTGGCTCCACGGGCGGTGGCTTAAAGGTGATCCGTATCCTGTTGCTGTTCAAGCAGGGCAACCGTGAGCTTAAGCGTCTGGTTCACCCGAATGCGGTGTATAGCATTAAATTAGGTAACCGCGCGCTGCCGGAACGTATTCTGGAAGCGGTGTGGGGATTCTTCTCCGCCTATGCGCTGGTCTTTATCATTAGTATGCTGGCTATTATCGCCACCGGGGTGGATGACTTCTCTGCTTTCGCCTCCGTGGTGGCGACATTGAACAACCTCGGGCCTGGGCTCGGCGTCGTCGCGGACAACTTTGCCACCATGAACCCGGTCGCGAAATGGATCCTGATTGCTAATATGCTGTTTGGTCGTCTGGAAGTGTTCACCTTACTGGTGCTCTTTACTCCCACTTTCTGGCGCGAATAACAGGAGTGCTCGTGAAAACTTTAATTCTCTTTTCCACCCGCGACGGGCAGACCCGTGAAATCGCTTCGTTTCTCGCCTCTGAGCTGAAAGAGCTGGGTATCGATGCGGATACCCTGAATCTGAACCGTACCGATAACGTGGAATGGCATCATTATGATCGCGTGGTGATTGGCGCATCGATTCGCTACGGACACTTTCATCCGGCGGTGGACCGCTTTGTGAAAAAGCACCTGGCAGCATTGCAGGCGCTGCCGGGGGCATTCTTTTCGGTGAACCTGGTTGCGCGCAAACCCGAGAAGCGCACGCCGCAGACCAATAGCTATACGCGCAAGTTTCTGCTCAACTCGCCTTGGCAGCCGCAGAGCTGCGCGGTGTTTGCCGGGGCGCTACGTTACCCGCGTTACCGCTGGTACGATCGGTTTATGATCCGCCTGATTATGAAAATGACCGGGGGCGAAACGGATACCCGTAAAGAAGTGGTCTATACCGACTGGCAACAGGTCTCCCGATTTGCCCGAGAAATCGCGCAAATGATCAGCAAACCGGGCGTTTAAACAGCGTCTTGATGGAAAAGCGAGCGAACGAAAAGTTTTTTTGCATTTCCCCTTGTCACCTCGGAATTACTCCCTATAATGCGCCTCCACTGACACGGAACAACGGCAAGCAAGCCGCCGGGTCAGCGGGGTTCCGGTGAGAACCTCGCAGAGAAA